>CAVXVQ010000006.1:0-5713 GCA_963765165.1 uncultured Alphaproteobacteria bacterium | reverse complement strand
TACGAGGTGCGCGGGTCGGACGTTACCGAAAGCGCGAACGTGCAGCGCCTGCGCGACAAGGGCATTGCGATCGTCATCGGCCACGCGGCGAAAAACGTCGACGGCGCCGGCGCGGTCGTCGTCTCGACGGCGATCCGCCGCGACAATCCCGAAATTCTCGCGGCGCGCGCGCGGCATATCCCGGTCGTCCGCCGCGCCGACATGCTCGCCGAGCTGATGCGGCTGAAATGGACGATTTCGGTCGCGGGCACGCACGGCAAGACGACGACGACGACCATGGTCGCGGCGCTCCTCGACGAAGCGGGGCTCGATCCGACCGTCATCAATGGCGGCGTCATCAACGCCTACGGCACGAACGCGCGGCATCGGCGAGGGCGACTGGATGGTCGTCGAGGCCGACGAATCGACGGCTCGTTCCTGCGCCTGCCGACGACGGTCGCGGTCGTCACCAACATCGACCCCGAACATCTCGACCACTGGGGCGGCTTCGAAGCGCTGAAGAAGGGCTTCGACCAGTTCATCGAGAACGACGCCGTTCTACGGCTATCGGCGTCGTCTGCCTCGATCATCCGGAGGTGCAGGCGCTTGTCGGGCGCGTCACCGACCGGCGCCTCATCACCTACGGCGCCAATCCGCAGGCGGACGTCCGCGCCGGAGACCATCGTCCTTCGAGGGCGGCGAGCGCACAATTCGACATCGTGTTCCGCAGCCGCGGACAAGCCGGACGGCCGGATCGACAGCGTCAAACTGCCGATGCCGGGCGTCGCACAATGTGCTGAACGCGGTCGCCGCCGCGATCGTCGCGCGCAGAGCTCGGCGCCTGCTGACGACGCCATCCGCAGGGGTTTTGCGAAATTCGCGCGGCGTCAAGCGGCGCTTCACCAAGGTCGGCGAGTGGAACGGCGTCACCATCATCGACGATTACGGCCATCACCCGGTCGAGATCGCCGCGGTCCTCAGGGCCGCGCGCAACGTCGACGCGCGGCAAGATCATCGCCGTCGTCCAGCCGCATCGCTACACGCGCCTGCGCGATCTCTATGGACCAGTTCTGCTCGTGCCTCAACGAGGCCGACGTCGCCTTCGTGACGGATGTCTACGCGGCGGGCGAGGCGCCGATCGAGGGCGTTACGCCGCGACGCGCTTCGTCGCCGGAGCGGCGGCGCAAGGGCACCGCGACGTGCGCGCCTTGAAGTCCTTCGACGATTTGCCAAAGCAGATCGCCGCCATCGCCGAGAATGGCGACTATGTTGTGATGCTCGGCGCCGGCGACATCACGAAATATGCGGCGGGACTTGAAAGCGAACTGAAGAAGTTGAAGGCGTGATCAAAGCGTCCGATCTCCCGCCCGTCCGCGGCCGCTATGTCGAACGCGCCGACATGTCGGCGATCACCTGGTTTCGCGTCGGCGGACCCGCGGACGTTCTTTATGCGCCTGAGGATGAAGGCGATCTCAGCGACTTCCTCGAAAAAAACGCCGAAGTCGATTCCGGTTTATCCGGTCGGTGTCGGATCGAACCTCCTCGTGCGCAACGGCGGCGTGCGCGGCGTGGTTATTCGTTTGGGCGCGCCCTTCGCGAAGATTTCAGTCGATGGAACGCGCGTCTCGGCCCGGCGCCGCGGCGCTCGATGCGCAGGTCGCCCGCGCGGCGGCGAGGGCCGGCGTTGCAGGTCTTGAATTCTATCGCGGCGTTCCGGGCACGATGGGCGGAGCGCTTGCGATGAACGCCGGCGCCTATGAGCAGGAGACGAAAGACATTCTGGTCGAAGCGATCGCCTTTGACCGCGCCGGCGCGCGGCGCGTCTTCAAGAACGCCGACATGAAATTCGCCTATCGCCATTGCGGGGCGGGCGAGGGGCTCATTTTTTCATCGAAGCGACGTATAGAGGGCCGCGCCGACGACCCGGCCGCCATCGAAGCGCGCATGAAGACGATCATGGAGCGCCGCGAGAAGAGCCAGCCGATCCGCGAAAAGACCGGCGGCTCGACCTTCGCCATCCCGATCCCACAAAATCAGACGGCCGCAAGGCGTGGCAATTGATCGACGAAATCGGCGGGCGCGGCCGCGTCGTCGGCGACGCGCAAGTCTCCGAGCAGCATTGCAATTTCATGATCAATCGCGGCAAGGCGAGCGCCGCCGACATCGAAACGCTGGTCTCGGAGGTTTCCGTAAAGAAGTTCTTAACAAGACCGGCGTTGAGTTGCGCTGGGAAATAAGACGCATCGGAGAGCCGGCGTGAATTTCAATCGCATCGCAGTCCTCAAAGGCGGCTGGTCCCCCGAGCGGGAAGTCTCGCTCAACTCCGGCGCGGCCTCCGCGAAGGCGCTGCGGACGCAGGGCTATGACGTCGTTGAAATGGACGCCGGCCGCGACCTCGCGCAGCGCCTTGCCGAGATCAAACCCGACGCCGTCTTGAACGCGCAGGCAAATCGGCGAGGATGGCTGCGTGCAGGGCCTCCTTGAAATACTCGGAATTCCTTACACCCATTCGGGCGTCCTCGCGTCCTCGCTGGCGATGGAGAAGCAGAGGACAAACTCGTCCTGGAAGGGCGCCGGCGTTCCATCGCCCGAGGGGCGCGTCATGTCGCGCTTTGACGCGGCCGGCGGCCACGCGATGGAGCCCCCTACGTCGTCAAGCCGAACGCGCAGGGCTCCTCGTCGGCATCTTCATCGTCCAGAAAGGCGACAATCGTCCGCCTTCGGAGCTTTCCAGCGAAAAATGGTCGCTCGGCGACGACGTGCTCGTCGAGAAATTCGTGCCCGGCCGCGAGCTGACTGTCGCCATCATGGGCGCCCGCGCTCTCGTCACCGAGATCACGACGGCGCTCGCTTTCTACGACTATGAGGCGAAATACGCGCCGGGGGGATCCGAGCATGTCCTCCCCGCAAAGGTTAAGGACGCCGTCGCAAATCGATGCATGGAGCTGGCGCTCAAGGCGCACAAATCGCTCGGCTGCCGCGGCATCACGCGCTCGGACTTTCGCTATGACGAAAATGCGAAGGGCGAGCAGGTCTACTTCCTCGAGATCAACACCCAGCCCGGCATGACCGCAACCTCGCTGACGCCGGAACAGGCGATGCATAACGGCGTCTCCTTTCCCGACCTTTCCAGTGGATTATGAGGACGCGTCATGCCAGCGGTGAAAAGAAAAAGCCGAAAGCGCCGTCAGCCCTCGAACGCGTCGCCGCGATTTTCGAACGCTACACGATCGCGGGCGTCGCCGGGCCCGCGGTCCTTGTCGGCGTCCTCGGCCTCATCCTCTGGGCGGGAGGCTATTTCGCGATGATGGGCGCGGCGGTCCATCGCGCCGCGGGAGTGGCCGGCGTCGCCGCGGGCCTTGAAGTGCGGCGCGTGCTGCTCCGAGGCGCGCACCAGACCGCTCATGAAGAAGTGCTCGACGCGCTCGGGCCGCTTATCGGCGGGCCGATCATTCAGGTCTCCTCGCCGAAGCCAAGGCCCGCGTTGAAATTCTGGCTGGGTGCGTTCGGCGGCGGTGACGCGGCTTTCCCCAATACGATCAGCGTCGCGAATTCGTGCTCGTGAGCCCGCCGCTGTTTGGCAGATCAACGGCGATCTTCACCTCATCGACGATGAGGGCGCGCTCATCCGAGAGGTCGGCGCCTACGAATATTCGAACCTGCCGCTCATTGTCGCGCCGGCGCGCCGGAAGCGGCTTCGGGAATCCTCAAATCGCTCGATCAAGACGAGGACCTGAATGCGCACCTATGCGCTCGTCCGCGTCGGCGAGCGGCGCTGGAACGTGCCGCTTCGCAACAATATCGACGTCAAGCTTCCTGAAACGGACTACGCCCGCGCCGTAGCCGATCTTTCGCTGCTGCAGGCTGCGCAAGGAACGCTTGACCAGAAGTCGAATTATCGATCTTCGCGACCTTGAGCGCATGGTCATCAGAAAGCGCGGCGAGCCGGGTCTTCGCGGCGACGCGGACTGACTGGCGTTAGCGCCTGCGCAATAGACGTCGCCCGGGTGACCGTATGACGAAGCAGATCAGACGGGCGCGCGAACGCAATCTCATTGGGCGGTCGATCTCGGCGCCTCCAAGGTCGCTTGCGTGATCGCGCAATTGACGCCGGTCGTCGGCGGCGAATTCGAAGCGGACGTCATTGGCGTCGGCCAGCATGGCGGCGTCTGCCGCGACAAGCGTCCGGACATCGAGGCGTCGCTTCGCGCCGCGGTGAGAGCGCCGAACGGATGGCGGGCGAACGCATCAGAAAGGTTGATCTCGCGGCGGGCGGGCGCTCGCTCGGCGCAAGGCGGATCGCGGTCGATTTCGGCATCGCGGGCGTCGTGACCGGGGACGATGTCGATGAGTGCTTTGCGCCGGGCGCGGAAGCGGCCGCCCCCGAAGGCTCGACGCCGCTTCACGCGCTCAAAATCAAATATTCGATCGACGGCGAGCCGGCCGAAGACCCTGTCGGCCTTTCCGGCTCCGTCCTCAACGCCGAGTTGCTCGGGCTTTCGGTTCGCGACAGCTATGTCGAAAATGTCGAATTCTGCTTGGGCGCTGCGGGATCGAACTCGAAACGCTGGTCGCGGGGCCCTGCGCGGCCGGCGAATCCGCTCTCATCGAGGACGAGAAGGAGCTTGGCGTCGTGCTGCTCGACATCGGTGCGCGCTCAACCGACTTCGCGCTTTACGAGCGCGGCGCGCTTGTCGCGTGCGGCGGCGTTCCGATCGGCGGCGACCATGTGACCCGCGATATCGCGCAGATTTTCGGCTCGCCGATCGCCAGGGCGGAAGAAATCAAAACGCTCTACGGTTCGGCGCTGTCGAGCGCCGGTGACGAACACAAGCTCATCGATTTTCCGCAACTGGGCGACGGCGCGGAAATCGCGCGCCATTCGCGGGCGGAACTGACGCAGGTCGTTGCGCCGCGCTTTGAAGAAATATTGGAGCTGGCGCTCGAAGCCCTGCCAAAATCGGGCGGCTCGCGGCGTTCAATCCGCCGCGTCGTCCTGACAGGCGGCGGAAGCCTCCTTCTCGGCGCGCGTGAGACGGCCGAACGGATCATCGGCGCGAAGACGCGGCTCGGACGGCCGGCCGCGCTTGCGGGCGCGCCGGAAGCGGCGACCGCGCCGCAGTTTTCCGTCGCCGTCGGCGTCCTTCAGATCGCCGCCCGCGAGCGCGCCGAGACGCGCCGCGCCGCGCCAAGGCCGCGCCTCGCCGCAGGACAATCGCTCGGCAAAAATGTCATCGGGAATGTCGGCGCCTGGCTGCGCGCGAACTTCTAGCGTTGCAACGCATCCGGGATCTGGTACGGCTGGGGATTGTGTGCTCGCCGCGAGAATCCCGCATCTGCCTTGCGTCACCTCATCCTGAGGAGCCGCGAAGCGGCGTCTCGAAAGAGCATGCCGCAATGCGGGCGGGATGACGCCTGGGTCGGCTAGTGTCGCGACGCTATCCTCTCACCCCCGCCGGTTGATGATCCGTCTACGGAGCACCCGCCGGCGGATGCGAAGGTGCAATGTTCTACTACGATTTTCCGGCGCGATTTTCCGTTAACCAAACTTTTTTCGTTAACCATGAAGCGCGTTATTTCGCGCGGCAAAAAAACTTATCCTACAACTTATACCAGTTTGCGCTGAGGTTAACTCATAGGGGATTCCCTCGGTCGCCGAACGCTGATTCCTTGTGTCGAACGATGGAGGTTGGCGATGGGTCGGCGAGCGGTTGTTTTGCGGAGAGATTTTGAC
>CAVXVQ010000005.1:0-97998 GCA_963765165.1 uncultured Alphaproteobacteria bacterium | reverse complement strand
GGTGCTGTTCATGCTGCTTCGTTCAGTTTCGTCCTTGGCAATGGCCACGTCCTCGCGCTCTTCTATCTTGCGACAGGAACCTGGCTCGCGCCGGCGCTCTGGGCCGATCCGCTCGGCGTCTATGTCAAGGTTTTGCCCGCGATCGCGCTCGGCGCCGCGGCCGCCCTGCTGCTGGAGGAGCGGTGATGGATCTCTATCATTTCCTCAAATGGCTGCATGTGATCGGCGCGACCGTGCTGCTCGGCACGGGCGCCGGGATCGCGTTCTTCATGATGATGGCGCATCGGACGCGCGACGCGAAGACGATCGCTGATGTCGCGTCGATCGTCGTTGTCGCCGACTATGCATTCACGCTGTCAGCGGTCATCGCCCAGCCGATAACCGGACTTGGCCTTGCTCATGCGGTCGGGTATCCGCTCACCTCCGGCTGGATCGCCCTGTCGGTCGCGCTCTATTTCTTCACCGGCGCTTTCTGGGTCCCCGTCGTCTTCATGCAAAGACGCATGCGCGACCTCGCCCGTATCGCCGCGCGGGATGGCGCGCCGCTGCCCGGACGAGTATTTCCGCCTCTACCGCCGCTGGTTCGCCTTCGGCTTTCCGGCGTTCTTCGCGGTGCTCACGATTTTCTGGCTGATGATCGCGCGGCCGGAGATTTCTTTCTGAGCTGCTAATCGCCCTCGTTGAGCAGGAGACTTCAGGGCAGTGCGAAGGGTCATTGCGGTCCATTCTTCGCGGATGCGGCCATCGAAGCCGATCGGAAAATATTGGTCGTCATTTGAGATTACGACCAGGTTGTGGGCGGGCGACGTTCCTTTCGAGGTAGTCCATTGTGGGCGGAATATCGGTCTTCGTCAGGCTCCCTGTTTCGATGTCGAAGAATTGCGGAATTTTCGACTCGTCGTAGCAACCGAGAATGTCGTTCCCGTCAGTGTCTTCAGAAACCGCTCGCACGAGCATGCGAGTTCCGGTCGGGCCCCCAAGGCGTGCATATCCTCGATAAAGACAGCATCCGGAAATGCACGGGTTCCGGTCCCGGCATTACGATCAAATCAGGCAGGCGTTGCGGGCGATCGCGAGCCCCAGGCGCAATTGTTTGATGTGTCCGCAGAAGCGCCGTGTTCGGTTCGGTACACCGATTGTCGGCAGCGAAATGATAGGCGAGCCCCTTAAGTCCGACGCAATGTAGAAAACGAGGAGCTTGTTGGGATCATCGCCTGCAGGTGCGAAGGCAACGCTACTTATTTCGACTTTGCCCGTGTTCAGGGATGCCAATTGAATGGTCCTTGCCGTCGTTGAGTGCAGGGAAGAAAGCTGACAGCCAGTCGCGGGTTGGCCCCAAATCGATTGGGGCGACGGTGCGGCGTATGTCCGAAGGCCACGCTGTCGACCGTCCAGATAATAATTTGCGATAAGAACAAAACTGGCATTATCCCACCCTAAACTCCTTGACCCAGGTTGATTTATCCCTTTACCGCCGCGCAGGCAACGCGGTCGCCGGCGCCGCCGATCGGCTGCGATGAATGATCGTCCGCATTCGCATGAATGATCACCGCAAAGCCGTCGTCGTCGAGAAGCGGGTAGGGTCCGTTGAGCGCAGCGCTTTCCTCGCTTGGCATCAGGTGGACGCCGGTGCCGGAAGAACTCCGCCGTCGCATTCCCGTCCATGTGGGCGAAAAGGTTTGGAAGGTCGCCCCTCTCCGAACCCGCCGGGTTGACTAGGCCGTGGTCGTGATCTTCGGGATCGACATGGCCGCCCGACGCCTTGAAACCGGCGGCGCCGTCGGCGCAATCCGCGACCATGTGGAGATGAGCGCCATGCCAGCCCGGCGCGAAGCCGCTCGCTTCGATGCGCACCAGCACGCCGCCGAGCGCATCGCTCAAGGTGACCGTTCCCATCGCCTCGCCAGCCGGGCCGATGAACTCTCCAGATATGCTGGTCCAATGATCCGTTGACGGCGCCGCGTCGGGCGCTCGCGAGTCTGCGGCGCCCGGCGCCTCTGACGTTGCGTCGGCGGGGGAAGACGCCTCCTTTTTTCCACAAGCGCCCAAGGCGAGCGCGACACAGGCGAGCGCGGCGAAGCGCGTGCTCATTATTGAAGCGGCGGCGGTCATAAGGCGTCCCTTCCGAAAGCAGTATTTTTGCCTTGTATATGAAGGATTTGCGAGGCGAAACCCGGCCCTTCC
Organism: uncultured Alphaproteobacteria bacterium; assembly: GCA_963765165.1. Taxonomy (GTDB): domain Bacteria; phylum Pseudomonadota; class Alphaproteobacteria; order Caulobacterales; family Parvularculaceae; genus Amphiplicatus. The sequence continues at coordinate 95,814 of CAVXVQ010000005.1, read as the reverse complement.
GACGCTTGCAGGCCGGGCCGCGGAAATGCTAGGCAGAAGCCGCATTTTAATCCCTAATTCCCGAAGGATTTTCGTGACAGTCGAAGACGACGATAACGCGCCGAAAACCGGCGGCGAGGGCCCGAATTCCGGCGCGATCGAGCAGGTTTCGATCGAAGACGAGATGAAGCGTTCGTATCTCGATTACGCGATGAGCGTGATCGTGAGCCGCGCTCTTCCCGACGCGCGCGACGGTCTGAAGCCCGTGCATCGGCGCATCCTCTATTCGATGCACGAGGCGGGCTATACGCACAACAAGCCCTATCGCAAGTCGGCGCGCGTCGTCGGCGACGTGATCGGTAAGTATCACCCGCACGGCGACCAGTCGGTCTACGACGCGCTGGTGCGCATGGCGCAGGAATTCTCCATGCGCGTGCCGCTGGTCGACGGGCAAGGCAATTTCGGCTCGGTCGACGGCGATCCGCCGGCCGCCATGCGCTACACCGAAGTGCGCATGACGAAGGCGGCCGAAGCGCTGCTCGAAGACCTCGATTTCGAGACGGTCGAATTTCAGCCGAACTACGACAGCCAAGACCAAGAGCCGATCGTTCTGCCGGCGCGCATTCCCAACCTGTTGGTCAACGGTTCGTCGGGCATCGCCGTCGGCATGGCGACGAACATCCCGCCGCACAATCTGGGCGAAGTGGTCGACGGCTGCTTGGCCTATATCGCCGACCCCGAGATCGGCATCGAGCAGCTGGTCGATATCGTTCCGGGTCCGGACTTTCCGACCGGCGGCCTCAATCATGGGCCGCAATGCGGCGCGGCTGGCGCTGGTGCGCGGACGCGGCGGCGTCGTCGTGCGCGCGCGCACGACGCATCGAGGAAATCCGCAAGGACCGCGAAGCGATCATCGTCACCGAACTGCCGTTTCAGGTGAACAAGGCGCATCTGATCGAGAAGATCTCCGAACTCGTCACCGACAAGCGCATCGAAGGCATTTCCGACGTGCGCGACGAGTCCGACCGCCACGGCATGCGCATGGTGATCGAGCTCAAGCGCGACGCGATGGCCGACGTCGTGCTGAACCAGCTCTATCGCTTCACGGCGCTGCAGTCGTCGTTCGGCGTCAACATGCTGGCGCTCGATCGCGGGCGGCCGGTGTTGATGTCCCTTGAAGGACATGATCCGCGCCTTCGTGAACTTCCGCGAAGAAGTGGTCGACGCGGCGCACGAAGATTCTGCTCAACCAGGCGCGCGACAAGGCGCACGTGTTGGTGGGCTTGGCGATCGCGGTCGCCAATATCGACGAGTTCATTCGCATCATCCGCTCGAGCCCCGACGCCGCGACGGCGCGGGCAAGGTTGATCGAGCGCAATTGGCCGGCGATGGACGTGGCGCCGCTGGTGGCGCTGGTCGACGACCCGCGCCACGCGATGCAGCCGACGGCACGATGAAGCTGTCGGACGAGCAGGCGCGGGCGATCCTGGAACTGCGCCTGCAGCGCTTGACGGCGCTCGGCCGCGACGAGATCGGCGACGAGCTGAAGGGTCTTGGCATTTCGATCGCGGACTATCTCGACATCTTGCGCTCGCGCGAGCGGTTGATGGCGCATCGTGCGCGACGAGTTGGTCGCGGTGAACGCCGCCTTCGCGACGCCGCGCAAGACCGAGATCGTCGACGTCGACTTCGAGGTCGAAGACGAAGACCTGATCCAGCGCGAAGACATGGTCGTGACCGTCACGCATCAGGGCTATATCAAGCGCGTGCCGCTGAACGCCTACCGCGTGCAGAGGCCGCGGCGGCCGCGGCCGCGCTGCGATGGCGACGAAGGACGAAGATTGGGTGACGAACCTGTTCGTCGCCTCGACCCATCCGCCGCTGCTGTTCTTCTCGTCCGATCGGCATGGCCTATGTGCTGAAGAATTGGCGCCTGCCGCTGGCCACGCCGCAGGGCAAGGGCAAGGCGCTTGATCAATTTGCTGCCGCTGGAAGAGGGCGAGACGATCACCAGCGATCCTGCCGCTGCCGGAGGCGGAACTCGAATGGGACAAGTTCGAGGTGATGTTCGCGACCAAGTCGGGCGACATCCGCCGCAACGCGCTTCGCGATTTCACGAACGTGAAGGCCAACGGCAAGATCGCCATGAAGATCGAGAGCGGGCGACGCCATCGTCGGCGTCTCGATTTCGACCAAGAACGACGACGTGCTGCTGACGACGCGGCTGGGCAAGTGCATCCGCTTCTCGACCGAAGACGTGCGCGTGTTCAAGGGCCGCGACTTCGACCGGCGTGCGCGGCATCAAGCTCGCCGAGAGGCGACGAGGTCGTCTCGATGGCGATCTTGCGCCATGTCGAGGTCAACGTGGACGAGGCGCGCGCCTATCTGCGCCAGTCGGCGGCCATGCGCCGGGCGGCCGGCGAAGAAGCCGACGAGGAAGAGGCGGTAGAGGAGGGCGAAGACCAGCGACGGCGGCCGCTCTCTCGCCCGAACGCTACGCGGAACTCGGCGCCCAGGAGCAGTTCGTCCTCACCGTCTCCGAACCCGGCTTCGGCAAGCGCTCCAGCGCCTACGAATACCGCGTCATCGGCCGCGGCGGCACAGGCATCGTCGCCATGCGATGGCCAAGAAGAACGCCCGCATCGCGCGTCCTTCCCGGTCGAAGACACCGACCAGCTCATGCTGATCACCGACGGCGGCCAAACGATCCGCCTGCCTGTCGGCAGATTAGGGTCGCCGGCCGCGCTACCCAGGCGTCATCCTATTCCGCCTCGGCGAAGGCGAACGGGTCGTCTCGGTCGAGCGCATCGGCGAGCAGCGGAGAAGGCGGGGCGAGGGCGAAGAATGACGGCGAAGCAAGGCGAAACTATCGGCCTTTATCCCTGGCACTTTCGACCCGATCACGATCGGCCATATCGACATCATCCGGCGCGCGGTGAAGATGTTCGACCACTTCGTCATCGGCGTCGCCATCAACCAGGCGAAGGTGCCGCTGTTCCCGCTCGACGAACGCGTCGAACTCGTCACGCACGAAATAGCCGCCATCGCGAAAAAGAACGGCGTCATCATCAAGGTCGCCATTTGAATCGCTGCTGATGCAATTCGCCGAGAAGTGACGGCGGATTTCATCATCCGCGGCTTGCGGGCGTTCTCCGACTTCGAATACGAATTCCAGATGGTCGGGATGAACATGGCGCTTAATCGCGACATCGAGATGGTGTTCCTGATGGCGGACGTCCGCTACCAGTTCATCGCCTCGAAACTCGTCAAGGAGATCGGCCGGCTCGGCGGGGAAATCGACAGTTTCGTGCCGCCGGCGGTCGCGGCCGCGCTGAAGGCGAAGTTCGCGAAAGCGTGACCCCGGCCCCAAGGGGAATGAGGCAGGGGGGTGGCTGGCGCCGAACCAGCGTCACAATTATGGTCCAGGCGGTTGGTCCGCGAATGAGGAGTTCAATTGATGCGTAGAGTGGCGGCGATTATCGGTTTAGCGGCGGTGGTCGCTGCGGGGCCGGCGCTTGCGGACAAGAAGGATGCGGCGGTCCCCGCTTACCAGCACGTCTTCGACGCGCCGAAGGATGCATGGCGCGGCCTCGACCCTGAAAACCTGTTGATCGTCGATCTTCCGGCCGGGCCGCTCTATATTGAGCTGCGCCCTGATATGGCCCCGAAGCACGTCGAACACATCAAAGCGCTCGTCCGCAAGGGCTTCTACAACGGCCTTCACTTTCACCGCGTGATCGAGGGCTTCGTCGCGCAGGGCGGCGACCCGAAGGGCGATGGCACAGGCGGCTCGGACCTCCCGAATGTCGAGGCTGAATTCGCCCGCAACTCCAAGGCGGTGACGAACTTCACGATCATCGGCCGCGACCGCCAGGCGGCGCGCGTCGGCCTCATCGACGGTGTTCCCGCCGCCGCGGAGCCCGAGAGCCTGCGCACGTTTCGCGCCGATCGCGCCGTCAAGGTCTGGGGCGCGCATTGCCAGGGCGTCATGTCGATGGCGCGCTCGACCGATCCGAACAGCGCGAACAGCCAGTTCTTTCTCGTGATCGGCGACGCGCGAAGCAGTCTCGATACGCGCTACACGGTCTGGGGCTGGATCGTCGAAGGCCTCAACAGCGCGCGCCGGATCGAACGCGGCGAGCCGCCGAAACGCCCGACGCCGATCGTCCGCATGCGGATCGCGGCGGACCTTCCCTCCGCCGAACGCCCGGACATCCTCGTCATGAAATCGGACAGCCCCGCCTTCCTCAATTACATCAAGGCGGCGGGCTATGTGGACGAGACGGGCTTCGTCAAAGACCTTTGCGACATCAAACCCCCGCGCAAAGTCAAAGGAAAGATCGTTCTGTGACCGTCCTTCGAGATGGTCCGGCCTCCTCATCCTGAGGGCGTTTGCGCAGCAAACGCGTCGCGAAGGATGAGGAGGCCGGACCTCCTCAGGACGAGGCTTCTCCAAAGGAAAAAAATTGATGACCGACAAGATGATACTGACGCTCGACACCGGGCCTGTGACGATCGAACTTTTTCCCGACAAGGCGCCGCTGCATGTCGCGCGCATCAAGGAACTCGCCAATTCCGGGTTCTACGACGGGTTGAAGCTCCATCGCGTCATCGAAGGCTTCATGGCGCAGATGGGATGCCCCAAGGGCAACGGAACCGGCGGCTCCGGCAAGAAGCTGCCCGCCGAATTCAACGACGTAAGCCACGAGCGCGGCGTCTGCTCGATGGCGCGTTCGTCGGACGTGAATTCCGGCGACAGCCAGTTCTTCATCTGCCTCGACGACGCCGTCATTTCTCGACAAGAAATACACCGCCTGGGGCCAGGTCGTCGAAGGCATGGAAAACGTCGATAAGACGGCCCGCGGCGAGCCGCCGAGAAATCCGTCGAAAATCGTGACATTCAGGAGGGCGGGTTAAGTCCTCAGCCTTCGTTGCGCGCAATTAAGGTGCGCACGCCCGCAACGATGCCGCTTGTTTCGCGTTAAATATAGAACGTGAAAAAGCGAACAAACCCATACGAGATCTGGTGGCGGGCGAGCCTTGACGCGAATGCGGCGGCGACGACCATTGTCATGCGCTCGTTCAAAATTCAGCAGGCCCTGATGCGAGGCGACTGGACCGGCGGCGCTGAGGCGACGTCGATGGTCGAGGAAAAAACCAAAGCTGCACGGGACGGCTATCTCGCCGCCGCGCTGTCCGTAATGACAAGCATGCAGCGCCCAATCGTGACCTCGGAGCAGGCGTCGCGCGCCGCTGCGCGAGCAGGCAAAGCGGCGTCAGGTCCGGCGCTTCGAAAAATGCGGTCGAACGCGAAACGCCTGACGCGTCGGAAAAAATAGCTTCGACTAGAACGGCGCCGCCCGCGCGATCAGCGCCCCCGTGTCGATCATTGCATCCGACGCGCCATAGCCATAGCTCCGCGCGTCGGGATCGAGCCGGGCGTTGCAAAACGCCTCGAAGACGAAGTCCGGCGCGACGCCGTAGAGGGCGGCGCCTTGCAGCGCGAGGCCCATATCCTCTGCGAAGTCCCGCGCCGTCAATTCATTGAGCGCGCCGGGTTCGAGCCATTCGGTCGAGAGCGCTTGGCTGCGGTCGTAATGCGCCGTTCGACGCCCTGCGCCTTCATGATGTCGGCGACGACGGCTTCAAGGCTGTCCGGCTCGCGCCCGATGGCGCGCAGGACGTCGAGCGCGATGACGTTGCCCGAGCCTTCCCAGATCGCGTTCAGGGGCGAGGACCGGAAATAGCGCGCCATCACGCCTTCCTCGATGAAGCCGGCGCCGCCATGACATTCCAGCGCCTCGTAGACGAAGCCCGGCTGGCGCTTGCAGGTCCAGTATTTCGCGATCGGCGTCGCCAGATCGCATGAATGCCGCCTCGTCGTCGTCATCGCCCGCATGGTCGAAGGCGCGCGCGATGCGGAAGGCGAGCGCGGTCGCCGCCTCGGATTCGAGCGCGAGATCGGCGAGCACGCGCGCCATCGCCGGCTGGTCGATCAGCTTTTTCTGGAAGGCGGTGCGGTGCTCCGCGTGCCAGAGCGCCTGCGCAAGGGCTCGCGCGCATGCCGCCCGCCGAGCCGACGATGCAGTCGAGGCGCGTGTGCTGGACCATGTCGATGATCGTTTTGACGCCGCGCCCGTCCTCGCCGACGCAGTTCGGCATAGGCGCCGTGATACTCGATCTCGGAGGACGCGTTGGACGCGGTCGCCGAGCTTGTCCTTGAGCCGCATGATATGCATCGCGTTGCGCGTCGCCGTCCGGGCGCCAGCGCGGCACGAGAAAACAGGTGAGCCCCGGCGTCCGTGTAGGCGAGCGTCAGGAACGCGTCGCACATCGGCGCGGAGCAGAACCATTTGTGCCCAATAATTCGTAGCCACGTCGCCGCCGATCGGCGTCGCGACCGTCGTGTTGGCGCGAACGTCGGAGCCGCCCTGCTTTTCGGTCATCGCCATGCCGATGGTCGCCGCGCGTTTCTCCGACAGCGGGGATGAACCGTCGGTCGTAGTCGCGGCGGCGTCATGCGCGGCACCCACTCGCGCCGCGACGGCGGGCTCGGCGCGCAGCGCCGGCACGGCCGCGTAGGTCATCGACATCGGGCAGCAGACGCCCCCGTCCGCCTGACCCATGAGGAACATGAGCGCGGAATGGAGCACATGGCCTGCTTGCTCGGCGCGCCAGGCGCCGGCGGAGACGCCGGCCTTGAGCCAAGCTCGAGGAGGCGATGATAGGCGGGGTGATATTCGACCTCGTCGAGACGCTGGCCGTAGCGATCGAACGTTTTCAGTTGCGGCGGATTCCGGTTGGCGAGCACGCCCCATTCGATCGCTTCCGCCGACCCACAACGCGCCCCGAATTTGGCCAGAGCATCGACATGGCTGGACGCCGCCGAACTTCACGACGGCCCCCTTCAACGCCGCGTCGGTTCGAAGAGATTCTGTTCTTCGAGCGGCGGGGGCTGGTTGGTCACCTCATGCGTCGCGAGGCTGGCGCGGGGACGGTGGTGGGGCATCGGCGCGTTCTCCTACCCTTTGAAATTCCGGCGCTTTCACGATGTGAGCGCGCATTCTATCCCTGATTTGCCGCGAAGCGTAGATTAGAGGACAGCGGGAGGAACCCATGGCCGACGCCAATCTTGTCGACTTCGTCAAAGCAGCGCTTGAACGCGGGGAGAGCCGCGCCCGCATCAAGGAAGTCCTGAAGAAGGCGGGCTGGCCCGAAGATCAGGTAGAGAGCGCGCTGGCCGCCTTCGCCGAGGTCGATTTCCCGGTGCCGGTGCCGCGCCCCAGAAGCTACGGCTCGGCGCGCGAGGCGTTCCTCTACATCGTCTATTTCTCGCTGCTCGGCATGATCGCCGGTAATACGGGCGGGCTCGCCTTCGCCTTCATCGACCGGCAGTTCGCGGACGACCTCGTTCAGAACAATTATTATTCATGGGCGACGACGGGGATGCGGTGGTCGGTCGCCTCGCTTCTCGTCGGTTATCCGATCTTCCTTTTCCTTGGCTGGCGGCTTGCGGTGAAGAAGCGGAAAGATCCCGAACGCCGCCGCAGCCGCGTTCACGCGTGGCTCACCTATGTGACGCTGATTTTCGCGGCCGGCGCGCTCATCGGCGATCTCGTCGCCGTCGTCTTCCAGTATCTCAATGGCGAACTTCAAACGCGCTTTCTGGCGAAGGCCGCCGTTGTCGGGATCATCTCCGCATCGATACTCTGGAACTATTCGCGCGACGTCGAGCGTCATTCCTCGCGCATCGATCTCGCGGGGCGCGCGCTTGCGCTGCTGTCGATGCTGGTTGTCGGCGCGCTCGTCGCCTGGGCGTTCACGGTCGTCAGAAGCCCCGGCGCGGCGCGGTACCAGATGGCGGACGAGCAGCGCATCACCGGCCTGATGGAGACAACGCGCCTTGTCGATTGTCATTACACCTATGCCGGCGCATTGCCGGAAAGCCTTGAGGCGATGGGCGCTTATCTTACCGATCGCGCGCAGCGTGTCCCGGTCGCGGACGGCTGCGCCAATACCATGCCGACCGATCCTTCAAGCGGCGGCGATTATCGCTATCGAACGATCGACGCCGACAGCTATGAGCTCTGCGCAATCTTTCAGGTTGGATGGCCCGACGCGGAAGGCGACGCACGCGAGTGGCAAGCCGGCGGCTATTACTATTACGCGCGCGCGGGCCAGCAGCAGCGCAAGCTGCAAAAGCCGGCCGGCGCGGGCGAGACCTGCTTCGAGATCGATGCGGTGAAATTCGAGACCGACCCGGAGCCGGATCCGCCGCCCGCGACGCAAGAGGCGCCAGTCCCTGCTGAAGAAACGCCGGACGAATAAAAAGCGTGGCGGCGATCTTTGAACTCGACCAGATCCCGACGCTGCCGCTCTGGGCGCAGGTGCTGATCGCCGCGCGCATGGCCCGGCGCGCGGTGTTCCATCTGCCGAAGACGATTTGTCGACCAGGACCGCAAGGCGATGCTTGATCTGTGCGATGGGCTCGATGAAGCAGCGTTGTCCGGCGACTATCGCGAGCAAAAGCTCGGGCCGCTCGCCGAGTGTATGAAGGCGATGCGCGGCGGCCCGGCGGGCGAGGCGGCGGAAGCGCTCTATTGGGCGTGGGACGCCGCCGGCGCCGCGCATGGCGCGCAGAGTTTTCCCGTCGATGCGACCTGCATCCGCGACGTACAAAACGCGATCGCCGCCGCTTCGCGCGCCGAAGGACTTTCACCGCTGCAAGTGCGCGTCTTTGCCGCCGCGGATCTCGATACGCTGCGTTTTACTTGCGGCGAGGCGCATGTCGGGTTCTATGATGCCCTCGGATCCTATGTGATGGAACGCATCGCGCCGGTCTATCCGCCGGACGAGCGATAAGCGGAGGGCGACATGAGATTTTTGGCGGGCGCCGCGTTGGCGCTGATCTTGTCGGCCTGCGCGAGCGCGCCGGCGCCGCTTCCGGCGGACATCATCTATCTCAATGGCGATATCTGGACGGGCGTTGCGGGTGCGACGCGCCAAAGCGCCATCGCGATAGCAGGCGACAAGATTCTCTTCGTCGGCGATCAGAAAGGCGCGCACCGCCATCATGGTGAAGCGACCGAGATCGTCGACCTCGGCGGCAAGTTTGTCGCGCCTGGCTTTATCGACAATCACACACATTTTCTTCTCGGCGGATTTGGCCTTGCGAGCGTCAATCTTGCCGGCGCTGCGTCGAAAGAGGAATTCGTCCGGCGCATCGCCGACTACGCGGCGTCGCGCCCGAAGGGCGAATGGATTCTCAACGGCAATTGGGACCATGAGCTTTGGGGCGGCGAACTGCCGACGCGGGGGTGGATCGATGCGGTGACGCGCGATCATCCCGTTTTCGTCGTGCGGACCGACGGCCACATGATGCTCGCAAACTCGCTGGCGCTGAAGCTCGCGGGCGTTGACGCGAATACGCCGACGCCGGCGGGCGGCGAGATCGTGCGCGACGCGAAAGGGCGCCCGACGGGCATCCTCAAGGATGCGGCGATGGCGCTCGTCGAGAAAGTCATTCCGGCGCCGACGCCTGAGCAGCAGGAAGAGGCGTTCCTGCGCGCGCAAGGCGAAGCCTTCGCGCATGGCGTGACGCAGATTCACGACATGGCGCTGCCGACCGGCGGCATGGATGGGTTCAACGCCTATCAGCGCATCCATAAGGCGGGCGCCATGAAGATCCGGGTCTACGCCTTTGCGCCGCTTGCGAGTTGGGCGGAGGTCAAAGCCTTCGTCGACGCGAATGGGAAAGGCGACGACACCTTGCGCTGGGGCGCGGTCAAAGGATTTGTCGACGGCTCGCTCGGCTCGCGCACAGCATGGTTTTACGATCGCTATGACGACGCCGATACGACAGGTCTGACGCTCGCAGAGTCCGGCGGCGATCAAGGAGCAGATCAAAAACGCGGACGCCGCCGGCCTGCATGTGACGGTCCACGCGATCGGCGACCGCGCCAACGACTTCCTGCTGGACGCCTTCACCGAAATCGGCGGCGATCAGCTCAGGGAAAAGCGTTTTCGCGTCGAACATGCGCAGCATTTGACGCGCGGCGAGATCGAGAAATTCGGAAAGAGCGGGATCATCGCCTCGATGCAGCCCTATCATGCGATCGACGACGGCCGCTGGGCGATCAAGCGGATCGGGCCGGAGCGGATCAAGACGACTTACGCGTTCCGCTCGCTGCTCGACGCTGGCGCGACCCTGACTTTCGGTTCCGACTGGCCGGTCGCGCCGCTCGATCCGCTGAAAGGCATTGACGCCGCGATGTTCCGGCGGACGACGGACGGCTCCAACCCCGACGGCTGGGTGCCCGAAGAAAAAATTTCAGCTGAGGAAGTGCTTCGCGCCTACACGGTGACGAACGCCTATGCGGGCTTCCAGGAAGACAAGCTCGGCACGCTCGAAGCCGGAAAGCTCGCCGACATCGTCGTTCTCTCGGCCGACCCGACGAAAGCCGACGAGAACACGATCGGCGACATTGTCGTCGTCCGGACGATTATTGGCGGCGATACGGTCTTTGAGCGCGCGGAGTAGGGCAGCTTTATCCGACTGCGCCTTTGCGGATCGCGGCCGCGTCGTCGGACTTGACGCCCAGCGCATCTGCAAGCTTGGAGAGGAACGCCGATTCCCGGTCGTTGAGTTCGCCCGCCGAGACGACGGCGGCGGCGTAAAGCTCAGCGGCGTGATGAGGCGTTTTCGCCGCGTCGGCGATCAGTTTCAGGGTCTCCGCTTCCGGAATTTCATTGCGCAGCATCGCCTGTTCCGCCGGCGTCAAATCCGCCTTCGAGAGCGCGCCGTCGATGATTTTCTGTTCATGCGAGTCGAGAACGCCGTCGGCGTAGGCTGAAGCGAGCATCACGCGAACAACCGCCAGCGCGAATTCAGGATCTGATGACGGATCGATCGGGAAGCCCGCGGCGCCCGCTTCTTTCACAAGATCATTTCCAGTCGCCTGTTCGCCCTGCCTTCCTTTCCACGCTTTGTAGGCGAGCGCGCCGAGCGCTGCGACGGCGCCGGTCTGCGCGATGTCGCCGATGAAGCCGCGCCCGCCCCTGGAGCCCAGCATGCCAAGAAGGAGAAGACCGCCTGCGCCCACGGCGACGGTGCGCGCTTTGGGATCAGTTTTCAGCCGCTCGCGAACATCGTCCGCCACCTTTTTCGCCTTGTCGATCGCTCCTGACGACTGGAGATCGCGCATCGCGATTTCCGCCTGCTCTTGAAGGTCAGCGAGAATTTTGCGCGCGTCTAGCATGGAGGTGTCCTTTCACGTCGGCGACGCCGATGTGGGGTGCGGCCGCCCGCGCGTCAATGCAGGGATGCGCTCTATTTCAGCGTGCCGACAAACTTGTCCGCCCCGGCGATCGCCGCCTGAAGACCGGCGGCGGCGTCGCGTGCGGCCGCGCGCGCGGCGGCGCGTTCGGCTGACCGCGCATCGGCGGCGACGCCGCTTGTCGGGCTTTTGCGGAGCGCCGTCACCTCCGCGTCATGAAGGCTGAGCGCCGGCGAGAGGCGAAGATTGGCGGCGTCATTCGTCGACAGCAACGAGCGATAGGCGTCCTTGCTCGCGTCGAGTTGCGCTTGCGCGGCGCGAAGGGCCTCCTCGCTCGTCTTCATGAGGCTCAGTTCCTCCTCGCGCGCGCCGAAATAGCGTGCGCTCGCCGCCTTCAGGCTGTCGGCGGAGAGGCGAAAATCCTGCGCGGCGAGGGCGGCGTCCTGTCCGGCTGCGCGCGTCCCATCGATCTTGCGGGAAAGCGCCGCGCCGTCGAGGCCGTCGATCCCGGCGAGCGACGCTTCGGCTTTCTCGATCGCGGCCTTCGCGCCTGCGGCGTCGGCGCGGAATTCGCCCGCGCGCTCGACGAGGATCGCCTGTGAGTTGACGCCGCGGCGGTCGAGCGAGTCATAAACCGCGGTCGCGCAGCCGGTAAGCGCGAGCGACAGGACGGCGATTGTCAGAATACGCATGATGGACTTCTCCAATAAGGGTCAGCGATGGGGTGAAAAATTAAGGGCGAGGCCCGGACGCGGCCAGCGCGCCTTGGCAAGGCGGCCGGTCCCCGAAAGCGTGATGTAAGCGTCGCGACGATCGGCGCCGCCGAAACAGATATTGGTCGGAAAGAGGTCAGGGAGGGGCATGTGTTCTGTCGCCCCTTCGGGCGAGAATGATTGTGATCCCGCCGTTCAGCAGCGTCGCAACGCAGATATTGCCGTTCTCCTCGATCGCGAGGCTGTCGAGAAACTGATAGCCGGGGAGCGTCGCCACCGGTGCGGCCGGGAATGGGGATCGGCGAGGGCGCAAGCTCGCCCGGCCCGACGAGATCAAACGCGAGCAGGCGGCCAGACAACGTGTCGGCGACATAAAGAACGTCGCTCGTCGGGCGATAGACCGACCCCGTTCGCCGAGAAGATCGGAAACGCGGCTTCGACGATTTTCGATCCGTCCGGCTTCGCGTAAAAAAGTCCGCCGATGTCGCGCGTGCGGCCAGTGTCCCTTGCCGTGATCGGTGAACCAGAAGCCGCCTGTCTTGTCGAACACGAGGTCGTTCGGGCCCGCTGAGCCGAAGGCCGTTCGCTTCCGTGTAGAGCGTTTCGACGGCTCCGGTCTTCGAGATCGACCGCTTGGATCGATCCGCCGCAATAGTCCGGCGGCGCGTCGCCGGAGATCGTCTGTCCCATGACCTCGATCCACTCGAAGCCGCCATTGTTGCAGACATAGACGCGCCCATCGGGCGCCGAGCGCGGCGCCGTTCGGACCGCCCGGCATGTCGGCGATGATTTCGCTTGCGGCCGTTTGCGTGGACCCGCGTCAGCGTCTGGCGCTTGATCTCGACGAGGATCACCGATCCGTCCGGCATAGCGATCGGTCCTTCCGGGAACTGAAGACCCTCGGCTATGATCTCGATGTCCACGATCGACCCCTCGCCATCCTCCGGCGTCAGCATTGCCGCTGCCGCCGACGCAACCTACATCACCGATCACCGCGTCGTCCGGCAAACGCCCGTGCGCCGCTACTGGGAGGAGACCCCATGTCAGGCTCTTTGATCTTCCTGATCGTCGTCGCCCTCATCATTCTCTTCGTCGTCGGCATCTATAACCGGATCGTCGGCCTCAATCAGCGCGGAGATCAAGCTTTCGCCGACATCGACGTGCAGCTTCGACCAGCGGCACGATCTCATTCCCGAACCTCGTCGAGACCGTGAAAGGCTACGCCACGCATGAGCGCGGGACGCTCGACGCCGTTATCCAGGCGCGCAACGCGGCCTCCGCCGCCCATGGGCCGGCGGCGCAAGGGCAGGCGGAAGGCATGCTCAACGCCGCGCTCGGCAAGCTGTTCGCGCTCGCGGAGGCCTATCCGGACCTCAAGGCGAATGAGAACTTCCTCGAGCTTCAGCGCGAATTGTCTGACGTCGAGAACAAGATCGCCGCGGCGCGCCGCTTCTTCAACAACGCCATCCAGGAATTCAACACGGCGATCCAGCAGATCCCCGGCAATTTCGTCGCCCCGCTCGGCGGCTTCAAGCAGCGCGAGTTCTTCGAACTTCCGGCGGACAGCCGCGCGGCGGTCGAAGCGGCGCCGGCGGTCAAGTTCTAGCGTGTGAGACGCCTCGGCCTGATCGGCGGCGTCAGCCCGGAATCGACGGAGATCTACGTCCGCCTGCTGAACCGTGCCGCGCGCGCGCGGCTCGGCGGCGAGCGTTCAGCGACCTTCATCGTCTGGCACCTCGATTATGGCCGCATGATCGATCTTTATCGGGCCGACGACTGGGACGGCTACGCTGCGGAACTGGTGGTCGCGGCGCAAGGACTGGAGGGGGCCGGCGCCGAGGCGCTGATGATCTGCTCCAACACCAGTCACGTCGGCGCCGAAGCGGTGAGGCGCGCTGTCGCCATTCCTCTTGTGCACGTCATCGACGCGCTCGCCGCCGCCTTGACGGCCGCCGGCGTCAAGGCGCCGCTTTTTCTCGGTACGCCCGCGACCATGAGCGGGCCTTTTTACCAGACGGCCCTCCGCGAGCGATATCGCGGGTCGCCCGTCATTCCCTCCGCCGCCGAGCAAGAGGAGATCGGCCGCATCATCTTCGATGAATTATGCCTGGGCGTCGTCAGCGATCCGTCGAGACTTTCGCTGTTGAAATGTATCTCGCGGCATCCCGAAGCCGATGCCGTCATCCTCGGCTGTACGGAACTCTCGATGATCCTGTCGCAAAGCGACTGCCGCCTTCCCGTATTCGACACGACGGCGCTGCACGCGGCGGCGGGCACGGCGTTTGCGTTTGGCGGGGAACACTGACGCATGGGCTCCTACGGCCTCGCGACGCATATCTGGAACAACAACATCAAATCGGTGCTGCTGCTTCTCGGGTTCCCGCTGCTGCTGCTCGTTTTGATGTACGGCCTTAATGTCGGCTATGTCGGCCTGACGATGGACATACCGAGCGTCGAGGCGGGACTGCGCCTAGCGCTCGACAATATGAATCGCACCTGGCCGTTCGCATTTGTCGGCGCAGGCGTCTGGTTCCTGATCGCGTGGCTTTCGCATCAGGCGCTGATCAACCTGTCGACCGGCGCAAGGCCGGTGACGCGGGCCGAGGCGCCCGATCTCTACAACATGCTCGAAAACCTCTGCATTTCCCGCGGGATTGCGATGCCGAAGTCTGCAGATCATCGACAGCCCGGCGCTTAACGCGTTCGCCAGCGGCGTCAGCGAGAAAAATTATGCGATCACCTTGACGCGCGGCATCGTTGACGCGCTCGACAAACGCGAACTTGAAGCGGTGATGGCGCATGAGCTGACGCATATCCGCAATCGCGATGTGCGCCTTCTCATCATCGCCGTGATTTTCGTCGGCATCTTCTCATTTTTCGGCGAGTTGGTGTTCCGCAACGTCTTTCGCACGGGCGTCAGGATTGGCGGTCATGCGTCGAGCCGGAAAGGCGACAGCCGGGGCGGCGGCGTTCTCATCCTCATCGCGATCGCCCTTGTCGCCATCGCCTATTTGCTGGCGATGGTGATCCGCTTTTCCCTGTCGCAGAAGCGTGAATTTCTTGCCGACGCCGGCGCCGCCGACCTCACCAAGGATCCGGACGGCATGATCGCCGCTTTGAAAAAAATCTCCGGCCGATCCGAAATCGATGCGCCGGGAGAAGTGCGCCAGATGATGCTCGACAACACGACGCAGTTCGCGGGCCTCTTCGCGACCCACCCGTCAATCGAGAAACGGATTGCAGCGCTTGAAAATTACGCAGGCGGCGCAGCGTTAACCGACCGTCGCGTTGCGGGAGATCTTGAGCGCGTCCTCGGAGAGATTGCATTCCTGCGAGGTCACTTTCGTCGTCTGCAATTCCTCGCCGGTCGTCACGTCGATCTGACGCGACGAAGCCGGGTGCAGGACGCCGCAATAGGCGGTGAAATCGAAATACCGGTTCTCGATCAGCTTTTCTGTGGGATCGGCGTCCGGATGAAGCGCCCGGACATCGCGCCGGCGTTCGACCATCGAATTCGCCGGGTTGATGTAGAGATAGGATTTCAAAGCCGTCACTGAGCGTCACCTTGACAACTTTGTAAGCGATCCCGTCGAGCGTCTCGTCGCCTTCGAGCGATAGCCTATGACCGCGCGCTTCGAGCTGATGCAAACCGAACAGGTTGAATTCGATCCCGTGCAGCAGCGCGGCGCGTCCCGCTTCGCTCGTCTCAGTGATCGGCGCGCCAGCGCCGGATTGCTGCCATGATCCGGCGTCGTCGACGCCCTCGCTGAAAACAAGCGCGCCGTCAGCGTAGATGTCGATGCGCATTCGGCCGTCCGTTGCGCGATAATCGCCGCTGACTGAGAAAGTCGGCTCCACAATGTCGACGCGGATGCGAAGATTGCGGACGCTTTCGATCGCGCCGGCGCCGCCCCGCGCGAGGGTGTTCCGTTCGATCAGCGCCGGGAGACTGTCTTGCTGCATCGACGCGCAGCCGGATATGAGCGCCGCACCCATGAGCGCGGTCAGTGCGAACAAGGGCTTCATGACTTGGCGTCCTGATGGCAATGTTACATTTGTAGCATAATGGCCGGACGTTGTCTAGTCGTATAATTGGTCTGGCAGCCACGTCGCCAATCCGGGCGCCAGAGCAAGCACGACCAGCGCCAGAATCTGGATCAGGATGAAGGGAACGACGCCCTTGTAAATGTCGAGCGTGTCTGACTTCCGGCGGCGCCACGCCGCGCAGATAAAAGAGCGCGAATCCGAAGGGCGGCGTCAGGAACGAGGTCTGAAGGTTGACCGCCATCATCACGCCGAGCCAGACGGGATCGACCCCCATCTTCAAGAGCGCGGGCGCGACCAGCGGCACGACGACCAGCGTGATCTCGATGAAGTCGAGGAAAAACCCGAGAACGAACATCACGACCATGACGCCGACGATCGCGCCGACGACGCCGCCAGGCAGCGCCTCAAGCGCGCGATGAACGGCGTCGTCGCCGCCGAGCCCGCGAAAGACGAGGCTGAACATCGCGGCGCCGATGAGGATCGTGAACACCATCGTCGTGATGCGCGCGGTTTGATCCGCGATCGGGCGCAAGGATTTTTCCCGCGCCAGCTGCACGCTGCTTGCGATGACGCCCCACGGAATGACCGCGCAGCATGCAAAGGCGGCGAGCATCGCGATTTGCTCAAACCCGGTCGGCGCCGCGCGACCGAGCCGCAAATCGACGAAACTCGTCAGCAGCATCAGGAGGATGATCGCGCCTGCGGCGACGAGCACCGCGAACCGTCCCGCCAGCAAGCCGTTCTTCGGCGCCATGCGCGCGCCGGCGATCAAGAGCGCGCCGATCGCCCCGACGCTCGCAGCTTCCGTCGGCGTCGCGACACCGGCGAGGATCGAGCCGAGTACGGCGACAATGAGAAGGAGCGGCGCGGGCAGCACCCGCAAGGCGCCGAGCCACGCTTCCCGTCCGATGCCGAGTTCGTCGGCGGGGATTGCGGGCGTCTTCTTGCCGTCGAAGATCGCGACGAGAATGAGATAGACGATGTAAAGGCCGACCAGCATCAGGCCCGGAATGAGCGCGCCCGCGAAGAGATCGCCGACAGAGATCGTCTCCGGCGCGGTGACGCCGGTTTCCAGTTGCGCTTTTTGATAGGCGTTCGAAATGACGTCGCCGAGAAGGATGAGGACGATCGAGGGCGGAATGATCTGTCCGAGCGTTCCGGCGGCGGCGATCGTGCCGCAGGCGACCGATTTGTCGTAGCCGCGGCGCATCATTGTCGGCAGGCTGAGGAGACCCATGGTGACGACCGTCGCGCCGACAATGCCGGTCGACGCCGCGAGCAATGCGCCAACAAGCATCACCGATATGCCGAGACCGCCGCGCAGCGTCCCAAAGAGCTTCGCCATTTCGTCGAGCAGGTCCTCGGCGATTTTCGCCTTTTCGAGAATGACGCCCATCAAAATGAACATCGGCACGGCGATCAGAGCTCGTGTTGGTGACGGCGCCGAAAATCCGCTGCGGCAACGGCCTGATATAGCCGATGTCGAAGACGCCGAAGGCAAGGCCGAGGAAAGCGAACAAAAGCGCCGTGCCGGCGAGACTGAACGCGACAGGATAGCCGGCGAGGATCAGGACGCAGAGCGCCACGATCATCGCGACGATCGAGCCAGGGCGCGACGCCGCAAAAACAAAAACCGTGAGCGGCGGCGTCCATGTCAGGATTTCCCGCCTTTGAGCGCCGCGACGGCGCGCGTCGCGACGACGAATCCCGCGAGCGCGAGGAGCGTCAGGTAGACCGGTATCAGCGTCTTCAGGAGATAGACGCCCGCGATCCCCGACTGCTCCATCGATCCTTCGCGGACCGCCCACGAATTCCCGACATACCGGCCAGCCGCCCACAGTGCGACGAAGCAGAACGGAAACAAAAAGGAATAGGTTCCGGCAAGATCGATCAGCGCCTTTTTCCGCGGACTAGCGTCGCGATAGAATATGTCGACGCGAACATGGTCGTCCGTCAGCAAGGCGTAGCCGCCGGCGAGCAGGAACACGGCGCCGTGCATGTAGGTGACGCTTTCCTGCATCGATATGAAATTGATTCCGAAAACGTAACGCAGGATGACGATCGTGAACTGGGTGATCGCCATGGCGAGAATGAGGTAGAGCGACAGCCGCCCGGCGCTGCGAACGACCCAGGCGACGGGCGCGGCCAGAAGCGCGGCGACACGCGGACGCGCCAATGCGCGCGACAATGATGCTGATGACGGCGAGCCCGGCGGCGATCGTCGCGAGCATCCCGCGGGAGAGGGCAGGAATCCCGAGATCGACGGCAAGCGCTGCAAAAAGCAACGAGGCGCCGATGACGACGCCAACCGACAACAGCCAGAGAATAAGGCTCGCCCGCTTGCGCTCGGCAAGCGCGCCGAGCGGCAGCATCAGGATCGGGAACAGGACGCCCGCCGCAAGCCAGTTCAGAATTTCGCCAATCGTCGTCAGCATCGTCAGAACGAAAAGACGGTGCGGCGCGCCTGCATGAACGCCTCGTCGGAGATCTCGCTCCATTTCTGGGATCGAAGCAGCGAGGCCTTGTAGCTCTCGAAGACGCGCCGCGGTGATGTCGTCGCTCGCAGCGGTTTCTTCGAGCACAGTTTTCGACTCGCGCGCGAGGCCGGCGAGCACGTCGTCCGGCATCTGCGGACTTCGACGCCGTGGTCTCTCACCAGCTGTTCAAGCGCGACGCCGTTGAAATGCGTGAATTCGGCAAGACACAAATGATTGACCCGGTGGCAGGCGCCGGTGATGATCGACCTCTCCTGCGCGTTCAGCGAATTCCAGACGTCGAGATTGACGCCGACGCCGGTCTGCGCGCCCGGTTCGTGAAAGCCCGGCCAGTAATAATACTTCGCCTCGCGGTAGAAGCCGAAGGCGAGATCGTTCCACGGCCCCACCCATTCGGCGCCGTCGATCGCGCCCGACTGCAGCGCCGAGTATATTTCGCCGCCCGGAAGTTCGACCGCCGACGCGCCGATGCGCCGAAGGACTTCGCCGCCGACGCCGGGCATCCTGACCTTCTTGCCTCTTAGATCTTCGAGCGAGTTGATCGGCTGCTTGTACCAGCCGCCGAGCTGGTGGCCTGTGTTTCCGGCCACCATCGGCTTGATGTTGAACTTCGCCGACAGCTCATCCCAAAGCTGCCTGGCCGCCGCCGAATTCCGTCCAGCCCATGATCTCCGGTCGCGGTCATGCCGAACGGCACTGCGGTGAAGAAGGGATAGGCCTTTGACTTGCCGACCCAGTAATATTCCGCGCCGTGATACATGTCCGCGGAACCGTTCGAGACCGCGTCGAAACTGTCGAACGCGCCGACGAGTTCTCCCGCCGAGAAGACCCGGACGCGGATCGCGCCGCCTGCACATTTCCGTGATGAATTGGCCGACCCGTTCGGCGGCTTCGCCAAGGCCCGGAAAATCCTTCGGCCAGGTGGTCACCATTTTGAGTTCGCGCTCGCGGATCGCGCCGGCCGCGACCGGAAGCCCTTGGGGCGCGCCGCAATCGCAAGCGGCCGTCAAGCCAAGCGCGCCGCCGGCGAGCAGATTTCTTCGGTTGATCACAAGGCGCCCCGACCCGATGTGCGAGGGCGGGAGTATGAACCGCGCCGGGCGGGATGAAAAGGGCGCTAGACGCCGGGCATCCGGGTCCAGCCGCCGGCGGTCAGGCGCTCCAGCGGCTGATAAGACTTCTTGTAGTCCATCTTGGGCGAGCCATCGACCCAATAGCCAAGATAAAGGTAATCGAGCCCCAGTTCGCGCGCGAGCGCGACATGATCGAGGATCATGAACGCGCCGAGGCTGCGGACTTCTTCTTCGGGCTCGAAGAACGAATACACCATGGAGAGGCCGTCGTTCAGCCTGTCGGTCAGCGCGCAGGCGAACAGCGTCTCCCCGCCATGCCCGTCCGGCCGCCAGTATTCGATGAGCAGCGTGTCGACCGCCGTCTCTTCGATCATCGATGCGTAATCGAGCACGGTCATCTCCGCCATGCCGCCATTATGATGGCGGGCGTCGAGATAGGCGCGCAGCACCGAGAACTGTTCGGACGTCGCGCGCGGCGCGCGCATCCGACGGACAAGGTCGCCATTGCGTTTGAGGATGCGGCGGCGCGAGCGTGTCGGCTCGAACTCGCCGACGACGACGCGGACCGGCGTGCACGCCCGGCACCCGTCGCAGGCGGGCATGTAGATGATGTTCTGCGAGCGGCGGAACCCCCGTTTGGAAAGGATCGAATTCAGCGCCGGCGCCGAAGGGCCGCCGAGATAGGAGAATATCTTCCTCTCCATCCGGCCCCCGAGATAGGGGCATGGCGACGCTGCGGTGATATAAAAATCCCCGCCATCGAGGCCCAGCCGGCGGGAGATTTCCTCGTTGCGCATCGACCCATCCTACTAAGAGAATCTTAGCGGTCGATTAGCGCATGGGCAACGTCATTCGGTCGACGGGGAGGCTATTGCGCCTTTCCGATCGTCTCGGCGACGAATCTGTCGAGTTCGCGAAGAGTCTGGAGACGTGTTTCGCTTTTCGAAAGCCAGTGGTCTTCGCCTTTCAATTTCACGAGCGCGACCGATTTGCCAGCCGCTTTCAACGCATCCTCCATCTTCCGGCTTTGCACGAAAGGAACCACGGTGTCGCCGTCGCCATGGATAAGAAGCACTGGCGCGACGAACGCCGTAGCGTTGTTGGCGGGCGATATTCGGCGGAGTTTTTCCTTCTCCTCGCTGAGATCGCCGATATATTCCTCCCAATATTTGAGAGTCAGGCTCTTTGACCCCACTTCTTTTCTGATTTTTTGAAGCATCATTTCGACGTCGCTGACCGGCGCGATCGCAGCTACGCATCTGTAAAGGTCAGGCGTATATGCGCCGCCGGCGAGCGCCGCGTAGCCGCCGTAGCTTACTCCAATGATGCAGATACGGTCCGGGTCCGCCCAGTTTGATTTGACTAAACGAGCCACTCCGTCGGTGATATCGTCTTGCATCTTGCCGCCCCACTCGCCGTATCCAGCGTCGCGGAAAGCGGTGCCGAAGCCCGACGAGCCGCGGAAGTTCGGCTGGAAAACAAGATAACCGCGGCTTGCGAAATACTGCGTCATCCAATCGAATCCGACCGCGTCATAGAGCTCCGGACCCCCATGAGGAATGACGACGAGCGGCAGCTTGGCGGGTGCTTGAATTTGAGGAGGAAGCGTGACGAGGGCCGGAATTTTGAGGCCGTCGCGCGCCTTGTATTCGATCGTGACGACTTCTCCGACGTCATCGTCGTTGACGCCGTCGTATGTCTCGGCGATCTTTGTCGACTTTGTCACGGCCGCGTTCAACGAGATAATATGCGGGCGCTCGGTGCGAGCCGGAAACGTGCAGCAACAGCTTGTTCATGTCACGAGACCAATCGACAAGCCTAGCTGCAGAGCCGGGAAATTTCGACTGAATCTCGTTGAGGGCGACAGTCAGCCCATTGTCAAAGAACTCATAGGTTGGAAACAGACCCGAATATCGAACGCCGTGCACCGCCCGATTAACGCTGCTGTAGATGCTGTCGACGTCCTTGCCTGGCGCGGCGAAAAGCGGCTCATTGATACGCCCGTCAAAGTCCAGCTTGAAAAGGGCGGAGTGACCGCCGCTCTTCTTCTCATCCCAGACCACAAGCGCGGACTCATCTGGTAGCGCGCCGACGAGACTGAAGGGCGGTTCGTCTGCCTGTTGGACATAAACCTGCTCCCATTCGCCTTTTCGTTTCGTGCGCACCGCGTACAGTTTGTCGTATCGGCTGAAATCTTCGCGCGCGATCGCCGCCCCCTTAGCGTTGACCACCCAGTCTATCACTCCGAAGCCGCCCTCATGCGCGACCCTTGAATCCCCGGTGTCGAGGTCCGCCTTCATCACGACGAGGGCTTCGTCGACGAAGGCGGGCATGTAGGCCTCCTTCGTCGCTTCGTTCACGCCGATGACGGCGCCGAGGCCGCTTTGATAGCTGGACACGCGGCGCAGCAGCCGCGTCATTTTTTGCGTACGAATGTTATATGAGACGGCGCTTGAAAACTCGAAATCGTCCTTCACACGATAGGCCGTCGACAACGTGGAGACTTGCAAAATGACGTGATCGTCGGTCGCGAAAAAAACGCGGCGAGTCGTTCCTTTTTCGATTTTTACGCCGCCTACGACACCCTTCCCGGGTTCGAAAATAACGAGGCCTTCGCTGTCGCCTGATCGCAATACGTAGGCCAGCCGCTCGCCGTCGGGAGAGATCGCCATCTGGCTGATTTCGGGGAGTTCGCCGTACGCCTCGATCGGCGCCGCCGCGTGCGCGGGCGCGGCGAGAACCGCGAGCAGAACGACGCATGCGAACTTCATCACGCCCCCCCCCGAAATCTCGTCAGTTCGCCTTTGCCGCCGCCTTCGTTCCGATCGTCTCGGCGACGAATCTGTCGAGTTCGCGCAGTGTCTGAAGCCGGATCTCGCTCGTTGAGAGCCAGTGGTCGCCCTCCTTCTGCTTGATGAAGGTGACCTTCTTGCCGGCTTTCTTGAGTTCGCTTTCCATCTTGATGCTCTGGCCGATCGGAACCACCGTGTCGTCAAAGCCATGGATGATGAGCACGGGCGCCTTGAAATTGGCGGCGTAGTTGGCGGGCGAGATCGCTTCAATCTTTGCTTTGTCGTTGCGCTTGTCGCCAATCAGCCTTTTCCAATATTCGTACACGGCGCTATCGCCGCCGGACTGGCGTTTTTCAAGGGTCAGCATCCAGTTGAGATCGGTGACCGGCGCGATCGCCGCGACACATTTGTAAAGGTCGGGCGTGAACGCGCCGCCGGCGAGCGCCGCATAACCGCCATAAGAACCGCCAATGATGCAAATCCTGTTCGGGTCGGCCCATTGCTTCTTGACGAGCAGATTGACGCCATCCGTAATATCATCCTGCATCTTTCCGCCCCACTCGCCGTGTCCGGCTTCGCGGTGTGCGCGCCCGAAACCGTAGGAGCCGCGGAAGTTCGGCTGGAGAACGAGATAGCCGCGGCTTGCGAAATATTGCGCCATCCAATCGAAGTTCACGGCGTCATAGGACTCCGGGCCGCCATGCGGCATCACGATGAGGGGCAATGACTGTCCGAGCGTCGATCCACGCGGCATCGTAAGGATGGACGGAATTTTAAGCCCGTCGCGCGCCTTGTACTCGATCGTGACAACCGGATTGACGTCATCATCGCCAATTGCGGCGTAAGCTTGCGCCAGCTTTCCCATCTGGCGTTTGGCGCGATCAAAAAGGAAGAAAGCTGGCGCCGTCGCGCCGCCCTCGACCCGCAAGACGAGTTTCGCAAAGTCTTTCGTCCAGCCCGCGAGATAGACGACGTCGTCGGGATACATGCCGGCAAGCATATTCATGTCGGCGGTGAGCGTCGGGTCGAAAAACTCGTAGACCGGACGCAGGCCGGAATAGACGACGCCGACGAGTTCCCGGTTGTCGTCGGTCAACACCCCGTCGATCGGGGCGCCGCTGCTGTTGAACAGCGGGCCGGTGATCTGGCCGTCAAAGCCAAGCTTCGACAGCGTTGAAAATTCTTCGCCGTCCGACGCCTTCGCAAGAATGACGCCCGTCCCGTCGGGATGCACTCCGACAACGCCGGTTTCGGGCAGCGCGGTGCTTTCCTGATAGATTTTCTTCATCGCGCCATGCTTGCCGGTGAAAACCCGATATTCGTCGGCGTCGCTGTCATAGTCCTCGCGCGCGAGGATCGTTCCCTTGCCGTCGACATACCAGTCAAATGTGCTTTGGGTTCCGCGCGCCTCGATTGTCGCGTCGCTGAGATTGAGGCGCGCCTTCAGAAGAGTCCATACTCCGGATTTTCGCAGCCGACGGAGCAGACGCCGATGTAGGCCGGCATGAAAACCGCATCTTCGCCCTCAACTCGGCCGACGATTTGTCCAAGGCCGCTTTGAGCAGGATAAAGCTGATCGAAGCCTTTCAGCAGAGTCGTGAACTTTTTCTTATCAATATCGAAGGAGAAAGCTGCGGAGTTTTCCCACTTGCCCTTGAAAAAATTGGTGCTGGTCGTTTCCGAAGCGAAGACGACAGCGTATTTTTCGTTGGCGAAGAAAATGTCGCGCGCCTTCATGTCGCCAGTCGGGCCGCCACCGATGACGCCCTTGCCGGGCTCGGCGATCATGAAATAGTCGACGCCGTTTTCGCGCGACAAATAGGCGAAGCGCGCGCCGCTCGGTGAAATGTCCAGCGCCCGGACACTTGGCAGTTCGCCGTAAGCCTCGATGGGCGGCTGGGCGAAAGCGGGTGCGACAAGGCAAGATAGCGCGGCGGCGAGGCGAAGTTTCGACATGACGTCCCCCTAGGTTGGTTTTTTTCAATATTAACCTGATCAAGTGCAAATATAAAGGGCGCTCCTGCAATTCGCCGACGGCCGTGCTTCCGTGTCGGCGGGACGGCTTTCACCCGCCAGGGTTCGATGCTATCGCGAGCGCCCGCGGGCGGGGTCCGCGGCAATGCAAGGCGGACGAATTTGACGCTTCAGGATCCCTTCAGACCGCTCAAGGACGCGTTCGGGCGGTTTGCGACCGGCGTCGCGGTGGCGGCTTGCGTCAATCCGCGCGGCACGCTCACGGCGATCACGATCAATTCCTTCACCTCGGTGTCGCTCGATCCGGCGCTCGTTCTCTGGTGTATCGAGATGAAAGCGTCATCCTTCGCCGATTTCACGGCGGCGAAGTCTTATTCGATCAGCGTCTTGAATGACGGACAGCAACTGATGTCGGAGCGGTTCGCGCAGCATGAGCCGGCGCCGCTGACGACAGGCGACTATGAGATCTGGAAATCCGGCGCGCCTGTTCTACGAGAGCGGCTTGCCGGGTTCGATTGCGAGATCGTCGATCGTCATCGGTCCGGCGATCATGTCATCCTCGTCGGCAGGGTGCTCCAGTTCGATTCGCGCGCCGGCGCGCCACTGCTTTATTTCGCGAGTCAGTACGGCCGGGGACCGTACACGGATTAACGGAAAGACCGACTGATGAAAGCCGCGTTTCTCGGACTGGGCGTCATGGGTTTCCCGATGGCGGGGCATCTCGCCGCCAAGGGCTGCGAGGTCACGGTCTATAATCGGACCGCCGCGAAAGCGGCGCTCTGGTGGAAAAGCACAAGGGCCGCGCCGCTGCCGACCCCCTCGGCGGCGGTCGCAGGCGCGACGCTCGTCTTTTCCTGTCTCGGCGACGATCCAGACGTCGAAGACGTGCTGGGCGCCGCCGCCGACTCGGTCGGCAAGGGCGCGATCGTCATCGACCATACGACCGCGAGCCCCTCGCTCGCCCGTCGCCTCGCCGACCGCTTTGACGCAATGGGGATCGGGTTTGTCGACGCCCCGGTTTCCGGCGGGCAGGCGGGTGCAGAAGCCGGGACTCTCTCGATCATGTGCGGCGGGAAGGCGGCGGACATCGAGCGGGCGCGTCCGGCGATGGCGGCCTATGGCGCCCGGATCGTCCATGTCGGGCCGTCCGGCCATGGCCAGCTCTGCAAGGCGGTCAACCAGATTTGCATCGCCGGTCTCGTCCAGGGCCTATCGGAGGGAACCCACTTCGCGGCCTCGGCCGGCCTCGACATCGAGCGGGTCTTTGAGGCGATTTCGGGCGGCGCGGCGCGGTCCTGGCAGATGGAAAACCGCATGAAATCCATGGCGGAAGGCCGTTTCGACTTCGGTTTCGCCGTCGACTGGATGAGGAAGGACCTCCGGATCGCCCTCGATGAAGCGCGCGCGAACGGGGCCCGCCTGCCTGTAACGGCGCTGGTCGATCAGTTTTATGCCGATATTCAGGCGATGGGCGGGGGCCGGCTCGACACGTCGAGCCTTATCAAGCGTTTGGCGCCGGCGAACGACCGTTAAAAAATTCTTACGATCCGGTCACGAAACGCTCGACAACATGTGATTCGAATTGTAATTATATAACTTACCAGTCGGGTTGGGTGGTCTGGCCGGTATCAAAACGTCACGTTTTGCGGAAGGGCGCGTAAAATGCTTTCGATCGCTGCGACGGTCGGCATTGTGAGTTTTGGGCTCCTGCTGGTCGCTGTCATCGGTCTGCTTCGCCAGCTAGGGGCGGGTGAAGCGGCTAAGGGTCTCCTCTTTCTCACCGGCGCAATCTTTCTCATCGTCATTGCGTCGACCTATGTCCCGGCCTTGATCTCAGGCTTCTAGCGGCGTCTTCCGCTGGAACTTATCAATTGCGCCGCCGCGCTTCGTTAGCGGCGGCGCATCGTTGTGTTCTGCGTCTCGCGATTGCGAACACCGGCGCTGCGGCGCAAGTTCCTCCGTCTGTGAAATCGGAGGATCCATGCCTGCCCTTCAGACCGCGACCCCCAGCTGGAAAACCGACGATCTCGTGCTCTTCGAGGACGAGGTCTACAAATTCTTCAGCCGCGAACTTGCGCCCCATGTCGAGACCTGGCGCGATCAGGGCATGGTCGACCGCTGGGCCTGGGAGAAGGCGGGGGAAGCCGGGCTCCTCTGCATGTCGATGCCGGAAGAATATGGCGGCGCCGGCGGCTCGTTCGCCCATGAACAGATCTTCTGCGAACAGCAGGTGAAAGCGGGCGTCGAAGGCTTCGGCGCCGGGCTCCATAACTGCATCGTCGCGCCCTACATTCTTCACTACGGAACCGAAGAGCAGAAAAGACGCTGGCTGCCGCGCATGGCGAAGGGCGAGCTTATCGGGGCGATCGCGATGACGGAACCGGGCACCGGTTCCGACCTTCAGGCGGTGAAATCGACCGCGATCAAAAAAGGCAACCAATATGTCATCAACGGGTCGAAAACGTTCATCACCAACGGCCAGACCGCGAACATCATCATCGTCGTCGCCAAGACCGACCCGTCCGAAGGCGCCAAGGGCGTGTCGCTGATGGTTGTCGAAACCGATGACGCCGAAGGCTTCAAGCGCGGGCGCAATCTGAAAAAGCTCGGCAACAAGGCGCAGGACACGTCGGAGCTGTTCTTCGACGACGTGAAAGTCCCGACGCGAAAACCTGCTTGGCCAGTCGGAAGGCATGGGCTTCATCCAGCTGATGCAGCAACTGCCGCAGGAGCGCCAGCAGATCGCCGTCATCGCGATCGCCGCGATCGAGCGCGCGCTTGAGTTGACGATCGCCTATACGAAAGAACGGCAAGCCTTCGGCCGGCCGGTCTTCAATTTCCAGAACACGCAGTTCAAGCTCGCCGAGTGCAAGGCGAAAGCGACGATGGCGCGCGTCTTCGTCGACTACTGCACGGGGCAATTGATTGAAGGAAAGCTCGACGCGGCGACCGCGTCGATGTCGAAAATGCTGCTCACCGATCTTGAAAACGAGATCATCGACGAATGCCTGCAGCTTCACGGCGGCTACGGCTACATGGACGAATATCCGATCAGCCGGATGTACGCCGACGCGCGCGTACAGCGCATCTATGGCGGCACCAACGAAATCATGAAGATCCTGATCGCGCGGTCGATGTAAATGGACGTCAAAGGCAAGACGGCCTGGGTCACGGGCGCCTCCTCCGGCATCGGCGAGGCGCTGGCGAAGGGGCTCGCGGCGCGCGGCGCGCATCTCATTCTCTCCGGGCGGCGCGTGGATGAATTGATGCGCGTCGGCAAGGCAGCGGCAGCGAACGCTTGATTCTGCCATTCGAGGCGACGGATTACGACGAGCTTCCTGCGGTCGTCGATGCCAGGCGCTTGCGCTGGAAGGGCGGCGTCGATCTCCTCATCAACAATGCCGGCGTCAGTCAGCGCAGTCTTGCGCTCGACACGGCCTTCGACACCTATCGGCGCATGATGGAGATCGATTTCTTTGCGCCGGTGCGCCTGACGCAGCTGGTGCTGCCGTCTATGGTCGCGCGAAAGAGCGGGCATATCGTCATCATCAGCTCTGTCGCCGGCAAAGTCGGCGCGCCGCTTCGGACCGGCTATTGCGCGGCCAAGCACGCCTGCGTCGGCTATTACGACGCGCTCAGGGCGGAGATCGAAAAGGCGTATGGCGTCGGCGTTTCCGTCGTGACGCCGGGGTCCGTCAAAACCGGGATCGCGAAACAACGCGATGACGGGCGACGGCGCCGCGCGTGGCCGCTCCGACGACAATATCGACAACGGCATGGCGCCCGGAGAAGGCGGCCGACATCATCCTTGCCGGCGTCGCGGAAGGAAAACGCGAAATCGTCGTCGCCGAGGGGATGGAACTCGCGGCGCTGCAGATGCGCAACGCCAATCCTGACGCTTTTTTCGACTTCGTCGCACAGGAAGGCGCAAGGCTTGCGGCCGCGCGAGACGCTGGCGAAGCGCCGGACCCGGCGCAGAGTCAACAATTGACTTGGAATCAGGGCCTAAGGGCCGGATGGACACGGAAGCGGTCTTTGCGGCGCTCAACATTTTCGGTCTGTTCGTCTTCGCGATTTCGGGCGCGCTGACCGCCCTTCGCAATGAACTCGACATTTTGAGCGTCATCATGATCGCCTTCGTGACGGGCGTCGGCGGCGGCACGATCCGCGACGTCCTCCTCGGCGAGTTTCCGGTCTGGTGGATCAGGGATCCGTCGGCGGTGACGATCTGCCTTGCTGGCGCCGTCGCCGCCATGATCGCGCAACCATTTTTCACGTCGCGTTTGAAGGCGCTCATCTGGGCCGACGCGCTCGGGCTTGCGGTATTCGCAATCCTCGGCACGCAGGCGGCGCTCGGCGCCGGCGCGCCCGCCATGATCGCCATTTTCATGGGCGCGGTGTCGGCGGCGTTCGGCGGCCTTGTCCGCGACGTGCTCTTGAACGAGCCGTCGCTTGTTCATGAAGCAGGATGTCTATGTGACTGCGGCGCTGGCGGGCGGCGCGGCCTATGTCGGCTTCCTCGAACTCGGGCTCGCCAGCGCCGTTGCAGCGCCGGTCGCAGCGCTCGCCGCGTTCCTGATCCGCGCCGCCGCGATCGTCTTCAACATCGCCGTGCCGAAGGTCGGGCGTCCGAGACGAAGCGAGCTTTAGCTGCGACGAAGCGCGTCTTTGAGGGGACGACGCTGTTCTATTGTCGAAAGCTGATCGCTGGAGGGCAACAATGAGAACGCACTCGATCGCCGCATGTCTGCTTATCTCCCTCTCGGCGTGCGCGCCGGAAAGCGAAGTAAAGGCGGGCGACGTTGCGCCCGCCGAGGCGCCCGCCGCTGCCGCGCCGGCGCTCAAAGTCGAAACGCTTGCGAGCGGCCTCAAATTCCCCTGGAGCATGACGTTCGCGCCGGGCGGCGACATCCTCATCATCGAGAAAGCGGGCGGCTTGCGGATCTATCGCAATGGCGCGCTGCTCGCGGAACCGGTTGCCGGGCTCCCTGACGACGTGATGGTCAACGCCGACAGCGGGCTCCACGATATCGCGCTCGATCCCGATTTCGCGACGACGCGGCGCGTCTTCATCGCCTATGCCGGCGGCGATGAAGACGCCAACCGGATGAGCGTCTGGCGCGCGCGCCTTGAAGGTGAGCGCCTGGTCGACGGTGAAGTCATCTTTCGCGCGAGGCCCGACAAGAAGGACCCGAGCCATCCGGGCGGACGGATCGCGTTCATGGCCGACAAGACGTTCCTGCTTTCAGTCGGCGACGGTTATGACTACCGCAACGAAGCGCAAAATCTTTCCTCGCATCTCGGAAAAATAGTGCGGCTCGACCGCAATGGAAAAGCGCCGGCGGATAATCCCTTTATCGGACGCGCTGGCGCGTTGCCGGAAATCTGGACCTACGGCCATCGCAATCCGCAAGGGCTCGCTATCGATCCGGAGACGGGCGTCGTGTGGGAAAATGAGCACGGACCGCGCGGCGGCGACGAGATCAACCGGCTGACGGCGGGCGCCAATTACGGCTGGCCGCTGACGACGAACGGCATTGATTACGACGGAACGCTCGTCTCCGAGCACGCGCATGCGCAGGGCGTCACCTCGCCGCTGATCGTCTGGGCGCCGTCGATCGCGCCGTCGGGGCTCGCGGTTTATCGGGCCGCCGAGTTCGCTGACTGGAACGGCCACTTTCTCGTTGGCGGGCTTGCGTCGCTCTCGCTCGTCAGGGCCCAGATCGACAATGAAGGCCGGTCGATTGATGAAACCGAAAGGCTGCTCGCCGATCTCGGTGCCCGCCTTCGCGACATCCGCGTCGGGCCTGACGGTTTTGTCTATATTCTGACCGACGAAGCGGAAGGGCGTCTCATCCGGCTCTGCAGGCGCTGTTAAGGCCGGGTCTTGCGCGAGGCCGGCGATGCGCTATCTAGGCCGCAAGCGCGGGTATAGCTCAATGGTAGAGTCGTAGCCTTCCAAGCTAAAGACGCGGGTTCGATTCCCGCTACCCGCTCCAGCATCGCAAAATCCTTCAATCAACCCCGTGACTGGACGATTTCGTGAGCCGGCGCTTTGGCGATCGGGCGCCGGTCGGTGTAGAATAATCCCAGAGGATTGGATGACCGCCGACGCAGACTCTTCCGACGCGCCACGGCGCCGGCCGAATTCGGCATGGCGCGAAAGCGTGCGCCTCGCGGCGCACTTTCGCGCCGAGCGCTGGGCCTTACCGGTCATGCTCGCGCTCGGCGCTGGCGCGGCGCTCGCCGAAACGACCGGCATCAGTTTCGCTGTCATGTTTCTCTTCACGCTTCTCGGCCAGACCGAGCGTCTGACCGCGGGCGAGGGGCTGCTCGGCGAAGCGTTTCGCTGGGTCGGCGGCGTCTTCGGCTCCGATCCCTATCTGATCGCCGCGCTGTTCTTCGGCCTGATCCTCGTCAACGCGCTGATGATCTACGCCTATCAGGTGATGACGGCGGTGATGCTCAATCGCGTCGCGGGCCGCATGCGCGATCTGGTTCATCGACAGTACGTCACCGTCGCTTACGGCTGGCTCCAAAAGCGCGAGCAGGGCGAACTCGTGCAGACGCTGGCGACCGACACATGGACGGTGTCGGAGGCGTTTTCGAGCCTCGCGCGCATCGGCATCAATCTCTGCACGGCGGCGGTGTTTGGCGTTGGGCTTTTTGCGCTCTCGTGGGAGATCGGCCTCACCGCGGCGGTGAGCGCGGTTCTCGTTTTCATCCTTCTGCGTTCGCTCGCCGGACCGATCCGCCGTTACGGCGACGAGACGCTCGCCGCCAACCGGGTTCTGGCCGAGCGCATGCTGGTCAGTCTGCACGGCATGCGGACGCTTCGCGCCTTCGCCCAGGAAGAATATCTGCTTCGCGTCTTCAACGCCGCGTCGATGAAGGTTCGCCGCCTCGCGATCCGCAAGGAAAAGCTGAAGGCGCTAACCGGTCCGCTCGGGGAGGTCGCGAGCCTTGGCACGCTGATCGCGATCGCCGCGATCGCCAGCGCCGCCGGCGTCGGCGTCCCGACGATCATCGCGTCCGTATTGCTGCTGTTCCGCCTGCAGCCGCACTTGCGCGAACTCGAAGGCCACAGGCTTGCGATGGCCGGCATGGGCGCGGCGCTCCGCAATGTCCGCGAAACACTTGAGCGCGAAGACAAGCCGTGGCCGGTTGACGGCGGCGCGCCGTTTGACGGATTGAAGAACGAGATCCTGTTTGAGGACGTGACGTTCGTGCACGACGAACGACGCGGTGCGAGCATCGACCGCGTGTCCTTTGCTATTCCCAAAGGCGAACGCACGCTCCTCAGCGGGCCAAGCGGCTCCGGCAAGACGACGATCATCAATTTGCTGCTGCGCCTTTATGAACCTGGCTCCGGACGGATCAGGGTCGATGGCGCGGATTTTCTGAGCCTGTCCCGAAAGGCGTGGCTCGACTGCATCGCGGTCGCAGGACAAGATGTCGATCTCATCGAAGGAACAATCGCGCAGAATTTCCGTCTCGCCGACCATGAAGCGACAATGGACGAAATCCGCGATGTCTGCGCCGCCGTCGAGATCCTGGCGGAGATCGAGACGGTGCCGGAGAAATTCGACGCGCGGATCGGCGCGCAGGGCCTCAACTTCTCCGGCGGCCAGCGCCAGCGACTTGGCCTCGCGCGCGCGCTGTTGCGCCGACCGGACTTCCTCATCCTTGATGAAGCGATGAGCGCGCTCGAGCCTGCGATGGAGCAGCGGATCATGGGACGAATCGCCGAGCGCATGCGCGGCAAGACGATCCTCATCGTCAGCCATCGCACCGGCGCCGAGGCGATGGCGGATCGCACGATCCGGTTGCGGTCCGGGCGCGTGGTCGATGCAGCGGTCGCGACGATCGCGCAATAGGCGCCTACATATATTGTTCGACGTCGACGACCTTGAGCCGGAGCTTTCGCCTGAGCGCATTGTAGATTTTCGGCGTCAGGATGAAGATGACGATGCGCCGCGTCGTGATGTTGAACGCGTCGATGAGACGGCGCGGCATGCCGATCCAGCGATAAAGCTGCGGCCGGTCGAATGGGAACATCTCCTGACGAAGCGCTTTCCATAGCCGCGCGTTCCTGATCCCGCGCTCGATCAGGTGATCCTGCAGCCATTGCAGGAAGATCGGGCGCATGCGGCGGTCGCCGGCGATGCGGCCTTCGCGGTTGCAGGCTGAGTTCGGGATGCTGGCGGTAAAAGTCGAGAACCTCGTCAGTCGCCATCACGCGGTAGGTGAGGCACATTTTGAAATAGAACGCCTGGTCTTCATAAAGCGTCCGGAACTGCTCCTCAAAGCCGCCGACCGCGAGCGCGTGATCGCGGCGGATCATGAGGCTGCAAATGCCTGGCACATTGCCGCCATGCGCCTCCAGAAATCCGATGGCGACGATCGGCGGTTCAAGCGCCTTTCCGACCGGCAACCCTAATTCGGTGCGCATCTCCCAACGTTCCGCGCGCGGCGGCTCTTTCGGATCGGCCTTCGCCCAGCTTCGCCAGATGACGGTCGGACCCATCACCATCGAAACTTCCGGATGACGTTCCATAAGGCCTGCGTGGACTTCGAGCCGCCGCGGCAGCCAGATGTCGTCAGCGTCAAGGAACGCGACATATTTGCCGCGCGCCGCCCGCATGCCGGCGTTGCGCGACGCGCTCATCCCGCGATTTTCCCCATTCGGATGGGCGATGCAGCGGATCCGGTCCGGGCGCGCTGCGGCGTAGGACCGCGCGATCGCCGCCGCGCCATCCGTCGTTCCGTCATCGACGAGGATCAGCTCAAAGTCGCTAAAGGTTTGAGCCAGCACGCTTTCTATGGCCGCCGCGATGAATTTCTCCCCATTGAGGAAGATTATGATGGCGGAAACGAGCGGCGCGGCGGCCGGGGAGGAAGTGGGAGTGGCTTGCACGCAGATCCTGTGGGTTTCCGCCAAAGCGCGGCCTGCCGACATAATACCGGACACGGGAGCCGCCCGTCACCTCCTGAGGCGCCGGATTTGTAATGTTGAATTCTCGGCGCGAACTCCTGTAATTCTTGCTCGAGGTCAATTGGCGGGTCGTGCGTTGACTATTGATGGACGTCGATCGGGAACCCTTGGGGGATTGGTCATGTTAATTTCAGTCTTGGGCGCCGCGCAGTCGGCGTCTGCGACTGGAATTGCGACGTAAAGGGCCTGTACCAAACTCAGATGCGCGTCAGCGTCGTCATACCTGCCTACAATGCGGAGCGGACAATCCGCGAAACGCTGGACAGCGCGCGCCGGCAGACCCACCGCAATCTTGAGATTTTCATCGTCGATGACGGTTCGACCGACGATACCGCGTCGATCATTCAGTGTGCGGTGCGCGAAGACGACCGCATTCGCCTGATCCGCCAGACGAACGCCGGCGTCGCCGCTGCGCGTAACGCAGGTCTACGCCGGGCGACTGGCGATTACGTGGCGTGGCTCGACGCCGACGACATCTGGCATCCGACCAAAATCGAAAAACAGCTTAAGGTTTTTGCTGCAGCGAAAGAGCCATTGAGCTTCGTCTACACGGGATACCGCCTGATTGACGAAGAAGGCGTCATCTGTCCCAACTTCAGGACGCTCGTCGATGTTTCCGGGCACACATTTTTGCGCCAGCTTGCGACGCATCATTTCAGCAACGCCAGCAGCATCATGGCGCCGAGGGAGCTGGTGCTGCGTTTCGGCGGCCATGATCCGCGCCTTCGCAATTGGGGCATCGAAGGCGCCGAAGACATGCTTTTGCAGCTGCGGCTCGCCTCCGCCGGCGCAGCCGGATGTCGACGCGAGGCGCTCGTCGGCTACCGGATGCACCGTCGCAATATGTCGCTCGATTATCGGCGCGCATCGCAATCAAACCTTCGGGCGATCGGCCTCATCGGCGAGACGGTGCGTGAAATTCCGCGCTGGGTCGCAAAACTCGCCCGCGCCCGCACGGCGGGTTATGGGCTCCATATGGCGAAGGACGGCGATATCGCCGGGGCGGGGCGCCTTTTCGGGCAGCTGGCGGGCCAGCAGCCGATTTATACCGCCATGACCCTTGCGTTGATGGCGCGTTGGCAAGTCGTCGCGTTGATCAATCGCGGCCGCCTCGAAGACCCCGAAGTCGGCAAGGCTTTCGCCAGCGCCGATCCTTTCTCCGCTCCCTGGAACGGGCATATGGCGCTTTCCAGAAGTCACAGGAAAAAGCTCGTTGCGCTCGACGCCGAGCGCTCGGAACGGATGCGCAATCCGACCCCCGCCAGCAGCGACGCGGCCCGCCCGATCGCCGCATCGCAATAGAACGGCGTTCCATCCTCCGGGATCGATGCTAGTCTCGGACGCATGACAAGAGATTCGTTGGGCGCGCTGGACTTTACGGGCAAAGCCGTCGTCGTGACCGGCGCCGCCGCCGGGATCGGCGCCGCCTGCGCGCGCGCCTTCGCGGAGGCGGGCGCCGGCGTCGTCCTCGCCGACCTCAATGAGGAGAAGAACCGCAACACCGCCGATCTCATCATGATCGACAATGACGTTCGGTGCGTCGCGCACGCCTGCAACGTCGCGAACGAGGCCGATTGCGAAAGCCTCATCATCCGCGCGCTGGATGAATTCGGCCGGATCGACGTGCTCGTCAACAACGCCGGCATCGTGTCGCCGGGGACCATTCTCGATCTCTCGCCCGCCGAGTGGGACCGGGTCATGGACGTCAATCTCAGATCCTATTTCGTCCTGACGCAGATCGTGGCGAAGGCGATGATCGAACGCGGCATTGCGGGGTCGATCGTCAATATGTCGTCCGTCAACGCCGAACTCGCCCTTCCAAACCACGTCGCCTATGTCGCGTCGAAAGGCGGCGTGCAGCAATTGACGAAAGCCTCAGCGCTCGGCCTTGCGCCGCATGGCATTCGGGTCAATGCGATCGGACCGGGCTCGATCATGACGGAACTTTTGCAGTCCGTGATGGCGGATGAGGCGGGAAGAAAGAAAATCCTGTCGCGAACGCCGCTCGGCCGGGTCGGCGAGCCTTCGGAAATCGCCGATATCGCCCTCTTTCTCGCAAGCGGCATGGCGAGCTACATCACCGGCCAGACGATCTTCGCCGATGGCGGGCGCATGGCGCTCAACTATACCGTGCCCGTCGATGAGGCCTGAGGCGCGCCTCGCCGTCGATATTGGCGGCACGTTCACCGATGTCGCGCTCGAGAAAGCGGACGGCTCCCTTGTCACCGCCAAGACGCTGACGACGCAGAAGGCGCCGGATGAGGGGGTGATCGCCGGGATTGCGGAGGCGCTCGGCCGCGCTTCGCTGACGCCCGCCGATATCGGCGTCATCATTCACGGCACGACGCTCGCGACCAATGCGCTGATCGAAAAGCGCGGCGCGAAGACGGCGTTGCTGACGACCGAAGGCCACCGCGACTCGCTTGAGATGGCCTATGAGAACCGGTTCGAACAATATGACGTTAATATCGACCGTCCGCCGCCTCTCGTGCCGCGTTGGCTGCGCCTCCCGGTTCGCGAAAGGTTGAATGCGAAGGGCGAAATTCTGCTGGCGCTCGATGAGGCGAGCGTCGCCGCCGTCATTCCGGCGCTCAAGGCTGAAGCGGTTGAAAGCCTCGCGATCGGCTTTCTCCATTCCTATGCGAACCCGGCGCATGAGCGGCGCGTCGCCGCCATCGTCGCGCGCTCGATGCCGAATCTTTCGATCTCGCTCAGCTCCGACGTCGCCCCCGAAATCCGCGAATATGAGCGCCAGACGACGACGGTCGCGAACGCTTATGTGCGACCGCTGATGGAGCGTTACCTGCGGGCGCTCGAACGGGCATTTCAGGAAAAGGGATTTGCGTGTCCCTTCCTGCTGGTGACGTCGGGCGGCGGCCTGTGCACCGTCGAGACGGCGGCGAAATTTCCGATCCGGCTCGTTGAATCAGGCCCGGCCGGCGGCGCCGTTCTCGCCGCTTCACTCGCCCGCAGACTCGATATTCCGGAACTCCTCTCGTTCGACATGGGCGGCACGACGGCAAAGATGTGCATGATCGACGATTTTGATCCCTCGACGGCGCGCGTCTTTGAAGTCGACCGCTCCTACCGCTTCAAGAAGGGCTCGGGGATGCCGGTCCGCATCCCGGTCATCGAACTCGTCGAGATCGGCGCGGGCGGCGGTTCGATCGCGCATGTCGACGCGCTAAAGCGGATCAATGTCGGCCCCGAAAGCGCTGGCGCCGATCCCGGCCCCGCCTGTTACGGACGCGGCGGCGCGCGCTTCACCGTCACCGACGCGGACTTCATCGCGGGCCGTATTGTGCCGGAAAAGTTCGCCGGCGGCGCAATCCCGCTCGATGCCGCCGCCGCCGAGGCGGCCTCCCTGCGCGATGTCGGCGCGTCGCTTGGTCTCGACGCTGAAGCGGCTGCGTTCGGCGCCGGAGAGACCGTCGATGAGAACATGGCCGCCGCCGCGCGCGCTCATGCGGTCGAGCAGGGGAAAGACGTTCGTCAGCGGACGATGATCGCGTTTGGCGGCGCCGCGCCGCTTCACGCTGCGCGGCTGGCGGAAAAGCTCGGTCTTTCGAAAGTCATCATACCGGAAGGCGCAGGCGTCGGATCGGCGATCGGTTTTCTGCTTGCGCCAGCCTCCTATGAAATCATCCGCAGTTTGCCGATGCGACTTGATACGCTTGATGCAGCGAAGGTCGAAGATCTTTTCGCGGCGCTGCGCGAGGAGGCGGAGGCGGTTGTTCGCGCGGCTGAGCCGACGACCGCTCTAAGCGAAACGCGCGCCGCCTATATGCGCTATGTCGGTCAGGGATACGAAATCGCCGTTTCGGTCGCGAACGCCGGGATCGAAGCGGCTGGCGCTGAAAGCGGCGTTCGAGGCGGCTTATCGCGCGCTCTACGGCCGCATCATACCGGGCATGGCGATTGAAATTCTGAGCTGGTCGCTGCGCGTGTCTGCGCCGCCGCCGGAGATGCGGCGGATTTCGTCGACGGCGCCGTCGCGTGACGTGCCAGCGATCATGCAGCGGGCTGTCTTCGATGCGGGAGAGGCGAGGCGCTGCGACTACGGCGTTCATGATCGCGGCGATCTCGAACCGGGCGACTTCATCAAGGGCCCCGCGCTCATCGTTGAGGCGCAGACGACGACGGTGGTGACTGCGCGCTTCGATGCGACGATCGATGGTGCGCGCAACATCGTCCTCACGCGAAAGGCGCTGGCATGACCGCTGCCGATCAGATCCGTTTGCAGCTCTTGTGGTCGCGCCTCATCGCGATCGTCGAGGAACAGGCGCAGACGCTGATGCGCACCGCGTTCTCGGCGACAGTGCGAGAAGCGGGCGATCTCTCCGCGGGCGTTTTCGATACGAAGGGCCGGATGCTGGCGCAGGCGGTGACGGGAACGCCCGGCCACGTCAACGCGATGGCGGCGAGCGTCGGGTTCTTCCTGAAGAAATACCCGGTCGGCGCGCTGCGCGAGGGCGATGTGCTCGTCACCAACGATCCCTGGGAAGGAACGGGACACCTTAACGACTTTACGGTTGTGACGCCGGTTTTCAGACGCGGCGAGGCTGTCGCGCTCTTCGCTGCGACGTCGCACATCGCCGATGTCGGGGGGCTGGGTTTTGGACCGGATGCGCATCAGGTCTATGAGGAGGGAATTCTTGTTCCGGTATCTTTCCTCTTCAGCGAAGGCGCGCCCAACGCGACCCTGATTGAGATGATCCGCGCGAATGTGCGCGATCCCGATGCGGCCGAGGGCGATCTCTATTCGCTCGCGGCATGCAACGAAGCCGGCGCCGCGCGCCTCATCGAGACATTGGGAGAGTTCTCGCTCGACCGTCTCGACGAG
This sequence comes from uncultured Alphaproteobacteria bacterium, assembly GCA_963765165.1. Lineage (GTDB taxonomy): Bacteria > Pseudomonadota > Alphaproteobacteria > Caulobacterales > Parvularculaceae > Amphiplicatus. The sequence continues at coordinate 57,627 of CAVXVQ010000005.1, read as the reverse complement.
GTCGGCGAGATGATCATCGAAAATTCCAGGAACGCGATGCTCGAAGAAGTCGGACGGGTTCCTTTTGGTCGTTACGACTATGCGATGCGGATCGACGGTTACGACGATCCCGTCGATCTCATCGCGAGCGTAAGCGTCGGCGAGACCGGCGTCGATGTTGATTTCGCCGGCTCGTCGCCGATCTCCGAGCGCGGGATCAACGTGCCGCTGACCTATACGCAGGCCTACGCCTCCTTCGGCGTTCGCTGCGTTATCGGCAACATGGTCCCGAACAATGCGGGGTCTCTCGGCGTCGTTCGCGTGACGGCGCCGGAGGGATCGATCCTCAATGCGCCGCGCCCCTGCGCGGTGTCGGCGCGTCACACGGTCGGCCAGATGCTTCCCGATGTCGTCCTCGGCGCGTTGTCGAAGGCGATTCCGGACAGGACGCCGGCCGAAGGCGCGTCGTGCCTTTACCTTCCCGTGCTGCTCGGCGGGCGCGGGATCGGCGGCGGCGCGGACTTCATCGTCAATCCGTTTTACACGGGCGGCGCCGGCGCGCGGCCGGGCAAGGACGGTCTGTCTTGCACGGCGTTTCCGTCAGGTGTGAGAAATACGCCCGTCGAGATCAACGAGGCGTCGGCGCCGATTGTCATCTGGAAAAAGGAATACCGGACGGACTCAGGCGGCGAGGGAAGGCTGCGCGGCGGCCTCGGCCAGACGCTAGAGTTCGGCCATGCGGACGGCGCCGCGTTCGCCGTGTCGAAAATGTTCGATCGGATTCGCCATCCGGCGCGCGGACGTGACGGCGGCGGCGATGGCGGGAAGGGCGGCGCGCGACTCGACGACGGCACGGTGATGCGCGGCATGGGACGAGACATGATCCCGGCGGGCAGGCGCCTGGTGGTCGAAACGCCGGGTGGCGGCGGCATCGGCGATCCCGGGGCGCGCGACCCGGCGGCGCTCGACCGCGACATCCGCGCCGGCTTTGTCAGCGCGGCGGTCGCCAAGACGCGCTATCGTCCGAAATCCGGTTAAGGCGCGATATCAGGCCAGGGGCGGAACCGCGCGCGCAATTTTCCGCCGGAAGACGCGCTCGCCTCAGGCTAACATCGCCGGCGGGACCTGATTACGGTGTCGCCCGCTAGAGGCATGATCCGTCTCGGTTTTTTCGGCCATTGCCTATCACGCCGCCAATGGCCTAGAGCCTCAGGCAAAGACCAGCCATCAGGCGCGACGCAGAACGCGCCATCCGGGAGTGAGACATGAGCAAGTCGAAGGGCGCGCCAGGCCCGCTCAGCCTTTTTGTGCCCGAGCCGGAATGCCGTCCGGGCGATCAACCCGACTTCGGAGAAATGCTGATCCCGGAAGCGGGCGCGGTCAGGATGCCGCCGGTCGACGTGGAGCCGTTGCACATTCACGACCTCGCTTATTCGGTCATCCGTGTGCTGAACGACAAGGGCGACGCCGTCGGGCCGTGGGCCCGCCAGCTTTCCGACGAAGACCTCGTCGAAGGGCTTCGCCACATGATGACGCTGCGGGCTTTCGACGCGCGCATGTTCATGGCGCAGCGCCAGGGCAAGACGTCGTTCTACATGCAGGCACTCGGCGAGGAAGCGATCGCCTGCGCCTTCCGGCGCGCCATGTCGAACGGGCGACATGAATTTCCCGACCTACCGCCAGCAAGGGCTGCTGATCGCCGGCGGGTATTCGATCGTGACGATGATGAACCAGTTCTACTCGAATGAACTTGATCCGATGAAGGGCCGCCAGCTTCCCGTCATGTATTCGTCGAAGGAGCACGGGTTTTCACCGATCTCCGGCAATCTCGCGACGCAGTTCATCCAGGCGGTCGGCTGGGCGATGGCGTCGGCGATCAAGGGCGACACCAAGATCGCGGCGGGCTGGATCGGCGACGGATCGACCGCCGAAAACGATTTCCATGCGGCGCTCGTCTTCGCCTCGACCTACAAGGCGCCGGTCGTTCTCAACGTCGTCAACAATCAATGGGCGATCTCGACCTTTCAGGGCATCGCGCGCGGCGGCTCGGCGACGTTCGCCTCGCGCGGCCTCGGCTTCGGCATTCCGTCGCTGCGCGTCGACGGCAATGATTATCTTGCCGTCTATGCGGTCGCCAAATGGGCGATCGACCGGGCGCGGATGAATCTCGGTCCGACGCTCATCGAATATGTCACCTACCGCGCCGGCGCGCATTCGACCTCCGACGATCCGTCCGGCTATCGCCCGAAGGACGAATCCTCGACCTGGCCGCTCGGCGATCCGATCGAGCGGCTGAAGCGGCACCTCATCATTCGCAAGGCGCTGGTCCGAAGACCGCCACAAGCAGGCCAAAGCGCAGATCGAAAGCGAAATCCTGCAGGCGCAGAAGCAGGCGGAAGAGCACGGCACGCTGCATAACGGCCCGCACGCGCCGGCCCGCACGATGTTCGAGGACGTCTTTGAGAGATGCCGCCGATTCACCTCGTCCGCCAGCGCCAGGAAGCGGGGCTCTAGATCATGGCGCGTATTGACGATGATCGAAGCGATCCGCAGCGCCATGGACGTCGCCATGGAAAGCGATCCCGATGTCGTCGTCTTCGGCGAGGATGTCGGCTATTTCGGCGGCGTCTTCCGGTGCACGCACGGCCTGCAGCAAAAGTACGGCCAGCAGCGATGCTTCGACGCGCCGATCAGCGAAAGCGGCATTGTCGGCGCCGCGATCGGCATGGCGGCCTATGGCCTTCGACCCTGCGTCGAAATTCAGTTCGCGGACTATATGTATCCGGCCTATGACCAGCTCGCCTCGGAAGCCGCGCGCATCCGCTATCGGTCGGCGGGCGATTTCACGGTGCCGATGGCGGTCAGGATGCCGACCGGCGGCGGCATTTTCGGCGGCCAGACGCACAGCCAGAGCCCGGAAGCCCTGTTCGCGCATGTCTGCGGCTTGAAGACCGTCATTCCGTCAAATCCCTATGACGCCAAGGGCCTGCTGATCGCCTCGATCGAGGACAATGATCCGGTGATGTTTCTGGAGCCCAAGCGGCTCTACAACGGCCCCTTCGACGGCCATCACGATCAGCCGGTGACGCCATGGAAAAAGCACGAGCTCGGCGAAGTGCCGGACGGCTATTACACGGTCCCGCTCGGCAAGGCGGCGATCCGCCGCGAGGGAAGCGACGTCACCGTGCTCGCCTATGGAACCATGGTGCATGTCGCGCTCGCGGCGGCGGCGGAAACCGGCATCGACGCGGAGATCCTTGATCTCCGCACGCTCCTGCCGCTCGATCTTGAAGCGATCGAGGCGTCGGTGAGGAAGACGGGTCGCTGCGTCATCGTCGTCGAGGCGACGAAGACCTGCGGCTTCTCGGCGCGAGCTGATGTCGGTCGTGATGGAAGGATGCTTCCATCACCTCGAAGCGCCGGTCATTCGCGTGACGGGCTAGGACACGCCCTATCCCCATGCCCAGGAATGGGAATATTTTCCGGGACCAAAACGCGTCGGCGCGGCGCTGAAAAAAGTGATGGAGGGAGCGTGACGGCGGGCGCAATTCCGTCAAGCTGTCGCGGCGATCGGTCTAATGCCTTTTGCAATCGGCGTCGTGCGGAGGTCGTAAGCCGTCTGCAGATTCATCCAGAGCTCAGCCGACGTCCTGAACGCGGCGGCGAGCCGAGCCGCCGTATCAACCGTCATCGAGGTCTCTTCGCGCACGAGACGTTCGATGCGCGTCCGCGGAACATCGATATGCCTCGAAAGCGCGATCGCCGAGAGACCCATCGGCTCCATGAACTCCTCCCGGAGAATACGTCCGGGGTGGACAGCGAATTTCAACATCGACATCTAAGCACCTCCTCAATCGCCCTAATCGTGATAATCGACAATCTCGACGTCGTCGGCGCCGGCCTCGTTCCATACGAAACAGACGCGCCATTGATCATTGATCCGGATCGAGTGCGCTCCCTTTCGCCGACCCTTGAGCGCCTCCAACCGATTTCCCGGCGGCGACCGAAGATCATCAAGGCGCACGGCCGCATCAATCATCGCGAGCTTGTTCTCGGCGCGGCCGACAAGATCCGGCGGCAAGCCTCTCGGACGCTTGCCTGCAGCGATAGCTTCGGCGATACCGCCCCGAAGAGACCTGATCATCGGCGTTATGTATCATGCCGCGATACAGTTGTCAAGCCGGATGTATCACTCCAAGATACATATAGGGAGATTGCCTGATGGGCGTTCACGTCATCAAATTGCCGGATGTCGGCGAAGGCGTCGCCGAGGCTGAACTCGTCGAATGGATGGTCAAGCTCGGCGACAATGTGAGGGAGGACCAGGTTCTCGCCGCCGTGATGACCGACAAGGCGACGGTCGAGATCCCGTCGCCGGTCGATCGGCAAGGTGATCTGGGTCGGCGCCAAGGCGGGCGACACGGTCGCGGTCGGCTCGCCGATCGTGAGGCTTGAAGTCGACGGCGCCGGAAACGCCAAGGATGCCGATGCGGCGCCGGCTGCAGAAGCGCCGACGGCGAGAAAAGAAAGTCCGCGCGCGCCCGCGCCGAAGGTCGGAAGCGAAGCCGAGCGCCTGCGCCAAGAGCCGAAGCGCCGAAGCCGCGGCCGCGAAAGCCGCGCCGCCCGCGATCTCCGGCGCGCCGCGCAAGGAAGGCGAGAAGCCGCTTGGCCTCGCCGGCGGTCCGAAAGCGCGCGGCGGACGCCGGCGTCGACCTTCGCCACGTCGCCGGGAACGGGCCCGCCGGGCCGCATCACGCATGAGGACATCGACACTTTCTTCGAGCACGGATCAGGCGCCGTCGCCGCGCGCGGCGTCGCCGATACGACGCGTCAAGGACATTCAGGTCATCGGCCTTCGCCGCAAGATCGCGGAGAAGATGACGATCTCCAGGAGTCGCGCATTCCCGCACATCACCTATGTCGAGGAGATCGACGTGACGGCGCTGGAAGACCTGCGCGCCAAGCTCAACAACGAGAAGCACGCCGGATCGGGCGAAGCTGACGCTGCTGCCGTTCCTGATGCGCGCGATGGTGAAGGCGATCGCCGAGCAGCCGCAGATCAACGCGCTCTTCGACGACGAAGCCGGCGTCGTTCGCCAGTATGGCGGCATCCATATCGGCATCGCCGCGCAGACGGACGGCGGGCTCGTCGTGCCGGTCGTCCGCCATGCCGAGGCGCGCGAGCTCTGGGATTGCGCGGCGGAGGTCGCCCGCCTCGCCGACGCCGCGAAGACGGGCACCGCGACGCGCGAGGAGCTTTCGGGCTCGACGATCACCATCACCTCGCTCGGCGCGCTCGGCGGCATCGCGACGACGCCGGTCATCAACCACCCGGAAGTCGCCATCGTCGGCGTCAACAAGATGCATGATGCGGCCGCATCTGGGACGGCACGGCGTTCGTGCCGCGCCAGATGATGAACCTCTCCTCGCAGCTTCGACCACCGCGTCATCGACGGCTGGGACGCCGCGGTCTTCGTGCAGCGCGTGAAGACGCTGCTGGAAACCCCGGCGATGATCTTTATCGAGGAGCTGAGCCGATGAACGAAATCACCTGCAAGCTCCTCGTCATCGGCGCCGGTCCCGGCGGCTATGTCTGCGCGCATCCGCGCCGGCCAGCTCGGCATCGACACCATCATCGTCGAGGCCGAGGCGCTCGGCGGCACCTGCCTCAATGTCGGCTGCATCCCGTCCAAGGCGCTGATCCATGCCGCCGAGGAATTCGAGAAGGCGTGCGCATGGCCGCCGGCAAGACGCCCGCTCGGCATCTCGGCGCGGAAGCCCGAAGCTCGACCTTCGGCAAGACCGTCGCGTGGAAGGACGGCATCGTCGAGCGGCTGACGAGCGGCGTCGCCGGCGCTGCTGAAGAAGGCCAAGGTCAAGATCGTCCATGGCTGGGCGCCGTTTCGCGACGGCAAGACCGTCGAGGTCGAGACCGAGACCGGCGCGCAGACGATCCGCGCCGAGACCATCGTCATCGCCACCGGCTCGGCTCCGGTCGAACTGCCCTTCCTGCCGTTCGGCGGCAACGTGATCTCCTCGACCGAGCGCGCTGGCGCTGACCGCGGTGCCGAAGAAGCTCGCGGTCGTCGGCGGCGGCTATATCGGGCTCGAACTCGGCACCGCCTTCGCCAAGCTGGGCGCGAAGGTCACGGTCGTCGAGGCGATGGACGCGCATCCTGCCGCTCTATGATGCCGAGCTGACGCGGCCGGTCGCCAAGCGCCTGACAGGACTCGGCGTCGAGGTCTGCTCGGCGCGAAGGCGAAGGGCCTGCTCGCAAGAGGCGAGGCGCTGCGAGATCGAGACGGCGACGGCAAGACCGAAGCGATCGCCCGCCGACAAGATTCTGGTCACCGTCGGCCGCAAGCCGCTGACCGAAGGCTGGGGCCGTCGAGAAACTCGCGCTCGACATGGATGGCCGCTTCATCCGCATCGACGACGCATGCGACACGTCGATGCGCGGCATCTATGCGATCGGCGACGTGACCGGCGAGCCGATGCTGGCGCACCGCGCCATGGCGCAGGGCGAAATGGTCGCCGAGATCGTCGCGGGCCACAAGCGCAGCTGGGACAAGCGTCGCGATCCCGGCGATCTGCTTCACCGATCCGGAAATCGTCTCCGCCGGCCTGTCGCCGGACGAGGCGAAAGCGGCGGGCCACGAGATCAAGATCGGCGCAGTTTCCCGTTCTCCGCCAATGGCCGCGCGATGACCATGCGACGGCGAGGAAGGTTTCGTGCGCGTCGTCGCGCGCGCCGACAACCATCTGGTGCTCGGCATCCAGGCGGTCGGCCGCGGCGTGTCTGAACTCTCCGCCGCCTTCGGGCTCGCGATCGAGATGGGCGCGCGGCTTGAAGATATCGCCGGCACGATCCACGCGCATCCGACGCAGGGCGAGGCGTTGCAGGAAGCGACGCTCAGAACCCTCGGCCATGCGTTGCATATTTGATCGGCGCCAATCATGCGATCATCGATCTGATGCGAGGCCGATGACCCCCACCCGAAAATCCGAAGACGGATTTTCGGCCTCCCCCAAGGGGGAGGCGGGTCCCGGCGATCCGACCTTCCTCTACCTCCCCCTTGCGGGGAGGTCGGAATTTGCTCAGCAAATTCCGGGTGGGGGTGTTGATGAAGTCGAGCGCCAAGGCTCAAAAGACCACACGCCAGACGCGACCGCCCCTCGAGATTGGCTGGCGCGAATGGGCGATGCTGCCGTCGCTTTGCGACGAACCGATCCTCGCCAAGATCGATACCGGCGCCAAGACCTCCGCGATCCACGCCTACCGCGTTCGGGAATTCACGAAAGACGGCAGGGCCTGCGCGGAATTCTATCTGCACCCGCTGCAAAAGCAGCGCTCGCCGGAAGTCTATTGCGTAGCGCCGATCCATGATCGCCGGATCGTTCGCAGTTCAAACGGCGCGGAGCAGGAGCGGATCGTCATCGTCGTTCCGCTGCGTCTCGGAAAGCGCCGATGGCCGATCGAACTGACGCTCGCCAATCGGGACGATATGGGCTTCAGGCTGCTGATCGGCCGCGACGCTTTGGGAAAAAAGGCGATCATTCACCCCGCGCGATCGTATATGCTCGGCAAGCGCTAGTTCGCGGAGATATCGATGAAGCTCGCCCTCATGTGTCAGAACGCCGGGCTCTATTCGCACCGGCGGCTGATCGAGGCGGCAAAGAAGCGCGATCACGAGATCGATGTCGTCAATCACGTCAAATGCTACATCAACATCACCTCGAACCGTCCTTCTGTGTTCTATCAGGGCAAGGAGCTTCCAAAATATGACGCGGTGATCCCGCGCATCGGCGCGTCAGTCACCTTTTACGGAACGGCGGTGCTGCGCCAGTTCGAGGTGATGGGCGTTTATCCGGTCAACAAATCCGTCGCGATCACGCGCTCGCGCGACAAGCTCCGAAGCCTTCAATTGCTGGCGAGGAAGGGCGTCGGGCTTCCCGTCACTGTGTTCGCGCACAAGACGGGCAATCCGGAAGAAGTCATCCGCCTCGTCGGCGGGCCGCCGGTGATCATCAAGCTCCTTGAAGGCGCGCAAGGTCTCGGCGTCATCCTCGGCGAAACGCAGCGCGCGGCGGAATCGATCATCCAGGCGTTCAGCCGCGTCGACGCCGACATCCTCGTCCAGGAATTCATCAAGGAAGCGGGCGGCGAAGACATCCGCTGCCTCGTCGTCGGCGGCAGGGTCGTCGCGTCGATGAAGCGCAAAGGCAAGGAGGGCGAATTCCGCTCAAACCTTCATCGCGGCGGATCGGCGGAAAAAGTGAAAATCACGACGGCCGAGCGCGCGACAGCGATCGCCGCGGCGAAGGCCATGGGTCTCAACGTCTGCGGCGTCGATATGCTACGCTCCAATCACGGCCCTGTGGTCATGGAAGTCAATTCCTCGCCCGGCCTTGAAGGCGTCGAAACCGCGACCGGCGTCGACGTCGCGGGGCTCATCATCGAGTTCATTGAAAAGAGCGCCGAACACGGAACGACGAAGACGAAAGGGAAGGGGTAGGAAAAATGAGGAAGCATGATCTTACGCGTCGAACGGCGGTCGGACTGGCGGTCGGCGCCGTCGCCGTTTCACAGGCGAACGCCATCGGCCTGAAGCCGGAAGAAGGAGGGACTATGGAAAAAGTCACAGGGATCGGAGGATTTTTCTTCCGGGCGAAGGATCCGAAAGCGCTCGCTCAATGGTACGCGGATAATCTCGGCGTCATGACGGTTCCAGACAATTACGATGATGCGGCATGGCGGCAGGAAGCCGGCACGACCGTCTTCGCGCCATTCAATCAGGATACATCCTATTTCGGCGAGATGCGTCTGCAATGGATGATCAATTTCCGGGTTCGCGACCTCGACAAGATGGCGGCGCAGCTGCGCGCGGCGGGCGCTGCGGTCGAAGTCGATCCCGAGGAATATCCCAACGGGCGGTTCGCGAAACTCTTTGATCCGGAGGGCAATCCGATCCAGCTCTGGCAGCCCGGCGGCAAGGACCCCGGATAAGGTGGATCGTGTCGGCGTTTCTCGTGCGCGTTGCGACACTGGCCGACGCCGCTGAGATTTCGGCGGTGCTCGCGCGTTCCTATGGCATCCTTTATCGCGGCTGGTACACAGACGAGGTGTTGAACGCGGCGTTGCCCGCGATGACGCGCGCCAATCACAATATTGTTGGCGTCGGGGCGTTATTTCGTCGCCGTTCATGGCGAGCGCATCGTCTCCTGCGGCGGCTGGAGCCTCGACAAGCCGGGGGCCGTCGCGGTTCCGCGCCTCGCGCATGTCCGGCATTTCGCGACCGATCCCGACCACATCAATCGCGGCTGCGGCGGCGCGATCCTCACAAGGTGCCTTGAAGAAGCGCTCGCGGCGGGCTTTGCTGAAATGGAAACGGTGTCGAGCCTGACCGCCGAAGCCTTTTACGTCCGGCATGGGTTCAATCCGGTTTCAATCGTCCGCATGCCGGTCGGCGCTGTCAGTTTTGACTGCGTGCTGATGCGGCGGCCTTTGGAGAGAAAATGAAATCGCGCGTGCTGGGATTTGAGTGGGATGGAAGTTCAAGCCATGCGCGCGGCGCCGCGCTCGCGCCGACGGTGGTGAAGCGCTTGCTGACAAGTGAGGCGTCGAGCAGCTATTCGACGAACCTTGTCGACATGCGCGAGGCGATTGAGAGCTATGTGATACCGTCCTTGCCAGAAGATGCCGCCGCCGCGCGAGAAATCATCCAGCAAACGGTCGCCACGTGTCTGGCGGCGGGCTTCGCGCCCCTGTCGATCGGCGGCGATCACGCCGTCACCTATCCGATCCTGCAGGCGGTTCACGCAAGGCATGGTCCGGTCAACGTGCTCCATATCGATGCGCACCCGGACCTGCACGATGAATTCGAAGGCGACCGCTTCAGCCACGCGTGCCCCTTTGCGCGCGCGCTCGAAGACGGTCTCGTCAAGACGCTCGTTCAGGTCGGCATCAGATGCTGGGACCCGCACCAGCTGGAGCAGGCCAAACGATACGGCGTGACGATTTTGCGCGCCGATCAGGTTGACGAGATTCCGCCGGCGATCTTCTCCGGTCCGCTCTATATGTCGATCGACCTCGACGGCCTTGATCCCGCCTTCGCGCCCGGCGTCTCGCATCCAGAGCCCGGCGGCCTGTCGACGCGCGACGTCGTCTCGATGATCCATCGCATCAAGGGACCGCTTGTCGGCGCCGACATCGTCGAACTTAATCCCGAGCGCGATATCCAGATGGCGACCGCGCGGGTTGTCGTACGGCTGATCAAGGAGCTGGCGGCAAAGATCGCGGAATGACAGGCGCCGCAGTTCGATGGCGGCTCAGGTCAATCAAACAGGCTCGACACCGACTCTTCATTCGCGATCCGGCGGATCGCTTCTGCGAGGAGCCCGCCGATTTCTACGCGCTAAATCTTTTTGCAAGCGTCGATGTCGGGCGTCGATGTGATCGAGTCCGTGGTGACGAGGCGCGTCAGGCCCGCCGCCTTGGCGATGCGGTCGGGCGCGCCGTCTGAAAGAACGCCGTGGGTCACATAGGCGGAGACGCTTTTCGCGCCCTTGTCCATGATCGCCTGCGCGGCGTTGCAGAGCGTCCCGCCGCTGTCGACGATGTCGTCGAAGAGGACGCAATGGCGATCCTTGACGTCGCCGATGATGTTCATCACTTCCGAAACGCCCGCCTGCTCGCGGCGCTTGTCGACGATCGCAAGCGGCACGTTGCCGAGACGTTTTGACAAAGACCGCGCGCGCACGACGCCGCCGACGTCGGGCGAGACGACCGTGACGTCCTCGACATGCGCCGTTTTGAATAGACCTGATCTTGTCCGCGAAGGCGTTCACCGCGAACAGATTATCGGTCGGAATGTCGAAGAAGCCCTGTATCTGTCCGGCATGCAGGTCGACGGTCAAAACCCGGTCGGCGCCGGCGGTCGTAATGAGGTTTGCGACGAGCTTTGCTGAAATCGGCGTCCTCGGTCCAGCCTTGCGGTCCTGACGGGCGTAGCCGAAATAGGGGATGACGGCGGTGATGCGGCTCGCCGACGCGCGCGTCAGCGCGTCGATCGTGATCAGGAGCTCCATCAGATTGTCGTTCGCCGGGTTCGACGTCGACTGGATGACGAAGACATCCTCGCCGCGGACATTCTCCTTGATCTCGACGAAAACCTCGCCGTCCTTGAAGGTCCTGATGTCCGCCTCGGCGAGGGGGTTCGACAGCCTTTTCGCGATGTTTTCGCTGAGGCGGCGGTTCGAGTTCCCCGAGATCAGCTTCATGCGTCAGGCCCCTGAAATCCCGGCGCGGTTGTGACGGTTTCCGGTCGGAGGATCAAGTCCCGCCGTCAATGTCACATGCCGGGGAGGGCGATCGCCGACAGGTTGCGGCCGTAGTCCGGCTCGCCGCGCCGGCGGCTGACCCGGTAGCTGAAATAGGCGTCGGGTTCGGCGACAGTGCAAACGCCGACATCGTCAAGGCGCTCGACCCCGACGGCGGCGAGGCGCGCGCGGCCGAAGCCGACGAGGTCCAGCTGGCGCTTGCCGGCGGCGGCGCCGGGCGCGAAAAATTGCTCCGCCTCCGGATATTTGGCGGCGAACGCCTCAAGGACGTCGACGCCGACTTCGAAATTCGGCTGACGCATGCAGGGTCCGACGGCGGCGCGGATGCGATCCGCGCGCGCGCCGATCGAGACCATCGCTTTCACGGTCTCATCAAGAACGCCGGCGAGAGCGCCGCGCCATCCCGCATGCGCGGCGCCGATGACCCCGGCTTCAGCGTCGATGAAAAGGAACGGCATGCAGTCGGCCGCAAGGACGCCGAGCGCGACGCCAGGAAGCCGCGTCGCCATGCCGTCGGCTTTCGGGCCCTGACCGGACCACGGCGCGGTGACGATGACCGCTTCGGCGGAGTGCACCTGGTAAAGCGTCAGGAGGTGCGCCGCAGCCGAGCGCGTCACGGCAACGACGGCGGTTCTCGGCAGCGTTGGCCGGATCATCGCTTGAGCCGAGGCCGACATTCAGCGAGCGAAAAAATGCCGGTCGAAACGCCGCCGGCGCGCCCGAAAAATCCGTGCCGCGCGCCTGCTGCTTCGATCGATTTCGCTTTGAGGTACGGCGGGCTCATGCGCGAAATCCTGCAGGCTCTGGCAGCGCAGGCGAGGAAATGCAGAGCGCCTTGAAGAGTTCGCCCATTTGCGTCGGCGAGGATATCCGGTGCGCGCCCGCGAAAAGATCGGCCGTCTCTTCCGCCAATTTTCCGGCGGTAAGGCGTTCGAGCCGAAGGGCGATGCCGAGCCGTTCGAGATAGGCGCCTTGCGACACCGGGCCGAACGCGGCGGCCCCGGCGGCGAAGGCGGCGCCGGCGAGCCGCTCGAAATTGACGTGCGCCGTGATGTCGGCCTTGCCGGGCGACGACAGCACGGGCCAGCAGGCGTGCCGCCGCACCGACTGCAGCGTCTCGCCGAAGCCTGAATGAAGATGGCCGTAGTCGATGATCAGCGCACGGCCGCCATGAGCGACAAGCGCGCGCGCAATGTCGTCGGCGAGCGCTTCTGCCGGCTCGTTCAGTTCGAATATGTCTCCGGGTGTCGCGGCCTCCGCTTCCGGGAGCGCGGTCGTCGGCAATGGCGGCGTGTCGGAGAGCGAGAAGCAGAGCCCTGCGGCATCGACGCCGACGAGGCGTTCGCGCCAGCCGATGTCGGTTCTGACGAATTGGCGGATCGGCAGGCAGTCGAAAAATTCATTGGCGACGAGCAGCGTCGGCCCTGGCGGAACGTCCGCGGAAATAATCCGCCCAATCGGGCGCGATCCCTGCATCGCGGAGGCGCCGCTGCTGTTCATGGCGAAGCCGGCCAGACGTTTCGACGAGCCAGATCCGCGCGCTGTCAAGAAAGGCGGGACGCAACTTCGCGGCGCGGAGGATATCCTGCATCAAGGCGCCGCGACCTGGTCCCAGCTCGACTAGATTGAAGGCTTTCGGCGCGCCCATTTCCTCCCATGACTGGACGAGCCAGAGGCCGATGAGCTCGCCGAAAATCTGGCTGATCTCCGGCGACGTCGTGAAGTCGCCCTCGGCGCCGATCGGCGCTCTGCGATCGTGTAATAGCCGTCATGAGGGTGAAAGAGCGCGTCCGCCATATAGTCGGCGATCGAAATCGGCCCCCGGGATTTGATAAGGGCGATCAGGCGTTCTTCGAGCGGCGTCGTCTCGCGCCTTGGCGCGCTTTCCGTCATGACGCGGGCGCCGCCGAAGCTTTCGGCTTGCGGAAGGCGCGCCAGACGAACCAGAGCCCAGGCGCCAGCATCGGCAGCGACAGCATCATCCCCATGGTGAGGCCGATCGGAAAATCGGGCATGAAGTCGTCAGGTTCGCGGAAATTTTCAACGATGATGCGCGAGAGCGCATATCCAGAGAGGAAGACGCCCATCGTCGCGCCGGGCCGCTTCAACAGGCCGAACAGCCGCGTCAGGACGAAAATGATGATGAACAGGACGAAGCCTTCGAGCGCCGCTTCATAAAGCTGGCTCGGGTGGCGCGGAGACCTGCAACGGATCGCCTGGAAACACCATCGCCCATTTGCCGTCCCAGGGACGACCGTAAAGCTCGCCATTGATGAAGTTGGCGATCCGTACGAGGAATATGCCGATAGGCGCGCCGCAGGCGAAGAGATCGCCGAGCGAAAACGGATTCAATTTGTATCTGCGGGCAAACCAGATGCCGGCGATGGTGACGCCGATGAAGCCGCCATGGAACGACATGCCGCCTCTCCAGAGCATCAGCGCGGGCGGGATCGGAATCCAGCCGATGACTGTCTTGACGATCCCGTCCGCCATATTGGCGCCGAACGGCTCCCATGCGCCGATCAGCAGCGAGGGTTCGTAAAAAAAGAGGTAGCCGAGACGACCGCCGGCCATGACCCCGAGCGCACCCAGAAGATCAGGTCATCGAGATGCGTCTTGTTGACCGGTGCCGCCGGCCGCTGGCCAGAGCGCCTGCGCTCTATCAAAGATGAGAGTGTACCAGCCAGCCCGAGCGCCGAGCCCGACGATATAGCCGAGCGAATACCAGCGGATCGGAAGGGGCCGAGCTGGATCGCAACGGGATCGATGGCGGGGTAGGCGAAGGCCATCGGGTCTCGGGTTGGAGGTCGCGCGCCCTCTAACGCGGTTTTTCGCCGCTGTCGCCTTGGCCGCGGAAAGCGGCTAAGGAAGCGCAGAGGAGCCCTTACCCATGCAGACCCAAAGCCCCATTTTCGATGAAATCGCCAAGCCGATGTCGGAGGCGGCGGGAGCGGTCGACGGCGTCAGGCGCGAGGCGGAAACGGTCGCGCGCAGCCAGGTTCAGCGGCTCTTGTCCGATATGGATCTCGTCGCCCGCGAGGAATTCGAGGCCGCGCGCGACATGGCGATCAAGGCGCTGGGAGGAGAACGAGCGCCTCAGCGGCGCGGATTGCCGAGATCTGAAGCGAAGCTGGGCAAAACGAGTTAAGCCTCCCCAGGACCGAATCATTGCGAGCCCTGCCCAACTCGCCGCGCAATCAGGGCGGTAAGTCATCGCTGGGAGAGCCATGTCGATAGAGCTCCTTAAATCGTCGCGTCCTGTAGCCGATCCGCTGGAAGCGCTTGAGTCCGTCGCCGATGAACTCGCGCTCAGCGTCGAGCGCGTCGACGACGACGAATTGCATCTGGCGATTCCGGGCATGTGGCGGGACGCCGGCTTCTGGTTCACCTGGCGCCCGGAACTCTCGACCCTTCAGATGGGCGCGCCCCTGGACCTCAAGGCGCCCATAGGACGTCTCAACGACGTCGCGCGCCTCGTTGCGATGGTGAACGAACGGCTCTGGATCGGCCATTTCGATCTCTGGTCGGATGACAACGCGCATCGTCTTTCGCAACGCCGCCGTCCTTCCGGCGAGCGGCGCGCTCGACCGGGTGCAGGCCGAATGCCTGATCAAGGGCGCGCGCGAGGCGATCGATCGTTTTCTGCCGGCGTTCAACTTTCTGATCTGGGGCGGCAAGACCCCGCAGGAAGCGCTTGAGGCGTCGCTGTTCGAAACGGCAGGCAACGCTTAGGCGAGCGTTCGACTTGCGGCCCATCCTTCGCGACGCGCGCCAGGGCGCGCTCCTCAGGATGAGGACTTACCTTTTCCATCAAGTACGCCCTCATCCTGAGGAGCGCCGAAGGCGCGTCGCGAAGGATGGGCCGCGCTTCGTTCGCCATGCCAACGCTGCTACAACGCCGCCATGAACCAAAAAATTTCCGTCGCCCTCATCGGCGCGGGCTCCATGGGCGGCGCGCTCCTGCGCGGATGGCTTTCGACCGGCGTAATCGACGCCGCGCGGTCAGCAGCGTTCGATCCGGCGCCGGCGGACTGGCTGAAAGAGGCGGGGGGCGTATCGGGCGTGGCGATTAACCCGTCAATCGGCTCGGCCCGTTTTGAAGCTTTGGTCATCGCCGTAAAGCCGCAGACCGCCTCCGATGTGCTGCCCCCGTTCGCGCCTATTGCGGAGAAATCCGTCGTCATTTCCGTGATGGCAGGGAAGACCATCGCGGCGATCCGCAAGGCCATGCCGCGTGCGCGCGAAATCGTCCGCACCATGCCTAATCTGCCAGCGGCGATCGGCTCCGGCGTGACGGCGCTCTACGCGCCTCCCGGCGTCACCGCCGAGCACCGGGCGATCGCGGACAGGTTGATGCGCGCGGTCGGCGAGACGATCTGGGTCGACAGCGAGAAGGCGATCGACACGGTGACAGCGGTTTCAGGCAGCGGGCCCGCCTATTTTTTCCTGCTTGGCGAAGCGCTCGCGGAGGCGGGAAAAGCGGCGGGCCTGTCGGATGAAGCGGCAATGACGCTCGCGCGCGCGACGCTCTCCGGCTCTGGCGCCTATGTCGCGCAGGACCCTCGCTCGCTCGCCGACCTGCGACGCGCCGTCACATCGCCGGGCGGCACGACCGAAGCAGCGCTGAAGGTTCTGGACGGCGACGACGTAGCGTTACGAAAGCTGGTGAAAGCAGCTGTCGAAGCAGCGGCCCGGCGCGCGGCGGCGCTCACGGAATAGACGCCGAGATCAGACCGGCAGTTTCAGGACAGCTCGCAACCCGCCCTGCGGCGCGCGGTCGAGCGTGACGTCGCCGCCATGACTGCGCGCGACCTCACGCACCACGGAGAGCCCGAGGCCGACGCCGCCGGCGTGGCTCGAGCGCGCTTCATCGAGCCGGTAGAAAGGTTTGAAGACATCGCGGCGTTTGTCTTCAGGAATTCCCGGCCCGTCGTCATCGACAATGATCTCGACATAAGGACCGCTTCGCTTCACGCCGAGCCAGACCTTGCCGGCATAACGAAGGCCGTTGCCGACGAGATTGGCGATCGCGCGCTTTAACGCCGCGCGTCTGCCCTCGATCGCGACCGCAACGGCGTCCTCGACCGTCACGCGCGCGCCCTCCGCGTCGGCGTCCTCGGCGACTTCGCGCACGAGATCGGCGACATCGAACGCTTCGGGCTCGCCGGCGGAAGAGATGTCGGAGGCGAATTCGAGATAGGATTCGATCATCTTCTCCATCTCGGCGACGTCGCGCTTCAACTCCTGCGCGTCGGCGTTGTCGGGGAGCATGGCGAGCGCGAGCTTCATGCGCGTCAGCGGCGTCCGTAAATCATGGCTGACGCCGGCGAGCATCGTCGTGCGCTGGTCGAGATGACGCTTGATGCGCTCGCGCATGGCGATGAAGGCGCGCCCCGCGCGCCTCACCTCCGTCGCGCCGGAGGGCCGGAATTCCGGCATGTCCCGGCCGCGCCCGAAGGCTTCGGCGGCGGTCGCAAGACGCAGGATCGAGCGCACCTGATTGCGCAGAAAAACGATCGCAATAGCGCCGAGCAGAAGTGAGGTGCCGATCAGCCAGAGCAGGAAAACCGGACCCGTCGTCGCGAACACCCGGTCGCGGAAAGGCAGAAAAACGAGATACCCCTCGTTCGTTTGCACACGGATTTCAACGTAGACCGGCCAGCTTTTGGTGTCGAACCAGAAAGGACGCTTCAACTCCTCGCCGAGCTGGCGGTCGAGCGTCGCGTTGTAAAGATTGAAGGGCGAGAGCTTGTTGCGCTCCGGGATCGTTCCGCCGGCCTCGAAGCGGGTCGAGATGTCGAGGTCTTCGAGCGCGATCGTCTCGACCACGCGGCGCGCGTCTTCTGTCGCAGCCTCCTCGTAGAGCCGCGTCAGCAAAGCGAGCTGTCCGGCGATGTTCGCAGACTGGTTCGCCGTAACCGTATCCCAATGCCGGTCGAAGAAGACGTAGGTGATGACCGACTGCATCAGGAAGATCGGCAAAATGACGATCAGCGCCACCCGGCCGTAAAGGCTTTTCGGCATGAAGCGCTTCAGCATCGTCAATCGGGGATCAGCATGTAGCCGACGCCGCGGACGGTCTGAAGATAGATCGGCGTTCTTGGATCGTCCTCGATCTTCTTCCTGATCCGCGTGATCTGCACGTCGATCGAGCGTTCCATCGGCGTCGACGTCTGTTCGGCGAGCGCCTGGCGCGAAATCGCTTCGCCGGGTTTTGCCGCAAGGACGCGAAGGAGCGCCAGCTCGCCAGCGGTCAGCTTCACGAGGTCGCCGCCGCGGCGAAGTTCTCCGCGGCCGGGCTCGAATGTGGCGGCGCCGAACGTCAGCGACTGGCGGTCGCGCGCGATCGGTCGCGACCGGCGAAGGAGGGCGCCGATGCGCAAGAGAAGCTCGCGCGGCTCAAAGGGTTTGGAAAGATAATCGTCTGCGCCGCGCTCGAGGCCCTCAATCCGGTCCTCCGGGAGGCCGCGCGCGGTGAGGAGCAGGATCGGGACGTTCGACGCCGCCCGGATTTTTTCGGTGAGGTCGAAGCCGGAGAGGCCCGGCATCATCACATCGAGGATCAGGAGATCGAATTCCATCGAGCCCAGCAGTTCGCGCGCCTCCGCCCCGTCCTTCGCCGTCGAAACGCGAAGGCCGTTTTCCGTCAGATACCGTTTCAGCAGCGACCTGATCCTGTCATCGTCATCGACGACGAGAATGTGGGCCGACTTTTCTTCGATCGCTTTCGACATGATTTCAGTCTTTGAGATCAGCCGGCCCGGCCGCGCAAGAGGGCGACCGCGCGGCGGGCGTAATCCCAGCCGGTCACGAGCGTGAGGGCGGCTGCAAGCCAGAAGACGCCGCTCGCGACGGGCCGGAGGGTCTCCCCGATGAGCCCGCCTGGCGCCGCGGCGAGGAACAACGCGATGGCGGACAGTTGCGCTGTGGTTTTTGCTTTCGCGAGCCGCGTCACGGGAAGCTTGTCGCCACGCTGCCCGACCGCCTCGCGAAGGCCGCCGACCAGCACTTCGCGCAAGAGGATCGCGAGGGCCGCGACGACGTCGGCGTCGCGAATGACGCCGTTGCGCACAAGGAGGAGGAGCGCCGCCGCGACAAGGAGCTTGTCCGCGAGCGGATCAAGCGCGGCGCCGAGCGCCGACGTTTCATGGCGCAGCGCGGGCGACCCATCCATCGAGGAAATCGGTCGCGGCGGCGAGCGCGAAGATGACGAACGCGGCGGTCATCGCCCAGGAGGTGTTCAAAAAGAACATCGCCGCGAAGGGAACGATCAGGAGGATCCGCGACACCGTCAAATAATTCGCCATGTCGCGCCACGCTCCCTCGCACCAAATCGTCATTAGCTAAATTCTGCAAGAACCGCTATGAAAGAGGCTCGCGGGCGCCGTAGGCGAGTCGGTTTTCCTCATCGCCCGGCGTCGCCCGCGCCAAGCGCATTCCGCAGCACCTTGCGCGCTGCGCCGTTTCTAGCATTCCGTAACCGGGCTTCCATAAGCGGGCCTTCCATAAAAAGCCCGCGCCTGTTTGACCAGCCGGACCCTTCGCAGGCGCGCCAAGGCGTGGCCCCTCGCCAGCGCGCGACAATGCCTGATCATCAGCCATGAAAGGCGCAAAACCATGATCCGATTCAGAAAAAAGAGACAAGACGCCAAAGCCCGCCACGCCGAAAGCGGCGGTGGTCCCGCCCGCCGAACCAGCGCTTGCGCCGACCACGCCAGCCCTCCCGGCGGTCGACCACGATCCGAAGACAACCTGATCAGGCGATCCTCGACCCGGTCAAACTTCCGTAAGGAGAAACAGAATGTCGAAAGAAAAAAATCGCGGCAACCGCGAAACGAAAAAGCCGAAAAAGGCCAAGGAAAAAACCGTCGCCTCGTCAAAATACGGGCAGAAATCGGCGGTGTCGGCAGCTTTCGGAAAAGCGCAAGGGACGCCGCCGCCGAAAAAGTAAAAAGCAGGCCGGCGGGGAGCCGGCCTGCTTTTTGTTCTGAATTACGGCTTTAGCCTTTCTTGTCGCTCTTGCCCCAGATTTTCTCCCACCATTTCTCCTTGGGGGCGGGGGTGAACGGCTGTCCGCTCGTTTTCATCTTGGAACGGACATCGTCGATATCCCATCCGGTGAGCGAGGACAGGGTCTGCGCTTCCTGCTCGAACCGCTTCGGCAGGCTGGCTTTGTATTCGCGCCCGGCGTCGCATTTCGCGTCGCCCTTGTAGGGGTGACGCATCACATAGCGGCCCTGAAAGTTTTCGCGCTCGCCGGTTTCCTTGAACATCAGATCTTCGGGGAAATGCGCGGCGTCGTAGCTGACATGCAGGCGCGTCACGAAAACGTCGCTGCCCTGAACGGGCATCGGCATCGGCCGTATGGGCTGATCGCGATATTGCGGATCGCCGACCCAATAGACGCCAAGCTCCTGCAACTCGTCATTCGACAGGGGATCGGCGGCGCACGGATCGCACCAGTTCATGTCCCATGCGTATTCAAGAAAGACGGCGCGTTCGGATTCGCGCTCGACCTGCTCGGCGAACATCGCCTTGTAGAAGTCGCCGAATTCATTTTTCACATAGACGGGCACGTCCATGCCGGTCGGCAATTTGACGGTGCGATAATTCGTCGTCTCGACGCGGCCGCTGCGCGTCAGGGCGAAAACGAACAGCTCCTGCTTGCCGTCGGCGTTGAGCGTGCCGAGGCGGATCGGCAGCATGAAGCGCGGCGATTCAAACGCCATCTGCAGCGGGCGGAGATATTTGAGGCCGGTCTTCGACTGCTCGTCGAGATTGACCTTCGCGACGAAGAATTTGACGCCCTGGCGGATATAGCTGCCGAGCGTTTCTTCGGCGCCGCTCGGGAGCTTGTAGCCGTTCTGTTTCAGCCATGCCGCGAGCCCGCCCGACTCTTTCGCTGAAAGAATTTGGATGTCGTATTCGCCGACGGTGTATTCCGCTTCGACGGTGACGCCGAGCGCGTCGTCGCCGCGCCGGCTTCCGGCGCCGTCCGATTCGGCCGTCGCCGACGGCATCGCCATCTTGTCGTAATAACGCGTCTCGCAGGGATCCTCGTCGAAATACTCAACGAGCCGCGGCGCCGTGTAGGCGTCGAGGTGATCGAGGATCGCGTTGTCGGTGACGTGGATCTGGCCCTCCTCAAGGACGACCGGCACCGGGACGACGATCGCGAATTCCTTCAGCGCGCCCTGATAGTCGTTCGAGATCGTCATCACGGTGCGCTCGCCGTCGCGCATGATCGCGACTTTCGACGCTTTGTTGAAAAGCTTGGTGTCGGCCTTCGCGACATAAAATCCGCAAAAGGCGACCGCGCCGCCGGTCATTGCGATGGCGGCGAGGCCCGATGCGGCGGCGATGAGCGTTTTCTTGAGGCTGATTTTCTTCATGGTCGTCTCCCTTGAAACTCTTTCATTCGGCAGCCGTCGCTCGGAAACGGCGGCCCGGCGAACGGAATTGAAGCGGCGCGGGCGCGCGGCCCCATTCGTAACGGCCGCCGACGGCGAACCCTGTCAGCAGGCGGATCAACGCCAGCAGGAATGGCGCAAAGAAAATCCCGTCGCTGATGAAGAAATGGAACTGCAGCACATAGGCGATCGCCGCGGCCGCCGCCACGAAAAAAGCGCGCAGGCGCGGATCTTCCGGCGTTGTCTTCGGGTCCGAGATCATGAAGAAGGCGAAAAGGATGAGCGCGCCATGCGAAAGGCGCAGCATCGGGATGGCGACCGGATCGCCGAGAAAGAGCGCGCGGCCGAGGACCAGCGCGCCGTAGACGCCGAGATAGACGACCGGAACGTCGAGGCGCGAGGCGCGCCAGCAGGACAGCGATCCAAGACACGCAATAAGGACTGCGAGCCAAAGCGCGCTTCCCCATTCGCTGGTCGACGTCCAGGCGGCGTCGGTCAAAGTTATCATCAGCACAATGCCGATATTGGCCGGATTGAAAATGTGCCGGTCATGCGCGCGAATGGCGAATTTCGAGCCGATGGCGATGAACGCGGCGAGAACAAAGGGCCAGATGTCGTTGGCGCGCAGCAAGAGCGCCAGCGAAAGCCCGCTGATGAACGCACTTTTCCAGTCGAAACGGGACGCGACAAGCGCCGAGCCGATCGCCTGCGCCAACAGGCAGGCGCCGATCGCCGCCGCGATCTGCGCGGGCGCAATCGCCGAAATCGAGGATGAACAAACCGACGAGGAGAATGGTCGCCTGACCGGCGATCTGAAACCAGCGCGCGTCGCGGACAGGCGACGTCAAGAGAGGAAAACGCATCGGCATTCCACGGCCAGTCTACCCGGCCGCGGAGGAAACGCCCAGATCGCGGCGGAATAACGGCGCGGCGCGGGAAATCCCGAAAGAGCTACGCCGTTCCGTAAATCCGGTCGCCGGCGTCGCCGAGGCCGGGAAGGATGTAGCCCTTTTCATTCAGCTGCCGGTCGACGGCGGCGGCGAAGATCGGAACGTCCGGATGCGCTTTTTCGAGCGTGCGGACGCCTTCGGGCGCCGCGAGAAGGCACATGAACTTCAAGCGCCTCGCGCCAGCGCCTTTAAGGATTGTCAGCGCGGCGACAGACGAATTGCCGGTCGCGAGCATCGGATCGACGACGATCACGTCGCGCTCGCCGATTGCTTCGGGGAGTTTCAGATAATACTGAACCGGTTGCAGCGTCACGTGATCGCGGTAAAGGCCGATATGGCCGACGCGCGCATCCGGGATGAGATCGAGCATCCCGTCCAGCAATCCGTTGCCGGCGCGCAGGATTGACACGAAACAGATGCGCCGCCCTTCGAGCCACGGAAACGTTCCGCGCTCAAGCGGCGTTTCGATCTCGCGCGTCCCAAGGTCGAGATCCTTCGTCACCTCATAGGCGAGGAGGAAAGAGATCTCGCGCAGCGTCTGACGGAACAACGCGTTGTTGGTGGATTTCTCCCGCATCAAGGTCAGCTTGTGCTGGACCAGCGGGTGAGAGACGATGGTGAGCATAAGGTTGTGGGTTGCAGGTTGCAGGTTGTAAGAAGGGTGGCGCGCGCCGCCATTGCTACAACCTGGAACCTGCAACCGACAACCTATGTTGACCGCCTCTGATCGCCGTTTCGCCGAACTCGCCTTCATGGAGGCGAAAAAGGGCGCCGACACTGGCGGGCTTCCGATCGGCTCGGTGCTGGCGATGGGCGAGCGCCTGATCGCCTCGGGTCATAATCAGCGCGTCCAGAAGGGCGATCCGATCGCGCATGGCGAGATGGATTGCCTCAGGAAAGCCGGGCGGCAAAAGAGCTATAAGGGCATGACGCTTTATACGTCGCTCTCGCCCTGCATGATGTGCGCGGGAACGATCGTGCAGTTCAAAATCCCGCGCGTCGTCATTAACGATACGAAGAATTTCGGCGGCAACGAGGATTTCCTGCGCTCGCGCGGCGTCGAGGTGATCGACCTTCAGCATCCGGACTCGATCGCCCTGATGGCCCGCTTCATCGCGGAGCATCCAGACCTCTGGAATGAGGATATTGGCGAATAGCGCGCCTGTGCCCATCCTTCGCGACGCCCCGGCATATGCCGGGGCTCCTCAGGATGAGGAGTTCACCTGCCCCGGTCCTCATCCTGAGGAGCCGCGCAAAGCGCGGCGTCGCGAAGGATGGCCGCAAGCCCCCGATCTTCATTGACATTTAACCCGGCCGCCCCCATATGCCGGCCAACGTCTGTGGTCTGAACGACTGCATGACGGGGGCGGCGTGAAGCGCTGCGGGGATAAATCCCGACATTGAGCCCTCGTCTTCAGACCTGTTAACCCCCTTACGCCCTGAGTTCACGCGGGTCGTTTCACCCGAGCCATCAGGCCGGAAAACGCTCGAAAAGCGTCCGGCCGATGCCGCTCAATGCATTGGAACTTTTGTTTTGACCACTTTCTCCACCCTGAACCTCGCCGAGCCGATCGCCAAAGCCGTCGCCGCCGAAGGGTACACCACGCCGACGCCGATCCAGGTGCAGGCCATTCCGCCGCTGCTCGCGGGCAAGGACCTTGTCGGCATCGCCCAGACAGGCACCGGCAAGACGGCGGCGTTCGCGCTGCCGATCCTCGACCGCCTTGCGCGCAATCCCGCGCCGCTCCGGCCGAAGAGCCCGCGCGTCCTCGTCCTCGCGCCGACGCGCGAACTCGCCTCGCAGATCGCGGCGTCGTTCTTCGCCTATGGCCGCTTCATCAAGGTCTCGGTCGCCGTCGTTTTCGGCGGCACGCCGATCAACCGGCAAATTCGCGACCTTCATCGCGGCGTCGACGTTCTCGTCGCAACGCCCGGCCGCCTCATCGATTTGATCGACCGCAAGGCCGTGATGCTGAACGGCGTTGAAGTCGCCGTTCTCGACGAGGCCGACCAGATGCTCGATCTCGGCTTCATTCACGCGCTGCGGACGATCATGCCGCTGATGCCGAAGACGCGTCAGACGCTGCTCTTTTCGGCGACGATGCCGAATGCGATCGCGTCGCTCGCCGATCAGTACCAGAACCATCCCGTTCGCGTCGCCGTCGCGCCGGTCGCCACGACCGTCGAACGCGTCTCGCAATATGCAACGCTCGTTCGCCAGGCGGACAAGCAGGGCCTCCTGACGCTGACCCTGCAGGATAAATCGGTCAGCCGCGCGCTGATCTTCACCAGAACGAAGCACGGCGCCGACAAGGTCGTCCGCAGCCTCGAGAAATCGGGCCTTCGCGCCGCTGCGATCCACGGCAACAAGAGCCAGCCGCAACGCGAAAAGGCGCTCGAAGCCTTCCGCGCCGGCCGGACCCCGTTCCTCGTCGCGACCGACATCGCGGCGCGCGGTCTCGATATCGACGCGGTCAGCCACGTCATCAATTTCGAGATCCCGAACGTGCCGGAACAATATGTTCACCGCATCGGCCGCACGGCGCGAGCGGGAGCCGAGGGCGTCGCGATCTCGTTCGTCGCCGACGACGAGCGCGGGTATCTCCGCGACATCGAACGCCTGACGCGCCAGCGCATCACGCTGGCGCCGCTCCCCGAAGGCTTCGTCGCGCCGGCAGCAACGCAGGAGCGCGAACGCTCGGCGCCGAAGAAACCCCATCGCGGACAAGGCCGCGACTACGCCCGCAATGATGGCCGCGGCCAGAAAGGCGACGTGCGCGTCAAGGGCAATAACGACCCGCGCCGCGACCACGCTCACGGATCAAACGCCAACGGCGCCAGCGAATCGGGCGCCGACCGTCCGAAACGCGGCTCGCGCCGCCGCCGCTCGCGCGGCGTCCAGGGACCGAGAGCCGCTGCGGCTTAGGGCGTAACCCCCACCCGAAACCGCGAAGAGCGGTTTCGGCCTCCCCCCAAAGAGGGAGGCGGGGACTCGCGGCAATTCCGGCGCTCAAAAATTGCGGGCCGTGCAGGCGGCCCGCGCTTACCTCCCCCTTGTGGGTAGGTCGAAATTCGCGCTTGCGAATTTCGGGTGGGGGCAAACGCCAATTCAACGCGAGTGATCGCCCCCTCATCCGGCGCTATCGCGCCATCTTCTCCCCGTTTGGGAAGAAGGAACTTCTTCTCACACCGCTCATCCCGGCGAACGCGTGCATGAGCGGGAGCGGGCCGTCTTCGCCTTTCCCTTGGGAGAGGCCAGCGAACAACGCGAGCGGGTGAGGGGATCACCCCCCATGAAAATAATCATAAATCCGCTGCGCGAGCTCATCGGAGACGCCCTCGACCGCGGTCAAATCTTCCTTCTTCGCGCGCGCGATTTCTTTCGCCGAGCCGAAGTGATTGAGCAGCGCGCGCTTCTTTGACGGGCCGACGCCGGGGATTTCGTCGATCGGATTTGGCGCCGAGCGATTTTGCGCGCTTGGCGCGGTGCGCGCCGATGGCGAAGCGGTGCGCTTCATCGCGCAGGCGCTGAATGAAAAAAAGCGCCGGGTCGCGCGGGGCCAGCAGAAACGGCTCCTTGCCGGGCAGGACGATCTGTTCTCCGACGGCGCCCATCGTGCGGTCGACGCGCTTTTCGCCGGCCTCGTTCTCGCGGCGGGGCTTTGCGACGCCGATGATCGTTACGCCTTCCGCCTCAGGATCGAGGCCGAGGTCCGCAAACACCTGAAGCGCGGTTGAAAGCTGGCCTTTGCCGCCGTCGATGACGACGAGATCGGGCCGCGTTTCCTCGTCGTCCTCCTTCATCATGCGTGAAAAGCGCCGCGTCAGCACCTCGCGCATCATCGCGTAATCGTCGCCGGGCGCGAGGTCCGCCGATTTGATGTTGTATTTGCGGTATTGCTTCTTCTCGAATCCCTCCGGTCCCGCGACGATCATCGCACCGACGGCGTTTGCGCCGGAGATGTGCGAGTTGTCGTAGACCTCGATCCGGCGCGGCGGCGCCTCAAGCTCCAGAGCCTCCGCAAGTCGCGCAAGCGATTTTTGCTGGCTCGCGCTTTCCGCCATGCGCCGCGACAGCGCCTCGCGCGCGTTCATCACGGCCTGATCCATGATGCTGCGCTTTTCGCCGCGCTGCGGCGCTGACAGCGTCACCTTGCGTCCGGCTTTCAACGTCAGCGCTTCAGCGAGGAGGTCCGCCTGATCCGGCGTCTCGCTCGCGAGGATCATCGCCGGCGGATCGCGCCCGTCATAGAATTGCGCCATGAAGGCGGAAAGGATCACAGGCGCTTCTTCTTCGCGGTCGTGTTTCGGGAAGAACGCGTGGTTCCCCCAGTTCTGGCCCGCGCGGAAAAAGAACACCTGCACGCAGGACTGCCCCCCTTCCGAATGGATGGCGAAAATGTCCGCTTCGGCGAGGCCTTCCGCGTTGATGTCCTGCGAGCCCTGAATATAGGTTAGGGCGCGGATACGGTCGCGCAGCCTCGCGGCGCGTTCAAAGTCGAGCGCCGTGGCGGCGGATTCCATCTCGGACGAAAGCTGGCGCTGCACGGCCTGCGAATCCCCGTCGAGAAAGGTTTTCGCCTCGGCGACAAGCTCGCGGTAATCGGCCTCCGGGATGAGGCCGACGCAGGGCGCCGAGCACCGCTTGATCTGGTGCAAGAGGCAAGGGCGCGTCCGGTTGTCGAAAACGCTGTCCGTGCAGGAGCGCAGCAGGAACGCCTTCTGCAACGTGTTGAGCGTGCGGTTGACGGCGCCGGCGGAGGCGAAGGGGCCGTAATAGGCGCCTTTGCGCTTTCTGGCGCCGCGATGTTTCAGGATCTGCGGCGCTGCGTGGTCCTCCGCGATCAGGATGTAGGCGAATGATTTGTCGTCGCGAAAGAGGACGTTGTAACGGGGTTTGAGCTGCTTGATGAGGTTCGCTTCGAGGAGCAGCGCTTCGGTCTCCGATGCGGTGACGACGAACTCCATCGAGCACGTCTCGGCGATCATCCGCATGATGCGGTTCGAATGACCGCCGGATTTGGCGTAGGAGGAGACGCGTGCGCGAAGGCTCTTCGCCTTGCCGACGTAAAGAACGTCGCCCGCGTCGTTCATCATGCGGTAGACGCCGGGCTTTCCGGGCAGGCGCGAGACTTCGTCGGCGATCAGCGCGCCGCCGCGAAGAGGGTGAACCGGTTCTTGCGTCACTTCAGACATTCTCGATCAACCTATTAAGGCTTCGTTATCGGCGCTGACCATAGCGTGACCGGGTATCGCGGGGACGATGACGGGTCAAACCATGGACCATCGGGACGATCTCAAAGGCGCTCTGGGGGCGTTCATCCTTTTCGGGCTGGTCGCGGCGTTCGGCGTCGTCGCCGCCTACGCCGCCGTCGAGGACTATGCGCGCGCGCGCGCCAGTCTCAACTGGCCGACAGTCACGGGCGTCGTTCTCAGCAACGATCAGGGCGGCGCCATTCGCTACGCCTGGTTCGACGGCGCGCAGTCGCACACCGGCGAGCGCGTGCGGTTCTGGACCGGCGCGCTCCATCCATCGGGCGAAGTCTACGAACCTGGCAAGCGGATCGACGTTCGCGTCTCGCCGGAGCACGGCGCCATCGCCGTCGTCGAACCCGGCGGGTCGGCGGTCCTGTTCCTGATCGTCCTCGCCTTCGGCGGATTCCTCGTCTTTCTCGGTCTCGCCGGCGTCATCCGCCTGACGATGCTGCTCGACGGCCTCGCGCCGAGAGCCGCCGACCCGGATTTCGAATTCGCGCCGGCGGAGTAATTACGCTTTGCGCCGTCGCCGATCCTTCGCGACGCGCGCCAACAGGCGCGCTCCTCAGGATGAGGACTTCTCTTGTCGCGAAACGGACAATCCTCATCCTGAGGAGCCGCGAAGCGGCGTCGCGAAGGATGGGCAGCAGGCGGCTAAGCTGCGGCCGCCCGCAATTCAGCGCTTCGCGTAATAAGCGACGCGCTCATTCAAGGTCGGGCGCTCAAGCTCGACCCTGTAAAGCGCGGGCGCTTCAACCGCCGCCGCCTTGAATATCCACGCCGCCGTGTTCTCAAGGGTCGGGCGCTCAAGGCCGGCGATCGAGTTCAACAGCCGGTGGTCGAGCTTTTCCCTGAGACGCGCGCAGATGTCGCGAAGTCGCGCGAAATCGATGATCCAGCCCTCGGGCGCGAGCTTTTCCGCGCGCAAGGTCAAGGTCACGACGAAGGAATGGCCGTGAATGCGCGAATAGGGATGATCGCCTTCGCCCCTGACGTTTTCGGCGAGATCGTGGGCGGCCTCGAACGTGAACTGATATGATTGTTCGTACACGGTTCTTACGCCTTCAACAGGACGCCGTCGTCGAACCAGCTCATCTCGCAGCCGACCGCCTGCGCATCCGGATAGACGTTGGTTTTCTCCGAGCGCACGATCGCTCCGCGCGCGCCGCCTTTCCGGCAGATGCCGAGAATCGCCTCGCACAGCGTTTCTTGCAGGTTGATGTGGCGTCCGTGGACGAGCGCGGCGATTTCCGTTCGGAGGAAATCATAGTCGATCACCTCGGTGATCTTGTCTTGATATTGCTTGCGGCGCGGGAACGCCACCGCGATCGAGACGGCGACGGGCTGCGGTTTCGCGCGTTCGAAATCATGGATGCCGATCGAAACGTCGAGCCGGTATCGGTCGAGCAGGATGTAGTAATGATCGGCGTTGAGCAGCGGTCGGTTCATGCCTTGCCTCTCGTCCGGAACATGACGTCGTGGTCCGACGCGACCATGTGCTGGCCGTTGTCGACGAGGATCGTCTGGCCGGTGACGGCGGGATTGTCGAGCAGGAAAAGAACGGCGCCGGCGATCGCATCGATGTCGATCGGGCGCTTCATCAGATTGTACTTGCCCGCGACCGCGTCGAACTCGGCCTCGGTTTGCGCGCCGCTCGGCAGCGCGATGCCCGGCGCGACGCCGTTGACGCGCACGGCGGGCGCGAGCGCTTTGGCGAGGAGGCGCGTCGCGCCTTCAAGCCCGATCTTCGACATCGTGTAGGTGAAGAAGTCGGCATTGAGGTTCCAGATCTTCTGGTCGAGCAGGTTGACGACCGACCCTTCGGCGCCTTCGGGCAGGGATTTGGCGAAGGCGCGCGCGATCAGCACCGGCGCGAGAAGGTTGACCGTCTCGTCGCGACGCCAGTCCTCGATCGTGAAGGTCGTCGCGCGATTGTATTCGAATACCGACGCATTGTTGACGATGGCGCCGAGCGGCGCGCCGATGAGCGAAGCAGCGCGGCCTGGCAGCGCTTCGGCCGCGACAGGATCGCTCAAATCCGCCGCGATCGAGTCGCCGCCGATGAGTTTCGCGAAGGCTTCGGCTTCCTGCGCCGCGTGATGATAATGAACGACGACCCGCCAGCCCGTCGCCGCAAGACGACGCGAGATGGCGGCCCCGATCCGCCGCGCGCCGCCGGTGACGAGGACGTTTCGCGCGGGCGTCATAAAGCGAGCGCCAGAACGAAGGCGGCGTAAGAAGCGATGAACGCGGCGCCCGCGAGGCGCCCGATGTCGCGGCGCGTCAGAATGAAGGCGCAAAGCACCACTGACGCAAGCGCCATCACCGGAATGTCAAAGCGCAGCGACGCCGCGCCGAACGAGGCGGAACCGGCAAGGCCGGCGGCGCCGCCAACGAAGAGGAGATTGAAGATGTTCGACCCGACGACGTTTCCGATCGCGACCTCGGATTTTTTGTGGACCGCCGCCGCGGCGACGGTCGCAAGTTCCGGCAGCGACGTTCCGATCGCGACAACGGTGAGGCCGATGATCTCCGGACGGACGCCGAGCGACAGCGCGAACGACGAGCCGTTGTCGACCAGAAGGTGCGCGCCGACAGGAAGGCCGATCAGTCCGGCGATCAGATAGATCAGGATCGTGCCGATATTGCGTTCCTGCGGACCTTCGGAATATTCCGCAACCTCGTCGATCACCGGATCGCGCCCGTGCGTCTTGCGCGCCATGAAGGCGAGGAAGGCGATATAGGCGATGATGCCGGCGATGAGCGCGGCGCCGGTTGCGCGATCGAGCGCGCCAATCCCGTAGGCGATCCCGGCGAAGGCCGCGGTTGCAATCAGAAGGACGATGGCGTGCCGTTTGAGGCCCGGCACATGCGCGGAGATCGGATGGATGAGCGCCGGCATGCCGAGAACGAGAAACACATTGGCGATGTTCGAGCCGACGATGTTTCCGATGGCGATGCCAGGCGCCTTCTCGACGACCGAGGTGATCGCGACCACGAGTTCCGGCGCCGACGTTCCGAAGGCGATGATCGTGAGACTGACGAGGAGCGGCGAAATCTTCAGCGCCGTCGCCAGCCCGACCGCGCCGCGCACAAGCAGATCCCCTCCGACCAGAAGCACGGCGAGGCCGAGAAAGAGGGAAAGGATGTCAAGGATCATCAGGATGTCGGGGGCTGGCCGGTGATCCCCGGCGCCTAGTCGACCCTGCCCGTCGAGACGACGTTAAGGATCGCCATCACGACGACGAAAGCGATGATCATGTAGAGCGCGTCCATGGTTAACCCCTTTGATGCGGCTGGGAATTCGCGCCGCTTATAGGGGCCGCCGCCGTGCCTGTCATGGGGGCGGCGGAAATCCGACCTTCGCCGCGCGCCTGTTCCTTAAAATCCAATCATCGGCGCAAACCCGTCCTCAATGAACGAACCGTAATTTCAAATACGACAGGAGTTTGTTGCGCGTAGAGGCGGATGGACCGGCTGAAAGGCCGGTTCGGGTGGCGGGCGCTAGGAGGCGCGATGATCCAGGAGACAGCGGGGCTCTTCGACCAGGCGATCATCGCGCCTCCTTCCGACCGCCGCATGGCGCATCGGCTGCTCGCCGTATGGGCGCAGTCGGCGCGCGGCTCCTACCCAAGCTGGGCCGATATGCGCACGGTCGATCTCGGGCCGGACTGGAACTGGGTCTTCGTCGTCGATCTCAAACAATCGATCGGCTTTCCCTACTTCACCTATCTCGGCTCCGAACTCGCCAAGCTCTCGGCGATCTATCTTCAGGGTCAGACGGACTGGACCTTGTCGCTGCTCGACATGGCGGGCGCCAGCATCGAGGCCGCCGTCGCCGCCGAAGGACCGCACCACCATGAAAGCGAACTGACGCTGTGCGACGGCAGCAAGGTGCTTTTCCGCTGCATGACGGCGCCGCTCGCCGAAGATGGCGAGACAATAACCCATGTCGTCGGCTGCGCCTCGGGCGCCTCGCGAACGTGAATGGGCCGCGGCTGAAGGCGGTTTGAAGGGGAATAGGGAATACTAGCGGGCTGTGGAATGTTCCGCCAATGTCGCATAGCGTAGCGAACTTATCCCTTTTCCCTCTTCCCCTTTCCCTATGAAACTCGACACTCTCCTTCGTCCGCTCGCAATTCCCCGCGTTTTCCGTTCCCTCGCTGCAGGGGCAGGCGTTTTTCGAAAACGCCGGCGGTTCCTATGCCTGTCGCCAGGTGATTGACCGCCTCACGCGCTATTACCGCGAACGAAAGGTGCAGCCATACTCGGCCTATGACGCCTCGTGTCTTGCGGGCGAGGAGATGGACGAGGCGCGGATGCGCCTCGCCGCGATGCTCGGCGTTGAAACGGACGAGCTGTCGTTCGGGCCCTCGACGACGCAGAACACCTATGTTCTGGCGCAGGCCTTCGGGCAGATGCTGAAAGCGGGCGACGCGATCATCGTCACCGATCAGGATCATGAGGCCAATAGCGGTCCGTGGCGGCGGCTTGCTGAACGCGGGATCGAAATCCGCGAATGGAAAATCGATCCGGACACCGGAAATTTGTCTGTCGACCGATTGAAGAACCTGCTCGACGGCCGGGTGAAGCTCGTTTGCTTTCCGCATGCCTCGAACATTGTCGCCGAAATCAACCCGGTCGCGGAGATCACGGCGCTCGCCCGTCAAGCAGGCGCCATGACCTGCGTCGACGGCGTCTCCTATGCGCCGCACGGGTTTCCGAACGTCAGCGCGCTTGGCCCCGATATCTATCTTTTCTCCGCCTACAAGACGTACGGCCCGCATCAGGGGATCATGATCGTTCGGCGCGAGGCTGGCGAACGCCTTCCCAATCAGGGGCACTATTTCAACGCCGACGTTCTTTACAAGCGCTTCACCCCCGCCGGCCCCGACCACGCGCAGGTCGCCGCCTCGGCCGGCATGGCGGATTACGTCGATGATTTGTATGCGCATCATGTTGGCGGCGGTGCCGCTTTTCTTCCCCCGCGAGCGGGGGAAGTGTCGGCGAAGCCGACGAAGGGGGCCCTTTCCGCGAGTTCCCGCGATTGTTGATCGAGCGCGCCCCCTCAGTCACGCCACGCGTGACAGCTCCCCCGCAAGCGGGGGAGCAAAAGAAAGAACCGCCGCCGTTCACGACCTGATGCGCACGCACGAAACGGAACTCCTGCAGCCGCTGCTCGATTTCCTGTCGTCAAAGAACTCTGTCCGGCTGCTCGGACCGAAAGACGCGAAAAAACGCGCATCGACCGTCGCGATGGTGCTGAAAGACCCGGGCGCTGAAGCCGCCGCGAAACTCGCGCCCTATGGCGTCATGGCAGGCGGCGGCGATTTTTACGCCGTCAGGTGCCTTGAAGCGCAAGGCGTCGACCCCGACCATGGCGCCTTGCGCGTCAGCTTCGTCCACTACACCGCGAAGGAAGAGATCGAGAAACTTATGCGGGCGCTCGACGAGACGATCGGCATGATCGCCCGTCAAGCCCGCTCGAGAACCGAGCGCTAGAGCGTCGGGTTCCAGAAGACGACTGTGCCGAGCCCGTCATCGTGCGGATCGGAGCCTGGCGCCCCGTCCGCGTCATTGACGCCGTTCTTGAAAGTGTCGCCCCAGTCGCCATTCTCATCCGATCCGACGATGTCCTGATCGCCGTCGCCGTCGAGATCGACAAGTTGCGGCGCATCCCATTTTTGTTCTTCGGCGTCCTGCATGACGCTCCCCTTGTGATTGGTCAGCGACCGCCAGGCCCAGTTCAGCGGATTGCGGACGCTCGCGAGGTCGGTCAGCAAAGATCTGTAAAACAGGAATCCGTTGGCGGCGTAAGGACAGCCGCGGCCCATGACCACGATGTCGGCGACATTCGGCCCGCCTGTAGCCGCCCAGACTTCGCCGACCGATACGCCCTTGGCGATATTTTCATTGCGCAATCCGTTGCATCGCGTGTTCGCCCATTGAAGGGTGAATAGCGAGTAGTTGAGATCGATCCACGGCCTGTTCAGCTTGTTGTTGCCCCAATAAACGCGGACCGCCCCGCGATTGTTCGCTCTGGGATCCTCGCGCGTCGGCAAAACGAGGTCGGGCGCGTTGTCGCCGTCGACATCCGCGATCGTGAACTCCATCGAATAGACGTCTTTGACCAGCCGGGTGATCGCGCTCCACTTCGCGGTTGGCCCATACCCCGTGCCAGCCTTGTATTTGGCGTAATAGACGCCCTGATTGGGATCCTTCACCGACCAGACAAGCCATGCGCCGTTCGAGCGGCGGATCATGGATAATTTTTGCACTTCGGCGTCGTTGACGTTCCAGAGCCGCTGATAGGTCCAGTCGAGGGGATCGGCGCGATCCTCGTTCAGCGGGCACCACAAGACGCCGACTTCGCCGCCAGCCGATCCAATGGCAAGATCCGGGCAGCCGTCATTGTTGATGTCCATCGAGCCGAGATCGCCGCCGAGCCGGTACCAGTCTTTCTGCGGAACATTCGCCCCGAGACTGCTCGGCGTCAGCGACCAGCAAGGGGACGGCGCGCTCAGATGGCAGCCGGTCCGGCCGTTTATATTGTTTTCGTAGACGTAGATTATTTCTCCGGCGAGACCGGGCCCGCCCGACGTCGCGGTGCAGACGATATCGGGATCGTCGTCGCCGTCGAAGTCGAAGAAAATCGCTTCCTCCGAGCCGCCGCAGCCGATGCCGATGAGCTGGCGCCTGAACGCGTTGCGGTGCTCCGAAACGGGGTCGGTGTTCTCGTAGACGTAAAGCTCCTTCGATTCCTCATAGACCGTCACCACATCGTAATCGCCATCGCCGTCGACATCGGCGACGCGCGCGCCGTCGGCGCCTTTGACGCCGGAATACGTCGCGTTCTGAAAGGGCACGATCGCTTTCGCGCCATTGATGACCCCGTAATTCGTCGACAGATAGTCTTCGATGGTCGAGTTGATGATGCTGTAATCCCAGCCGTCATTGGCGAGCGGCGTTTGCGCATGTGCTCCGCCTGCGGAGTAAAGCGCGGCGCCAAGGGCGGCCAAAATCACTCGATGGTGTTTCACGGCGTCTTGCTCCCTCGGTTCTTTTCTGCACGAAAGCAGCGCGCTCCTTTGTTTCCGGCGCTCCCGCCAGCGTATGTCGGCTCTCTCGATAGTCAAAGGAGTTTCAGGGATTTGCCGGCGTTTTGGCATGAAATCGGCGTTCGATCAGCCTGCGGTTGCGGCGGCGGCGTGTGTTTCTCGACCCAGCCGCGCGGGTGTCGCAGCTGCACGCCGCGCCGGATTGGGCAAGAGATGCGAATTATCTGTCCGTACCCCTCCATTCGGCGAGGATGGAAGTGGTTTGTGGCGAATGGTCCCCGCCGCCATCCTTCGAGACGCGGCCCTTTGGGCCGCTCCTCAGGATGAGGGAGTTTAAATGTTGAAACATAGGAAAGCCCTCATCCTGAGGAGCGCGCCGAACGGCGCGCGTCTCGAAGGATGGGCGACGAAGCCAGTAGCTCAGTTGTCTGGCGTATCGCCATTTTCATCCGGCGCCGCCTGTTCCTCCGGCGGAAACACCGGCCCGCCGCCGCATGGCTCGCGGCGGATGCCGGCGGTCGGCGTGTCGGCGTCGGCGGGCTTTGCGGTTTCGCATGCGGTGAGCGCCAACGCGCTTGCGAAGAACAGGGAGGCGACGATGATGTTGCGCGTAAGAGCCGGTCCGAATGACCTGTCCGCGGTTCGTTGGCGACGTTTCGCCAGAATTGATCTCAGATCAAGCATCATATC
This sequence comes from uncultured Alphaproteobacteria bacterium, assembly GCA_963765165.1. Lineage (GTDB taxonomy): Bacteria > Pseudomonadota > Alphaproteobacteria > Caulobacterales > Parvularculaceae > Amphiplicatus. Next base: position 22,943 of record CAVXVQ010000005.1, on the reverse strand, counting down.
CAAATCTCCGTAGTGGGCGATAGAAAGACATCGCGTCGCAAATCGTCATGAGGTAGGAAATTGCTAGGTTCCCCTGTTCCCTCAAATATCGGTCTCGTCACCGAAGATTCAGAAATCGTAAGATCAAAACCGCCTTCCAGAACAATTTTCATAGAGCGCATCTTCAGGTCGAAGGAAATAATTCTTCGTCCGATGATGCGTTTCGAAAACAAATCGCTTGCATCAACCTTCCAATCGCTCAGCCACGGAGCTGGTCGATTATACTTTTCGTGAAAAAAGTCTCCGACATTTCGACCTTCCGCCGTTAGCCACTGATCCGCACCCCAGATGGCGACGATAAGCCACTCAGCGCCGAACCTCAGAGCAAAAAAACCGGGACCGCCCGTTCCGTAGGTTCCTGCATAAGGACAAATCTCATCGACGCGACGACCGATGATTGTGTCGGGGTCCAGCAGCGACGGTTCATAAGGCATCAGATGACCGGAAGCCCACGTCCTCGTTGCGCAATGGCGATGGGCCGGCTCGGGTCGGGAATTTCGAACTTGTAGATGATGGTGGTAATTGCGAGACCTCCATATCGAGCCGTCTGCAAGGCGACTACAAGCGATGGGGCGTCGAATCGCAATCCTTTTCGTCGCCTTGCCCGCCGCCGCCCTCGCGCCTAGGGTCCGCGCCGAAATTCAGGGCCAGCGGCGGAGACCATCATGACGAAGGAAATCGGGCATTTCGTATCGGGCAAGCGCGTTGCGGGCGGCTCCGGCCGGTATGGCGACGTCTTCAACCCGACGACGGGGAGACGCAGGCTCGGGTCTCCCTCGCGACGCGGGCCGAGGTAACGAAGGCGATCGATGCCGCGAGAACGCCTTTCCCGCCTGGTCGGCGACGAACCCGCAAAAGCGCGCGCGGGTGATGTTCAAGTTCAAAGACCTTGTCGAAAAGGACATGGAAAATCTGGCGAGATGCTCTCGTCAGAGCACGGAAAGATCCTGCCGGACGCGCGCGGCGACATCATTCGCGGGCTTGATGTGATCGAATTCGCCTGCGGCATCCCGCATCTCAAAAGGGTGAATACACCGAACAGGCGGGGCCCGGCATCGACGTCTATTCGATGCGTCAGGCGCTCGGCGTTTGCGCCGGGATTACGCCGTTCAACTTCCCGGCGATGATCCCGATGTGGATGTTCGGCGTTTCAATCGCCTGCGGCAACACCTTCATCAACAAGCCGTCGGAGAAGGACCCCTCCGTGCCGCTCCGCCTTGCCGAGCTGATGATGGAGGCGGGTTTGCCGGAGGGCGTCCTCAACGTCGTCAACGGCGACAAGGAAGCGGTCGACGCGATCATCGAGGACCCGAGGGTCAAGGCGATCTCGTTCGTCGGCTCGTCCGACATCGCGCACTACATTTACGAGAACGGCGCCAGGCACAACAAGCGCGTGCAGGCCTTCGGCGGGGCCAAGAACCACATGGTGATCCTCCCCGACGCCGACATGGAAAGCGTCGTCAACCAGTTGATCGGTTCGGCTACGGCTCGGCCGGCGAGCGCTGCATGGCGACGCCGGTCGCGGTGCCGGTCGGCGAGGCGACCGCGAACACGCTGATCGAGATGCTGCGCCCGCGCGTTGAATCCTTGCGCATCGGCCCCTCGATGTCGGAAGACTCAGATCTCGGCCCGCTCGTCACGGCAGCGCACAAAAGCGCGTCGAGGGCTATATCCAGATGGCGGTCGACGAAGGACAAAAGCTCGTCGTCGACGGGCGCGGCTTCAAGCTCCAGGGCTATGAGAACGGCTTCTTCCTCGGCGGCACCTTGCTCGATAACGCCAAGCCCGGCCAGCGATCATACAATGAGGAAATCTTCGGCCCGGTGCTACAGATCGTCCGGGCAAAGAACTTCGACGAAGCGGTCGAGCTTCCCTCAAAGCACCAATACGGCAACGGCGTCGCGATCTTCACGCGAAACGGCGCCGCGGCGCGCGAATTCGCGGCGCGCGTCAATGTCGGCATGGTCGGCGTCAACGTGCCGATCCCGGTGCCGGTCGCCTATCACACCTTCGGCGGCTGGAAGCGCTCGGGCTTCGGCGACACCAACCAGCACGGGCCGGAAGGCGTAAAATTCTGGACCAAGATAAAGACGATCACCGAGCGCTGGCCGGAAGACGTGCAGGGAAGCGAGTTTGTGATCCCGACGATGGCGTAGGCGTCCATGATCGTCATCCTCGAACTCATCGCGCTCGGCATTTTCGCGCTTGTCGCCGTCAATCTCTGGAAGTCGTTCCAGCGCGGCGGCGCGCCGGTCGCGCGCGAGCGGGGCGGCCCCATCATCGACGGGCGAGCGGAAGAAGTGAAATCGCCCGCTGCGCGCGCTGCCTTGCTGATGCGCGAATTCGAGAACGTCCGCGCGGAGCTCAAAGCGCGATACCCCGCGACCTTTGCGATGCTGGGCGGCTATCTCAACCGGCACACGATCGCGGAGCATGGCGGTCTTGAGGGGGCGGTCAAGGAGATGATCGCCGACTTCGCGCCGCGCCGGGACGAAGCGATGCGCGAGATCACGAAACTTCTTGCGGAGAACGAGACGGAAGAGGAAGTTCGCGCAATCTTGACGGCGGCGTCCGACGCCGAATTCGACCAGGAGGGGTATCGCGCCTGGCTGACCTGGCTTCTTGGCCGGTTCAACGCGCTGTGACGAAAGTAGACGCAATGACGAACAAGAATTCCGGAAATTTCACCGGCCGCTGTCTTTGCGGCGCGGTCGCCTTCGAGGCGGCGCGCGACCGCGATCACGCTGACGCCTGCCATTGCGGCCAGTGCCGGCGCTGGAGCGGCAATTACTGGGCGTCGGTCAATGTCGATTTCGCGTCGCTGAAGATCACGAAGGGCGAGAAAAAGCTCGGCTGGTACCGGTCGTCGGAGCTCGTTCGCCGGGGTTTCTGCAAGGACTGCGGTACGGCGCTGTTCTGGCACGCCGACCAGCACAAGGATTACGCCCACCGCATCGCGATCGGCGTCGGTGCGCTCGACGAGCCGACGGGCGTCAGGATCACCGAACACATTTTCGTTCGCGACAAGGGCGACTATTACGACATCAAGGACGGCTTGCCGCAAAAGCCGACATATTAGGAGTTTGATCGCTTGTTCGGCATCACCGACGATTTCACGCAGCTGACCGGCATTGCGCTTTATTTCGCGATCTTCGCGTTGCCCTTTCTGCAAGAAGACGCTGCGGTAATCGGCGCGGCGACCGCGTCAATCCTCGGTCTTGCGCCGACGCCTTATCTCATCACCGCGATCGTCTGCGGGTTGATGGCGTCGGACGCCTGGAAATACTGGATTGGCCGCCTCGCGCGCCGCTACGAATGGGCGCACAAATTCGCGGAAAAGCCTGGCGTTTCCGTCGCCGGCGATCTCGTCCGCAAGGAATTCATCCAGACCATGCTGACCGCGCGCTTCGTGCCGGGAACGCGCATCCCGACCTACGTCGCCTGCGGCTTCTTCAAGGCGCATTACGGCAAGTATCTCGTCGTGCTTTTTATGACCGCGTCGATGTATGTCGCGATCATGTTCACGCTCTTTCATGTCGGCGGCGCCGTCGCCGGCGAAAAAGCGAAATTCTGGCTGCCAGCGATCGCGGTCACCCTTCTCGTCATCTATGTCGCGGTTCGCTGGGCGACGCACCGGCAAGGCCAGCACGGCCCGATGACGCCCCTGACCGAAGAACGCGATCACCCGCTGCCCGGAATGCCGGGTTTCGACGGCACGCCGCTTGAGGGGCATGAGGGAGAGAAGGCGGAGGAGAAAGCGTAATCGGGAATCGGGAATCGGGAATCGGGAATTTGAGATTGAGACAGATGGCGCTGCGCCTGGATTTGCTGAGGACGAGCGCGGAAAGACGATTGTCGACCATCGTGATCTTGATATCTGGAAGACCTCAATGTCGCTCGCCGGCGACGTTTACCGCCTGACCAAAAGCCTTCCTTCGGATGAGCGTTTTGGCCTGATCTCTCAAATGCGGCGAGCGGCGGTCTCAATCCCGGCCAACATCGCCGAGGGCTATGGACGGGAGACAAGCGGCTCGTATTTGCAGTTTCTGCGAATTTCACAGGGTTCTGCGCGAGAACTGGAAACGCTGATCGAGCTTGCAGGACAGCTGGGTTATTTGAACGCGGCCGAACGCGATCCGGTCATCGCGACGGTCACTCGTGTCGCCATGATGCATCGTCGACTTATTCAAGCTATCGAGCGAAGGAAGGGCAAATGACGCGACCTGCCGATTTCCGATTCCCGATTCCCGATTCCCGAACGATGGGAGGCTGACCGACCCATGGACTTCTCCCTCACCGACGACCAACTCGCCATCCAGGAGATGGCGCGCAATTTCGCGGCGGAAGAGCTTGCGCCCTACGCCGCTGAATGGGACGAGAAAAAGCACTTTCCCGTCGACGTCATCAAAAAAGCCGCGTCGCTCGGCCTCGCCGGGATTTACACGCGCGAGGATGTCGGCGGCTCTGGCCTTGGCCGGCTCGACGCTGCGCTGATCTTCGAGGCGCTGTCGGCGGGGTGCACGTCGACCGCCGCCTACATTTCGATCCACAATATGTGCACGTGGATGATCGACCGCTTCTCGACGGATGACGTTCGTCGCAAGTGGTGCCCGCGGCTCACGTCGATGGAGCTGTTGTCGAGCTACTGCCTCACCGAGCCCGGCTCCGGGTCCGATGCGGCGGCGCTGAAAACGAAAGCTGTCCGCGACGGCGATCAATATGTTCTCAACGGATCGAAGGCGTTCATTTCCGGCGCCGGCGTCACCGATCTTTATGTCGTGATGGTCAGAACCGGCGCCGAGGGGCCGAAGGGGATTTCGACGGTCATTGTCGAAAAGGGAACGAAGGGTCTCTCTTTCGGCGCCAATGAGAGAAAGATGGGCTGGAACTCGCAGCCGACGGCGATCGTCGCTTTCGAGGATTGCCGCATCCCGGTGTCGAACCGCGTCGGCGAAGAAGGCGACGGCTTCAAATTCGCGATGATGGGCCTCGACGGCGGGCGCCTCAATATCGCGGCGTGCTCGCTCGGCACCGCGAGTGCGGCGATGAAGGCCGCGCTCGACTACGCCAACGAACGCCGCGCCTTCGGCAAGCGCCTCAACGAGCAGCAGGCGCTGCAGTTCAAGCTCGCCGACATGGCGACGGAATTGGAGGCCGCGCGCATTTTTCTCTATCAGGCGGCGTGGAAACTCGACAACAAGACGCCGGACGCGACGAAATTCTGCGCCATGGCCAAGCGCCTCGTCACCGACAAGGGATTCGACATCGTCAACGACGCGCTGCAGCTCCACGGCGGCTATGGGTATCTCAGGGATTACCCGTTGGAGCGCATGCTCCGCGACGTGCGCGTCAACCAGATCCTCGAAGGCACGAACGAGATCATGCGGGTGATCGTCGCGCGGGATTTGCTGAAGGAGTATCAGGCGTGAGGACTTCACGACGAATTTCGGCAGCGCGGATTACCGAAGCCGATAATGCAATTGGATAAGCTCAAAGCTTTCGCCGTACTTTGGTTTTGATGCGCGTTTTACAGCTGCTCTAATTACGTTCATAGGAACGGTTTGGGCAACCCTCGATGTGCAGAGCAGCACGAAGCGAGCGCGAGATTGAAGCGCGGCTCTTTCCCGAGAAGAGCGCCGCATACGATATAATCATCACCATCATTACCGATTTGATTTCTCAGACGAGAACCAAGAAAATCTTTCAGAACCCGAATTGGTTGAACGGATGTTGCAGTTCAGAAAGCTTCTCGTCTGGGCGGCGACGAGTTGATCAATTTTTGGAACGAGTACGAAATCAAACATGGAACTCAAAGCGACCGAACAAAAATCGTTGAACCGATGGAAAACCTGCTGCGAGCAATACGCAAAGACCTGGGGCATGCGGACGAAAAGCTCGAGAAATTTGCGCTTTGGTCACTGTTTCGTACGAACAGGAAGACAAGATCAATATTAGCAATTCTGGCGTCAAGCTATGACCTCCGACATCCTCTTCACCCAATCCAACGAATGGGGCGTCATCACGCTTAATCGCCCCGACGCGCTGAACGCGCTCACCTGGGACATGGTGACGGCGATGCGCGCGAAGCTGATCGAATGGGAGCGCTCGCCGCGGTCAAAGCCGTTCTCGTCAAAGGAGCGGGCGAAAAGGCGTTTTGCGCCGGCGGCGACATTCGCTGGCTCTATGATAACGCCAAAAAAGATGTCGCGCACGCCTGCGAATTCTTCCGGGAGGAATATCGCCTCAACGCGCTGATCCATCACTACGCCAAGCCCTATGTCGCACTGATCGACGGCATCGTCATGGGCGGCGGCGTCGGCATTTCCATGCACGGCGATTTCCGGATTGTCGGCGACCGGACTCTTTTCGCGATGCCGGAAACCGGGATCGGCATGTTCCCTGATGTCGGCGGCGGGCATTTCCTGCCGCGCCTCCATGACGGGCTCGGCCTCTATTACGCGCTGACTGGCGCGCGCGCGAAGGCCGCCGACTGCATGGCGGCAGGGATCGCGACGCATTACGTGCCGAGCGACCAGATGCCGGCGATGCTCCGCGAATTGACGGGCCTTTCCTTCGGCGGTCATCCGCATGCGGATATCGAAGCGGTTCTCGACGGCTATGCGGGCGATCCGGGGGAGGCGCATGTCAACGACATACGCCCGGCGCTGAAGCGGCTTTTCTCCGGCCATGCGACGTTCGATGCTTTCTACGCATCGCTGAAAGCAGACGGCCACGACGTCGCGAACGACATGCTGCGCATTTTGTCGCGGATGTCGCCGACGGCGCTGAAACTGACTTTCGAGCAGATGAAGCGCGGCGACGCGCTCGATTTTGACGATAGCATGAAAATGGAGTTCCGCATCGTCCGCCGCGTCATGGAGGGGCATGATTTCTACGAAGGCGTCCGCGCGCTCATCGTCGACAAGGACAAAAATCCGCGCTGGTCGCCGGCAAGCGTCGAGGGCGTCAGCGACGCGGAGATCGCGAAATATTTTGAGCCGCTCACGGACGAGCTGACGCTGCCATGAAACTCTACGGCTCCCTGACATCCCCCTTCGTCCGCGCGGTCAGGATCGCGGCGATCGAGCTTGGCCTCGATGCGGAGATCGAGTTCGCGCCGACGGTCGTGCGGCCGACGCAGCCGAACCGGAATTACGGCGCCGAGGTCAATCCGCTTCGCCGCGTGCCGGCGCTTGAAACGAATGACGGCGCCGTCATCATCGACAGCAGAGTCATCATCGATTATTTCGACACGCTGACGAAGGGCGTCGTCATCCCCGCCGATCCGAAGGCGCGCATCGACGCCTTCAATCGCCACGCCGTGACGGCGGGCGCGACCGAGAGCCTTGTCTCCGCCATGTATGAATCAAAGGTGCGGCCGGAGGAAAAGCGCTGGCCGGAATGGCGCGCCGACCAGATCGACAAGGCGCATGCGGCGCTCGACTGGGCGGAGGCGCGCGCCGGCGATTTCGAGCGTTCCTTCGACATCGGAACGATCGGGCTCGTCTGTCTTGTCGGCTATGGCGGCTTCAGGTTTCCAGAAACAGACTGGCTGAAGGCTCGCCCGCGCCTATCCGCGCTTTACGACGAGGCGATGGAGCGCCGAAGCGTCGCCGAGACAAGACCGGTCGAATGATCACCTGATTGAGACGCCGCCGCCCGCGCCGCATAGTCGTTGCGACGAGCCGGGTGGGTGAGGCGAGGAGGGACGAGATGTCGGCGTGCAAAGGCAAGAAGGGCGGAGCGCCATGCCGAAAGCCGGTATTGACCTGCGCCAACTGCGCGTCGGACGGATGCGCCAACAACGGCTGCACCAACTGCAATTTCCCCGGCGGCAAATGCAGGAATTGCGGCCGGCAGGTGCCGTTCACCTTTTTCTCTTATGTCGGCGCGCTGTTCGGCCGCCGCCCCGTTTGATGGAGCGCTGATGGCCTGCTGGCTTTTGAAAACCGAGCCCGATGTCTTCAACTGGTCGCAGCAAGTGAAGCGCGGCGCCAAGGGCGAGCCGTGGTCCGGCGTCAGGAACGCGCAGGCGCGGATCAATCTGCGCGCGATGAAGAAAGGCGATCTCGCTTTTTTCTATCACACGGGGGATGAGAAAGCGGTTGTCGGCATCGTGAAGGTGATCCGTGAAGCTTATCCGGATCCGTCGGCGGAAAAAGGCGAGTGGGTGATGGTCGACGTCGCGGCGGCCGAACCGTTGGCAAAACCGGTGACGCTCGCCGATGTCAAGAAGGAGCCGAAGCTCGCCAACATGGCGCTTGTGAAGAACTCACGCCTATCCGTTCAGCCGGTGACCGAAGCGGAATGGAAGCTCGTGCGTAAAATGGGCGGGCTGAAGTAGGAAAGAGGGAAGCGGGAAAAGGGAAAAGGGAAAATGGAGGACGGCGACGCGCGGATAAGGTCGCACAAAGATTTGGATGTGTGGCGAAGGGGGATGACCTTGGCGCGGAGCATGTATCAGATGACCGACGCCTTTCCAAAAAAAGAAGAATACCGACTGACGTCGCAAATCATCCGTGCCGCGATTTCTATTCCCGCCAATATCGCGGAAGGGAACGCGCGCGGCACCCGGAAGGACTATGCCCATTTCATCAGCATCGCACGCGGGTCGGCGGCGGAACTGGAAACGTTGCTGCTGCTGGCGCAAGGATTGGGGTATGTTCCTGACGAAACATTGTCGCCAGCGGTTGAAGAAGCCGAGGCGCTGGGGCGCATGCTCAATGGCCTGCGCGCCCGACTGAATAATGCCAAGATAGCTTGATCATGAGCGCCGCGAGACTTTTCCCTTTTACCTATTCCCTTTTCCCTTATCGCAAATCAACCGCACTTGGGGTTCCAGCATGACCAGCATCGCCTTCATCGGACTTGGAAACATGGGCGGGCCGATGGCCGCCAATCTGGCGAAGGCGTCGCACGCCGTCGCGGCGTTCGATCTGTCGAAGGATGCGGTCGCGCGCGCGAAGGACGCCGGCTGCGCGATTGCGGCGACCATCGCGGACGCCGTGAAAAACGCCGACATCGTCGTCTCGATGCTGCCCGCCGGCAAGCATGTGAAAGCGGTCTACACGAACGCCGACGGCGTCATCGCGAACGCGAAGAAGGGCGCTCTGTTTATCGATTGCTCGACGATCGACGTCGAAAGCGCGCGCGCGGTCGCGAAGGCCGCGGCCGAGAAGGGCTTTTCGATGCTCGACGCGCCGGTCTCCGGCGGCGTCGGCGGCGCGACGGCGGGAACGCTGACCTTCATGGTCGGCGGCGACGCGCAGGCGTTCGAACGCGCAAAGCCGGTCCTTCAAAACATGGGCAAGAACATTTTCCACGCGGGCGCAGCCGGCAACGGGCAGGCGGCGAAGATCGCCAACAACATGCTGCTCGGGATCACGATGATCGCGACCTGCGAGGCGTTCAATCTCGCCGAAAAGCTCGGGCTCGACGCGCAGACGTTTTACAATATTTCGTCGACCGCCTCGGGCCAATCCTGGTCGATGACGAGTTATTGCCCTGCGGCCGGTCCCGTGCCGAACGCGCCGTCGAACCGCGATTACAAGCCGGGCTTCGCCGCCGCGATGATGCTGAAAGACATGCGTCTCGCGCAGGAGGCCGCGCATTCGGCGAAGGCGGCGACGCCGCTTGGCGCGCAGGCGGAGGCGCTCTATGCGCTGATGGAAGCGGCCGGCAAGGACGATCTCGACTTCTCCGGCGTGATGAAACTCATTCGCGGGGATCTGTGATCGCTCGCTTCGGTGTTTCGGCGTTTGCGTTGATTTCAATTTGCGGCGTCGCTTTCGCCGACGAGGCGCCGCCGGCGTCGCACTGGGACCGGCTCGACATCGAACAATTGCTCGATGCGGCGGACGTCATCTCGGAAAGCGGCCTGTCGCCTGGCGATTACGACTTCGAGAGCCTCGCGCGCGTCGCCGCTGACGGCGATGCGGCAAGAACCGACGCGGCGGCGTCGGCGCTGTTCTCAAAACTCGCAACCGATCTTGCGTCAGGCGCGACGCCTGTCGACGAGCGCGTGCGCTGGCGGATTGCAGGACCGGCGATCGATCCGATCAATCTGACGATCGCAGTCGAATCGGCGACCGCGAACGATGCCGTCCTTGAAGTGCTTGCCTCTTTCGAGCCGCCTCATGCGGCGTATCGGGCGCTGAAGGCGGCGATGCGCGCGGCGGAAGGCGATGACGGCCTCAAGGCGACGATTGCGATCAATCTCGATCGCTGGCGCTGGATGCCGCGCGAACTCGGGTCAGACTACATCCTCGTCAATGCGCCCGCTTATGATGCGATCGTCGTCCGGGCCGGCGAGGAGGTTGCGCGAAACCGCGTGATCGTCGGCGCGAAGAAAACGCCGACATGGCAGTTTTCGGCCCTGGTCACGGGCGTTGCTTTCAACCCGACCTGGTTCGTCCCGCAAAGCATCGTCGCGGAGAGCGTCGGCGTCATGCTTGAAAAGCGTCCGAAAGATGCCGCGCGGCTCGGCTATTATGTCGCCGAAGACGGCGGCGTTCGCCAAAAGCCCGGGCCGGACAACGCGCTCGGCGAGATGAAATTCCTGATGCCCAATCCGTACGGCATATTCCTGCATGACACGCCGGCGCGCCAGCTGTTCGACCGTGAAAAGCGCGCGCTCAGCCATGGCTGCATCCGCGTCGAAGACGCTGTCGCGTTTGCGCGCGCCGTGCTCGGCTCCGAGTGGAGCGAAGAGACGATCGACGGCGTCGTCGCGACAAATGAAACAGCGACCGTCGATCTCGCGGCGCCGATTCCCGTCTATGTCGTCTATTTCACGACGACCGTGGACAAGGATGGAAACCTCGTCCGCCATCCGGACATTTACGGACTCGACAAGGCGCTGCGCGCGCACTCAACTCTCGATGCGATAGACGTCGCCGCGTCGGCGCCGCTGGAGAATTGCAGGGGCGTCTAGCGCTAGACGCGGACGTCCTCAAGTTTGCCCGCGACTATCAGGCGGCCGGCGCCGAGGCGCCCGAGCGCAACAGGAAGGACTTCCGCGCTGAGCGCGAAGCATCCCTCGCTGCGGCCGAGCTTTCCGTATTTGCGGATCATGTCGTCGCCGACATACCAGGCGGCGTGAATGACGATCGCGCGCGCTTCGGCGTTGCTGTTGTCGGGACCAAGGCCGGCAAGGCGCATCGCCCGCCCGTATTTGCCGTCATACTCGGCGCCAGTGAGGTACGCGCCTTCGGACGTCGCATAGGATCCGGGTTCGTTCGAAAACTTTTGCAGCCATCCTGTGTGCCCGGGATCGGAGCCGCGGCCATGCGCTGTCAGGAATGACGAGACCTCGCCGGCGACGAGATCGACGAGATGAAATCGCGAACGCCAGGACGGCGCCGAAAAGTCGACCAGCGCGACAAGGTCGGAGTGGCGGATGCGCGCGGCGTTCTCGGCGACAGCCTTGCGGGCGATCGCAACAAGGCGCGAGCGGGAAATTTCCGGCGCCGCTGCAAACGCCGGCGCCGCTGCGCCGGCGGCGGCCAGGGCAAGTCCCGTCCGCAACAGTGACCGTCGATCGATACGCAAACGCACTCCCTGTCTTCCGCCGGACTCCCAAGATAGGGCGTCTGTTGGAGATTCCAAGAAGTCCCTTTGTTCCGGCCGTCGCGGATCAGCCCTTCGCGCCGCCGCATCCGAACCGCGCCGGACGCTCGATGACGAAGGAAAGTCCGGCCGCCTTGCCTCGCTGCCAAACGACGCGGGCGCGGCGGGTTTCTCCGGTCGGCGCCAGTTTCAATTTGATCATTTCCGGGAGCGCGCACGCGCCTTCGAGCTTGATGCGCGCGCCGCCGGCGCTGATATCGGTGACGATGCAGGAGGCTTCCGACCCGTCGATTAGAATCACGCGGGCGTTGCGGAATACGGGTCGGCGATCCTCGCTTCGGCCATCCCGGCCGCCTGATGGCGTGGCGTGCTCAATTGAAACCTGCGGCTGGGCGGCGATGGCGGCGAGCCGTTCGGCGATGCGCGTGCTATAGGGCATCGAATTCCTCCGCACGCCGTCGATGGCGCTGACGGCAAGATGCAACCGATACGGGTAAATGATTAAAAGAGCAACTACAGGTGGAGAGCGACAGGGTTTGGTTAACCTTGATGCCGGGAACCTCACGCGATGAGCGAATTCAGCGAAGTCGCGGCGACCCCAAAAAATTTCTGGTCGACGCTCGGCCGCATGTCGAAAGTCCTCTGGCGGCCGGCGCTCGCCAAATGGCGCCCGCGCATGATCGTCGCCGTCGTCATCACGCTGGCCTCAAAGGGATTTGCCGTCGCGGCGCCGGTCTTTCTGGGCGACGGGATCAATCGCGTCGTCGATGGCGAGAGCGTCGCCGCCGCGACGCCGTCCTTCGTCATGTTCTTCCTGATGTTCGCGGCCGCGCGCTTTTTATCGAACGGGCTGCCGCAGGCGCGCGACGCGTTTTTCACGCGCGTCACGCAGGATGCAAACCGCGTCATCGCCGTCGAAGCGTTCGCGCACGCGCAGGCCCAGTCGCTCCAGTTCCATCTGACGCGCCGCGCCGGCGCCATCAGCCGCATCATCGAGCGCGGCGCCGGCGCGATGGAATTCCTGCTGCGGTTTCTGGCGTTCAACATCGGGCCGACGGCGATCGAACTTGCGCTCGCGGCGGGGGTGATGGCGGCGCTCTATTCGTGGACGCTGGGGCTCGCCGCGATCGCGACGGTCGTCATCTACGCCGTTTTCACCGTCATCGTGACCGAATGGCGCAACCAGCAGCGGCGGGCGATGAACGAGGCGGACACCGAGCTTCGCGCGATCACCATGGACACGCTGACGAACTTTGAAACGGTGAAAGCGTTCGCGGCGGAGGAGCGAGAGACGGCGCGCTACGACCAGGCGATGCAGGCCTATAACAATCGCTTCGTGCGCCAGGCTCAATCATTAGCACTCCTCAACGCGGGCCAGGAACTCATCATGACGGCGGGCCTCCTCGCGGCGGCGCTCCTTTCCGCAGCGGCAGTCGGCGACGGTCGGCTCAAGCCCGGCGACATCACGGCGGTCATCTTGATGCTGACCAATATCTACCGGCCGCTCAACATTCTCGGTTTCGCCTGGCGCGAGATCAAGCAGGGCGCGGTCGACATCGAAAAACTGTTCGACCTCTTTGATCTGAAGCCGGAGGTCGCGGACAAGCCGGATGCGCGAGAGCTTTCCCCGACAAGAGGCTCCATCCGTTTCGAGAAAGTTTCATTCACCCATCAGGGGCGTCAGGCCGGTCTCAACGGCGTCGATTTTGAAATCCTGGGCGGATCGTTCGTCGGCATCGTCGGCCCTTCGGGGGCCGGCAAGTCGACGATCCTGAAGCTCCTCTTTCGCTTCTACGATCCGTCGGCGGGGCGCATCCTGATCGACGGCGTCGATATTCGCGACGTCACGCAGATGAGCCTTCGCGCCGCGCTCGGCCTCGTGCCGCAGGAAGTCGTGCTCTTCAACGACACGCTTCGTTTTAACCTCACTTATGCGCGGCCGGGTGCGAGCGAGGCCGAAATCCTCGACGCGGCGCGGCGCGCGCAGCTCGGTCCGTTCATCGACAGCCTGCCGAACGGCCTTGCGACCAAGGTCGGCGAGAGAGGGCTGAAACTTTCGGGCGGCGAGAAGCAGCGCGTCGGCGTCGCGCGCGCGATCCTCCTTGATCCGGCGATCCTCGTTCTCGACGAGGCGACGTCGTCTCTCGATTTCAGAAACGGAAAAGGACGTTCAGGCCGCGCTCGCCGAAGCCTCGCGCGGGCGCACGACCATCGCGGTCGCGCATCGATTGTCGACGATTGCGCGCGCCGATACGATCTTCGTGCTGGACGCCGGCGGCATCACCGAACAGGGCGGACACGAGGCCTTGCTCGCGAAAAACGGGCTCTATGCGGCGCTTTGGCGCCGGCAGACGGAAGGCGCGGACGACAAGGTCGGGGCGCCAGCCGCAGCAATGACAATTGAAGCGGCGCTCTAGCCGGCTTTGCGCGCCGAGGCGCCGGCCGCGCTCCAGCGGTCGATCATCCGGCGCAGGAGATCGGCTTTCACCGGTTTTGGCAGATAGTCGTCCATGCCGGCGTCGATGCAGCGCTGGCGATCTTCTTCCATCGCGTGGGCGGTGACGCCGATGATCGGCGTCTTCTCGCCGCGCTGCGCTTCGATCTCGCGGATTTTCGCGGTCGCCTCGACGCCATCCATCTCCGGCATGGAAATATCCATGAGGACGATGGCGTATTTCCCGGTCGCATAAAGGTCGACCGCTTCGCGGCCGTTGTTCGCGATCGTCGCCCGGCAGCCGAATTTTTCAAGCATCGAGCGAACGACCATCTGGTTGACGATATTGTCTTCCGCAACGAGGACGTCGATCGACGCCGGGGCGGGGTCGCCCGTCTTGACGTCGGCGGCGTGCAGCGCGGCGGCCGCTTCTTGCGCGCGTTCGATCGCGCGGCCCTGGAGGCAGGCGACGATCGCATCGAGCAGCATCGACGCGCGCGCGGGCTTCACGAGATAGGCGTCGAAAAGGGCGTCGGCGGTCTCATCAGGCGCGCCCTTGCGTCCGGCCGAGGTGAGAAGAATCAGCGGCGTTCCAATCGTCGCCGGAAGAGTGCGAAGCCGCTGGGCGAGGTCGATGCCGTCCATTTCCGGCATTTGCTGGTCGAGGATCGCGAGGTCGAACGGCTCGCCGCGCCGCGCCGCCGCTTCGGCGGCGGCGAGCGCTTCGGCGCCCGTCGCAAAGGCCGACGGCTTCAGTCCCCAGGCGGAGATCTGCTCGATCAGGATGTCGCGGTTCACCTTGATGTCGTCGACGATGAGGGTCCTGACGCCGGCGAGATCGCCAGCCGACGCCGTGACCGGCGGCGCCTTGGCGTCGACGACAGCGGGCCAGCGCAAATGGAAACGCGAACCGACACCGACTTCGCTCGTCGCGAAGATCTCGCCATTCATCGCTTCGATCAGTTTTCGCGTGATTGCGAGCCCCAGCCCGGTGCCGTCGTGACGGCGCGCCGAGGAATTGTCGGCCTGCTCGAAGGCGTGGAAGATCGCGTCGATCTTGTCGGCGGGAACGCCGCAGCCCGTGTCCTCGACGATGATCTCGATGTCCGCCGTCTCGCCGCGGCGCCGTCCGGAGACGGACACGAGCACATGGCCCTTGTCGGTGAATTTGACGGCGTTGCCGATGAGATTGGTGACGATCTGGCGGATGCGGCCGGGGTCGCCGACAAAATTGGCGCCGAGCGTCGGCTGGTAGCGCAGCATGAGTTCAAGACCCTTTTGCTGCACCTGGGGTCCAAGTAGCGCGGTGACGTCTTCAATGGCGGCGCGCAGGTCAAAAGGCTCGGCGGCGATGTTCATCTTGCCGGCTTCGAGTTTCGAGAAATCGAGAATGTCGTTGATGATCGTCAAAAGGTTCTCGCCGCTGTTGACGATCACCTGCGCCATATCGTTCTGGCGCGATGTGAGGGCGGTGTCGAGGAGGAGCGACGCCATCCCGATGACGCCGTTCATCGGCGTCCTGATCTCGTGGCTCATGTTCGCGAGGAACACGGATTTCGCGCGATTCGCGGTCTCGGCGGCTTCCTTCGCGACCGACAGTTCGGCGCTGAGGTTTTCAAGCGCCTGTTCGCGCTCTTTCATCTCCGTGATGTCGCTGTAGGAGACGACGAAGCCGCCGCCCGGACGGCGACGGATTTTTTCCGTCACCACCCTGCCGTCCTTTTGGCGGCGAAGCGTGTTGAAGACGCCTGTATCGTCGAGCGCCTTCCTCATGCCTTCGTAATATTCCTCGCGCGTCGCATATGGATAAAGCCCGTGACGGATGCCGAGGTCGAGAATATCGGAAATGTTCCGGCCCGGCGCCCATGCCGCGGAAGGAAGGCCCGAGAGCGCGATCGCTTTGGCGTTCACCGCCTCGATGATGAAATCGTCGCTGAAGACGACGATGCCGTCGGCCATCAACTCGATCACTTCGCCAAGGAGCTCGGTGCGGCGGCGTAATTCGAGCGTGCGCTCGGCGACGGTCTGTTCAAGCTGGACGTTCGATTGCCTGAGCAGCGCGCGGTTCTTGTCGGCTTCGCATTGGGCGAGCACTTCCGCGGTGACGTTGCGGCAGGCGCCGCGATAGCCCATGAACGCGCCGTCGTCGCCGAAGACCGGCTTGCCGCTTTGCGCGATCCAGAGCGCGTCGCCGTTTGGCGGCGTCAGTTCGCTCAATTCGTCCTTGAAGGCGCGCCGCGCCGACAGCGCCGCCAGATGGCGCGCGTGGTCCGCCTCGGTTACGGCGCCGCGATGCGCGCCCATCTTGAGACCGATGAAGGCCTTGTGGGCGACGCCGGTGACTTCGTCAGCGCGTTCGGAGAAATAGGTGTAGGTGAGGGTCTCGTCCGATTCCCAGAGCCAGTCGGATGCGCTTTCGGCGAAGTCCTGGAATCGGCGCTCGCTCTCCGCGATCTTGCGGCGGGATTCGACGCGATCGGTGACGTCCGACGTCCAGCCGCGCACGCCGAGATAAACGCCGTCTGCCGTGAAATGATGCCGCAAGGTCGTCTTGATGATGCGCCGCGCGCCGGAAACGTCGAAAATTTCGTAGGGATAGTCGCGGACGGTTTTACGTTCGTGCAGCGCGGCGCGAAGACAGGCGCGCTCTTCCGGCGGGCCGGCGTAGAATTTCTCGGTGAACACATCGCTGATATGGCGCCCGACGATCTCGCTGGGGCTCTTGCCGAGGAGGTCCCTGATCTTGGGCGACATATAGGTGAGGCGGTGCTCGGCGTCGGTTTCCCACGCCCAGTCCGACGCCATTTCCATGAACGCGCGCAGCGTTTCGCGCGCGCGCTGTTCGGCGGCGACATTTTCTTCTTTTTCCCGGCAGACCTCGCGAATGAGGTGATCTTGCCGCGCGAGAAGCTGCGCGCCGACTATGCCGGCCATGATGAGGAGAGTGGCGAGCGCGGCGAGGGTGGCGTCGGTCTCGGCGAGCAGGCGCGCCGCGTAGGGAGCGATGATGATGGCGATGACCTGGCGCGAGACCGCCTTGTCCGCGGCGAGCGAAACGGCGCCGCCAAACGCGCAGAACGCGACCCATGCGGTCAGGATGATGCGATTATCCGCGGTCGAAATCTCAAAAAGCGCCAAAGCGACGATGATGCAGACGCACGCCTGACAGGTCGCGAGGATCCCCGTGCGCGCAAGGAGATCGCGCTTTGCGGCCATGGTCATCGTCGCAAGGTCGAGCTTGCGCCATCCGAGCGCCTGCATGGCGGCAAAGGCGACGTAGAACGCGTAGACGATTGCGAAGTACTTCAGCAGCGACGGATGGACGGTCCAGATGACGAACGCCGTCGAGAACGCGATTGAAAGATTGACCGGCGGAATCTGCCGCTTGAATTCGTGGACGCGCCGTTCGATGACCATATCGGCCGCCGGCTCGCCGAGAAGTTGATTGTGCAGCCGCGTAAGAGGTGCCGGCATGGCTGAGATCCGCCCCGAAATCCGACCTCCTGTTTACCCTCCGAGCGTTAAGCGCAGGTTTACCATGGCGGGCGAGGCTCCCCGAAACGCCAGGGAAACGTGCAGATGCTGACGCCTCCGTCCGACCGCAGCGAATTCGCAGGCCTTCAGCCGTTTTACGAGTCTTCGATCGCGCCCTATTTCGCCGAAAAGGAAGGCGCGCGCGCGGCGGCGGTTACCAATGTCCTAATTCTCGGCGGCGCGACGGTCGTCCTTGCGTTCTCGATTTACGCCTTCGCGCCGTTCGGCGCCGCCAATTTGCAGGTCGGCGTTCTCGCCGCGGTGGCGGGTTTCAGCGCGTGCGGCTGGCTTCTCCGCCGCGCGCGTATGGACATCACGCACGGGCTCCTGGATCGCATCGCGGGAAAGCTCGGCTTCGCCTATCGCGGCGCCCTCGAGCGTCCCGACTATTACGATCGGTTCCGCAATCTGAAATTGCTGCCATCGCACAATCTCGAAGCGTGGGAGGATGAAGTCAGCGGCGCGCACGCGAAGAACGCCTTCATCATCTGCGAGGCGCATCTTCGATACAGATCGTCCGGCAAGAACCGAAGCACGCGCACCGTTTTTCACGGTCAGCTTTTTATGATCGATTATCCCAAGCGCTTTCTCGGGACGACCGTCGTCCTGCGCGAAATGGGGCCGCTTAACGCTTTGATGAAGCCCGGTCGCGAGTTCCAGCGCGTCGGTCTTGCGTCGCCCGCCTTCGAGAAAGCGTTCGAAGCGTGGTCGACGGATCAGGTCGAGGCGAGGGACCTCCTCGATCCGATCGTGCTGGAGCGATTTCAGGAGCTTGAGCGGCTGTTCGGCGGCAAGAAACTGCGCGCGGCGTTCGCTGACGGCAAGATCCTCATTGCAATCGAGACCGGCGACCGGCTCAACATCGGCACAATGTTCAAGCCGCTGCAGGGACCAGAGCGCGTCGAGACGATCCTCAAGGAATTCGACGTCATCTTCGATCTCATCGACGTGCTCTTGACGCGCGTCGATGGCCGCACGGCAGGCGCCTTTGCGCTGAGCGACGTCAAGAAGCGCTGACCTTCACGGCTTCAGCAACAGATCCCACGCCGCGTTGTCCGCGCCTGACGTTCTGTCCCAAGGCGTGCATTCGACCCAGGGCGAGAGCGGCTTGCGCGGCGCGGCGCAGAAAATGTAGTTCGCCATGATCGCCGTCGGATCCATCTGGCGGATGCCGTCTGCGACGGCGAGGATCGCCTGTCCGTTTTCGGGGCCTTCATGCCATTGCTGCTGGAACTTGACGGCTGCGGCGTTGGCCGAAAGCACGGCGTCCATTTTCTCGTTCGAGTCGCCTTCGTAATTGCCGATCCAGCGCGCGCCGGCCGCTTCCGCCGTCTGCTTGTGCAAAAGCGCGTTCGCTGCGTAGTTCGCGAGATTTGAATACATCGGCGTCGGGGAATAGATGTAATCGTGGATGCGTTGCGCGTGGGCGGCGGGGTCCGCGGCGAAGTCAGCGAGCCAGCGCTGGCGCCAGGCATCCTGCGAGAGCTTGGTTCCGAACAGCAGATTATCGCCGTGCCAGAAAAAGCCGCCGTTGAAATAATTGGTCGTGGAGACGCCGTAGCGGCTCATCGGCTGCCCGCCGCTGTAGGCTTTCACTGCTGCAAGGGCGTCGGTCGTCCGCTTGATGACGACCGTCTGGCCGGCAAGCACCATCGTCCATGGCTGCGCCGGGCGGCCGCCCTCGGCAAGTGCTTGCGCGATCGCGTCAGCGAACTGCGCAGACCGATAGCCGTATCCGGTGCGCGCGTTGCCGGCTTGTCCTGAATGGCGCGCGGCGACTTCCTTGCCAAGGCCGGCGTGGAAATCGGTCGAGGCGTAGAAAACCGTGTTCCACACTTCATTGTCGATTTCGACATAGAGCGGCTGCGTGAGGGGATAACCCTGCGCGTTGAGGAGCGATACGATCCGCCGCGCCCAGTCGAGCGGCGCCGGACTCGCCATGACCTCGTCGAACGCCGCCTGCGCGTCGGCGACGCGCGTCGCCTGCGGGATTGTCGTATTGCGCAATGTCGCTGCAAGTTGCGGCGAGGCGCCAAGCAGTCCCGGCGCATTGAGCCAGAGCTGCGTTCCGGATTCGACGGCGGCGCGAACGATGACTGCGTCCGGCACACGGCCGTCCATGTAGAACGGACGATTGTCGCGCGGCCTGCCGGAAACGTCGACCTCGATGTCGGTATTGACGCCCGTCCAGTCCATCGGGCGGATGATGTCGAAACGCGCGATGTCCGCGAGCCAGTTCGGTTCGAAAACCTGCCCGCTGTCGAGCAGCGCTTCATGCTCGGCGCGATAGAAGCGGATGTTCGAGACGCCGGCGGCCCCGACGCGCGTGATATTGATCTTCGCGGTCCTGAAGCCGTGCGCCGTCGGATCGAAATATTCCTCGATGCGGTTCGGGGTGACGCGCACCGTCGTTCCGACGCCGTCGGTGATCGAAAGATCGCCGTCGCCCTGCCAGTCGAGAATCCATTTGCCCTTGTAATAGGCGCCGCTGGCGCGAACGCCCGCGCCGCTGCGCACTGTGCCGATCTGGATGTTGCCGGACGTCGCGTTCCTGACAAAGCGCGCGGCGACGGGATCAAGGAGGCCGTTTTTGACCCAGATGTCGTGAGCTTCGCCGGTCAACAGGACGTGGTTGATGAAGGCGTCTTCGATCGCCCAAAAGGCCGAGTGTCCGAAATTGATGAGTGTCTGCGGCGAGCGCACCGGCGGCGGGGGCGATGTCCCGTCGTCATTGAGGATCGTCGCGCTTGCCTGGGCGACCGCGATCGTCGCATTCGTCGGCGACAATAGGGCGACATTGAACGCTTCATCGGGTTCCGGGTCCGCGTCATTGACCGTTTGAAGCGTCATGACTTTTGTCGTCTGACCAGGCTGGAAGCCCGACGTGCCGGAGGGCGGCGCGCTTTTCCCGAAATCGGCGCCGTCGACCGCGCCGGAAACGCTCCACGCGACGCGCGAGGATCGCGAAAGGTCGCCGGTCCGCGTAATCGTTACTTTGAATTTTGCGCCCTCATCCGCGGAGGCGGGCGCGACCGAAACCGAAAGGGCAGGCGGCGTCTGCGCGCCGGCGATCGACGGCGATAACCCGCAGACGGCAAAGCCGACTACGCACGCAACGATGGTCTTCATCTTCTTCTCCGCGCGGGCTCGCCGCGTCCAATAATCTCGCAGGGCATTATGAGAGCGCCCCCACTCATCAATTTGAGCAGGATCAAGCGTAAGTCGGCATGCGGCGCCAGTTAACAATGCCGCTCGCCTCATCGAACCACCGTCAGCCTTTCCGCGGCCCTCGTGACGCCCGTGTAGAGCCAGCGCTGCGAATGCTCGCGGAAGGCGAAACTCTCGTCGAAAAGGACGACATTGTTCCATTGGGAGCCCTGCGCCTTGTGGACGGTGAGGGCGTAGCCGAAGTCGAATTCGTCGGAATTCTTGCGCACCGGCCAGGGAACGCTCTCCGGCCCGTCCGTGAACATCGCCTTCGGCACGGAAATCGGGACGTTCTTTCCACCGTCCTCCGGCGCGACGATCATGCGCGCTTTCTCGCCGCGGGGCGCTTTCCGCAGGACGACGGTCCAGATGCCGCCATTGAGGAGGCCCTTCGTCTTGTTGTTCCTGAGGCACACGAGCTTTTCCATCGCCTCAGGATAAGGGTCGGAATGCCCCTTTAGTTCCCTGATGCGCTCATTGAAGCGCTTTCTCGTGCGATTGACGCCGACGAGCACCTGATCGGCGCCGATGATGTCGTCCTGGGCACGCCGAAGCCGAGGTGTTCTTCCGCACCGTGGGCGCGCACGACGAGCTGCGCGCCACGCTGGCCGCCACGGTGGCCGGCCGGGTCGAGGTGCAGGAGATTCTGAGAGTTTCCAGCCGTGCGGCTCCACACCGTGCCGGGCTTCGACACCGATGTGTTTGCGTATTTCAGCGACGTGCCGTTCCTTACCAACTGGGGCACGCCGCTGCTGCTAGGTCCGGGCACCATCCACGTGGCGCACACCGACCACGAACACATCGTGATTGCCGACCTCGACCGCGCCGTGGACCTCTTCCGCGCCCTGGCGCGCCGGCTCCTGGCCACGCCGGCCTGACCGCCCGCCGCGGCCGGTCTTGGGTTATGGTGATGAGGCGCCATGCGGGGCATCGCCCATCCCATCGCGTTCGTGCTGGCCGGCGCTCTCGCGGCGGGGCAGGCGGCGCCGGGGGCCGACCGGCCGGCCGACGTGCCGGTGTCGATGGCCGCCGACCTGCAGCGCGCGCTCCACGGACTGGGCGGTGCAGCCCGGGCATCGCGGGGTGACCGCGTCGGTCGTATGGCCTGACGGTACCCAGTGGCGCGGAGCGGCCGGCCTGGCCGGCGCTGACGAGCCGATGCGGACCGAGCACCTCGTGGGCGTCGCCAGCATCACCAAGACGATGACGGGCGCGGTCATCCTGCAGCTGGTGGACGAGGGCGTCGTGCGCCTCGATGACGCGGTCGAGCGGTGGCTCGAGCCGATCGCGAACGTGCCGCCGGCGATCACCGTGCGACAGCTGCTGAATCACACCAGCGGACTTGCCAACTACACCCTCAGTGCGGCGCTCGGTGCCGCAATCGACGCCGCGCCCGCGCGTCCCTTCACGGTCGATGAGCTGCTT
Organism: uncultured Alphaproteobacteria bacterium; assembly: GCA_963765165.1. GTDB lineage: Bacteria > Pseudomonadota > Alphaproteobacteria > Caulobacterales > Parvularculaceae > Amphiplicatus. Next base: position 736 of record CAVXVQ010000005.1, on the reverse strand, counting down.
GCCTTCGCCGGCCCGCCGCGTTTCAATCCCGGGACACGCACCGCGTACACCGACACGTTGATTTCTCGTGCTCGGGCAAGTTGCCGAGCACGCCACGAAAAACCTGCGAATCCTCGACCTCTACCGGCAACGTCTCTGGACGCCCCGGGGATTCTCGGGTGTCTATCTCCCTGGGGCCGAGGAGCCGTCGGTCCCGGTCGCCGGCGCGCTCGGCCCCGAGGGCGTCGTCGACCCGCTCGTCCAGGTCGCCCTTCTCTCGGTGGGGCAGAGCGCGTTCGGCCTCTACGCCGACGCCGCCACGATGGCGGCATGGGGACACGCTTTCTTCGCGGGCGACGTGGTCTCGCTCGACCGCCAAGCCGACATGCGCGAGCTGGTGCCGGCCGCCGGCAACATCCCCGGAGAGTCTGGAGCCGGGCTCGGCATCCGTGGCTACCAGTATTTCGACCGGCCGCAGTTCGGCCACAGCGGCGGCATGGCGCTCGGCACCAGCTTGCTGTTGTTCGACGTCGAGACCGGCATCACCGTGGCCGTGCTGATGAATCAGGGCCAGAATGGCAGTCACTTCACGTTGGCGCCCGAGCTGCTGCGCCTCGCCGCCCCGCGTCCGTGAGCGCGCCGTTCGCTTCGGACGTGCGAGTCGTAGGTGCGGGGTCAGATCCCGGGACAACTACCGGGCGGCCAGCGCGGCAGTCACGCGCTCCATGTTGCGGCGCGCATTGGCGTGCCGTGGGTC
>CAVXVQ010000004.1:0-44852 GCA_963765165.1 uncultured Alphaproteobacteria bacterium | reverse complement strand
ATTAATGACCTTTTAGATAACAAAGAACAAACAGATAGCGAAAAACCGCTCAAGTCATTTTGTAGATAGGTCCGCACCCCAACTGCGGTACCAGGATCCCCACCATCATCCACATTCCAAATCTCATGGCGAATACTCAACTATTAAATTTGGTGTAACTATCAAGGGTGGATGCGTTTCGCAGACAGGGAGGTTGAGTTCGGTGATGGTCGCGTTTCCCGAAAGAGCATGCTTAGCTCCCACTCTTTTGCGAGTATGAGTCTACTAAGATCCGAGTCAAAATATTCAAATCGCTGATTATTGTCCAATATTCCAAGCAGGCGTTCAGCTTTTCTGTTGATGTTTTCAAGTTGATCCATTTTTCCAAGAATCACCGCTCCCCTCTCTTGCTCCACCAATTTTTTCATTTCAAAATAATCCACATCATTAGATTCAACTCTTCTTCCGCCAAAACCCATTATTTCGGCCCCGCCGCTCCGAAGAATATTACGAAACTCGGTTATCCAATCAAGACGATTGTTGCGGAACTCGCATGCTAATAGAAGTCGTTGAAAACTCTTCGTCCGATCTTTCCAACGATTTGTTCATATCCATACGCATAACTCCGAATTTCCAGAATTTTTGATGAGAAGAAATAGTAATTTCGAATCCAACAAAATGTAAAGCCCTATAGTCGATGATACTCATTGTATGTTGATCGCTGCATACAATACGTATAGTTTCTGTCTTACATGACAGATCAGATCCTGATCGAGGAATTTGGAAGCGGATCAGACAACTTCGAACCGACCGAAATCTCTCGCAAGAAGAACTCTCATTCCAAACCGGCTTTCATCGCACCTACATCGGCATGGTCGAACGTGGCGAGCGAAACATCTCGCTGTCGAATATCGGTGTGTTTGCAAAGACGTTTGAAATGTCGTTGGCGGAGTTGATGAATTTCGGAGGTGGACGATAATGCCGGACCATCGTTCACCATCACGCTCTCGAATAACCTGACCGAAAAAGCCGGCATCGATTATCTCATCGCAAATGAAACAGGATTCTTTTACGCCGACAGCGAAACGCGAAAAAAATTCTTAGAATTTCTGGAAATTCCAAAGACCTTTGCCCGAGCTTTCGACATGATCTATCCGCGTTCGCAGAAGATTTTGACAGTCATAGACGCATCTGATGAAATCTTTCTCGTCGAGATGAACCAAGAAAGTTATTGCCGGAAAATCCCAAGGGCTTTTCTTCGGAGCGACGCAAAATCAATTCGACTTCGGCGAAAGGCTGGGAACAAATATCGATTTTGCCTTTCTGTCTTCACCATGATTCTCCATCGCATGCGATGTTGTCAGTGCCCGAACTCGAAGCGATAATGCGAACAAAACGAATTCAGTATCAAATAAACCTTTGAGCTACTTGTACCGGTAGCTTGCGTTGTAACTAACAACAAATCGAAGCTCCTTACTATGGAAAACTTCGCGCCAAATACCTTAAGCCACTTGAGCTGACCTTGGACGATCTGTTACTGGATCCGAATAATCCGCGCTTTGCCGAACTCGGCGACGACGTTGAGCCCATTCCGGAGGCGAGATTTGGTGCCACGGTGTAGCGCCGTTCGGGTTTATCGCCGAGCGTGAACAAGGCTTCGTGGCAGCCGGCGCGTTCGCCCGCGCGCGCGATCTCCAGAACCTGTTCGGCGGAAAGAAACGCGCGCTCACCTTTGCGCGGCGTGGTGGCGAAGGTGCAGTAATGACAGACATCCCGGCACAAATGTGTGAGCGGAATAAAAACCTTGCGCGAATACGACAGCACATCTCCCTGCCCCAGGTCGCGCAGACGGGCAGCCTGGGCAAACAGAGCCTCGGTGCTTGCATGAGTTGCCACCATCCGTGCCTCGTCGTCGCTCAAGCGGCGGCGAGTGCTGGCCTCCACTAGCGTTGCGACGGGAAGTGTCACGGGTGTAGGAATGTCGGAAAAATCGTTCATGTGCCGGGTGCGCGCAGGCCAAATATTAATTCCGGATCGCCGGGGGTCCAGGTGTTCTCGAACTGCGAACGGCGCCCATTGCGGCGATTGCGCTCCAGAAGTTGTTTGCCGAGCGCCAGTTGCCCCGGTTCCCACTGTGCAAGCGCGGCCGGCACGTCGCGGTTCTTGCCGATGGCATCGGCCAGCGACCAGGCATCGGCCGCCGCCTTGGCCGTGCCGGCCGCGGCATGAGGGCGCGCGACAAAGGCCGCATCGCCAATCAGGCAGACGCGCCCGAAGGCCATGCGCGGCACCTCGATGTCATAGACCACCTGGAGGAACGGCTGCTCGGTGCTGCACACCAGGATCGCCATCGGTTCAGGAAGCCGGGCTGTGGCCACGGCCCGAAGTTCGGCATCGAGGAGCCCGACATCGCGACAGCCGCGATCAGCGGCGTCACGAGGCCCATCGCGGCGAGGGGCACGGCGAGCGCGTTATAGAGCGCGGCGAAAGCAAAATTCTCGATGACGCGGCGGCGCGCGCTCCGAGACACCGTCACCGCCTCGACGATCGGGGAAAGGCCCTCGCCCTGATAGACGAAATCCGCCGCGGCCTGGCTTGCATCGGCCGCCGTTCCGGGCGAGAGCGAGGCGTGCGCGCCCGCAAGCGAGGGCGCATCGTTCAGCCCGTCGCCGACCATCGCGATCTTGCCGCCGGCCTCGCGCAGCGCGTCGAGGCGTTCGGTCTTTTCCTTCGGCGAGAGGCCGGCGCGCCAGTGTTTGAGGCCGAGCGCGTCGGCGACCTTTTTCGCCGCCGGCGCCCGGTCGCCTGACAGCATTTCAACCTCAAGGCCGAGGTCGTTCAGCCTGCGGATCGTCTCGGCCGCGTCGGCGCGAAGGCGATCCTCGAACCGGAAGCGTATCGGCGCCGCATCGCCAAGCTTCAGCCACGCTTCCTGCGCCGCGTCGTCGGCCTCCGCCGCGCCGACAAAAGCCGCGCGGCCGAATTTCGCCGACACGCCGTCGACGGTCCCGACGACGCCCGATCCCGGCGTCTCGACGGCGTCCGCCGCCGCTCTGCCGGGGCCGGCTTCCGCGACGACCGCCCGCGACAGGGGATGGCGGCTGATGCGAGCGAGCGTGGCGGCAGCCTCAACGGCGCCGTCAGGAATTTCAGCGCGGTTCGAAAGGCGTGGTCTGCCGTGCGTCAGCGTGCCGGTCTTGTCGAAAATGACCGCGTCGACTTCCGCCAGCCGCTCAAGCGCGTCGCCCGATTTGACGAGCACGCCCGACCGGAACAGCCGCCCGGTCGCGACAACCTGCACCGCGGGCGCCGCAAGGCCGAGCGCGCAAGGGCAGGTGATGATGAGCAGCGCCGCCGCGTTCATGATGGAGACGCGAAGGCCCGCGTCCATGAGGAAATACCAGCCGAGAAACGTCAGCGCGGCGAGCGAATGGACGACCGGCACATAGAGCGAGGCCGCGCGGTCGGCGAGGCGGATGTATTTGCTCTTTGACTGTTCGCCGGCTTCGATGAGACGCGTCAGATCGGCGACGAGCGACGCGTCGACGGTCTTTGTCGCGCGCATCACGAGCCGCTGCGTCAAATTGAGAACGCCCGCGTGGATGAGGGCGCCTTCGCTCGTTCTCGCCGGCGCGCTTTCACCGGTCACAAGCGACGTGTCGACGTCCGATGATCCATCCTCGACGACGCCGTCGACCGGCGCACGGTCGCCCGGCGCGAGATGGATGAGATCGCCAGGAACGATGTCGCGCGACGAAACGGAGGTCAGCGTGCCATCCTTGTTAAGGCGGCTCGCCGTCACCGCCTGCAACGAGAGAAGGTCGCGCGCGGCGGCCCGCGCGCGCAATCGCAACCGGTGATCGAGATAACGGCCGATCAGCAGGAAGAAGAGCAGCATTACCGCCGCGTCGAAAAAGGCGTGCTCGCCCTGATTGAAGGCTTCGAAAATGCTGATCGACAGCGCCAGGATGACGCCGAGCGAGATCGGCACGTCCATGTTGGCGCGGCCTTTCCTCAGCGCGCGGAAGGCGGAGGCGAAGAACGGCTGACCCGCATAGAGGGCTGCGGGAATGGCGATGACGCGCCGACACAAGGTGCATCAGGCTGCGCGTCGCTTCGCCCATTTCGCCGCCGCCCGCCCAGACGCCGACAGAAAGCAGCATGATGTTCGCGGTCGCAAATCCGGCGACTGCGAGGGCGCGTCAAGAGACGCCGTCCTTCGCGATCGCTTTCCTTCTCGGCGGCTTCAGGATCGAACGGCGCCGCGCGATAGCCGATCGCGTCCAGCCGTTCGGTGGCTGTCTTGGGCGCAAACGCGCCGTCCGTCCAAACCAGCGAAAGGCGACCCGTCGAAAGGTTGAGCCGCGCTGACTGCATGTCGGGAAGCGCGCTCATCGCGCCTTCGATCTTGCGGATGCAGCCGGCGCACTTTGCGCCGAAGACAGCGAGATCGAGGCGAGCAAGGCCGTTCGCGCGGCGTACAAACGGCGCAGGATCGATGACGCTCCCGTCCGCCGGCGGTTCAAGTCCGCTCGGGCAGCCGAGTTCGGCGGGGATCGACGCCGTCGTCATTGCAGGGTCAGCCTTTTTTCAAGGGCGAAAGTCTCGCCGCGTTGGCTCGTCGCGGTCGCCGCGAGGCGCCATGCGCCGGGAGCGACCCCTTCAAGACTGGCGCGGTATAGCCCTGGCTCAACTTCGACAAAAATAATTTCATGATCGCTGCCGTCGGCGGCGGGCCGCGTCAGCGTTCCGGAGATCGCGAGGGTCGACAGGGGCGAGGCCGTGCCGGATTTGAACAGGAGATCGATTGCTGCGCGACCGTCCGCGAGGCCGGCGTTGGAGATCTCGACGCTCCATCCGAGAGCGTTCTGCGCGTCGCGCGCGGCGATGCGGTCGTTGTAAGAAAGTCCCTGAAGGTACGACTTCTTCTCCTGCTCGCCGGGAAAACTTTTGACGGCGAGCGTGATGAAGATTGCGTTCGCGGCGATGATCGCGAGGAAGAATGCGATGAGCATCGTTCAGCACATGCCATCCGGTCAGCCTGAACGATCCGTCATCATCGCCGCTCCGTCATAAACGCTGTCTTGTTGGACACATTCTCGCCGCCGCCGGTCTCTTCGACGATCAACGGTGACATCGTCCCCGGCCGTGGCGAGAGCTTCTTTGGGAAGCGTCGCAAAGACACGCACGGACCTCACGGCGTCGCCCGCGGCTTTGACCGTGATAGTGTTGTCGATCGTCGTTTCGCCGATCGCGGTGATGGCGAGATCTTCAAGGCCGTCGAAGCGGATCGCGAATTCGCGCTCGGTGTTCGCCTTGTTCACGAGCTTGACTGTATAGGCGTTGCGGATCGACCCGTCGGAGAGGCGCACGAAAGGCGGCGTGCGGTCGCGAAGAACGTTGATCTCGAGCGTCGCGCGCGAGGAAAGTCCGAACAGCATCGCAGACCCAAGAAGGGCGATCAGCACGGAGTAGAGAACCGTTCTCGTCCGGATCAGCCGGAACACCGGCTTTTGACCGGCCTTTCGCCGCGTAATGTTGCCGTCCGTGTCGTAGCCGATGAGGCCGAGCGGACGGGCGACTTTCTTCATCGTCTCGTCGCAGGCGTCGATGCAGAGCGCGCAGTTGATGCATTCGAGCTGGGGGCCTTCGCGGATGTCGATCCCCATCGGGCATGCCGCGACGCAGGCGTTGCAGTCGACGCAATCGCCGCGCCCTTCCCAGTTTTGTCCCTTTTTGTGCGAGCCGCGCGGTTCGCCGCGATCATATTTGTAGGTGACCTGAAGCGATTCGGCGTCGGTCAGCGCCGCCTGAATGCGCGGCCATGGGCACATATAGGTGCACACTTGCTCTCGCATCGATCCCGCGAGCATGTAGGTCGTGAACGTCAGGATGCCGATGAAGAGATAGGCCGACGCCGGCGCCTCGCCTCGAAAGATCTGCGGGAACACAGTCGGCGCATCGTGAAAGTAAAAGACCCAGGCGCCGCCGGTGGCCGCCGCGATCAAGATCCAGAGCGCATGTTTGGCGGCTTTCTTGCCGACTTTTTCGGCCGACCACGGCGCCTTGGCGAGTTTGATCCGTTGATTGCGGTCGCCTTCGATGAGCCGCTCGACGGCGATATAAAGATCCGTCCAGACGGTCTGCGGGCAGGCGTAGCCGCACCAGATCCGGCCGAAGAGGGCGGTTGCGAGAAAAAGTACGAGCGCCGCGAAGATGAGGAGCCCGGTAAGATAATAGAGTTCGTCCGGCCAGATCTCGATAAAGAAGAAATAAAACCGTCGGCCCGGAAAATCGACAAGGACCGCCTGGTCGGGTTCGCCAAGCCCGCGCGGCCAGCGAAGCCATGGCAACAGATAATAGATCGCGAGCGTCGCGCCCAGCACCGCCCATTTCAAGGCGCGAAATTTTCCATGAACGAGCTTTGGATAGATCGGCTCGCGCGCCTTGTAGAGCGAGCGCGTCGCCGCGCTGTTCACCGCAGCGACGTCAAGGCGTTCGACGCTCTCCCCGGCGCCGGCCTTTCGCTTCTCAATCGTTTCCAACACTACGCGCCTTTCGCCGGAGGCTCTCCGGCGGTGCGGCGGTTACTGACCGCCGCCGAGTGAATGAACATAGACAGCGAGTGCGGTTATCTGCTCCTCGGAAAGGCGGCCTGTCCATGCGGGCATGACGCCGCCGCGGCCGAAATGGAGCGATTTCTGGATATCGGCGCGCGCGCCGCCATAAAGCCAGATGCCATCCGTCAGGTTTGGCGCACCCATCGCCATGACGCCCCGACCGTCCTCACCGTGGCAGGATGCGCATTGCTGCGCGAATAAGGGCGTCGCGCGGGCGATGGCGGCCGCATTTGATTCCCGGCCCGAGAGATTGGCGACATACTCGACGAGGTCGCCGATCTGATCCGGAGGCAGCAAGCCGTCGCGTCCGTAAGCCTGCATCAGATTGATGCGCGCTTGCGCATGTCCTGAGCGGATGCCGTAGTGAAGCGTCGTCCGGATGTCGGCGAGCGTGCCGCCCCAGAGCCAGTCGTCATCCACAAGGGCCGGATAGCCGACATTCCCTTGCCCGCCCGCGCCATGGCAGGTCGCGCAATTGTCGCCGAAAAGCGACTCGCCGGCAGTCATCGCGAATTGGAGGAGGTCAGGATCTTCTCGATGCTTTCGATCGAGCCCGCGCTCAAAAGCGCTTTCATCTGATCGTCACGCGCTGCCTTCACCGTCGCGAGCGCCGCATCGACATTGGCGCGTTCGGAATGGTTGCGCGTTCCCTTCAGATATCCGGTAAGGCCCGGCCATGAGGGCATCAGCACCCAGTAGACGATCGACCACAGAATGCTGATCCAGAAGACGATCACCCACCAGCGCGGCAACGGCGTGTTCAGTTCCTTGATGCCGTCCCAGCTGTGGCCCGTCGTCTCGGTGCCGGTAGGAGCGTCAATTTCCTTGTCCGACATCATTCATCCCCATCTTCGAGCGGCATGCGGGCGGCGTCCTCAAATTTTTTCCGGTTACGCGGCGAGAGCGCGTAAACGAGCACCAGCGCGAAAGCGACCACGAAGAGGACGAGACCCCATGTTTGCGCGATTTTCGACAGCGTTTCGTACATAGGGGCCTACCTGTAGTTTTCTTCGGGTTCGTAGACGCTGAAGTCGACCATGGTGCCGAGCACCTGAAGATAGGCGACGAGAGCGTCCATTTCGGTGATCTCTTTCGGGTCGCCGTCGAAATCTCGGATGCTCGCTTTGGGATAACGGGCCATGAAGCCGTCGAAATCCGCAGCGAACGGATCAACTTGCGTTTGAAGGTCGCTCGCAGATTTTTCAATCATCTCGTCGGTGTAGGGAACGCCGACGGCGCGGTTCGCGTTCAGCCAGCCTTCAGCGTCTTCGGGATTGAGACGGGTCTTCTCGAGAAACGCGTAGGGCGGCATGATCGATTCCGGCACGAGGCTTCTCGGATCGATCAGATGCTGCACATGCCAGGCGTCGGAATATTTCGCGCCGACGCGGGCGAGATCGGGGCCGGACCGCTTCGATCCCCACTGGAACGGGTGATCGAACATGCTCTCCGCGGCGAGCGAATAATGGCCGTAGCGCTCGACCTCATCGCGCAGCGGCCTGATCTGTTGGCTGTGGCAGGTGTAGCAGCCCTCGCGGATATAGATGTTGCGTCCGGCGAGTTCGAGCGGCGAATAGGGCCTCATTCCCTGCACCTTCTCGATCGTCGATTCGAGATAGAAGAGCGGCGCGATCTCGACGATGCCGCCGATGGCGACGGTCACCAGAATGGCGACAGTGAGGACAAGCCCGCGCTTTTCGAGAAATTCGTGACGGTTGAGCATCGAACGTCTCCTTATTCCGCCAGCGCGAGTGCGGGCGCCGCGGCGAATTCACGGGCCCTGACGTCGCCCCTCGCGGTGCGCCAGAGATTGTAGGCCATGATGAACGCGCCGATCAGGAAGAGGAGACCGCCCGTCATTCGGATGATGTAATAGGGATGCATCGCCTCGACCGTCTCGACGAACGAATATTCGAGGAAGCCGAAGGAATTATAGGCGCGCCACATCAGGCCCTGCATGATGCCGGACACCCACATCGACGTGATGTAGAGAAGGATGCCGAGAGTCGAGATCCAGAAATGCCACTCGACGAGCATGTTCGAGTAGAGCTGCTTTCGCTTCCAGAGCCAAGGCACAAGGCAATAAAGCGCGCCGAACGACACATAGCCGACCCAGCCGAGCGCGCCGGAATGAACGTGGCCGATTGTCCAGTCGGTGTAGTGCGAGAGCGAATTGACCGCGCGGATCGCCATCAATGGTCCTTCAAAGGTCGACATGCCGTAGAAGGCGACCGAGACAACCAACATGCGCAGCACTGGATCGGTCCTGAGTTTGTCCCATGCGCCGGAGAGCGTCATCAGGCCGTTGATCATCCCGCCCCATGACGGCATCCAGAGCATGATCGAAAACGTCATGCCGAGCGTCTGCGCCCATTCGGGCAGCGCCGTGTAATGAAGATGGTGCGGACCCGCCCAGATGTAGAGGAAGATCAGCGACCAGAAGTGGATGATCGAGAGGCGGTAGGAATAAACCGGCCGTTCGGCGCGCTTCGGGATGAAGTAATACATGATGCCGAGAAAGCCGGCGGTCAGGAAGAACCCGACGGCGTTATGACCGTACCACCATTGCGTCAGCGCGTCCTGAACGCCGGCGAAGAGCGAATAGCTCTTGGTGCCGAACAGCGAGACCGGCACCGCGAGATTGTTGACGATGTGAAGCATCGCGACCGTCACAATGAAGGCGAGGTAGAACCAGTTCGCGACGTAGATGTGCGGTTCCTTGCGCTTCAGGAGCGTGCCGAGGAAGACGAGCAGGTAAACGACCCAGACGATCGTCAGCCAGATATCCGCATACCATTCGGGTTCGGCGTATTCCCTCGACTGCGTGACGCCCATCAGATAGCCGGTCGCGGCGATCACGATGAACAGGTTGTAGCCCCAGAAGACGAACCAGGGCGCAAGGCCGCCCCAAAGGCGCGCGCGCGTCGTCCGCTGCACGACATAGAACGAGGTCGCGATCAAAACGTTGCCGCCGAAGGCGAAAATCACCGCCGACGTATGAAGAGGGCGCAGGCGGCCGAAATTCGTCCAGGGGAGATCGGGAAAATAGAAAAGGTTCGGGAAGGCGAGCTGCGCCGCGATGATGACGCCGACGAGGAAACCCGCGATGCCCCAGAAGGTCGAGGCGAAGACGCCCGCCTTGACGACGCCGAACTCATAGGCGTTTTGGTCGAGCTGCTCGACCGGAGGAAGCATGATGCGACCAGCGCGAAGGCGCCGCCGATGAAAGCGGCGAGGAACATCATCGCGTGAGCGCCCATTGATGGGTCTGTCGTTCGGGCCGCGACGATAAGCGCAAGGAGCGAGCCGATGGTGAGGAACGCGCCGATGAAGGAGACGTCGGCGCCGCGTCCGGACGCGCTGGCGGGAGGATGGTTGGCAGCAGTCATGGAGATGCCCCTCATTGTGCTCGGCCCGCCTATCGGCGAAGTCGGGAAAAAGCCGCTTGACGTAGGTCAAGCCAAATTGAATTGCTTATGCAACGTCCGATTTGCCGCATGGAGGAGCAAGGATTGCCGGTTAAGGCGACATTGGCTGCGATTTCCGTCGCCGCGCTGGCTTCTGCGCCCCTGGCGCCGGCGCGCGCGGATGGACCGCTTGTCGTCCGCCTTTGTTCCGGCGGCGAACCGATAACCTTGACGTTCGAGAGCGGACGAAAGTCCGATCGCGATCATCAAAAGCCCTGTCACGCCGTATGCGCGTCGGATCGTGCAAAGCAATTGAAGGACAAGCGCCTCAGCGCGCGATCGTGACAGAGTGGCGCGAGAGGTCGAGCAGGCGCCCGTCCTGCTTCAGCGCAGCGAGCGTCCGGCTCAACGTCTCAAGGCGAAGGCCCAGATAATCGGCGATGTCCTGACGCGGCATCGGGAGCGGGACGACAAGTTTGTCCCCGCCTTCCTTGACGCCGATCGTTCTGCCGACCATGTCGATGAAACTGACCACGCGTTCTTCGGCGGATTTCTTGCCGAGGAGGACGATGTGATCCTGCGCCTTGTGGTACTCGGTCTGGCCGCGCGCGATGAGGCGGTCTTTGACGCCCGGCGAATCGATCGCGATCTCGTCGAGATAGCGATGCGGGAAAAAGCAGACGACGCTGTCTTCGAGCGCTTCCGCAGAATAGGCGCTTGATGGCGTTGAGCGAACGCCTGCGAAATCGCCTTTGAACATGAAGCCGGTCACCTGACGGCGGCCATCTTCGAGAACCTTGGAGAGGCGAAAAGATCCGTCAACGACAATATAAAGAGAATCGTTCGGTTCCCCTTCCGCCATGATTGATTTGTTCTTGGCGACGTGCCGGCGCGCCATCGTCTTTTCGACGTGGACGAATTCGCGGGGGCCAAGGTCCGCGCAGATCGAGCGTTCCCGAACATCGCAAAGGTCGCAAGTCTTCGGACGCTCCGTCGCGTGACAATGACGCTCGGCCAATTTCGACTGCTCGCCCATCCCCAATTCAATACCCCGTGCTGCGCGGAAAAGGTAGGCTTCGCTGGCGAAAAACCACGGCGCCCCGGCGCGCCTATATAGCGCGGGCAAGGGTCGGCGTCGCCGCTGCGCCAGCGCGCGCCTCATAGGGGTCGAGCGCCATCGCGACGACGCGGGCGAGGGGCCGGGCGTCCGCCGCCAGCGTCACGACGTCGCCGCGCCATTCGATGACGCCGTCCGTTTCGAGCGCGTCGAGCCGACCGCAGACCGCGTTCGCTTCATGCGGCGAAAGCCTTGCGAGCGCCGCCGAAACGTCAGCCTCGCCAAGGCAGAGGAGGTCGCGGATCGCGGCCGCAATCGTCCGCTCGCGCGGCGAAAGCGCAAGGCCGCGCGACGTCGCAAGCTCGCCACGTCCGATGCGGGCGTAGTAGTCGGGAAGCTCCTTGGCGTTTTGCGCGTAAAGGCCGTCAATGCAGCCGATCGCCGAGGCGCCGACGCCGATCGTCGTCTCGGCGAGATCGTCCGTGAACCCCTGGAAATTACGGCGCAGCCGGCGTTCGATATCGGCACGGGCGAGCGGGTTGTCGGGCTTTGCGTAATGATCGAACCCGATGCGCCGATAGCCCGCCGCGACCAGCATATCATCGGCGATTGCGGCGAGATCGACGCGAACCTCCGCCGCAGGCAGCGCATCCTCGTCGATCAGCCGCTGGCGGGGCAGGGCGGACGGCAGGTGCGCGTAACCGAACACCGCGACGCGATCGGGCGAGAGGGCGATCGTCTTCGCGACCGTTTGCTCGAAGCTCTCTCCGGTCTGCTTCGGCAGTCCGTAAAGAATGTCGAAGGAAATATCGTCGACCCCGACGCGCCGCATTTCGCCGACCGCGCTTTCGACGAGATCGAAACTCTGGATGCGGTTGATCGCCGCCTGCACGTCCGGCGTCGAAGTCCTGAACGCCGAGGCTCATGCGGTTGAAGCCGAGCATGGCGAGTCGCGCGATGTCGCCTTCACGGATGAGGCGCGGATCAAGCTCGATCGCAAGGCAGGTCGAATCGGTGAGGCCGAGATTGCTCTCGATCGCGCCAAGAATCCTGGCGATTTCCTCGACTTGAAGGTAGTTCGGGGTGCCCCCGCCGAAATGCACGGAGAGCGGGCGTCCCGCGCCGCCAAGCACCGCGCCGACGAGTTGGAGTTCGAGCCCTAGCGCATCGACATAGCGGAGCGCGCGCCCGTAATCGTTTTCGACGCGCATGTTGCAGCCGCAATACCAGCACAGCTGCCGGCAAAACGGCACGTGAACGTAGATCGACAGCGGCTCATAAAGGCCGACCTCGCCGAGGCGGCGCGCATAGTCCGCCGCCGTCACCTGTTCGTCGAAATGGAGCGCCGACGGGAAGCTCGTATAGCGCGGCGCGCGCACGCCCAGATATTTTCGCCATTCCGCTTTCATGGCGCGCACTTTGCGGCGGCCGGCGGCGGGGCGTCGTGATTTATGTCAAATCGGCGATGCGCCGATCGCTAATCCTTGACGGGCGCGATCGAGGCTTCGGCGAGGGGTCCGCGGTCGGCGTCGGCGGGGATGTCGCCCGCGACCTGATGGCGGTCGTTGAGGCTGCGGCAGTCGCCGCCGAGGGTGACCTTGTTGCGGCAGGGAACGAGGGCGACGGGGCTTCCGATGCCGAAGGCCGGCTTGAAGGCCCCTCGTGCGGCCGTTCGCGTCGGTTGCGCTTCGGTCTGCTCTGCGACCGGCGCAGATGCTGGACCGCTCATGGCCGACCGCTCGCCGCCGTCGAACATCGCGCAACCGGACGCCGCCAGCGCCAAAGCCGAAATGAAGATAGATCTCATGAAACGCCCCCTCGCGAATGTCGGAAATGCGCCAGCGTCTCGAACTCGGAAACAAACGCGACAGGGAAAAGCCAGCGAACGAGCAACGCTAACGCGGTCCGCCTGCGTCTGCAACCTGTGGAAATGTTGCATCTGCGAGAAGGCGAACGCCGGACTGTTCTTCGATCCACTCGATTTGCCGGTCCGAGATCTTGATCGCGATCTCGGCCGCGCGCGCGGCCCTGAGATCGACCGAAGGAATGACGAACATTTTCTTTCCTGACCGACGCCGACAGGTCCGTCATCGGGATCAACAGCGGCTTCATCGTGACGTTGAACGGGGGAAACGTCGCGATCTCAAGCGCGAAGGGCGTTGCGGTCAGCGTGATGACGCCGCCGAAATTCGCCTGATTGAAGCCGCCTCGGCCCATCGACATCGATTGAAAGCGCAGGCGCGGCCCCTCGAGCCGATCCTTGTCGCCGTAATAGTCGGCAAGCTCGGTCCAGCCGCTCATTCGCGCGATCATCGTGAGGGCGAACCACCAGACGAAAACGAAAAACCCGACGATCAGCCAGACCGGCGGGTTTTCAAGATACTGCTCGATGGTCATCGACCGCTAACCGGCCTTCTTCGTCCAGACATAGCCGCGTCGGAGCGCTGCCGAGACCTTTCCGGTCCGTTCGCCTTTCGTCGCGTGGTGCGCCCAGAACGCCTTGTCGAACGACGGGCTGCCGTTTCGCGGTAGATGACGCCCATCGCCATCGGGAACGCCGGCTGCTTCATTTCGACGATCAGATGCGCGAGCGTCCTGTTCGTTTCGTCATGGACGAGCACTTCGCAAGCGAATGATCGCCGCCGACCAGAATCGCGCCCACATCGACGACTTCAGCTCCGAACGACTGCGTGGGTCGAACCGGATGCCCTTCTTGCCGCCTTGGCGAAGAGCAGCGGCTTTCCATGCTCGACATGGATCTGGTTGTCGTCGGCGACTTTCTTTTCGGTGAAGCCTGAAAAGACGTCGGCGTTGTAGACGATGCAGTTCTGGAAGATCTCGACGAACGACGCGCCCTTGAAGGCATGGGCGGCTTTCAAGCTTTCGACCAGCGGCTTTATCGCGGTATCGATGCCGCGCGCGATGAATTTGGCGCCAGCGCCGAGCGCGAACGCGCAAGGGTTCAGCGGCTGGTCGATCGAGCCCTTGGGCGAAGAGGGCGAGCGGGTGCCGACGCGGCTCGTCGGCGAATACTGCCCCTTGGTGAGGCCGTAGATCTCGTTGTTGAAGAGCATGATCTGCATGTTCACGTTGCGGCGCAGAACATGCAGCAGATGATTGCCGCCGATCGACAGCCCGTCGCCGTCGCCGGTGACGAGCCAGACGTCGATCTCCGGGTTCGCGAGTTTCAATCCGGTCGCGAACGCCGGCGCGCGGCCGTGGATCGTGTGGAAGCCGTAGGTGTTCATGTAATAGGGAAAGCGCGACGAGCACCCGATGCCGGAAACGAACGCCGTCTTTTCCGGGAACCGCGCCGATATCGGCCATCGTCTTCTGCACGGCCTTCAATATCGCATAGTCCCCGCAACCGGGGCACCAGCGCACTTCCTGGTCGGTCTCGAAGTCTTTGGCGGTGAGGGGAGCGTTCATTATGCTTGATCCTTTTCGTCGATACTCTTGAATCATTGCGCACTTTCTGACGGGTACACGTAGGGCTTTCTTCGCCATCGCTTACACATGATGACTTCGATCCGGATTGACTTTGTACACCATCTTTGCAGCTACAGCTCCGCAGCGACGGTCATATGGTTCCGGCTGATACCTTTCGCAGGCATGTGCTCTGATTTCCGTAATTCGCGAGATCGACAGCTTCATCGGTAATCTGACGCAGGCGCCGCCGCGCCCAGTTGCAGCAGCCGAGTGCAAGCTTCAAAAACTTCACGCAGCGCCCCCACGCGCGCGCAAATCCTCAAGCGGCCATTTAACCGGCCGGTGAGCGCCCATCTGGTAGCGTCTCGAACGCGACATCGGACGACCCAATCCGGAAAGCGCGACACCTCGCACGCCACGGCGAACCCATCCCGAAACGCTCGGTCGACTATACGCCACATCCTAACGACTCATAGACCTCTTTAGTCCCCAAAGCTGATGTTCACTCCGCCGCCTTCGCCACGCCGCGCATGTCGCGCGGATCGCTTCCAGGATCTCTGACAATCTTGAACGGCTGGCCGGTGACTTTCGTCAGCGATTCAACCGGATCTCGATGCGATCGCGCAAGAGCGTCGCCAGTTGTCCCATATTCATCTCGGGGACGAGCACGCGCCCGTAACCGCGCAAGAAGTCAGCCGAGATTTGACGGGAAAGGATTGAGCCAGCGCTTATGTGCATCTGCGCGACGTCGATCCCGTCCTTGCGCGCTGCTTCGACCGCGCGCCAGATCGGGCCCTTGGTCGAGCCCCAGCCGACGACGGCGAGCGCGCCCGATGACGGCCCCTGTTCGACTTCCTGTTTCGGGATGAATTTCGCGACGGAGGCGACCTTGGCGAAGCGCAAATCCGTCATCTTCTGGTGGTTCACGGCGTCATACGAGATGTCGCCGGTGCCGATGTCCTTCTCGATGCCGCCGACCCGATAGGTGAGCCCCTTCATGCCGGGGTAGACCCACGGGCGGCCCAAGCGTTTCCGGATTGCGGTTCCAGATCGCGTGCTTGACGGCTTTGGGATCGTCGGATTGCGGGACGGCGGGGGCTGCATTCGACTGGATCTTCTCGAATTTCTCCATGTCGGGAATGATCCATGGGCCCGCTGCATTCTGGATATAGCCGTCGGTCAACAAGAACACCGGCGTCATGTGGCGGACCGCGACGCGCACCGCTTCGATCGCGACCTCGAAACAATCATCGGGGCCCGAGGCGGCGATCACCGGCAAGGGCGAGTCGGCGTTTCGTCCGTAGATCGCCTGATAGAGGTCGGATTGCTCGGTCTTGGTCGGAAGACCCGTCGATGGGCCGCCGCGCTGCGAGTTGACGATGAGCAGCGGCAGTTCCGTCGCGATCGCAAGGCCGATCGCTTCGGTCTTCAAGGCGATGCCCGGACCCGACGACGAGGTGACGCCGATCGAGCCCGCATAGGAGGCGCCGATCGCGGCGCAGCACGCGGCGATCTCGTCCTCCGCCTGAAAGGTCGAGACGCCAAGCTCGCCGAGCCGTGAGAGATAATGGAGGAGCGCCGACGCTGGCGTGATCGGATAGCCGGCGAAGAGGATCGGCCGGTCCGCAAGTTCGCCTGCCGCCGCGATGCCGAGCGCCAGGGCCTCGGCGCCGGTGATCGAGCGATAGTCGCCTTCGTTCATCGGCGCCGGCGCCGACATGATATTGCGGGATCTCGGCGGAAAGCTCCGCCGTCTCTGCGAAGGCGTGCCCGGCGTTGAACGCCATCAGATTGCCGGCGAGGACGTCGGGCTTGGCCGCGAATTTGCGGTTGATCCACTCCTCGATCGGCCTCCGGTCGCGGCCGAACATCCAGAGGACGGCGCCGAGCGCCCAGATATTCTTGCACTGCTCGCCGTCGCGCTTGTTGAGGCCCGACGGCTTCACCGCTTCGAGCGTCTGCGCCTTGATCGGAATTTCGATAACGCGAAAGTCGGCGAGTTCGCCCGTCGTGCGCTGATCCTGCTTGATCTCCGCCTTGGCGAAATTGCGCTCGTTGAACTCGTCCGTATTGAGGATGATCACGGCGCCCTTCGGCATCAGCGGCAGGTTCACTTTGAGCGCGGCCGGATTGAACGCGACGAGAACGTCCGGCGCGTCGCCGGCCGTCGCGATGCGGCGCGAGCCCAGATTGATCTGGAAGGCCGAGACGCCGAAGGTCGTGCCGACGGGCGCCCGGATCTCCGCCGGGAAGTCCGGAAAGGTCGAAAAATCCGACCCCGCGATGGCGGTCGAATTCGGCGAACTGGCTCCCGAGGAGCTGAATGCCGTCGCCGCTGTCGCCGGCAAACCGGACGACAATCGAAATTTCCTCAATCGGATTGGTCATCGGTATCCCGCAATGGCCGCCAACCGGCCACCATAGCGCCAGAGCCGACGGAATGGAAAAGCCGAGGTCAACGAGGCCTCGGCCGCCAAGGCAGCATATCTCAGCCAATTCAAGGGCGCACAAGGCCCAACGCTCTCACGGACCCGCGAATGGCAGGGGCTGCCGGTGGATTTTTTTTTCAACGCGGCGCAAGAGAAACCCGGCCCGGACAGGAGGTTCCATGAAATTCTTTATCGACACCGCTGAAGTCTCGGAGATCAAGGCGCTGCTGCCGACGGGCCTCGTCGACGGCGTGACGACGAACCCGAGCCTTGTCGCGAAATCCGGGCGCGACTTTCGCGAAATGATCGCCGAGGTCTGCGCGCTTCAGCCGGGCCCTGTGAGCGCCGAAGTGACGGCGCTTGAGACCGCACAGATGATCGCGGAGGGGAGAAGCCTCGCCAGGATCGCCGGGAACGTTGTCGTCAAGCTGCCGCTGACCCTCAATGGGATCGCCGCCTGCAGGACGCTGACGGGCGAGGGGATCAAGACCAATGTGACGCTCTGCTTTTCGGCGAACCAGGCGCTGATCGCGGCGAAGGCCGGCGCGACTTACATCTCACCCTTCATCGGACGCCTTGATGATGTCGGCGAAGACGGCATGCAGCTCATTCGCGACATCCGCGCCATCTACGACAATTACGGCTTTCGCACTGAAATCCTCGCGGCGTCGATCCGCTCGCCGCAGCATATGCGCGAGGCGGCGCTCTCCGGCGCCGACGTCGCGACGGCGCCGCCATCGGTCATCAAGGCGCTCGCCAATCATCCGCTGACGGACAAAGGCCTTGAGGCGTTTCTCGCCGACTGGGCGAAAACGGGGCAGAAGATCCTTTGACCAAGCCGAAGGAAATCGGCGCGGCGCCCTGCGACGAGGACGAAACCGGTCCCGAGTGTCCGGGCCTTGTTAGCGCATTCGGCGTCAAGAATTCGAGCGGAATCGCGCTGACCTGGGACGAGGTGAAGTCGGGCGCGCGGTTCGCCGACTTCGACTGGGTATGGATCCATCTCAACGCGAGTTCGACGGAGGCCGCCGACTGGGTCAGGGCCCAGTCGTTCATTCCCGCTGCGGCGGCGGACGCGCTCCTTGCGGTCGAAACGCGGCCGAACATGGCGAGGATCGAGGACGGCGTCTCGGTCAATTTTCGCGGCGTCAATCATAATCCTGGCGCAGAGCCCGAAGACATGGTGGCCCTTCGCATCTACGCGGATTCAAAGCACGTCGTCACCGCGCGGCGGCGGCGCGTGAAGGCGATAACGGACGTTCAGGAGATCATTGAAAAGCCGCATAGCGGACCAAAGAATTCCGGCGAGTTCGTCGCACTGCTCGCGGCGAAGATCACGAAGGCGATAGGGCCCTATGTCGAGGAGATCGCGGAGTCGATCGACGAGCTTGAAGACATCGTTCTTGAGCAAAGCGAGCGCAATGTGCGCGCGCGCCTCGCCGACGCGCGGCGGATCGCCATTCAGTTAAGGCGCTACATCGCCCCGCAACGGGACGCAATCAACGCGCTGTCTCTCACAGACCTCCGGCTTTTCGACGCGAGAACGCGCCTCGCCCTGCGGGAGACTTCCGACGCGGTGACGAGAATGATGGAGGATATCGACACCGCGCGGGAACGCGCGATGATCCTTCACGAGCAGATCATGGACCAGCGCTCGGAAGAGATGAACCGCAACATGCTGATCCTCGCGACGGCGACGGCGGTGTTCCTTCCGCTCCACTTTCTGGTCGGCCTGCTCGGGATCAATGTCGGCGGGATTCCGGGCGCCGACAGTCCGCTCGCCTTCTGGGTCGTCGTTGCAGTCGCGGTGTCGCTCGGCGCGGCGATGATCGGGTTCTTCCACGCAAAGGGCTGGATATGAGGAGGGCGCTCGCCCTCTTCATCGCGCTTTTGACGGCGGCGGGGTTTGCCTTCGCGCAGGAGGACGCTGATCGCGCCCGCGAAGCGGACATCGCCGCGACAGCGGAAAGGCTTTTGCAGTTCGCCGCAGACCTCGCCGACAACGGCGTTGATGATCCGATCATCCTTCGAGCACGACATCCGTTCCGTCATCGCCGCATCGCGCGCGCGTGTCGAACCCGTCGATCAGTCGCTGGAGCGTGTCGAGGATTCGCTTGCGGCGCTGGGTCCCGCGCCAAAGGATGGCGAAGCGCCGGAGGCGGACGCACTCGCCGCCGAGCGTCAGACGCTGAACAAAAGGCTGTCCTTGCTGCGCGGTCAACGGACCCGCATTCTCGCCGCGATAGAAGAAGGGTCGCGGCTCCTTGGCGATCTTTCGGAGCGACGGCTTCGCGACACTTATCGACGGGTGATGCGTCGTGGCGCGCCGATCGTCGCGCCGTCCTTGTGGACTAGCGCGGCGGCGCAGGCCGACGATTTGTCGAATGCGGTCGGCGTGCATTTTTCCAGATGGGCCGGCGGCAAGAGGGAAGGCGGGGTTTTTGCATGGGCGATCGGCGGCCTTGTCGCGGCGTTTCTCGCATCGTTCTTGATGGTCGGCCCCCTGCGCGACTGGATGCAGCGCGCCTTCGCGGCCCGCATCGAGAAATTCGAAGCGACGCCGGCGCGACGCGTCGCCGTCGCGGGGCTGAAGATGCTGACGCGGCTTATCCCCGGGATCGTCGGAGGAGTGATAGTCATTGAGACATCGCGTGCGCTCGGTCTTCTCCCGCCGGAAGGCGTCGCCGTCGCACGGGCGATCTGGGTTGCGTTGATCGCCTATCTGGTCATCGACGGCTTCACATCGGGACTTTTTGCGCCGTCAGCGCCCGCCTGGCGTCTGGCGCCGATCGACGCTGAGAAGGGAAAGCGGGCAGCGCACGCTCTTCTGGCGATCGTCTTCGTCGTCGGCGTCAAAGCGGTCTTTGTCGAGATCGTCCGCGCGAGCGGCGGGGCCGACGAGCTGACGCATCTGGCGAAAGGCGTTGCGGCGATCTTCGTCGGCGCCGCGCTGTTCGTTCTTTGCGAACGGAATCTTTGGGTTTCGACGCCGTCCGAGGCAAAAGAAGGCGGACCAAGTGCGCTCTGGCCTGCGGTCAGGTTTTTCGGACGCGCGCTTCGGCGTGTTGGTGATGGCGGCGACGATCGCCGGCCACGTCAACCTCGCCGATTTTCTCGCGACGCGGCTTTATTACCTGACGCTCCTGCTGGCGGCCGTGTGGGTCGCGCGGGCCGCCTTGAAAGAAATCGCCGCGTGGGCCGATCGGCGGCTGAGGGCCGGCAAGCCGGGCGAGGCGCCGGACGACGACGGCGGCACATTTCAGTTCTGGGTCGGCGCTGGCGTCGATGTCGTGCTGGCGTTGTTCCTCGCGCCGGCTCTCTTCGTCCTTGCGGGCGTCGAGGCGAGCGCGGTCCGCGACTTCTTCTTGCGAGCGCTCGTCGGATTTCGGATCGGCGGCGTCGTCATTTCGCTGTCGGACATTTTTTTCGCGATCGCCGCGTTTGTCGGCATTCTGGTTCTCACGGGCATGGTCCAAGGCGCGCTGCAGCGCGGTCCGCTGGCGCATTCGCGGATCGATACCGGAATCAAGAATTCGCTGACGACGCTTTTTGGTTACGCCGGCCTCGTCATCGCCGCGATCGTCGCGCTCGGCATTTTCGGCGTCAATCTGACGAACCTCGCTTTGATCGCCGGCGCCCTGTCCGTCGGCATCGGCTTTGGTCTCCAGTCGATCGTCAACAATTTCGTCTCCGGCCTCATTCTTCTATTCGAGCGGCCGATCAAAGCCGGCGACTGGATCGTGACGGCGTCGGGCGAAGGAGTCGTCAAGAAAATCAGCGTCCGCTCGACGGAGCTTGAGACCTTCGATCGCGCGGCGATCATCATTCCTAATTCGGAACTTGTCGCGTCGACGGTGACGAACTGGACGCACAAGAACGCGCTTGGACGAATCCGCGTGCCCGTTGGCGTTTCCTATGCGTCCGACCCGGAAACCGTGAAAGAGGCCCTGCTCAAATGCGCGAACGATCATCCGCTCGTCGTGAGGTACCCCGAACCGTTCGTCGTCTGGGATCATTTCGGCGCGTCATCGCTCGATTTCGAACTGCGCGCCTTCATCAGCGATATTTCCCGCGGCCTTCAGGTGCGGACGGACCTTCGCTTCGCAATATTCCGCGCTTTTAAGGAGAAAGGGATTGAATTTCCCTTCGCGCAGCAGGACGTTCATATCAAATCGTTTCCTGACGGTGCGGCCAGACCAATATCGGCTCAGCGTCCACCGACGACGAGGGGGACGGCGCCGTCCCGTGAACCTGAAGACGTCGCTGACGCGGCTGAACTCGGACGACTAGTGGAGACTTCAATGCTCGATCTTCGCCCCAATTGCGAATGCTGCGACAAGGACCTGCCGCCTGAAGCTGATGCGCGCATCTGCACGTTTGAATGCACCTTCTGCGCGGCGTGCGGCGACAGCGTTCTGAAAGGCGTCTGTCCGAATTGCGGCGGCGATTTGCAGCGACGCCCCCTTCGGCCGGCCGCGCTGATTGCGAAATATCCGCCTTCGACCAAGCGGGTCGTGAAAGAGAAAGGCTGCGCCGCGTGAGCTTCGTCATCAATCCGCCGCCGCAAGCCGCCGCTGGCGTTCTCGGCGGGGGCGAGTTTCCGGTGCGCCGCATTTTCTGCATCGGCAAGAATTACGCCGACCATGTGAAGGAGATGGGCGGCGATCCGAAATCAGATCCGCCCGTGTTCTTTACAAAACCCGCCGACGCGATCGTGCCGACCGGATCGGTCGTCACCTATCCGCAATCGACGTCGAACTTTCATTACGAAGGCGAGCTTGTGATTGCGCTCAAAGCCGGCGGGCGCGATATCAAGACGCGCGACGAGGCCGGCGCTCTCATCTTCGGTCAGGCGTGCGGATGTGATCTGACGCGCCGGGACATCCAGGCGGCGGCGAAAAAGGCCGGCGCGCCGTGGGACGCTGCAAAGGGATTCGACCAGTCCGCGCCGGTCGGCCTGATCGCCCGCATCGAAGATTTTCCGCCGGGTCTCTTCGACGATGCGCGCCTCGTTCTGGCGGTCAACGGGATCGAAAAGCAGAACGCGGCGCTGCGCTCGATGATCTGGAACGTGCCGGAAATCATCATCGCTCTGTCAAAGCTCTTCCAGTTGAAGGCGAGCGATCTCATTTTCACCGGCACGCCGGAAGGCGTCGGCCCACTTCAGCGCGACGATCGCGTCGAGGTGACGATCGGGCCTTTGCCTCCACTCGAATTTTCAGTTGGGTAAGCGTCCATGACCAAAGCGCAACGCTATGGTGAACTCGCCGCGGAGATCGCCGCGACGATCGACGGTGAGACGAACCTCATCGCCCGCATGGCGACGGTGTCGAACATTCTCCATCACGCCTTTGATCATTATTTCTGGACGGGATTTTACCTCGTTGATCCGGAAAAGCCGCGCGAGCTTGTCATCGGCCCCTATCAGGGAACGCTTGGATGCCTGCGCATTCCCTTCGATAAGGGCGTGTGCGGCGCCTGCGCGACGAGCTGTGAGACAGTCATTGTCGAAGACGTCCACGATTTTCCGGGACATATCGCTTGCGACAGCCGGTCGGAGTCGGAGATCGTCGTTCCCGTGATCGACCGCTCGGGCCGGCTCATCGCCGTCTTTGACATCGACAGCGACCGGAGGGCGCAATTTGACGAAGCGGATCGCATGGGCCTTGAGGCGATCATTGAGGCTTCGTTCGCAGGCTGACGGCCAGCCTTGCCGCCCTTACTTTGAACTGGATGACTATTCTAAAATGGGGTGTTAGCCTCATCTCTGAGCCTTCCGTCAGAGAAGGCTGCGGCGGCAGGGAAGAGGCGACGCCATGAAACAGATGCAGGGCCTTGACGCGGCCTTTGTCGCATTCGAGCAGCCCAATGCGCCGATCCATATCGGCTCGATCGCGATCTATGATCCGTCGACGGCGGCGGGCGGTTTTGTCCGCTTCAAGGACATCCTCAATTTCATCCGGCACCGCCTGCATCTCGCGAAGACGATGCGGCAGCGGATGGTCAAAGTGCCGTTCGGCATCGATTATCCCTATTGGATCGAAGACCCGAATTTCGACCTCGAATATCATGTCCGCCATGCGGCGCTGCCCAAGCCCGGCGACTGGCGTCAGCTTTGCATCCTGACCGCGCGCACCTTCGCGCGCCCGCTCGATCTGACGCGCCCGCCCTGGGAGCTTTTGGTGGTCGAGGGGCTCGACAAGGTCGAAGGCGTCCCGAAGGGAAGCTACGCGATCCTTTCAAAAGTGCATCACGCGGCGATCGACGGCGTTTCCGGCGTCGACCTGATGAAGGCGCTGCACACGCTGACGCCAGAGATCGCTGAAATTCCCGACCCCGATCCGTGGAAGCCGGAACGCCTACCGAGCCAGCTTGGCATGTTTGCGCGCGGCTATGTGCGGGGCTTCACCAACCCGCTCCGCCAGATGGAAGTCGCGGCGAAGTCGGTTCCCGGCGTCATCCGCGTCGCGAAGGGCGCGATCAAAGGTGATTTCGACTTCGCATCGACGCTCAATACGCCGCGCACGCGCTTCAACGGCAAGGTTTCGGCGCACCGAGTCGTCGATGGGCGATCGTTCGCGCTCGCCGACGTCAAGAAGATGCGCGCGCTTTCCGAAGGCTCGACTGTCAATGACGTGATGCTGTCGATCGTCGGCGGGGCGATGCGTGCTTACCTTCGCGAGAAGAACGAACTTCCCGAGGAAACGCTCGCGGCGATGGCGCCGATATCGGTCAGGGCGGAGAACGAAAAGAATTCAATGGGCAATCAGGTCTCCGCGATGCGGGCGCCCTTGGGAACGAACATTGACGATCCGGCCCGGCGCATCGACTTCGTGCGCCAGGAAACGCAGAAATCGAAAGCGATGACGAACGCCATCGGCGCGCGACAGATGGCCGAGATGAGCAAGCTGTCGCCGGCTCTCTATATGGGCATCGGCGCGCGGCTCTATTCGCAATGGGGCCTCGCCAACCGCATCAAGCCGATGTTCAACACGGTCGTGACCAATGTGCCGGGTCCGCCGACGCCGATCTATTCGACCGGCGCGAAGCTGGTGAACATCTACGGAAACCTTTGTCTCCTCGACGGGGTCGGCCTTGGCCATGTCGTTCAGAGTTATGTCGACAAGATCACGGTGATGGCGACCGCGTGCCGCGACGCGATGCCGGATCCTGCTTTTTACGCCGAATGCCTTCAGAACTCGTTCGACCAGCATCTGGGCGCGGTGAAAAAGGCGGCGAAGGCGGCTGCATGACGGCGTTGCGGCGCGGAGCGGCGCAGGCGAAGCTCGATGACGGTTTTGAAGGAGCATGGATATGGTTGCGTTTGCGGGATCAGAGGACGCCTTGTCGATGAACGACCGCGAGCCGCCTCATAAGCCGCGCCCGCCATCGATATTCTGGACGCTGATGGAAGGGCGCGCCGCGTTCGAACTCGGTTCCTTCTATTCGTTGCGCCTCTTGATGCGCGGGTTGCCGAAAGGCGACGGCCATCCGGTCATCGTTCTGCCGGGCTTTGTCGCGAGTGACGTATCGACAAGGCCGCTTCGCGGGGTTCTGAAAGACCTTGGCTATCCGGCTTATGGATGGGGCCTTGGCCGCAATCTCAAATTCAATGACGAGCGCGAGAAGCAGATGCGCGCTCTCCTCGATCGTGTTTTCGATGAGCACCGGCGCAAGGTGTCGATCATCGGGTGGAGCCTTGGCGGCGTCTTCGCACGCGAAATCGCCAAGCGCGCGCCGGAAAAAGTGCGCAGCGTGATTTCGCTTGGGAGTCCGATTACGGCGCATCGCAATTATTCGAACGCGCGACGTCTCTACGATGCGATCAACGGGCCGCCGGAGGATCATCGATCCGAGCAGCTTTCGCAGCTTGGCCATGCGCCGCCGGTGCCGACCACGTCAATCTTCTCAAGGACGGACGGCGTCGTCGCCTGGCGCGGCTCGCTCCAGCATCGCGCGAACGGCCACGACCGGATCGAAAATATCGAAGTGCCGGCGAGCCATTTCGGGCTCGGCGTCAACCCGCTCGTCGTCTACGCAGTCGCAGACCGGCTCGCGCAGTCCGAGGACGGCTGGAAGCCGTTTGATCTTTCAGGAATGCGTCGGGCGTTCTTTCGGAAGCACCAGAGCTAGCGCTCTACATCTGCGCGCCGAGCATGAACGAGACGAGGTGTCCGCTCATGTCGTCATAATCGATGCCGAGTTGGTCTTCGTATCCGAAGACTTTGATGTATCTGTATTTGACGCCTGCATAAAAGCCGAGGCCGAGCGGCACACGCACCCCAGCCGTTCCGGCCAGCGCTGCAGCGGCGTCCGAGTTCTCGATGAAGGCGCCGCCGCCGCCGACTCCGATGAAAGGCTGAAACTGCTCATGCGGGCCGAAAGGGTCATAGCGAAGGTTGCCGAGAACGAGGTGAACTTCGTTGTTGAAGTCCGATCCGTTGACGCCAAGCGCGTCAAGTGACGCGGTTGATGTCGTCGGGACGCCGTTAATCGTCCCGCTCGCCGTAATCTCGTGCAGATTGGCCTGAATATAGTCATAGGAAACTGACATCGAGACATGCTTGTCGCCGACGCCGCGCATTCCGATTTCGAGGCCGCCAGCGATGCCGGCTTTGTAGGAGCCTGATAACGTGCCGCTCAGATCGTCACCAACCGCGATCCCGAGCGCAGGGGCATCGACGGTCGAAATCACGGAATAGGGCGCTGTTTCTACACTCGAAGGAAATCCCGCGCCGACTGAGAATTCAGAGAAAACGGCCTGCGCGTGTGCGGTTCCGCAAAGCGCCATCGACCCGACGAATGCTGAAGCGATGAATTTCATAAAACTCCCCAATTAGTTGTGCTTGAGGTCATTATTTCATTTCTGTAATGCAGCCGAAAGTATTATTTGGTGCGCCTTGCCGAGATGGTGCGGCGCGTTGCCGACATGCAACTGTCGCCGGCGTCAGTCCTTCGCCGCCTTGCCGCTCATCAGTCCACTCGCCGAAAAAGGCTCCGCCGCCGCCGTATCGATGCTGACGAGCGTCACGTCTCGCGTTCCATAGAACTCGCCGGTAACGCCGACGCCCGCGTCTCCCGCCGCATTGAGGCGCCAGAGATTGAGCGCTTCCTCGCCGGCGAAAGTCTGGTCGAGCGTAAAGGGCGCCGTGTCGCCGTGAATGAGGAGCACCGGCTTTCCAAATCGCGTCGCCGCGTCTCGCAAGGTCGCGCGCAATTCCGTGAACGCGTCGCATTTTGCGTCATGGTCGGCGACGCCTCCGCACATCAGGTCTTGAGGATCATCGGCGACATCGGTCGGATCGGCCTGCATGGCGATGACGACCGCGGCCGCGTTCTCGTTCGAGGCGAGGTTGAAAACATGCGCGAGCCAGGCGGCATTTGCCGCTTCGCGCGCGTCGACCGCCGCCCTCGCATCGTCAAGCGGATCGCTGGTCACCCAGTCGCGGCCGTTAGCGGTGCCGACGACATGAAGCGTAGCGAAACGCAATTCCCTGTAACGCCAAGTCGCGTTTTCAACTTGCGTCGGTTGGCGCTCGAACAGAAAATCCGGGGGCGTTTGCGGCGCGGAGGAAAAAAACCGCGCGCGGATCGTCGCGAGGCGCGCGAGATCGGAGTAATTGCGGCCTGTCGCCGGATCGATATTGCGGTCGCAATCCGTCCACTCATTGTCGCCTGGCGTATAAAAGACCGGCGTCGGCTTTAGCGCGTCGACGAGCGCTGCGAAGCGGTCATCGTGGTCGGTGGTGCAGGCTGAACGCCCGCCCTTGTAGTCCCCGAGATGGATGATGAATGGATAGTTTCCGCCCTTGATGAGTGGCAGCGCGTCGCTGAGCATTTTTTCGTCTTCCGACGAATAGGGCGTATCCCCGATGACGACGAACGACACGGCGCCAGCGGGCGTCTCGGCCGGCTCGTTTTCTTCAGGCGCGCAAGCGGCTGCGGCGAGAGCGGTCCATCCGATCAAAATTGCGCGGATCATTGAAGCCTCAATTCCGGAAATGGTGCGCGGTCACGCGGGGCGGACGCTGATCGACCAGCGACAGCCTCGGCACGACGGCGCCGGGCTCGACGGTCGCGGTCCGGTGAACGGCGACGCCGTCCTGCACCAAATAGCCTGCAAGGCCGCCGATCGCGCGCCGGATGATCGCGTCGGCCTTCGACGTGATGTCCCATGGCGCGCTGCCCAAGAGCGCGGCGAACGGGCCGTCAGCAGCGGCGGGAATGAAATCGCGAAGGTCGACCGGCGACGCCAAGCGGCTAATCGTCGTCGCCGCGATTGTCTTCATTGGTTTCGCGGCGAAGGTCTGCTTTCGCCTTTTCAACAAGGCGGCGAACCTCGATCGGGTTGTCGATATTGGGAAGGGTGATGACGCCGACGCCAGTGCCGCGCAGGACCAGTTTTCCATAGCCGAAAAGCCGTCCCCAGACCGATTGGTGAAGGGTGATTTCCTCGATCTTGTTAAGGCTTACTTCCTGCGTATTGCGCGCAAGGAGGCCGGTCTTGTAACACAAACCGGTAAGTCGTGACGACGATTTCGGTCGTCCACAACACGATCAGATGGTTCAATAAAATGATCGAGCCGGTCGCAAAGGCGGTCCAGACGAACCACCAGCCGATGCGGAGTTCTTCGAACCCGACCTTTGGGCCGAGCGTTCCGAACTGCAAAAGCGCGTACATCACCATCGGCGCCGCGCCGAGCGCGAACCAGAGCACCGGAAAAAAACTGAACGTCCAGTTGAAATCGACCCGGTGGACGATGTGCTCGTTCGGCGCCAGCGTCTTTTGGACATATCCGGCCATGGCCGCTTTTCCCCTCTCGTCCCCGCAGAATCCTTATCTTGTGACTATATAGAGGGCGGAGCGCGCGAGGAAAGCGGGCGGCGGCGTTGAATCCGGCGCAAACGCGCGATAAGACCCGCGCCTGTTTCACCAAAGACACGAAAAACCAACTGAAAGAGCGCCTTAGGGCGACGAGAGCGAATGGCTAAGCACCAGTACATCTATTTCATGCAGGGCCTCACCAAAGCCTATACGGGCGGCAAAAAGGTCTTGGAAAACATCTATTTGCAGTTCTACCCGGACGCCAAGATCGGGATCGTCGGGGTGAACGGCTCGGGCAAGTCGACCCTGCTGCGGATCATGGCCGGCATCGACAAGGAGTTCTCCGGCGACGCCTATCCGGCGGACGGCGCCTCGGTCGGCTTTCTTCCTCAGGAGCCCCATCTCGATAATTCGAAGACCGCTTTTCGAAAATGTCCTGGAGGGCCTTGGCGGCATCAAGGCGAAGATCGACGCCTTCAACGCGGTCTCCGCGCAGATGGCGGAGGACTATTCCGACGAGCTCATGGAGCAGATGTCGAAACTCCAGGAGGAGATCGACGCGGCCGACGGCTGGGACATCAACTCAAAGATCGAGATGGCGATGGAGGCTTTGCGCTGCCCGCCAGCGAGACTGGAAAGTCGATAAGCTCTCGGGCGGCGAAAAACGCCGCGTCGCTCTCGCGCGGCTGCTGCTGGCGAAACCCGATCTCCTGCTGCTGGACGAGCCGACAAACCATCTCGACGCCGAATCCGTCGCCTGGCTCGAAAACCACCTTCGGGAGTACCCGGGCGCCGTCATCATCGTGACGCACGACCGCTATTTCCTCGACAATGTGACGGGCTGGGTCCTCGAACTCGATCGTGGACGCGGCATTCCTCACGAGGGTAATTACTCATCCTGGCTCGAAGCCAAGAGGAAGCGCCTCGCGCAAGACGACCGCGAAGCGCAAAGCCATAAGAAAACGCTCGACCGCGAAGCGGAATGGATCAGCCAGAGCCCCAAGGCGCGTCAGGCGAAATCGAAGGCGCGCATCAATTCCTATGACGACCTGCTGGCGAAAGCGGGCAAGGAAGAAATCAGCACCGCCCAGATCCAGATCCCGCCGGGCCCGCGCCTCGGCAATGTCGTCATCGAGGCCGAAAATCTCACAAAGGCTTATGGCGACAAGCTTCTCTTCGACGGCCTCACGTTCAACCTGCCGCCGGGCGGCATCGTCGGCGTCATCGGGCCGAACGGCGCGGGCAAGACGACGCTGTTCCGCATGCTGACGGGACAGGAGCAGCCCGACGGCGGCGACCTGCGCGTCGGCGAAACGGTGAAGATCGGCCATGTCGATCAAAGCCGCGACGATCTCAGCGCCAACAAGAACGTCTGGGAGGAAATTTCCGGCGGCCTTGACGTCATCAAGCTCGGCAACCGCGAAATGCCAAGCAGGGCCTATGTCGGCTGGTTTAATTTCAAGGGCGGCGACCAACAAAAGAAAGTCGGCAATCTCTCCGGCGGCGAAAGAAACCGCGTTCATCTCGCGAAGATGCTGACCGAAGGCGCGAACCTCTTGCTGCTCGACGAGCCGACCAACGATCTCGATGTCGACACCTTGCGCGAACTTGAGCGCGCGCTGGAGGATTTCGCCGGCTGCGCCGTCATCATCAGCCACGACCGCTGGTTCCTCGACCGCATCGCGACGCACATCCTCGCCTTCGAGGGCGACAGCCATGTCGAATGGTTCGAAGGAAACTTCGCGGCCTATATCGATGACAAGAAGCGCCGCCTCGGGCCGGATGCGGATATCCCGCACCGTCTCAAATACAAGCCGCTGACGCGTTAGCGGTCTCCGCTTTCGCCTGACCAAGATTTCATCCGGCGCAGACGCATGGGATGCGCCGGAAAACCGCGTAATTCCGCCATAGGTAAACCCCGACAATAAAATTGGCTGTGTCCCTGATAACGCGGCGTTTGCATTTTGCGATCCTAGTGACGCGCGGAGAGGGGACGCGTCCCCGCGATGACAGGGAGACCTAGATGAACTCAAAAATGATGGTGACGGCAGGCGTTTGCGCCGCAGCGCTGATCGTCGGAGCGGGCTTTGCGATGTCCGGCGGCGGCAAGAAAGAAACGCTTGCGGAAACGGCGGCGACTGCGGAGCCGATCACGCTTGCGGGGGTCGAAACCCCGAAACTTGTTGAACCGGAAATCGTCGCGGCGGCCGCGAAGCCCGATTGCCGCGAAGTCGCGACTTCGGAAACGGGGTTCGATCCGGCGACGACGGCTTACCCGATGCGTGAAGACGCCGGGAACAAACAAGTCCTCAAAGGCGCCGTTGTCGGCGCGGCGGTCGGCGCGGTCGGCGGCGAACTCATTACCGATCGCGCTGGCATTGGCGCGGCGGTCGGCGCGGGCGCCGGCGCGCTCGGCGGCCATGCCGTCAAGAAGTCGAAGCAGAACGCCGCTGACGACCGCTACGAGGCGCAAATCGCCGCCTACAACCAATCAAAGGCGCAATACGACGCGGCGCTGCAGACCTGCCTCGCGGCCTGATCCTTCATCGCGTGAAAGTCAATTCAGAGGGACCGCTTGGCATGAGCCGCGCGGTCCTTCCCATTTCGGGCGGTCGAATCCGATTGACGCGCCGAGTGAAATTCGTGGACCATCAGCCTCCCAACCATGAGGGGTTCGATGAAATCCGCATTCCTGCTTCTCGCGCTCGCAGCAACGCCATCGCTCGCCGCGCCGAGTTACATCTACCGCGGCGCGGATGATCGACCCGGCGACAGGGAAAGAAATCGCCAATCCCGGGATCATCGTCGATGGCGGCAAGATCGTCGGCGTCGGCTCGAAGCTGACGATGAAGCCGCCCGCAGGCGCGGAAATGATCGACCTCGGCGAGAAGACGATCCTGCCGGGCCTCATCGACATGCACACGCACGTTATCGGCGACGCCTCGCTCGGCGGCTATAGCGGCATCGGCGAGACGCGGAAGTCGGCGGCGATCTGGGGCGTCGTCAACGCCGAAAAGACCTTGATGGCCGGCTTTACGACCATCCGGAATGTCGGCGCCGGGGATTTCGCGGATGTTGCGCTACGCGATGCGATCAACGACGGTCTCGTGCCGGGCCCGCGCATGGTCGTCTCGGGGCCGTCGATCGGCATCATCGGCGGCCACTGCGCCGACTACAATCTCCTGCCCAGCGATTTCAACTTGCAGGGGCCCGGCGTCGCCACCGGTCCCTGGGAGATGCGCGCCAGGGTGCGCCAGAACATCAAATACGGCGCCGACGTCATCAAGACATGCTCGACCGGCGGCGTCTTTTCAAAAGGCACTGTGCCCGGCGCCGAGCAGAACACCGTCGAAGAGATCGCGGCGATCGTCGCCGAAGCCCACCAGCGCGGCCTTAAAGTCGCGAGCCATGCGCACGGCAATCAGGGAATCAAGAACGCGATCAGAGCGGGCGTCGATACGATCGAGCATGCGAGCTATCTCGACAAGGAAGCGATCAACATGGCGAAGGATCGCGGCGTCTATCTCGCCATGGACATCTACAATACTGAATATACGCAGACTGAAGGCCGCAAGAACGGCGTCCTCGAGGAGTTGCTCCGCAAGGACGCCGAGATCGCCGAGATCCAGCGCGAGAGTTTCCGTGCGGCGGTCAAGGCCGGGGCGAAAGTCATCTACGGCACCGACAGCGGCGTCTATCCGCATGGGGACAACGCCAGGCAATTCGCCTGGATGGTGAAATACGGGATGACGCCGGCGCAGGCGATCCGTTCGGCGACGAGCCTCGCGGCGGAGGCGCTCGGCAAAGAGAAAGTCCTCGGGCGGATCATCCCTGGCTACGCGGCGGATATCATCGCCGTGGACGGCGATCCGCTCGCCGACGTGACGGTCCTTGAAAAAGTCGGCTTCGTCATGAAGGACGGCGTCGTCTACAAGAACGAGTAGCGTTCGACTTTGTTCCCGGCGACCATTCGGCCTCGGGCGCCTGTTACGCGCGCATTCAGGATCGCCGTGTTTGCCGCCTGGACATAACGAATTCAGGAGAAGAACTTTAATGACCGAATCCGCACCGCTGATCGCCAATGACGCTGTCATCTTGGGCATGCTCGCCCTGATCCTCGGCTTCGTCTTCCTGACATCTGAAAGCAAGGCGCCCGGATGGAAGCGGTTCTATTCGATTTTTCCCGCAATCCTGCTTTGTTATTTCCTGCCGTCGATGCTGACGACTTTCGGCGTTGTCGATCCCGAGAAATCCCAGCTCTATTTTGTCGCCTCGCGGTACCTCCTGCCGGCCGCGCTCGTCATCCTCACCGCCGTCGCGGACCTGCCGGCGACGATGCGGCTTGGGCCGAAGGCGATGATCATGTTTTTCACCGGCACCGTCGGCGTCATCATCGGCGGGCCGCTCGCGCTTCTCCTCGCCAAGCTCATCGCACCCGATCTCGTCACAGGCGACGGGCCGGACGCGGTCTGGCGCGGCATGGCGACGACCGCTGGAAGCTGGATCGGCGGATCGGCGAACCAGACGGCGCTTCGCGAAATATACGAAACCGGGCCGACAGCGTTTTCGATCTGGGTCGCGGTCGACGTCATCGTCGCCAATATCTGGATGGCGATCCTACTCACCTTCGCCGCCAATCAGGAGAAGATGGACAAATGGCTCAAAGCCGATGCGTCGGCGGTCGATGAGGTGCGCAAGAAAGCGGAGGCGTACGAGGCTGCGAACACGCGCAATCCCTCGCTCCGCGATCTGATGGCGATCCTTGCTTTCGCTTTGGGGGCCACCGGCGTTTCCCACTTTGCGGCGGATATCCTGACGCCTTACTTCAAGGAGAATTTTCCCGGCGCGGCGCAGTTCAGCCTGCATTCGAGCTTCTTCTGGATCGTCGTCGTCGCGACGATGATCGGTGTCGCCCTTAGCTTCACGCCAGTCCGCAAGCTGCAAGGCGCGGGGGCGACAAAAATCGGATCGGTGATGATCTATTTCCTGATTGCGACGGTCGGCCTCAACATGAATGTCGCCGCCCTGTTCAAGACGCCGGCGTTCTTCCTGATCGGCGCGCTCTGGATGGCGATCCACGCCGGACTGATGATCGGGGTCGCCAAGCTGATCCGCGCGCCGACGTTTTTTCTTGCGGTTGGCAGTCAGGCAAATATTGGCGGCGCGGCCTCCGCGCCTGTTGTTGCAGCCGCCTTCCATCCCTCGCTTGCGCCGGTCGGCGTCCTCCTCGCCGTCGTCGGCTACATCGTCGGCACGTTCGGCGGCTGGCTGTCGGGTCAGGTCATGCGTCTGATCGCGGCGCAGTAACGAAGGATTTTGATGGGGAACGACTCCGCCGCAAAGCCCAAGGCCGCAAGATCGCTCATGCTCCTGTCCGCGGTTGCGGGCGGCGGCGCGCTGTTCATTCTGATGGCCGCGCTCGCAATGCGCGGCGACGCGCTCGCCTTCGACCGAGACATCCTTTTGTCCCTGCGCCTTGCAAACGACCCGGCGATCCCCGCCGGACCCGGCTGGCTGCTCGACATGGCGCGCGCCGTCACCGAACTTGGCGGAACGCCCGTGCTGACGCTGATGACGGTCATCCTCGCCGGCTATTTCATCCTGAAACGGGAAGGGGTGTCGCTCGCCATTCTTCTTGCAGCCGTTCTTGGCGAGACGTTGATTGTCAACGCTCTGAAAGCGGCGTTCGGCCGCGCACGGCCGGATTTCCTGCCGCATCTCGTCGAGACAACGAGCGCGTCCTTCCCGAGCGGTCATTCGGCGAGCGCCGCGGCGATTTATCTGACGCTCGCCGCGCTGATCGCGCGCGAGACGAAAGACCGGAGCGTCAGGAACTACGTCTTTTTTGTCGCCGTCGCCCTTGCGCTCATGGTCGGCGCGAGCCGCGTTTATCTCGGCGTCCACTATCCGACTGACGTCATCGGCGGGTTGTCGTTTGGAGCGGCGTGGGCGGCGATCGTCCTGATCGCCGCCCGTCGCATGCATGGGTCGCGTTAGGCCTTCTTGCGGCCTGCCTTACCGAGCACGGAATTGTGTACGCCGTACAGGAAGTAGAGGATGACGGCGCCAGCAAGGAACCACGCGAAGAACGTCAGCACTTTCTCCTCGACCGTCGTGATCAGATAAAGGCATGAGAGAATGCCGGCGATCGGCACGACCGGATAGAACGGGACCTTGAAGCCTCGTTCGAGATCCGGCCTCGACCGCCGCAGATACATGACCGTCAGGCAGACAATCGCAAATGCGGCGAGCGTGCCGACCGAGGTCAGATCGCCGAGCACGTTGATGTCGAAGATCGCCGCCGCGCCGGACACCAGAACGCCGACGATGAGCGTGTTGATCCACGGCGTCTTGAACTTCGAATGAACGGCCGCGAACAGGTTCGGGATAAGCCCGTCGCGGGCCATCGCGTAGAACACGCGGGTCTGGCCGTACATCAGCACCAGAATAACTGAAGTGAGACCGGCGATCGCACCGATTTTCACCGCGATCGCGAACCATTTATATTGGGGCCCAAGCGCGTTGACTGCATCTGCGACCGGCGCCGGCGTGTTGAGATCGGTGTAGTTTACCAGCAGCGTCAGGACAGCGGCGGTCAGCATGTACAATATCGTGCAGATGATCAGCGAGCCGAGAATGCCGATTGGCATGTCGCGCTTGGGGTTGATCGCTTCCTGACCGGCTGTCGAGACCGCCTCGAAGCCAATATAGGCGAAGAAGACGATCGAGGCTGCGCGCATGACGCCGCCGACACCGTACTCGCCGCGCTCGCCCGTCGCCTCGGGAATGAATGGCTCCCAATTCGGCAGATAGGTCGAAAGATTGGCGAGGATCGCCATGCCGCCGATCGCAATGAAGGCAATGACGACCGCAACCTTGATGATGACGATGACGTTGTTGACGTTGGCGGATTCCGACACGCCAAGAATGAGCAGCACCATCATCAGCAACGAGATCGCAAGCGCGGGAAGATTGAGAATGGCGGTCGACGCCGAGCCATCGGCAAGCGTAATCGCCGCGCCCATCGGCGCCGTCAGTTGCGCTGGAATGACGATGTTGAAATCGGCAAGAAAACTGACGACGTAACCCGACCATCCGACCGCGACGACCGAGGCGGCAAGGCCATATTCGAGCAGCAGCAACGCACCCATGACCCAGGCGGCGAATTCGCCAAGGGTCGCGTAGGAATAAGAGTAAGCCGACCCCGAGACCGGCAGCACCGAGGCGAGTTCCGCATAGCAAAGGCCGGCGAACGCGCAGACGAGGCCGGCGACGAGGAACGACAGCATGACCGCCGGGCCGGCGTGGAGCGCCGCGGCATTGCCGGTGCGGACGAAAATCCCCGCCCCGATGATGCAGCCGATGCCGAGAAAGATCAGGTTGATGGGGCCAAGCGTGCGCTTCAGCTGGCTCGACCCGAATTCCTGCTGCATTTGCTCGATCGACTTGCGGCGAATGAATCCGCTGGCGAACGCCGGTCGTGTTTCGACGACCGGTTTTGTCGTATCCGATGACATTACGTTTGTTCCCTCCCGCCACGTGCGGCGATGCGACTTTCCAAGGGCGCTAACATCTCTCTGCGGCGCCGTGCGAGGCGCCGTTGACGTTATAGCCAGATAAGACGCGACTTCGTATCCCCTAGTCGGTCCGTGGGCCGGCACAGTGACCCGATTTCCATATTTTGCAAGGGCTTGACCCGATCAGTGGATCGCTTCTCGAATTCCGGAAGGTCCAAACGGCGCAACAATCATGCGCCGGGCGCCAGATTATTGAAACAGGATTCTATTGCGCTGCAACAAAGGGAGGCGGCCTTGCGGAAATTGATTCTGGACGAATTCGGCGGCCGTTTCGGCGATGGGCGGCGTTCATGCGAACGACCTCGCGGTGCGCCACTTGGCAGAGGTCGCCGTGTCGCCCGTCGCGGCGATCGAAGACGTCGCCTTCCTGTTCGGACACCGGATCGGACCCGGCGTGAGGTTAGCGAAGAAAGGCGAGGGGTGTTTGCTCAAAGCGCGGCAGTAACGCTTTATACAGAGATTGCTTTGGAGGACGATCATGGATCGACGCAGTTTAATCGTGGCCGGTTTGTTGGGGTCCGGTTGCGTTAACGCTGGCCGAAATTGCCGCTCGAAGTAGGCGAAGAACTAATCGCCGCACCCCAAGATTTTTGCATGCAAAAGAATGCGCTTGGCGAATGGTATTTGGACGCTCCGCGCATCGAATTATAACGTCA
Source organism: uncultured Alphaproteobacteria bacterium (assembly GCA_963765165.1). GTDB lineage: Bacteria > Pseudomonadota > Alphaproteobacteria > Caulobacterales > Parvularculaceae > Amphiplicatus. The sequence goes on along the minus strand of CAVXVQ010000004.1, from coordinate 8,873 downwards.
TTGCGACCAGCGAGGGATACAAGCAAAGGGCCGACTGCGAGCGCGCAATCGAGATCGTCCGCCGCGCAACTGCATCAACCCCAATTAACTACGAATGTCCGCGCTGATAATAGCAATTAAAATCAGCCTCGCATTGCATTAGAGATTCGGGCGATATAATGAGGTTCAGCGAAGTCTATAGGGTGATGATCATGCCCGGGCTTTTCCCGGGCATCCACATGGCATGGATCGCCGGAACAAGTCCGGCGATGACACTTGATGATGCTGATTTGTCGCTCGACGCATTAACAACACGCCCCGGATGTCGCCGCTTGCAGCGATGATTGCCCGAAGGGCGACGCCGTTCCGCATCCCGGGAAAATTCCGTAATGCGTCGACCAGTCGCCGATGAAATCGAAGTAGGACGCGAAGCGCGACTCCGAGAGCATCCGATAGGTGTTCCCGCACACCGGGAAAACGCGGCCCTTTTCGATCGCATGATGGCTGTCGAGGACGAACATCCTCTCCGCGTTTTCAACGCCGCCTTTGTAGACGACCGCCTGCCCATAATCCTCGCAGGCGGGCTCAAGCCCGTCGATCCTGAACAGGCGATAGGTCGCGGAATGGAATGACGCCGGCGCGAGCCGTTCCTTGAGGGCGTCATTATTGATCGAAAGCGGGCGATCGGCGACGAGGCGCGGATCGGCGAAGCCGGCGCGCTTCGCAATATTCAGAAAATCGTTCCAGTAAAGCGCGCCGCCGAGACATTCGCCGCGCGCTACCGGATCTTCGCGCAAATCGTCCGCAATGCGCCGGTCGGCGTAGACGTCGGAGAAATAAAATTCGCCGCCGGCCTTAAGCAATGAGTGCGCCGCCGCGAAGACCGCGGGCTTGTCGGCGCAGAGGTTGATGACGCAATTCGACACGATGACATCGAAACTCTGAGGCGCAAGTCCGAGATCGCCGAGGCGCTCGATATCGCCTTCGATGAACTCGACATTCGAGCGAGGATAGCCATACCGCTCGCTGTGCCACTCTTGATGCTTGCGGGCGACGCCGAGCTGCTCCGTCGTGAAATCGACGCCGACGACGAAGCCTTCTTCGCCGACGAGGCGCGAGAGAATGTAAACGTCCTGTCCAGCGCCGCAGCCGAGATCGAGCACCCGGGCGCCTTTCAGCGCAAGCGGCGCCACGAGACCGCAGCCGTAATAGCGCGCCGCGACGTCCGCATGGATGTCGCGGTAAAGCGCGCGGAGCCAGCCCGGTGTCGCATCCAGCGTGCAGCAGGCGTCCGTCAGCAAGTCCGCAGAGCTCTGCAAGGTCTTGCCGTAATAGTCTTTCACCGTCTGCTGGATATTCACGTCACACCTTCTGATCCCGCCGCTTTCTGCTTGGTGCAAGGTGTGGCGGGCGAAATCAATCAGCCTGACGCGCTCTTGAGCGGCCGTGATCGTCGCCATTCACCGTCGATTGAGCCTCACTTCGGCTGCATTGTCCGGCAAGAAAGGCGGCATGAACTTCATGGCCGTCCGTAATAGGCTCTCCGCGCCCATCAGGTCGAGGCTTGATGTTGCGGCGACGGCGTTTTTGTCGGGCGAGGGCGGTCCGCTCCCCGACTTTTCGGCGCCGGCGGGCGAGCCGGCGCTCGTATCTCCCGATTCCGTGTCCTGGCGCGTCTTCAAGAATCCGGTGGCGCTTTTCGTCGGCGGCGTCGCGGCGGTCATCCTCGAATTCGCCGAACCGCGCGTCAGGACCGGCGTCTGGGAGAATACGACCTTTCGCACCGATCCCGTCGCGCGTCTTCGCCGCACGGGCCTTGCGGCGATGGTGACCGTCTACGGCGCGCGGAGCGATTCTGAGAAAATGATCGCGAAGGTCCGGCGCATGCACGATCGCATCGAGGGCGTGACGCCTTCGGGCGAGCCCTATCGCGCGAATGATCCCGAACTCCTGACCTGGGTGCAGGCGACGGCGGCGTTCGGATTTCTTGAAGCCTACTCGACCTATGTCGCGCCGCTGACTTCGTCGGAGCGCGACCGCTATTTCACCGAGGGCAAGGAAGCGGCGAGGCTCTACGGCGCCGTAGGCGCGCCGCAATCCGGCGACGAATGGCTTGCGTTTTACGAAGAAATGCGACCGCGTTTCGAGCGATCCGACATCATCTTCGACTTCCTCGACATCATGAGGAAGGCGCCGGCGCTGCCGCAGCCGATTCGGTTGATGCAGGGAACGCTGATCCGCGCGGCGATCGACATCGTTCCAATGGATGCGCGCGCCATTCTTGGCCTTGATCGCTCCTTCGGTTTGCGCCCTTTCGAGAAGCTGCTCGTCCGCCGCATGGGAAAACGGGCCGATCGCTGGGCGCTGCCGTCAAGTCCTGCCGCGCAAGCCTCAGTCCGCATGGGCCGCCCCGCCGACTGGCTCTACAGAAAGCGCTGAGATCAGCCGGTTCCGGTTTGCGCTCCGAACCCTTCCGCCCTATGGAAACGGCGCGCAATCGACCGGACCGACCCATGACCGCCATCACGCCTCAGATCGTCGCCGACCACGGCCTCAAGCCCGACGAATATGACCAGATCAAACGCATCTCGGACGCGAGCCGAACCTTCTCGAACTCGGCATCTTCTCGGTCATGTGGTCGGAGCATTGCTCCTACAAGTCCTCGCGCCGGCATCTGAAGAAACTGCCGACCTCGGCGCCGTGGGTGATCTGCGGGCCCGGCGAGAACGCCGGCGTCATCGACATCGGGCCGGGCCGGACGGCACGAAGCTCGCCGCCGTCTTCAAGATGGAGAGCCACAACCACCCGTCCTTCATCGAGCCCTATCAGGGCGCGGCGACCGGCGTCGGCGGCATCATGCGCGACGTCTTCACCATGGGCGCGCGCCCCGTCGCCAACATGAACGCGCTGCGCTTCGGCTCGTGGGACAACGCGAGGACGCGCCACCTCGTCGCGCGGCGTCGTCGCGGGCATCGGCGGCTACGGCAATTGCATGGGCGTGCCGACGGTCGGCGGCGAAACGAATTTCCACGAAGGCTACAACAGCAACATCCTCGTCAACGCAATGACGGTCGGCATCGCCGAGAAGCACCGCATTTTCTATTCGGCGGCGCGAGGGAGCGGCAATCCAGTCGTCTATGTCGGCTCGAAGACGGGCCGCGACGGCATTCACGGCGCGACCATGGCGTCGGCGGAGTTTGACGAGGCGTCGGCAGGAAAAGCGCCCGACCGTGCAGGTTGGCGATCCGTTCACGGAGAAACTGCTGCTCGAAGCCTGCCTTGAACTGATGGCGTCGGACGCGATCATCGCCATTCAGGACATGGGCGCGGCGGGTCTTACGTCTTCCTCCTGCGAGATGGCGGCTAAAGGAGGCGGCGGGTTCGACCTCGATCTCGACAAGGTCCCGCAGCGCGAAGACGGGATGACCGCCTACGAGATGATGCTCTCCGAATCCCAGGAGCGCATGCTCATGGTCATGAAGCCCGGCCGCGAGGACGCAGCGAAGGCGGTCTTCGACAAATGGGGCGTCGATTTCGCGGTGATCGGCGTCACGACGAATTCCGGCCGTCTCGTCATCCGGCACAAGGGCGCCGTCGAAGCCGACATCCCGGTCGCGCCGCTTGCGGATGCGCGCGCCGAATTACGACCGCCCGGTCGCGAAGCTGGAAAAGCCGGCGCCGCTCGAAGACACGACCAGTCACGATCCGCGAAGCGATTGTGACGCTCAAGGCGCCGCCAAGCGCGAAGGCGAACTCAAAGCGATTGTCGAAGCGCTGATCGACGATCGCGTCGCTTCAATTTCCGGCGTCGATGCGATCGGCGTAACGATCGCGCAGGGCGTCGCCAAACTCTATGTGCGCCTGAAGCCGGACGTGACCGCTTCTTTCGCGTCGCTTGAAGAGGCTGGCAAAAACCTCAAGCAAACCAGCCTCGTCGAGCATGCGTCTTTTGAAACGCATGAAGAAACGCGTCGAGATCGCCGACCGGCCCGGCGCCGTTTCGACCCTGACCGCGCTTGGCGCAGCTGATGCAGTCGCCGGATCTCTGCTCGCGCCGCTGGATCTGGGAGCAATACGACAACACCGTCATGGGCGACACGGTGATCGCGCCCGGCGGCGACGCGGCGCTCGTCCGCATCCACGGCACAAATCGCGGGCCCTTGCGATCACGACTGACGTGACGCCGCGCTATGTCGCAGCCGACCCCCATGAAGGGGCAAGCAAGCGGTCGCGGAAACCTATCGCAACATCTGCGCGTCGGCGCGGCGCCGCTCGCGATCACCAATTGCCTCAATTTCGGCAATCCGGAACGGCCCGAAATCATGGCGCAGTTTGTCGGCGCGATCGAAGGCATGGCGGAAGCCTGCGAGGCGCTCAATTATCCGGTCGTCTCCGGCAACGTGTCGCTTTACAACGAGACCAACGGCGTCGCCATTCCGCCGACCCCCGCGATCGGCGGCGTCGGAATTCATCGAAGACGCGACGAAAGCCGTGCGCGTCGGCGGCGCGCTCGCGGGCGATGAATTGATCGCGATCGGCATCACGCGCGGCCAGCTCGGTCAGTCGCTTTACATGCGCGAGCTGTTCGGCGTCGAAACGGGCGCCCCGCCGCATGTCGATCTCGAAGCCGAGCGGCGCAATGGCGAGACGATCCGCAAGCTGATCGCCGAAGGCCTCGTCACCGCCTGCCACGACGTCTCCGACGGCGGCATTCTCGTCGCCGCCGCCGAAATGGCGCTCGCGGCGGGCGAGGGGCTCGATCTGAAAACGCCGGTGAAGGCGCGCCGCGCCGCCTATTGGTTCGGCGAGGATCAGGGACGCTATCTTGTCGCCTGTGCGCCGGGCGCCGGCGATACGCTGCTCCTCAAAGCCGCGATGGCGGGCGTGCAGGCTTCGAAGATCGGTCGTTTTGGCGGCAATTTCATGCGTCTCGACGATCATGACGCGATCGCGCTGCTCGATCTCGCCGACATGCATGACCGCGCGCTGCCCGATTACATGAATGCGCTCAAATCTCGACGGAGACCCCCGCCGATGCCGATGAAATCCGACGACATCAAGAAGATGATTTTGGAAGCGATGCCCGACGCGACGGTCGAGATCGAAGACCTCGCCGGCGACGGCGACCACTACCGCGCGCGCATCATCTCAAAAGCCTTCAACGGCAAGAACCGCGTGCAGCAGCACCAGCTCGTCTATCGCGCGCTGAAGGGCAAGATGGGCGGAGAGCTGCACGCGCTGGCGCTGGAGACGGAGGGGGTGGAGTAGAGAATTGTTCGATCTCCATCTCGATATGCGCCAGATGGGCGCTGTGTTTAGGCTGAAATACGGCAATAATGTTGGATCGTGTTTTTGTGTACGGGTAAGCGGCAATAGCTTTCTGTTTACTGCACGCCACATTTGTCGCGGTTTTGATGCGAGCGATCGACTGGCGATCGAGCAGGCAAACCAATGGAAACTGTTTACCCCCACGGGTCACAAATTTTCAGAAGACGGAAATGATGTGGCTGTTTTCAAAATTAATATCGAGCAGGCGGGAGGCCTGACCGAGGAGGACTGTGGGGCTCCGCTTACCATTGGCGCAAGTGTGGCGTTTCTCGGATTCCCGCTAGGGCTTAGAATGATTGAAGCACCAGACAGCATGGGTTTTCCAACTCCGTTCTTCAAATCCGGCATTTTTAGCGGCGCGAACATGTTGCCCGATCGTACAGAATTTTTGTTCGACGCCATGAACAATGTTGGCTTTAGCGGTGGGCCCGTATACACGCGCGATGAAAAGGGAAAGGCACGAATTGCAGCTATCGTCTCCGGTTACAAATATGACGACTCGCTTCCCGTTATGCGCAAGACAGAGTCGGGCGAAATCGGAGCCCGCTGGTAACTATTGGGTCAGGCCAAATAGCGGATTCTTGGTAGGGCACCATGCTTCCTTAGCAGTGGCGCTCGCAAAGCAGCTTACATAGTTGTCAATTTGCACGACCCGCTATTGCCTACTGGTCGCATGTCGCGGTGCAAAGTGCCGCCTAACCCCCGCTGCGCACTCAGCCTACGGATAAAAAGGGGCCATACGGGGTACGGCCTGCGTTGATGCGTAATTGGGATCGCGCTAGATTGGACCAGCAACCAGAGCGTATCGCGGGTCTCGATGCTGACTAAAGTTGTAAAGATCGACCGCCTCGGCGGCTACCGCCTGAGGTTCCACTTTTCGGACCGCGCCGTCGGCGAGCACGATTTCACGCAGTTGATTGCGAGCGGCGGACCGATGTCTGAGCCGTTGCGCGACCCCATTTATTTTGCCCGCGTGTTCCTCGAATTTGGCGCGCCGACCTGGCCCAATGGGTATGATATGGCGCCGGAGTGGGTTCGCCGGGAGCTCGAAGCGGCCGGCGAATTGAAGAAGTCTGTCGCCGCCAAATAGGCCACCACGTAGGGCGCATTGCGCTTCGCTTCATGCGCCCTACATAGCGAGTAGGGTGCATTAAGCCGAAGGCGCAATGCACCGCTTCGCCCGCCACGGCGCATTGCGCTTCGCTTAATGCGCCCTACATGGGATGAGCCCACCGATGGAGAACCCGCCGTGAAACGCTCCGCTTCCGCCGTCTGGAAGGGCGGCCTCAAGGACGGCAAGGGAACGCTGTCGACCGACAGCGGCGTCCTTGCCGGGACGCAATATTCCTTCGCGACGCGCTTTGAGAACGGCGTCGGCACGAACCCTGAGGAGCTGATCGCCGCCGCGCATGCCGGCTGCTTCTCGATGGCGCTGTCGGCGGAGCTTGGGAAGGCCGGCATGACGCCGGAGAGCATCGACACGAAAGCGACGGTGACGCTCGACAAGACCGACGGCGGATTTGCGATCACTGCCGTTCACCTTGTCGTCACCGCGCGCATTCCCGGCGCTGATCGCGCGGCCTTCGACAAGGCGGCCGAAACGGCGAAAGAGAACTGCCCGGTCTCCAAGGTTTTGAAGGCCGCAATAACCATGGATGCGGCGCTGGAGGCGTGACTTTTTCCTCGCCCGAAGGCGGGTCGCCCCAGGGCGATCGTGACGATGCACATCGTTCGAGACGCGGCCCTTCGGGCGCTCCTCAGGATGAGGATTCCCTTAACAGAGCGGAGAAACTCCATCCCCGCTCATCCCGGCGAAAGCCGGGCCCAGAACTTTTTGAAACCAGCGCTTGCGGCAGATTTTCGATCCGGCTTTCGCCGGGATACGGGCAATTTCCTCCAGCGGTCGAGCTCGACCTACGACTGCTGCTTCCCGCAGTTCACCATCCACGGCGTGCCGAACTTGTCGGTGAGCATGCCGAAGCTGTCGGCCCAGAAGGTCTCTTGCAGCGGCATCGTCACTTTCGCGCCGTCGGAAAGCGCGGTGAACACTTTATCCGCTTCCTTCGGCGTCTTGACGCTGATCGACATCGAAAATCCCGACATCGGCTTGAAATGCTCGGGTGGTGAATCGGCGGCCATCAATTCCGCGTCGCCGATCCTGATCACCGCGTGCATGATCTTCTTGTCCCAGCCTTTGGGCGCGTCCTTCGCCATCGGCGAGTCGCCCCAGCTGTGCGAGAATGTGCGTTTCGCGCCGAGCGCCTTTTCGTAGAATTTCAGCGCCTCCTCGCATTCGCCGTTGAAATTGAGATGAATTTGCGTCTGCATGTCGGTCTCCTTTCTTCGCGCTCAAATTCTTGCCGCATCGGGCGGCGTCGAGGAAAGACCTGATCTCGCGATTTTGAGCGCGCCGGAACTTTCGTCGGCGGTCAGCGTTTCCTTTAAACAGGAGGCGCCGATGAAGCCCCAACCGAAAAAAGCCGCCGAACCGACGGGAAAGTCGGAGACAACGCCGAATTACGGGCGGCCCGCCGAGAAAGAGGCGCGTGAAAAGCTCGATCCGGAATTCCATCATGGCGGACGGACGGAAACGCCCGACAAGGACGTCAACCCGGCCGACGAGCTTCATGTGAAAGAGAAAGACGTATCTCCGACGCCGGAAAACAGCAACGTGACGCGCCGCCATCCATCGACCAAACAGAAGCAGTAGCGGTTCGGCGCGTTTGGAAAGGTAATTCCTCTCTCCGCCCATCCCGGCTTTCGCCGGGAGGAGAGGCGCAACGTTATAGCTGTCTACGCGGCTTCCTTGGTTCGCGTGATCGCCGCAGTCCGCTTGCCCGGCGTATGCGCGCCCCAAAGGCACGCGCCGATGATGACGACGGCGCCGACCCAGACCTGCGGGCGCGGGACCTCGGCAAAGAAGACATAGCCGACCAGCGCCGCCCAGATCAGCGCTGTATATTCGAGCGGCGCCAGCATCTGCGCTTCCGCCTTGGCGTAGGCGAGCGAGAAGAACCACATGCCGGCGGCCGCGAGGCCGCCAAGCGCGATGAAGGCGGGAATATCGCTCGCCGGCGGAATCTCGCCGGTGACGATTGCGGGAATGGCGACGATCGCGCCCGGAATGACGCTCGCAAGGACGCCGATGACGGCGGGACCGTCCTTCCCCGCGCGTCCGCGCAGCAGCGTGATCGACAGCGCATAGGTGACGGCCGAGCCAAGCGCGCCGGCGATGCCCAGCATCCGCATGCGGTCGAGCTCGACGGCTTCTCCGCCCATGCTTGCGAGAAGGACGCCGGCGAAGCCGACGGCGCCCGCCATCATCGACCGTGGACGGATTTTCTCGCCCAGCACCATGCGCGCGACGAACGGCACGAGGAGGGGCGCAAGGAAGCAGATCGTGATGAGCTCGGCGAGCGGCAACACCGAGATGCACCAGAAGAACAGCGAGGCGGAAATCGCAATAACGACGCCGCGCTTGCCGTGCGCCTTCAGCATTTCAGCGGTCAAAGCGGGACGTCCGGACCGCAAGCCAGATGACGGCCGCGAAGGCGGCGCCGAATACG
>CAVXVQ010000003.1:0-14482 GCA_963765165.1 uncultured Alphaproteobacteria bacterium | reverse complement strand
TTTTTACAATGGAGGAAGGCGGCTACAGGATTTCGCCCGATCTTCGCGCTTCAGTCGTTCTTCACCGTCCAGGATGTGCTTGCCGATCCGCCATTTTCGCGCCTTGACCTCATCTCGTGCCGGAATCTGATGATCTATCTCGGCCCGGAGGCGCAGACCAAAGTGATCTCGCTGTTCGACTTCGCCCTTCGAAGGGGCGGCGTTCTCGTGCTCGGGACATCCGAGAGCTTGACCTTGCTGACGGCCGCTTCGAGGTGATTTCCAAATCCGAGCGCATCTTTCGAAAAGTCGGCCGCGGCCGGCCCGCCGCTTTCGACTATGCGGTTGTTCCACACGCCAGAATGCGGGGACTTCCGCGCAGACCGGCCCCTCTCCGCGCCGCTGCCCAACAGCACGTCTTCGCCGAACTGTGCGCTGGGATGATCAACCAGCTCTATGCGCCGGCGGCCGTCCTGATCAACCGCAACTTCGAATGTCTGTATTTTATCGGACCGATCGCGCGCTTCCTGCGCATCGCGCCGGGCAGCCGACGAACGACCTGCTGGCGATGGCGCGACCGGAGCTGCGCACAAAACTCCGAGCGATCGTTCATAAGGCCTGAGAAGAAAATGCCCGCGTCGCCGTCCGGAACGACGATCGCTGCCGTCGACGCCGCCGGCGCGTTACAGGATAGAGGCGCATCCGCTTCGCATGAAGAATCGATCTCATTCTCGTCTGCTTCATTGACGAGCCCGCTCGACCGCCAAGAGCGACGCAGCCTCGCCGCAAGACGCCTCGAGGGTCGCCGAACTTGAGAGGGAAATAGAGGCGACTCGCACCGAATTGCTCGGCGCCATCAGAAATCTCGAAATCTCCGGCGAAGAGCAAAAAGCGATTAATGAAGAAGCCCTCTCGATCAACGAGGAATTCCAATCGACCAATGAGGAGTTGCTGACGTCGAAGGAAGAGCTTCAGTCGCTCAACGAGGAGCTGACGGCCCTGAACGCGCAGCTCCACGAGGCGCTCGATCTTCAGCGCACGACTTCAAACGATCTGGAGAACGTTCTCTACAGCACGGACGTCGCAACGATCTTTCTCGATTAGAGCTCAACATCCGCTTTTTCACGCCGGCGACGCGGCTGATGTTCAATGTAATCCCCGGCGATATCGGGCGCCCGCTGGCGGACCTCAGCTCGCTCGCCTCTGATCTGGAGTTGCATTGGATGCGCGGCGGTTCTGCAAAGCACGTAGCGATCGGGCGGGAGATCCACTCTCGAACGGCAGATCCGTACATACGGCGCATGCTGCCGTATCGGACGCGCGACTTGGCGCCGAAGCCGTCGCCGGCGTGGTCATTACCTATACGGACATCACCGAACGCAAGCGCATTGCGGATTTGTTGGCGGTGGCCAAGCGCGAGGCCGATCTCGCCAGCATCGCAAAGTCCCGATTCCTCGCCGCCGCCAGTCACGATCTGCGTCAGCCGCTGCAAACGCTTTCGCTCCTCCTGGGACTGATTGTGAATGAAGTGACGAACCGTCGACCAAAGATCTGCTGGCGAGATCTGAGAAATCTCTGGACGGCATGTCGAACATGCTGAACACGCTTCTCGACCTCAACCATATCGAGGCTGGAGTCGTTCAGCCCGAAATTGTGGACATCGATGTCGGCGCACTGCTCCGGCGAATGAAGGACGAATTTGACGTGCAGGCGGAAGCGCCCGGACTAACTTTGCGCGTCGCTCCCTGCAGCCGCCATATTGTCAGCGATCCGCATCTTCTCGAACAAATGTTGCGCAACATGCTGTCGAATGCGCTCAAATACACGGAGAAGGGCGGCGTTCTGATCGGATGCCGGCGCCGGCAGGGGAGACTGAGCATTGAGGTCTGCGACACCGGGGTGGGGATACCCGATGGACGCCATGGGCGCCATTTTCGACGAGCACGTCCAGCTTGATAACAGCGTCAACGGTCGAGGGCCCGGTCTTGGGCTTGGTCTTGCGATTGTTGACGCGTCGGCAAATTGCTGCACCATAAGGTTGAAGTGAAGTCCGTGCTGGGTCAGGGCTCGGTTTTTTCGATCGAGTCGCAAGCTCGCCGATGGTCCCGCCGCTGAGCGGCGGCGGTCGCGCCGGTGAAATTATCGCCTTCCGCAGCGTCAAGACAGGCGCCATCATTGTCATTGAAGATGATCCCGAGGTGAGCGATCTCCTCAGTCTGACGCTCACCAAGGAAGGCTATTTCGTTTTGGCCGCGGCGCATGGCGAGGCCGCGTTCTCGGCGTCAAGGCGGCGGCGATCGTGCCGGACGTGATCGTCGCGGACTTCAATCTGGGAAAAGGCGATAACGGGCTTAAGACCGCCGTTAAGCTTCAGCAAAAGCTGCAGGCGGCAATCCCGGTCATCGTGCTGACGGGAGACATCACGCCGGCGACCTTGCGCGAAATTTCGCTCGAAAAATGCGTTCATCTCAGCAAGCCTGTCAACCCGGCAAAGCTGACAAAAGTCATTGCGCAGTTGCTTCCGCCGGCGGCAGCCAGAATTCAAGCGCCAGCTGCTGAGAAAACGAGCGTCAGCGCAAATCGTACAGTCTATATCGTCGATGACGAAGCGGAAATGCTCAAGACCATGAGCCAGGTTCTGACCGCCGCATCCTACAGCGTTAGTCTTTTGGATCATGCGAAGAATTCCTTGCTGGCTACAATTCCAGCAAGAGGGCGTGCCTTCTGATTGACGCCTATCTTCCCGGCATGAGCGGCATCGACCTCCTGCATAAGCTGCAGGAAGCGGGCGATCGGTTGCCGGTGATCTTGATCACGGGACGGAGCGATATCGGGATCGCCGTCGAAGTCATGAAGGCCGGCGCGTCCGATTTTCTTGAAAAGCCTGTAAGCCGAAAAGATCTAGTCAAAAGCATTGAGACCGCATTTGCCTCGTCACTTGACGCGAATGCGGTTTTTGCGCGGAAGTCCGCAGCAAGGCGGCAGCTATCGGATCTGACGCCGAGGCAGCTGGAGATAATGACGCGGGTGCTCGCCGGCGAGCCGAGCAAAAATATCGCGAGTGATCTTGGAATCAGTCAGCGGACGGTCGAAAACCACCGGGCCGCAATCATGAAAAAGACCGGCTCAAAGTCGTTGCCGTCGCTCGCCCGGCTTGCGATCACCGCAGCTTAAACACCACGGCTGCGCGGCTTGCTGCAAGCACGCGCAGGTAATGCGGCGAAGTGCGAAGATCGAGCCCTATTCGGTGGCGTCGTCTACCGCGTCCGCGATGTCCTCGCCAACTTCTTCAAGGCTGTCGCCGAGTTTCTCGGCATCGCTTTTCTGCGACTGGTTGATGAAATAGACGGCGGCGATGATGAGCGCGACGACGCCGACCGCTGCGAGAAGGCTTTTGGATTGCATGATTTTGATCCTGTGCTTTCAGAAGAAACACGGCTGGCGACGCCGGGTTCCTTAAAATCAGCAAATACAACCTATTGCCTGACCGGCGCAGATTGCGCGCCGATTTGGCGCCGCGCGTTACCTGCGTCATTTACGGCGCCGCGGCGTCCGCCCGTCAAAAGCGCAGTGCCGCGCCGTAAGTATTTCCCGTGGCTTCCGGCTGCACAATCTTGAGCGCTCAATGGCCATGAGAGCGGTCGAGAGTGAGACGAAAATGCTCACAACCGCCGCATGTGCCCCTTCTGATTATTGAGACAAAGGAATTCAAGTGTCGATATTGTCCCTGACCTCCGCGGCGGCCCTGTTAGTCGGCGCCGGTTCCTGGGGCGGGATCGAAGCGCGGTCTGTCGAGACAAAGCGTTCAGGATCTGGCGACCGCGCAACGGAAATCACCGACTCCGATAAAGCTACAACTGCGGTCGCGCCAATCCCTGGCGCGGGCGCCTCTGTTGCTGTCGGCGCTTGCCGGCCTCGCCTTTGCAAGCCGCGGACGTCGAAATTCGGGGCGGCCCACCTGATCGGCTCGGCGAAATGCCGAGAGGAGAACAGTCAATGACTGCAAGGCGAATGGCATCGGCGACTTCGATCTGGGCGACAATTGTGATCGCATTGTCAGCCTGCTCTTCGACATCGGTCGTCAGCCCTGACTACGTTCGCGACGATGAAAGCGCGGCGCGGATCAGTGTCGGCATGAGCCGGCTCGGCGCATCGCCTGACCGCAGCGATTGCTTTGCGGAGAAAATCGCGGCTGCATTAAGCGCGCCTGACGCCAATGAGGCGATCCAGATCATCGAGGCGTCTACATCCAAAGAAGAAATGCGCAGCGGCGTCCTTGGAGCATCGACCCCGGTAAAACAGTCATTCATACGGGCGCATTTCGGCTGCTCATTTTTTCAGTGACGCCGGGCAACCAATTCAGATTGCTGGCGCGCCTCAAAGGAGCGGCTGCGAGCTTGTTTTTGCCTGCGGCTGGCGCTCGTTTCTGATTTTACCGCAAAAGTCCTTGCCATCGGGGATTCAGCCGAGCTCGGCAATTTTCAGCAAGAACCGACGCTAAACAATGCTCACGCCGAGGGATCATCGATCAGCGGCGTCGGCTTGGCGAAGTTTTTCAGATCGGAATCCTCGGTGAGCCTGACGACGGCGCCGTCGACATCGACACCGAACGGCTTGAGCGTTGCAAACGCGCGCGACAGATTTTCCGGACTCATCCCGAGCAGGGAAGCGAGCGTCTTCTTCTCGATCGGGATCGAGACTTTGCTCGCGTCTTTCTGCAATTCGCCGAGATGGATCAGATAGTTTGCGAGCCGCTCGACGCCGGAGCGCAGCTTGATGTTCTTCTGCGCTTTGACGACATCCCGGAAACAGGCGGCGAGTTCGTTCACCATCGCGACGCCGAATGCGCTGTCGGTCGCCATGGCGGCCCGAATATTCTCCGACGGAATCATCAGGATGCTCGACGGCTCCATCGTGCGCGCCGACATCAGATAGGGCGCATCCTTGATGACGGCGGCGAGAATGAAGGTCGAAACCGGCCGCGCGATCGTCATCGTCGTCTCGCGATCGCGCCAGTTGCTGAAAAGCTCGACCCCGCCATCGACAACCACATGGAGGAAGTCCGCCGGATCTCCTTCCCGGATGAGAATGACGTGCGCCGGGAACCGCTGAAAATAGGAGCCGGCGAGCAGGCTCTCGAACGCCGCTTCCGACATCGCGCCGAAAAGCCTCAGCGCTTTGACCTGCTCGCGATTTTCGGGGCGCACGGTTGATTCGCTTCGTTGTTCCGGCTGGAGACAATGGGTTCGGCTTGATAAATGTCAAGCCTAGGACGTCGTCTGATCAAGGCATAATCCTGCGGTTTGCAGGCGTTGGCCGTTAGTGTTCGCCAGCATTGTTTGTTTTTGAACGCCGCTCGCCGCAACTTGATCCTGGTCAAGAAAACCGAAGCTCCCGCCACCACCGTCCGCCCAGTCAGCTGCGCGTTAATCCGCGCGTCAATCATGGATGGCTGGGATGACAATGCTCGAAATCAGTAAGGCCGGCGGAACGCCGGACGGCGCTCTGGGCCAGCACATTCGCGTTTACGGCGTGCTTCGCCGTCTGGACGATCTTTTCGATCATCGGCGTCCAGATCAAAACGGATTTGGGCCTTAGCGAAACCGAATTCGGCCTGCTGATCGGAACGCCGATCCTGACCGGGTCGCTGATCCGATTGATCCTCGGCATCTGGACCGATCAATATGGCGGGCGGCTCGTTTATGTCGCCGTCATGCTGTCAGCGGCGCTTGCGACATACCTGCTCACTTTTGCAAGACACCTATCCCGAATTCCTGCTCGCCGCGCTCGGAGTCGGCATCGCCGGCGGGTCTTTCGCGGTCGGCATCGCCTATGTTTCGAAGTGGTTCCCGACGGAGAAGCAGGGGACAGCGCTCGGCGTGTTCGGCGCCGGCAATGTCGGCGCGGCAGTCACCAAATTCGTCGCGCCGTTCGTCATGGTCGCCTATGGCTGGGAGGCGGTCGCCAAAATGTGGGCGGGCGCGCTCGTCGTCATCGCCATCCTGTTCTGGTTGTTCACCAAGGACGATCCGGCGCAAGTCGCGCGACGCAAGTCAGGCGTCAAGGCGCAGAGCGCGTTGCTTCAGCTTGAGCCGTTGAGAAATCTGCAGGTCTGGCGCTTCTCGCTCTATTATTTCTTCGTCTTCGGCGCATTCGTCGCGCTCGCGCTGTGGCTGCCGCGCTATCTCGTCGGCGTTTACGGCTTCGACATCAAGCAAGCCGGCATGGTCGCCGCGTTCTATTCGATCCCGGCGAGCCTTTTCCGGATTTATGGCGGCCATCTCTCCGACAAGATCGGGCCGCGCAAGGTCATGTATGTGACCTTCGGCGCGTCGATGCTGTTCCTCTTCATGCTGTCCTATCCGAAGACGGACTATGTGATCCACGGAATTCAGGGCCCGATCGCTTTTTCGACCGAGATGAGCATAGCGCCGTTCATGGTCGCGATCTTCGGCCTCGGCTTCTTCATGTCGCTCGGCAAGGCGGCGGTCTACAAGCACATCCCGGTCTATTACCCCGGACATGTCGGCGCCGTCGGCGGTCTCGTCGGCATGATCGGCGGTCTCGGCGGTTTTGTGCTGCCGATTCTTTTCGGCGTGATGAATGACCTGACCGGCGTCTGGACCAGCTGCTTCATGCTGCTCTTTGGCGTCGTCGCGGTCGCGTTTGTGTGGATGCATCTCTCGATCCTGCACATGGAGCGCAAGGCCTATGGCAAGGAGCTCGAAGCGCTGCCCGAATTTCCGGAGATGCAGGAAATTCACACCAAAGAGCGCGGGAAGGCGATTTCCCCGTCATCGAAGACTGGCGCCCGGAAGACGAGAAATTCTGGAAAGAAAAAGGGCGGAAAATCGCCAACCGGAATCTGTGGGCGTCGATCCCGGCGTTGCTCCTTGCTTTCGCCGTCTGGATGGTATGGAGCGTCGTCGTCGCCAAACTGCCGTCGATCGGGTTCAATTACACGACCGACCAGTTGTTCTGGCTCGCGGCGATCCCCGGCCTCTCCGGCGCAACGCTTCGGATATTCTATTCCTTCATGGTTCCGATCTTCGGCGGAAGATTGTGGACGACGCTGACGACCGCGTCCCTGATGATCCCGGCGTTCGGCATCGGCTACGCCGTGCAGAATCCGGATACGCCGTATTTCATCTTCCTCGTGCTCGCGCTTCTGTGCGGCCTCGGCGGCGGCAATTTCGCATCGTCGATGGCGAACATCTCATTCTTCTTCCCGAAGAAGGAGAAGGGAAATGCCCTCGCGCTCAATGCCGGCCTTGGCAATCTCGGCGTCTCGACAATGCAGTTCCTGGTGCCGATCGTCATCACCGTCGGCGTCTTCGGCGCACTTGGCGGCGACCCGCAGGCGACGAAAGAGGGCGGCGAACTCTGGCTTCAGAACGCCGGTTTCATCTGGGTGCCGTTCCTTATCGTCTCAACCGCGCTCGCCTGGTTCGCGATGAACGACATCGCTGACGCCAAGGCGTCGTTTGCCGAGCAATCGGTGATTTTCTCACGTCGGCACAATTGGATCATGTGCGTTCTTTACACAGGCACATTCGGATCGTTCATTGGCTATTCAGCGGGATTTCCGCTGCTGATCAAAACGCAATTCCCGGAAGTGAACGCGCTTCAATTTGCTTTCCTCGGGCCGCTCGTCGGCGCGCTGTCGCGCTCAATGACGGGCTGGATTTCCGACAAATTCGGCGGCGGGCGGGTCACGTTTTGGGTGTTCCTCTTGATGATCGTCGGCGTCGCCGGGGTCCTCTATTTCCTTGACGCGAAAAACTTCGCCGGCTTCTTCGCCATGTTCATGGTGCTGTTCTTTGCGACGGGCGTCGGCAATGCGTCGACCTTTCAGATGATCCCGATCATCATGCGACAGGAAATGCCGCGAGTGATGCCGAAGCTCGACGCCGCCGGCAGCGCCTCAAGCAAGCAGAAAAAGAATCCGCCGCGATCATCGGCTTCACGTCGGCGATCGCAGCCTACGGCGCCTTCTTCATCCCGAAATCCTACGGCACGTCGATTTCGATGACCGGCGGACCCGCAGCGGCGCTGGTCGGCTTTCATCCTCTTTTACGGGCTCTGCGCTGCAGTCACTTTCGCCGTCTACACGCGGAAAGGCGGTCTCCTCCACGATATCGAACGCGGGCGCGCGTCGCCCGCCACAATCAAACTGCCGCAGGGAGAACCCGCATGAGCCACCTCCTCAATCGCCTGACCTATTTCAAGAACCGCGTCAGCGAATTCTCGAATGGTCACGGCGTCGTCACCAACGACGACCGCACATGGGAGGACAGCTACAGAAAGCGCTGGCAGCACGACAAGATCGTCCGCTCGACGCATGGCGCGAACTGCACGGGCTCGTGCAGCTGGAAAATCTACGTCAAGGGCGGCATCGTCACCTGGGAAACGCAGCAGACGGATTATCCGCGGACGCGCCCCGATCTCCCCAATCACGAACCGCGCGGCTGTTCGCGGGGCGCGAGTTATTCCTGGTATCTCTATAGCGGCAACCGGCTGAAGCATCCGCTGATCCGCGGCCGGCTGATGAAGTTGTGGCGCGAAGCGCGTGCGACGAACGAACCGATCGCCGCCTGGGCGTCGATCGTCGAGGATCCCTTAAAGCGCTCATCCTACGTAAAGCAGCGCGGCCTCGGCGGATTTGTGCGTGCGAGCTGGGACGAAGCGAACGAAATCATTGCTTCCGCGAACGCCTACACCGCGAAAAAATACGGACCCGACCGCGTCTTCGGCTTTTCGCCGATTCCCGCGATGTCGATGGTCTCGTACGCGGCGGGCTCGCGCTACCTGTCGCTTCTCGGCGGCGTCTCAATGAGTTTTTACGACTGGTATTGCGACTTGCCGCCCGCCTCGCCGATGACCTGGGGCGAACAGACCGACGTTCCTGAAAGCGCCGACTGGTACAATTCAGGCTTTCTCATTCTGTGGGGCTCGAACGTCCCGCAAACGCGGACGCCCGACGCTCACTTCTATACCGAAG
The DNA here is from genome assembly GCA_963765165.1 of uncultured Alphaproteobacteria bacterium. Classification (GTDB taxonomy): domain Bacteria; phylum Pseudomonadota; class Alphaproteobacteria; order Caulobacterales; family Parvularculaceae; genus Amphiplicatus. The sequence goes on along the minus strand of CAVXVQ010000003.1, from coordinate 5,502 downwards.
TTCGCTATAAGGGCGCGAAGAGCGTCGTCATTTCGCCGGATTATTCCGAAGCCTCGAAATTCGGCGACATCTGGCTGTCGCCAAAGCAGGGAACCGACGCCGCGCTTGCGATGGCGTTTGGCCATGTGATTCTGAAAGAATTCTACATCGACCGGCAGACGCCGTACTTCCTGGATTATGCCCGCAAATATACAGACATGCCGATGCTGGTTCGGCTCGTCAGGAAGGACGGCCGACTTGTTCCAGACCGCCTTCTGCGCGCTTCGGACTTCGCCGGCGGCCTCAACGAGCAGAACAATCCAGAATGGAAGACGATCGCGATCGACGGGAAGACCGGAAATATTGTTTGTCCGCGCGGCTCGATCGGTTTTCGCTGGGGCGAGCAGGGCAAATGGAATCTCGAAGAGCGCGCCGCCGACGGCGCCGAAACCGAGCTGACGCTGACGCTCAAGGGGCGCGAAGACGAACTCTCATTCGTCGCCTTCCCGTATTTCGGCAACCGCAAGCACGATTATTTCCACGGCACCAATCATCCTGATGTCATCGAGCGCAAGGTTCCGGTCAAGAGCTTGCACCTCGCCGATGGCGAGACGCTTGTCACGACGGTCTTCGATCTTTTTGTCGCCAATTACGGCGTCGATCGCCAATTCGCCGACGATTCGACAGCGAAGTCGTACGATGACAATGCGCCCTACACGCCGGCATGGCAGGAAGCGATTACGGGCGTTTCTCGCGATAAAGTCATCGCGGTGGCGCGCGCCTTCGCCGACAATGCGGAAAAAACAAACGGCAAATCGATGGTCATCCTCGGCGCGGGGCTGAACCATTGGTACCACATGGACATGAATTACCGCGGCATCATCAACATGCTGGTGATGTGCGGTTGCGTCGGCCAGTCGGGCGGCGGCTGGTCGCATTATGTCGGCCAGGAAAAGCTGCGCCCGCAGACGGGATGGCTGCCGCTCGCTTTCGCGCTCGACTGGGCGCGCCCGCCGCGGCAGATGAACTCGACCTCCTGCTTTTACGCGCATACCGATCAGTGGCGCTATGAGACGCTGGGCCTTGATGAAATCCTCTCGCCGCTCGCGCCGGAGGGAAAATGGTCGGGAAGCCTCATCGACTTTAACGTCCGCGCCGAACGGATGGGCTGGCTGCCTTCCGCGCCGCAGCTTCAAAAAAACCCGTTGCAAGTCGCAAAAGATGCCGCGGCGGCCGGCATGGAAGCCAAAGACTATGTCGCGCGCGAATTGAAGGCGGGTCGCCTTTCAATGTCCTGCGACGATCCGGACGATCCGGCGAACTGGCCGCGCAATCTTTTCGTGTGGCGATCGAATTTGCTCGGCTCCTCCGGCAAGGGACACGAATATTTTCTGAAGCACCTCCTTGGCGCGACGCATGGCGTGCAGGGAAAGGACCTTGGCGATACCGGCGGCCAGAAGCCGGAAGATGTGAAATGGCATGAAGAGGCGCCGGAAGGAAAACTCGATCTTCTCGTCACCATCGATTTCCGCATGTCGACGACGTGCGTCTATTCCGACATCGCGCTGCCGACCGCGACCTGGTACGAGAAGAACGATCTCAACACTTCGGACATGCACCCGTTCATTCACCCGCTGACGAGTGCGGTGGATCCGCTCTGGGAGTGCCGCAGCGATTGGGAAATCTTCAAGGGTCTCGCGAAGAAATTCTCCGAAGTCGCGCCGGAGAGCCCTCGGCGTCGAAAAAGACGTCGTCCTTGTTCCGATCCAGCATGATAGCCCCGGCGAACTCGCGCAGCCGCTCGGCGTCAAGGACTGGAAGCGCGGCGAGGTCGAGCCGATTCCCGGCAAGACAATGCCAAGCATCGTCGTCGTCGAGCGCGACTATCCAAACCTCTACAAGCGCTTCACCGCGCTTGGGCCCGCTGTTGGCGAAGATCGGCAATGGCGGCAAGGGGATCGCGTGGAACACCGAGCACGAGGTTGAAAACCTGAAAGCGGTGAATGGCGTCGTGACCGAGGAAGGGCCGACCAAGGGCCTCGCGCGCATCAACAGCGACATCGACGCGGCTGAAGTCGTTCTGATGCTCGCGCCCGAAACCAACGGCGAGGTCGCGGTCAAAGCATGGACCGCGCTCTCCAAGATGACGGGTCGCGAACACGCGCATCTTGCGCTGCCGAAGGAAGATGAAAAAATCCGCTTCCGTGACATCGTCGCGCAGCCGCGGAAAATCATTTCCTCGCCGACATGGTCGGGAATTGAGTCGGAGAAGGTCTGCTATAACGCAGGCTATACGAACGTCCACGAGCTGATCCCGTGGCGGACGCTCACCGGTCGCCAGCAGCTCTATCAGGATCATTTGTGGATGCGCGCCTTCGGCGAAACGCTGTGCGTCTATCGCCCGCCGATCGACACCAAAACGATTGGACCGATCTCGACCGCAAGGGCAATGGCGAAAAACAGATCGTGCTGAACTTCATCACGCCGCATCAGAAGTGGGGCATCCACTCAACCTATACCGACAATCTCCTGATGCTGACCTTGTCGCGCGGCGGGCCGATCGTCTGGCTTTCCGAAACGGACGCAAAGGAAGCCGGCATTGTCGATAATGACTGGGTCGAGGCCTACAACACCAACGGCGCCTTGACCGCCCGCGCCGTCGTCTCCCAGCGCGTCAAGCCCGGCATGATCATGATGTATCATGCGCAGGAAAAAATCGTGAATGTGCCGGGTTCTGAAGTGACCGGCCAACGCGGCGGCATCCACAACTCCGTGACGCGCGCGGTGCTGAAACCGACCCACATGATCGGCGGCTACGCGCATCAATCATATGGCTTCAACTATTACGGGACCGTCGGGTCCAACCGCGACGAATTCGTCATCGTCACGGAAAATGAAAAAGGTCGACTGGCTCGACACGCCCGCGAAAGCCATGGAGGCAGCAAAATGAAGGTCCGCGCTCAACTCTCGATGATCTTGAATCTCGACAAGTGCATTGGCTGCCATACCTGCTCTGTCACTTGCAAGAATGTCTGGACGAGCCGCGAAGGCGTCGAATATGCCTGGTTCAATAATGTCGAGACCAAACCGGGCATCGGTTATCCCGACGACTGGGAAAATCAGGCGCGCTGGAACGGCGGCTGGAAGCGCAAGGCCAACGGCAAGATCGAGCCGAAAATGGGCGGCAAGCTCAGCGTCCTTTCGAAGATATTCGCCAACCCCGACCTGCCTCGAGATCGACGATTACTACGAGCCGTTCACCTTCGACTACGAGCATCTGCAAAAAGCGCCGGAAATGAAAGCGGCGCCGACCGCGCGGCCGCGTTCGCTGATCACCGGCGAGCGCATGGAGAAAATCAACAAAGGGCCCGAACTGGGAGGAAATTCTCGGCGGCGAATTTTCAAAGCGCTCCGCCGACTACAATTTCGAGCATGTCGAAAAGCACATTTACGGCCAGTTCGAAAACACTTTCATGATGTATTTGCCGCGCCTGTGCGAGCATTGCCTCAACCCGTCCTGTGTAGCGGTCTGCCCCTCGGGCGCGATCTACAAGCGCGAGGAAGACGGCGTCGTCCTGATCGACCAGGACAAATGCCGGGGCTGGCGCATGTGCGTCTCGGGCGTGCCCCTACAAGAAAATCTATTACAACTGGAACACCGGCAAATCGGAGAAGTGCATCCTCTGCTATCCGCGCCTTGAAGCGGGCCAGCCGACCATCTGTTCGGAGACCTGCGTCGGCCGCATCCGCTATCTCGGCGTCGTTCTCTATGACGCCGATCGCATCGAAGAGGCGGCTTCGGTCGAGAAGGAGACGGACCTCTATCAGAGCCACCTCGACATCTTCCTCGATCCCAACGACCGACACGTGCAAGCCGCGGCGAAAGCGGAAGGAATACCGGACGCCTGGCTTGAAGCGGCGCGAAAATCGCCGATCTGGAAAATGGCGATGGAATGGAAGATCGCGTTTCCGCTGCATCCTGAATATCGCACTTTGCCGATGGTCTGGTACGTGCCGCCGCTGTCCCCAATTCAGTCGATGGCGGAGGCGGGCGCCTTCGGCGAGAAGGGCGCGATGCCGAACGTGCGCAGCCTGCGCATTCCGATGAAATATCTCGCGAACCTGCTGACGGCGGGCGATGAAGAACCGGTCGCGAAGGCGCTCGAAAAGCTGATCGCCATGCGCGCCTATATGCGGTCCATCCACTACGAGGGAGCCGAGGACGCAAGCCTTCCCGGCAAAGTCGGCATGACGCCGCAGCAGGTCAAGGACATGTACCAGCTGATGGCGATCGCCAATTACGAGGACCGCTTCGTCATCCCGACTTCGCACCGCGAATACGCCGAGAACGCCTACGACCTCAAAGGCGGCTGCGGGTTTTCCTTCGGCGAAGGCTGCGGCGAACCGAAAAACGCGCCGCAATGGACGGGCCTTTTCGCGAAGCCGCCGTCAAAGAGAAAGCGTGAGGAGACGACAATGACAAACTCGTTCAAAGCCCTTTCCGCTCTGCTCTCCTATCCGACCGCAGAGCTGAAAGCCGCGGCCGGCGCCATTCGCGAAGTCCTTTACGTTGAGGCGCTGGCGCCGCGATGGGCCATGGACCAGCTTAAGAAACCTGCTGACCGAGATCGAGACGCTCGATCTTGTACGAATTGCAGGAACGCTATGTGTTCCTGTTCGACCGCACCCGTTCGCTCTCCTTGCATCTCTTCGAGCATGTCCATGGCGAGTCGCGCGATCGCGGACAGGCGATGGTCGATCTCCGTGCGCTCTACGAAGCGAGCGGGGCTTGATCCCGATGCGCGCGAACTTCCCGATTTTCTGCCCATGTTCCTTGAATATCTCTCGACGCGGCCGTCGCTGAAGAGCGCGTCGCCTGCTCGCCGAGCCGCTGACAGTCATTGCGGCGCTGAAAGAACGCCTCGCGAGGCGAAAGACGCCCTATGCCGCGGTCTTGCGGGTCGCTCGAAGCGATTGCCGGCGTCTCGCCGTCGCCGAAGGAACTCGACGCGCTTCGGAAAGCGCCCGACGACGATCCCGAACAATCTTCGAAGCGCTCGACGCGCTCTGGGAGGACCAGCCCGTGACATTCGGTCCGGGTGCCGCGGCTTGCAGCCGCGACGCGGCCGCCAGCGAGGGGCCTGAACCGATGCGCCGACTTCCTCAACCAGCTTCTGTTCGGCTATCTACCCTTACCTTTGCCTCGCGGTATTCGCGATCGGCTCGATTCTGCGCTTTGAGCACGGGCAACATTCCTGGCGTTCCGGCTCAAGCCAGCTATCTGCGACGAAAGCAGCTCGTCGCTGGCAGCATTCTCTTTCATGTCGGCATTCCTGATCATCTTCGCGGGCCATTTGGTCGGCCTTTGACGCCGATCGCGGTCTTTGACGCACTCGGGTTTCCCATGGCGCAAACAGATGCTGGCGATCGTCGCGGGCGGCTTGCCGGCCTCATGTGCCTCGTCGGCATTGCGCTGCTGACGCACCGCCGCCTTGTTCGATGCGCGCATCCGCGCGACGTCGA
>CAVXVQ010000002.1:0-515210 GCA_963765165.1 uncultured Alphaproteobacteria bacterium | reverse complement strand
GACTTCGCCGCGTCACATGATGTCGCGATCAGAGTGCGACGACTGAATGGCGATCACGGCACGCTGGTTTCATCGCGGCGCGCGGCGCCGGAAAGCGATTCCCCGAGGGCGGGAAATCGAACGGAAAAACGCACGCAAACCGCCGCTTGAATTGCGTCGACGACGGACCAGATGCAGATAAGTCGTCGCTCCTGGCGAGCGGCGATGCGGCTCTTTGACAATTTGGCGATTACGGCGATCCGGTCACGCACGCGTCTGGCCGCCGCAGGGTGAGCAAGCGGCGGCGCGCATTATTGCGAGGCGGGAGGGCGCGCTTTGGCCGGCGAATTAGCCCTGCGAATATCAGCAGCGAAAGCACGGCTCTTCAGGCTGAAACGTCCAGGAAGAGCCAAATAAAGGGCAAAAGGCCCGCCCAATGGTCCCGGCTTTCTCGGCCTGCGTCGGGCTTAGCGAACCCTTAACGATCAACAACCGATGATAGCAATGTTGCAGCGCATATATCAGGAGTTGCGTTCATGGGTGTTTTCTCTTGTTCGGACAGCTCGCCGATCTGAGCTGCAATTTACTTTGCCGATGCGATGCTCAAGGCGGGGCGAAATTGATGACCGCCAGGAATTTCGCTGATATCGGCAAGAGGCTGGAGGCGGCGTCTGCCAGGCTTGATCATGCGGAACGAGCGCTGGCTGGCGTCAATGGCGGATTCATTCAACGCGGGCGATCATCGCCGGATTGCGAGGCCGCCTTGCCGAGACGCCGCATCATTCGGGCGACGCCTCAGGCGCAAGCTTTGCTGAGACGCGCCGCAGCGCCTTGCGCCAGGAGCGCGCGAGACTGACTGCGACGCTTGAGGTTCTCGTCGCCGAGCAAATGTCCCGGCGGCGCGAGGTCGGGCGGCTGCTTCGGCAGAAATCGTCGCTCGAAGCGACCCTTGAAGGCGCCGACGTGGAACGACGACGGCTGCGGGCGAACCGTTGATTATTTGGAGAGCACCGCCGGCCAATTTTCGTTCGCCTTGGTGATGAAGCCGTCCGGATCTTTCAGCCAGTCAGCCTGAACCTTGTCATTGTAGTTGAGATAGAGTTTGCCGTCGCGAACCGCCCAGTTTTCGGGATTGCCGGGCGCGGTGTAGCCCTGCGCGACCGCCCAGGCGCAATAGCCGCCATATTGCGGCGCGTAGGCGGCCGGATTCGCCGTAAACTTTTCGAGGTTTGCGGCGGTCGAAAATCGCCATGTTGCGCCGTTGAATTGATACGAGAACGCCTTCTCGCCCTTGGCCGGCGCGCCCGTCTCGAAATAGGCGACGGCATCATAGCCGTCGACAGCAAGATCGGAAAATCGCGCCGTGAAGATTTCGGGAGACGCGGCGAAGGCTGCCGGAGCGGACAAGGCAAATGCCGCAATCGCGGCCATAAAGAGCCCTTTTTTGACATTGATGCATCCTTTCAATATGATGAGCGCCAGAGCCCGCACCGCTAGCGGCTTTCTGACGCCGCTCAAAAACAAGCCTATTCACGTGCCGGAGAGGCGCCCGTGAAGGGCCGCGCGTATAATTGCCCGTTTCTGTGACATATCTCACAGTCACGCTTTCCCGCCTGCGCAAGAGTGCCGTTCAGGGAGGCGGGCTGACATGAGTCCTCCCCAAAAACGAACATTCGAATGGGAGCATTGGCGCGCAAAGCCACCCCTCCGGCGGATCAGCGCACTTCAGCCCTGCCTGGTCAATTTGCCGGCGCCCTCCTGGGCGGTTGCGCCAACGCTTGGTTCTGGCGGCGGAAGTCGCCCAACGAACCCGCTCCGTCGGAGCCCGGAGGACGTGCGCCCACTCTGGGGGAGAGGGCGCGCGTCCTTCGCCTATTCCGGACCCGCTTGGCCGGGTGAGGCGGTTACGCCTAAGGTCCGCCCGTTTCGCTGCTGGGAGGCCTCATGAAATTCTTCGTTTCCGCGCTTGCGTCCGTCATGTTCGCCTTTGGCTCCGCTGAGGCGTCGGAGGCGCTCGACCGGATTTTCGTCGATTACACGGCGAACGAGATGCGCGAGAATCCGTTCACGCGACAGGCGCCGGCGTCGAAGACTATAATGACCGTCTTCCTTCCGTTGCGCCGGAAGACCAGATGCGGCGGCTCGACCAGGCGAAAGCGTTTCTTGTTCGCATCGAAGCGGTCGATCTTTCGCAGGCCGACGACGCGGACCGGCTGAACGCGTCGCTGCTCAAATTCATCCTGCAGCACGATATCGCGCTGGCCGCCTTTCGCGGCTGGCGCATCCCGTTTCTCTCCGATAGCGGGTTTCATCAGGACATGGGGTTCGTCGTCGACGCGACGCCGTTCCGAAATGAAGCCGATTACAGGGACTATCTGAAGCGCCTCGCTGCGCTGCCTGTCTATCTCGACCAGAATGTCGAAAACATGCGCGCTGGAATCAAAGAGGGTTTCGTCCAGCCGAAAGAAATTTTCCCGGGCATCCTGCCGTCTTTCGAGGCGCAAGCGGCGCCCGCCGCGCAAGATCATCCGCTTTATGCGCCGTTCAAATCGATGCCAGCCTCAATCCCGGGCAAGCGCGCGAAAGAACTGCAGCGCGACGGACTGGCGACGATGGAGACCGCGGTGCTGCCGGCGTTCCGGCGGGCCGCCGATTTCATGCGCGACGAATACGCAGCGAACGCCGCCGACAAGATCGGGGCGGGCGCGTTGCCGGAGGGCGGCGTCTATTACGAGGCGCTCGTGCGCTATTACACGACGCGCGACGATGCGACCGCGGGCGGCATTCACAAGCTGGGGCTCAAGGAAGTCGCGCGCATCCGCAAGGAAATGTCGGGTGTCATCCGCAAGACCGGATTTAAGGGCGACTTCCCGGCGTTCCTGAATTTTCTGCGCACCGACGAGCAATTCTACGCCAAGACGCCGGACCAATTGCTGGAGCGGGCCGCGTTCCTGTCGAAGACGGTCGATGGAAAGCTTCCGGCCTATTTCGGCAAGTTGCCGCGCCAGCCCTATTCCGTTGAGCCTGTGCCCGCCGAGATCGCGCCGAACTACACGAGCGGACGCTATGTGAACGCGCCGCCGGGCGGCAAACGCGGCGGACGCTATTGGGTGAATACTTACGCGCTCGACAAACGCCCGCTCTACGAATTGCCGGCGCTCACCTTGCACGAGGCGGTTCCCGGCCATCACCTGCAAGGCGCGCTCGCTTACGAGGTCGAGGACGCCCCCGAATTTCGCCAACGCTTTTATCCGCACGCCTTCGGCGAAGGCTGGGGGCTCTACGCCGAAAAACTCGGCGTCGAGATGGGCATGTACAAGACGCCGTATGAAGATTTCGGGCGCCTCTCGATGGAGATGTGGCGCGCCTGCCGCCTTGTCATAGACACCGGCATTCATTCGCAAGGCTGGACCCGCCAGCAGGCGATCAACTACCTCGCCTCGAATACCGCGCTGTCGATGAAAAACGTCGAGGTCGAAGTCGACCGCTACATCGCCTGGCCGGGGCAGGCGCTCGCCTACAAGATGGGTGAGCTGACGATCTGGGAATTGCGGCGCAAGGCGGAAAAAGAGCTTGGCGCGAAATTCGACATTCGCGAGTTCCACGACGCCGTGCTGATGCAAGGCGGCCTGCCGCTCGAAGTCCTCTCGCAGGAAATCGACCGCTACATCGCGCGCGCAAAAGCGCGATGACGCCATTTCTTGAGACCAGGCGCCTCATCCTTCGAGGGCGCACGCTTGCCGATTTCCCCGCCTATGCGGCGATCTGGGCCTCGCCCGAGGTCGTGCGGTTCACGACGCGCGCGCCCGTCGGGGAAGAAGACGCGTGGCACAAATTCGCGCGCATGGAGGGCCTCTGGTCGATATGCGGCTATGGCTGGTGGATCGTCGAAGAAAAGGCGACCGGCGCCGTCATCGGCGAAATCGGTCTCGCCGACTTCAAACGCGACATCGCGCCGTCGCTCGCGGGCATGCCGGAGTTCGGCTGGATGCTGGCGCCAGGCGCGCACGGAAAAGGCTATGCGAGGGAGGCGCTCGGCGCCGCGCTCGGCTGGGCGGACGCGAAACTTCCGGGCGTCACTTTTTGCTGCATCATCGACGCGGACAACGCGCCATCGATCCGCGTCGCCGAAGCGCACAATTTTCGCCGCGTCGGCGTCGGCGCCTATAAGGGACGTGAAATTCCGATCTATCATCGAACGCCGAAGCGCTAGTCGAACGCGGCGACGACCAAAAAGAGCGGAGGGCTGAATGATCAAGCGCAGAGATGTTCTTTCCGGAGCGGGCTTATTGGGCCTTGTCGGCTGCGCCAAGACGCCGACCGCGGCGGCGCCTGAGCCTGCCATCAAGGCGACGCTCTTCGTCAAGGGAGCGACGATCTACACCAGCGACAAGGCGCTGCCGCGTGCGCAAGCGCTTGCGATTTTTAACGATCGCATTCTGGCGGTCGGATCAGACACGGATCTCGAGGGCCTTGTCGGCCGGGACACGCAAGTAATCGACGGGCGCGGACAGTTCGTATTTCCCGGGTTCATCGATGCGCATTCGCATCCGTCGGCGCTTCAGGAAGTTTACGGAACGATCGTCAATTTCAGGACGATCGGCGAAATCAAGTCCGCGATGAAGGCGAAAGCGGCGCAAACGCCGCCGGGCGTCTGGGTCGAGGGCTACATGTATGACGACAAGAAATTAGAGGGCGGTCGCGGGGTGACGCGCACCGATCTCGATGAGGCGGTTCCCGATCATCCCGCAATCGTTCGCCATCGCGGCGGGCACACGGGCGTCGTCAACTCAAGGGCGTTCGCCCTCGCCGGCATCAACGAGACCTCGCCTGATCCCCTCGGCGGTAAATTCTATCGTGAAAACGGCCGGCTGACGGGGCGCGTCGCCGAAACGGCGCTCTTCATATTCGACAAGATCGGCGAGCGCACGACAGTGACGCGCGCGATGCAGCAGGAAGGCGTCAAACGCGTCTCGAAACGCATGGCGTCAGCGGGCGTCACGTCTGTCACCAACGCCTGGGGGGAGTTCGACGAACTCATCTCATACCAGGACGCGCGCGCGGCCGGCGAGTTGTTCACGCGCATGTGCTTCATGCCGGGCGGCGCCTCGCCCGTTTATCCAGCGCTGAAAGCCGCCGGCCTTCGCACCGGCTTCGGCGACGAATGGATCCGCATCGGCGCCGTCAAATACGCCGTCGACGGGTCGGCGTCGGAGCGCACCATGCGGATGTCGACGCCATATGAGGGAAGGCCCGATGATTTCGGCATCCTCGTCATGGACGCAAAGCAGGTGCTCGACGTCGTCAATGACGCGCGCGACGCCGGTTTCCAGATCGGGCTGCACGCCAATGGCGACATTGCGATTTCGATGGTCCTCGACGCCTATGAAAGCGTGCTTGCGGAAAAACCGCTCGCAGACGCGCGGTATCGCATCGAACACTGCACGCTGGTCAACGAGGCGATCTTGAAGCGCATCAAGACGATCGGCGCGATACCGGCGCCGTTCTACACTTACGCCCATTATCATGGCGACAAGTGGAACGAGTATGGCGATGAAAAGCTGAGCCGCATGTTCGCTCACCGCTCGTTTCTAGATTACGGAATTCCGGTCGCTCCCGCGTCAGATTATCCGCCGGGTCCGTTTGAACCCCTGATGGCGATTCAGTCGATGACGACGCGCAAGGATTTGAACGGCAAAGTCTGGGGAGAAAACCAGAGAATTTCCGTCGCGGAAGCGATCGAAATCTGCACGATGAACGGCGCCTACGCCTCGTTCGAGGAAAATCTCAAAGGGTCGCTGACCGCCGGCAAACTGGCGGACTTCGTCATGTTGGCGCGAGACCCGTTCGCCGAACCGCTCGATACGATAAAGACCATTCCGGTCGTCGGAACGGCGCTTGGAGGCAAGATGGCGTTTGAGGCGTAGTGGGAGCCAGAAAGCCGTCGCCGGCAAGCGCGGCGGCCCATTTTGTCGCTTGTCCAGTCGCCGTCATTGAGCGCCCTGCGCCCGCGTTCGCGAAGGCAATTGTTGAGCTGGCAGCGATTAGTTTCGCCCAGCCCGCGAGACGGCGAACAAGACTGCGACGCAATAGGCGAGCGCTTTTGCTTCGCTGGCGCTAGACCGTCACCTGCGTGCCGATCTCGATGACCCGATCCGTCGGCAATGCGAAGAAATCGGTGGCCGTCGTCGCGTTGCGCGCGAGAGCAATGAACAACGCGTCCTGCCACCGCGCGAGACCTGATCTTGGGTCCGATTTGATCCAGCGCCGAGCAAGGAAGAACGACGTTTTCATGATTTCGATCGACCAGCCGTTGCGGCGGCAAAGGTCGAGGCTCTTTGGGACGTTCGGCTCTTCCATGAAGCCGTAAGTAAGCGTCACGCGCGCGAAGGTGTGCGATAACTTCTCAAACGAAACGCGGTCTTCGCGCGGCACGCGCGGCACATCCGCATAACGGATGTTCAAAATGACGTTTTGCTCATGCAGAACCTTGTTATGCTTCACGTTGTGCATCAGGGCGGACGGCGCGAATTCGGGATTGGTGGTGAGAAAGACCGCGGCCCCAGGAACCCGTGCGATCGAAGACGCTTCGAGCGCGGTGATCGCGTCATCGAGCGGCGTTTCCTGCTTGCGAGTCTTCTGGGAAAGGATAGCCGACCCTTTGCGCCAGGTGACCATGGTCGCGAAGAGTCCTGCCGCCAGCAGGAGAGGCAGCCAGCCGCCCTCATCAACTTTCGTCAGATTTGCGCTGAGGAATACGGCCTCGACGATGACAAACGGCGCCATGAGGGCAACGGCCGCATAGGGTTTCCAACCCCATCCTTTCCAGATCACGACGAACGCCATCAACGCCGTGGCGATCATCGTGCCCGTGACGGCGATGCCGTAGGCGGCGGCGAGACCGCTCGATGATTTGAACATGATCACAAGGAACAGGCAGCCGACGAATAGCAGAAAATTGATTTGCGGCATGTAAATCTGGCCGCGCGCCTTTGCCGACGTATGGCGCACTTCAAGGCGGGGTAGGAAGCCAAGCTGAATCGCCTGCCGGCTCAGCGAATAGGCGCCGGTGATGACCGCCTGGCTCGCAATGATCGTCGCGAGCGTCGCGAGGATGACCATCGGGAGCAAGAACGGCGCCGGCGCCATCAGGAAGAAGGGATCGGACGCCGCAGCGGGATTCTTGATGACGAGCGCCGCTTGTCCGAGGTAATTGAGAGATAGCGCTGGAAATACGACAATGAACCACGCCATCTGGATGGGCTTTCGTCCGAAATGCCCAAGGTCCGCATAAAGCGCTTCCGCACCGGTGACGGCGAGGAAGACCGCGCCGAGCGTAATCAGCGCCGCCGAGCCGTGTTCGGCGAGAAATGCAGCTGCGTAGTAAGGATTGAACGCTCCGAATACTGACGGCTCTTCAGCGAGATGCATGACGCCAGTTGCTGCGAGCGCCGCGAACCAGACCAGCGTAATCGGTCCAAAGGCCGCGGCCACCTTCCCGGTTCCCCATTTCTGCGCCGCGAAAAGGCCGATCAGGATGACGATGGTGATCGGGATCACGAAATAATCGAACGAGTGCGTGATGAGTCCAAGGCCCTCGACCGCAGAAAGCACGGAGATCGCCGGCGTGATGATCGCGTCGCCGTAAAACAAGGATCCGGCGACCATGCCGAGCGCGATGAGCGCCGGCGCCCGCCCGCCGCCGAGCGCACGCCGCGCCCGCGTCATCAGCGACAGCGTTCCGCCTTCTCCTTTATTGTCCGCATGCAGAAGGATAAGCACGTACTTGACGGTGACGATCAGGATGAGCGCCCACAAGATCAGGGAAGTGACGCCGAAAATCTCTGCTCGCGTCAGCGCCCCGTCCATGGTCGCCGCTTTCAGCGCCTCGCGGAAGGCGTAGATCGGACTTGTGCCGATGTCGCCGTAGACGACGCCGACCGATCCGACGACGAGCCCGGCGAGGCCGACGCTGGTGCGCCCATGGCCGCCGTCCTTGTTGTCGGCGTTGGCGGGCCGACGTCGGGCGCCAAATGTTCTGAATCATCGAGTTCTACCGCGACATTGACCGACATCGACCCGCCTCCGGCGTTCCCCCGTTCCGCTTGGCGCGGACCGTGAAGGTCGGGCGGTGTACGCTTGTTGCAGTGCGGCATATATCGCGCTTGCATCAACTAATAGACATCGGGACGAGAAGGTCTCTACATATAGTAATCGATCGATCACGAACGCGTGATAGGTGCGGAGCATTTTCGTGCGCGCAGAATTCTACTCCCAATAATATTTGGGCTTCTTGCGCGATCCGGTCACGACCTCGTTCATCGTCTCGGCGTCGTAGAGGCGCCCGTTCACCATCACCCGGTCGATCTTGTCGGTGTTGCGGATGTCGTCGAGCGGGTTGGCGTCGAGGATCACGAGATCGGCGAGTTTTCCTTCCTCGAGCGTGCCGATGTCCTTGATGTAGCCGAGAGCCGTCGCTGGCGTCACCGTCGCCGCTTTCAGCGCTTCGAGCGGGCTCATGCCGCCGCGCACGAACGACCACATCTCCCAATGTGAGCCGAGCCCTTCCTCCTGGCCGTGCGCGCCGATCGACACCATGACGCCGCGGTCGGAAAGGGCTTTGGCTTCGCGTGCGCTGTATTGATCGGCGAAGTCTTCTTCCGGCGCCTTTGTGCGGCGGACGGAATTCGGCTGGAGGATATGCGGCGGCACGTGTTTTGACAGGATCGGGTGGGTCCAGACGTCCGTCGCGTACCGCCAGTATGGATCGCCTGAAAGTCCGCCATAGGTGACGACCAGCGTCGGCGTATAGGCGGTCTTCGTTTGCGAGAAGAACGAGCGCACGTCTTCGTAAAGGCGCGCCTGCGGGATGTTGTGCTCGAGCGTCGAATTGCCGTCGGCGATCAAGGTCATGTCCTGCGTGAAGAGCGAAGCGCCTTCGGCGACGACCGTCATGTTCTCGGCTTTCGCCGCGGCGACGACCTGCTGTCGCTGATCGCGTCTTGGCTGGTTGTAGTTCTTGATCGAGCGCGCGCCTTGCGCTTTGAGGCGCCGCACATGCGCCAGCGCATCGTCATAGCTCTCGATCTCGGCGAAGAAGCCGGGCGCCTTGGCGCCGTATACGACTTCGCCTGTCGAAAAGAGCCGCGAGGCAAGCAGCTTGCCCGCGCGCTGCATCTGGGATGACGGGAAGATCTCGGACGCCGCGTTTGAAGGATCGTGAATGGTCGTGACGCCGAGCGCCAAATGCGCGATAGCCGACCAGTTCTGCTCGGGTATGATGTCGTCTTCGCCTTGCGGCCCGTGCGCATGCGCGTCGATAAAGCCGGGCACGATCGTCTTGCCCGCGGCGTCGATCACGATCGCGCGCGAAGGGACCGTCGTCTCGGCGCGCGGTCCGACCGCGACAATGCGGTTGCGGCGGATGACGATCGTTGCCGTCCCCGATCACGCCGCCGCTTTCGCCCGCCATGGTGATGATTTTCGCGCCGACGATGGCGACGGTACGCTTCCGGCGTTTCCGCCTGAACCGTCATCGAAAGATCGAAGCCGGCCGTCGGCGGATCGAATTTTTCGGATCCTTTTCATCCGCTTTCGGCGGCGCCGCCGGAATCATGTCGGCGACCTTCGCCGAATAGAGCATCGGCCCGAGGTCCAGCTGACCTCGCCGGCGCCCGCCCAGCTCAGGTAGGAAGTTCCGCCCGCGCTCGCCTTGACGACGGGAACGGCGGAGCCCGATTTGCCGGCGCCAATCTCCTGCGGCCCCGGCGTCATCGGCATGACATAGGCGGCGTAGTTCTCGGTGAAGGCGAGGTGGCGCTCGTCAGGCGAGACTTGCAGATTGGCGAAGAGGTCGCCTGTCGCGTGTATGCGTTTCGCCTCGCCGTTCAAGTCGACGCTCACCAGCTTCGTTTGATCGCCGTCCCGCACCTGCATGAAGATGCGGTCGCTGTCGGCGCCGAAATGCGGCGCGGTTCCATCATCCGACACCTTGATCATCGCGCCGCCCGACGCGGCGATGCGGTAGACGCCCGGCGCTTCCGCATAGCGGTCGGAGAGGAGGTTGCCGCTCGCGCCTTTCTCAAAGACGATCGTCTTTCCGTCCGGCGAAAATCGTGGCCGGCGATAAATTCCGGGCGACGACGTCACCGCCGAGCCTGAACCGCCGCCCGCCGACGTCACGCGGATCGATCCAAGCCCCGCATCCGTCCAGGTGACGTAGGCGATGCGCTTTCCATCGCGCGAGAACGAGGGAAACAATTCCAGGCCCGCGTCCGAGCCGGTCAGCCGTTTGGGTTCGCCGTTCGGGAGCGACTTCACATAGAGCTTGCCGAGCGTCTCGAACACGGCGGTCCTGCCGTCGGGCGATACGGCGGCAAAGCGCGGCATCGTCGTCTTCACTGCATCCGGCGCGACCTCGATCGCGGGGCGCGGCGCATCGATCACATCACGATCATCGCTGACGCGGAACGGGATCTCCGCCGCGGCGCCGTCGGTCGAGACCCGGCGAATTTTGCCGCCCGCCCAGAAGACGACGGATTTCGAATCCGGCGTCCAATCCATCGTCGGATAGACGCCGTGCACGGCCCACGCTTCCTGCATGTCGAGATCGAGCGCGTCGTAAATCTTTTTCTGCGCGCCGCTGGCAAGATCCTTCAGGTAGAGCTTCGACTTGCCGCGTTCGCGCTTCACGAAAGCGAGCCACTTTCCGTCAGGCGAGGGAGTGGGGCGCACAGCGCCGCCGGCGCCGCCGGCGATCCGCGTGGTTTCGCCTGTCGCGATGTCGAAGCGCTCGATCGCGAACACCTCGCCGTTCGAATCCTGCGCGTAAATGAACGTGTCGCCCGGCGTCGAATTGTGCGAGTAATAGATCGACCCGCCGTTCGGCGCGAAGACCGGCTCGCCAAGCTCCTTCTGGTAGGCTTCGTTCGGGCGCTTGACGAGCTTGACGCCGTCGCCGCCGCCGAGATGGTACATCCAGATTTCGCCCGTGCCGAGCGAGCGCGACGTCGTGAAATGCTTGCGGCCGATCAGATATTGTCCGTCCGCGCTCCAGTCGGGCGCGGTGACGAGGCGAAACGTCTCTTTCGTCACCTGACGCTTGTCGGATCCGTCGCGGTTCATGATCCACAGATTGTCGCCGCCGCCGCGATCCGAGGTGAACGCAATCTTCTTTCCGTCGGGCGAAAAGCGGGGCTGCATTTCAAAGGGAAGGCCATCGGCGACGCGCGTCGGCGACCCGCCGGAAATCGGCATCGTATAAATGTCGCCGAGAAGATCGAACGCGATCGTTCGTCCGTCGGGGCTCACATCGACATTCATCCACGTCCCTTCGTCGACGGTGATCGCGACCTTGCGCGTCTCCATCGGCGGCGCGGCGACGTCCCATTTCTTCTCGTCCTTCTTGTCCGCTTCCGCGGCGAGGACCGGCGTGACGAAGGCCGCAGCAGCGGCGCTCGCAAGGAGAATGCGCTTCATTGAATGACCCCTCATTTGGCGCCGCGACGATAGGCGGCTTGTCCCGACAGACATAGCGCGACGCGCCGTTGATTGACTAAAATCCGCGCGCGGCATACGCCTCGGCCCCTTTGTCTTGTGGAATTTCAGCGGTGGAAACGACGGTTGCGGCGAAGCGAGCGTCTGGCGCGGCGTGGCGAGCGGAGCTCGCCGCGTTGCTGGCGCTTGGCGTTCCGATGGCCGCGACGCAACTCGTCCAGTTCTCGGTGATGACGGTCGACGTCTTGATGATCGGCCGGTTGGGACCCGAACCGCTCGCCGCATCGTCGCTCGGCCTCGTGATCTTTTTCGCGGCCTGGCTCGTCGGCTTCGGCCCGGCGATGGCGGTCTCGCCCCTTGTCAGTCAGGCGCTCGGCGCCAATCCCGACGATCATGACGACGTGCGCATCTCGGTCAGGATGTCGCTCTGGGCGATCGCGTTCCTTGCGCCGGCGATGTGGCTTGGATTCTTGCTGGCCGGCGACATCGCGCGCGCGCTCGGTCAGTCTGAAACTCTCGCTGCGATGGCGGGGCCGTATGTCATCGCGCTCGCGCCCGGCTGGGCGTTCGCGATGGGGGTCATCATCCTGCGGAACTTTCTCGCGGCGATCGGCGAGACGCGCGCGCCCTTGCTGATCGTTCTCGCGGCGACGTTGATCAACGCGTTTTTGAACTGGCTGCTGATTTACGGGAACTGGGGTTTTCCAAGGCTCGAACTCGTCGGCGCCGGGATCGCCTCGTCGATCGTCAACGCTGGCGGTTTTGTCGCGCTCGTCTTCTTCATCCGCGCGGACCGTCGCGCGAAGAAATTTCACCTTTTCCGAGATTTCTGGAAGCCGCACTGGCCGCGCTTCAGAGAGGTCATCCGCCTCGGCTGGCCGATCGGCGTGTCGATCGCTTTTGAAGGCATGCTGTTCAACGCCTGCGTCTTCCTGATGGGACGCATCGGCGTCAACGAAGTCGCCGCCTATCAGGTCGCTCTCAACGTCGCCTCGATCGCCTTCATGGGGCCGCTCGGCCTGTCGATGGCGGGAAGCGTGCGCGTCGGCCTTGCGGCGGGCGCCGGCGACCGCGCGCGCGTCCGCCGCGCGGCGGCTCTCACAATCGTGCTCGCAATTGCTGCGATCATGCTGGTCGCCATTCCGGTGATGGCGTTCCCGGAGTTCGTCGCGGGTCTTTATCTCGACCGCGCCGATCCCCAGAACGCGGCGGTGATCGCGCTCGTCGCGAAATTCCTGATCATCGCTGCGGCGTTCATGCTGTTCGACGCGACGCAGGTCGCCTGCGCGCAGGCCCTTCGCGGCCTCAAGGACGTCCGTGTGCCGATGGTCGTCACCGGGATCGCCTATTGGGGCGTCGGCTTTCCGGTCGCGGCCTATCTCGGCCTCATGACCGAAATCGGGGCGGTTGGCGTCTGGTGGGGCCTCCTGACGAGCCTTTTTGCGGCCGCCGCCCTGCTCGGCGCGCGCCTTTACCTGCTGACCCGTTAACCACTTGTCAGCCTTAACGCGCGATGAATCCGGTCGGGAGGGCCGGCATGGGAACCGCCGCGGCCCGCAGCTGGATTTTTAGGATGGCGAAAGCCGCAATAGCGCCGCCGTTGCCAATTCTTGAGTGGCGCGAGCGGGTTCAATTCGAAAGCCGGCGCTTCAACGCGTGGTGGGAAGGCTATGCCTTCGACGCGAGCAAGGAGCACGCTGCGATCGCCGCTTCTGCGGGCGAACCCGCGCGGGCGTCGATGGGTCCCTTCGATCAGGAAATCGCGACGGCCATCTGGGGCGAAGGCCGCCTCGATCCCGGCGATCCCGCCTGGACGATGCGGCATGCAAGAACGCTTGGGCTGTCGCTGAAGTCCGATGTCGTCATCCTTGGCGCCGGTCTCGGCGGTCCCGTGCGCGATTTGAAGAACGGCACGCGCTGGAAGCTTTCCGGCTATGCACGCGTCAAGGAGCGCATCAAGGGCCATGACATCATTCCCTATGAGGCGGCGCTGACGCGCATCAACCGCGCGTCGGCGGACGGGGGCCTCTGCTTTTTTGAACTTCACCGCGACCTCGATCCGGCGATGATCGGGCTTTTTGCAGCCGAGCTTGTGAAGCCAAACGCGCCCTTCGCTTTTGTCGATTTCACCGTGGCGCGCAAAGGCGCGCGCCTTAAATCCTGTTTCGCGGATCCGTGGGGTGGCTCGCCGCGCTCATCGGACCAGATGGCGGAGATGCTCGAGAAATCCGGCTTTCGCATCACCGACGTCGTCGACGAGACGCGCGCCTTCCTGCCGCTTGTCGCTCGCGGCTGGTCACGCTGGCGCGACGCCTATGCGCGCGCGCTCATCCTTTCCGACAAACGCGAACGGGCGGACTATTTGCGTCTTCTCGCGAGCTTTGCGCATCTGTGGGCCGAGCGCTTCGACGCGATCAAGGCGGGGCAATTGCAGGTCATGCGGTTCCAGGCGCGAAGGAAGAGCTGATCCTCGAGGCGCGTTGCGCCGACCGAATGGCCCTTCGAGCTATAGGCCTGCGTTTTGATCCGCCCGTCGTCTCCGCGCGCGAACGCCGTGGGACCCTCCGGTCGCACCCTCCGGTGGCTGGGGGCCGGCCCGGTCCGCCGCCAACCGGCGGAAGGGAGGACGGCGCCTAGGCGCGCCTTTTATATGTGGTAGAGTTCGGCTGGGGCGTGGTCAGCGCGTTAGCAAAGGGTCGTCGAGGGGTTTATGCATAAGTTATTGAATTTGCTTGCGGCTTCGGCCGCGCTTGGGCTCGCGCCCGCGATGGCGCAGCAGGGAGCGGCGCTGAGCGACACGATCGGGGCGCCTGAAATTTCGGCGATGCTCACTGATTTCGGCATTACGTCGGAACTCCGGGCGAGCCAGCCTGGTTCCTCTCCGAACCTTATTGCAACGACGGCGGGCGGGGCGAAGTTCCTTGTGGGCTTCTTCGACTGCGCAGACGCCGCAAAACCATCAGGCTGCAAGCAGGTCATGATTTCGACCGCCCAATCGTCGGGCGGCGTCGAATTTGAAGACCTCAACAATTTCAACGGCCAGTCGAGCGTGACGACGGTCGTCTACGAACCGACCAATCAGATTTTGATTTTCGGCCGCAACGTCTTCCTGCCGGGCGGCGTCGGTCGCGACAATTTCAAGCTGCAGGTCGCGCTGTTCCTCGGCGACATGCAGAAATTCGTCGAGGCGCGCAAAGCGACGACGAAATCGGTCTCGTTCTCGAAGACGCCGACGCTGAAGTCGAAGATCACGTCGATCACGGCGGAGGGCGGCGACGCCGCGCCGAACGCGCTCGCGATCAGCCATGACCGCTCGACGGAAGTCGAACTCGCAATCAGCAACTCGCTGGACGTCGATTACAGCGTCGAGAAGCAATAGCCGCATTTCAGTTTTTGTTTCGAGCGGCCGCGGGGCGACCCGCGGCCGCTTTCTTTTGGAAGAGCGGCAGGACCCGATAAGCCATTGACCCCGGGTTCGTCGCTTCGCAGGAGCGAACCTGAAATCGATCCCACACCCGCCGGTTGACGCTCCGCCTACGGAGCGCCTGCCGGCGGTGGAAAAATTGGAATCTTCTGCTACGCGTTAACCATCGCGATTCGTTTCGCATGCGGAATTTCAAGCCGTTGTTTTTTCAGCATACGGATGCTCATCCCGTCGCGCTTCATGAAGCCGTACCGAACCCATCACCGCTCATCCTGAGTCTGTCGAAGGACGCTGGGATGTGCGGAGGATGAAGTCGGCGCGCGCACATTATCCGCACCAGATCCCGGACCAGCGCAGCGGCATTTCATGCCGCAGCGCATCCGGGATGACGGCGTTGGTTGCCGATTACCGGATCCCGCTTGCTGGTTGGCGATCGCCGGTTGCCAGTTGCCGAACCACGCGTCGCGAACGCCATCGTTTTTTCTGATGACAGCGCGGGCGAACAGGGGAAGAAAAATCGAAGACCCTTGAAAGGGCCGAAAATCAAATTGAAACGCTGACTTGCGAAGCGGCGTTAACCATTTGGTAACGGTTCTGAAGGATTCTTTAACATCACCTTAACCATGTGGGGCGGAGCCGACGATGCCACTCAATCTCAGCGTGCCTGAACTGACTGAATTAAAGCCGCGAATTTCCGTCATTGGCGTCGGCGGCGCGGGCGGCAACGCCGTCAACAACATGGTCGACTCAGGGCTTGAGGGCGTCGACTTCGTCGTCGCCAACACGGACGCGCAGGCGCTCGGCCAGTCGAAGGCGGAACGCAAAATCCAGCTCGGCGCACACACGACGCAAGGCCTTGGCGCGGGATCGCTCCCCGAGGTCGGGCGCGCGGCCGCTGAAGAAACGCTCGACGAAATTCTCGGCCAGGTCGGCAACGCGCACATGCTCTTCATCACCGCCGGCATGGGCGGCGGCACCGGCACGGGCGCTGCGCCCGTCATCGCCAAGGCGGCGAAGGATCGCGACATCCTGACGGTCGGCGTCGTGACCAAGCCCTTCCACTTCGAAGGCGCCCGCCGGATGAAAATCGCGCTCGCGGGCATCGAGGAGCTGCAGCAGCACGTCGATACGCTGCTCATCATTCCGAACCAGAACCTCTTTTCGATCGCCAATGAGCGCACCACGTTCGCTGAAGCCTTCGCGCTCGCCGATCAGGTCCTGCATTCGGGCGTCCGCGGCATCACCGACCTCATGGTCATGCCGGGCCTCATCAATCTCGACTTCAACGACGTCCGCACCGTCATGCGCGAAATGGGCAAGGCGATGATGGGCACGGGCGAAGCGTCGGGCGATCGCCGCGCGATCGACGCGGCCGAAGCCGCGATCTCGAACCCGCTCCTCGACGAAGTCTCGATGAAGGGCGCCAAGGGCGTGCTCATCAACATCACCGGCTCGATGGACATGAAGCTGTTCGAAGTCGACGAGGCTGCGAACCGCATCCGCGCCGAGGTCGATCCGGACGCCAACATCATCGTCGGCTCGACCTTCAACCAGGAACTCGAAGGGCGGGTGCGCGTGTCGGTCGTCGCGACCGGCATCGAGGCCTTGCCGCGCGACGCGCATGGCTATCAGATGCGCCCGACGACAGTCGCCGTCTCGAAGCCGTGGCGCGATTCCGCGCAGACCGCGCAGCCGATCGAGGCGCCGGCGCCGATTTCGCAGCCGATCGCGAAGCCAGCAGCGCCGCGTCCGATGGCGGAGGCGCCGCAGCCAGCGCCGGTAAAGATCACCCTGCCGCCGATCCAGCCCCATCCGATTCAGCAAACGCTCCAGCCGCCGCCGCGCCCCATCGCCCATCCGCTCGCGCGCGAGGCGAACCCCGTCGGCGACGTGCATGAACGCATTCGCCGCATGCTGACGGAAGGAACGCCGGACACGGTCTCCGCGCCGCGCATGCCGATCCCGACGCCGACGGCGGCGCCGGCCCATCGCACCTCGGCGCGCAATCCGTTCCGCGAAGCCGCCGAGGAACTGCAGCGCGCGTCGATCGGCGCGCTCGATCTCCTGAAGTCGCTGACGCCGAAAGCGGAAGAACATCCCGCGCCGCGCATCGAAGAACCGGCGGTTCGCCCGGTGCGCACCTCGCACGGCGATCTCTTTGACGATGAGGAGGATGGCGAACTCGAAATCCCGTCCTTCCTGCGCAAGAAAAAGGTCAGCTGATCCTGATTGAAGCGGACGAAATTTGGCGCCGCCCTTCGGGGGCGGCGTCTTTTTTCGGCCAAATTCAAGGCAATAAGCGGCAACACTACGTTATTTGCGAAGGCCTTCTTGCCGGTCGAAGGTCTCGCCCGGACCGGTTCCAGCGAGTAGACCTGCATGCGCGCGATCGAGCAGACGACGGTGGCGAAAGCGGTGACGCTTTCGGGCGTCGGCGTCCACTCGGGCGAGCCTTGCAAGGCGACCCTGAAACCGGCGATCGCGGATTCCGGCGTCGTGTTTCGGCGCCAAAACGCGACGATCGCCGCGACGCCCGCGAACGTATCCGACACGCGTTTTTGCACGACCCTTGCCGCCAGCGGATCGTCGATCGGCACGGTCGAACATTTTCTTGCGGCATTGTCGCTTGCCGGCGTCGACAATGCGATCGTCGATGTGGACGCAGGCGAATTGCCGATCCTCGACGGCAGCGCCGCGCCGATCGTCGACGCTATCGAAAAGGCGGGCGTTAGAGCCTTGCCGGCGCTGCGTTTCGCGATCCGGGTGCTAAAACCGTTCGAGGTCGTCGACGGCGATCGCTCGATCCGGATTGAGCCCGCCGACGCCAGGCTGCTCGATATGGCGATCGACTTCGAGGATCCTGCGATCGGCGCGCAGACGCTTTCACTAGACCTCGATGAACCGGTTGATTGTCGTCGCCTTGCGCTGGCGCGCACCTTCTGCCGGCTGTCCGATATCGACACGCTCCGGGCCGCCGGATACAGCCGTGGCGGGTCGCTTGAGAACGCTGTCGTCGTCGATGGGGGACGGGTCCTCAATCCCGCAGGCCTTCGGGACCCATTAGAATTCGCCTTGCACAAGGCGCTCGATCTCGTCGGCGATCTCGCTCTCGCTGGCGCGCCCATCATCGGCCGCATCAGCGCGCGCCGGCCGGGCCATGACATTAATACGCGGTTCATTCGGGCCTTCCTCGCCGAAGACCATGCCTATGAGCGTGTTTTCCAGGAAGCCTCCGCCATGGCGGTTCGCGCCTGACGGTCGAGCGATTCCAACGACTTGGCGAATGGACGCGCCGGGCGGTTTCCCCGACGGTCGAAACTGCGTAGAGGAGGGCGTGCCCGCTTCCCGGCGGGCGTCGGCGCCTCTACGGTGCGCCGGTTCGACTGTAGCAGCCGAGGACTCCTGTTTCGTCATGATGTCTCGTTCCCGCGTTATCCTTCTCGCCCTTTGCGCCGCCGTCGCCCTTGGCGCCTGCGGGTCTTCTTCGAAAAAGAAGGAGAAATTCGCCTATGTCGAGCGCCCGGTTGAGGTCCTTTACAACGACGCGTCGCGCGCCATGGAACGCAAGCGGTACGACGATGCCGTCGAACTTTTCGGCGAGGTCGAGCGCCAGCACCCCTATTCCGCATGGGCCCGCCGTGCGCTGCTGATGAAAGCGTTCGCCCAGTACCGGACGAATGATTACGACGACGCCGTGACGACGCTGGACCAGTTCATTTCGCTGCATCCCGGCAACAAGGATGCGCCGTACGCGTATTATCTTCGCTCGATGTGTTTTTACGAGCGCATTCGAGACGTCGGTCGGGATCAGGATTACACGAACAACGCGGTGCAGGCGCTCAATGACGTCGTCCGCCGGTATCCGCAGACGGAATACGCCCGCGACGCGCGCCTGAAACTCGATCTCACTTTCGATCATCTCGCCGGCAAAGAGATGTATATCGGCCGATATTACCTCAAATACGGCAAGCACATCGCCGCCATCAATCGTTTCAAGATGGTCGTCGACAATTATGAAACGACAAACCACACGGCGGAAGCGCTCTATCGCCTCGTTGAATCCTATCTTCAGCTCGGCGTGATCGACGAAGCGCGCTCGGCGGCGGCGGTGCTCGGCGCAAATTATCCAGGATCGGTCTGGTACGAAGACGCCTACGGCCTGATGGAACGAAACGGATTGATTGAACCGGGTTCAAAGCCCAAGCGTTCGGCGAAGGACATTGCGAAGCTCGAAAAGCGTCAGAAAAAGAATGAAGAAAGGGTCTTGAAAGACGCCCCCGCGGCAGTGATCGAGCCGCCGGCGGACGATCCTTTCGGGGAATCGCCTTTCGGGGAATTGATCGACAATCCGACCGAACCGACGACCGACGGCGGAAATTAGAACAAGGGGGCTTGCGCGGAACCCATGCTGACCGCGCTCCACATCCAGGATTTCGTGCTGATCGATCAGCTCTCGTTGCCGCTGGACGAGGGCCTGACGGCGCTTACCGGCGAAACGGGCGCCGGAAAATCCATTCTGCTCGAGGCGCTTGGTCTCGCTGCCGGCGGGCGAACGGGACGCGGCGCGGTGCGGCGCGGCGCCGACCGCGGAATTGTCGCGGCGTCGTTTGCGCCCCGCGCCGATCATCCCGTATGGCGCGTGCTTGAAGAAAATGGCGTCGCGGCGGACGATGATCAGGTGATCCTCCGGCGTGTTCAGGGCGCCGACGGCAAGAGCCGCGCCTTCGTCAACGATCAGCCGGTTTCAATCGGCCTCCTGAAGACGGTCGGCGAGCTGCTGATCGAAATTCACGGCCAGCATGACGGTGTCAGCTTTCTTTCAGCGGCGACGCACAAGACCCTGCTTGACGATTTCGGAGGGCTGGCGAACGCCGCGCGCGCGGTCGAGCGTGACTGGAGCGCGTGGAGGGCCGTCGAGGCGACGCTGGAGGAGCGCCGCCGCCTTCGTGAGCGTGCGGCGCAGGAGGCGGACTATCTCCGCCATGTTGTCGCGGAACTTGGCGATCTGGATCCGCAAGCGGATGAAGAAGCGCTGCTTGCCGCCCGCCGCGCCGACATGATGGCGGCGCAAAAGGTGACGGACGATCTGGCGGCTGCGGCCGCCGCGCTGGCTGAGGACGGGCTTGAGGGAAAGCTCGCATCCGCCGGGCACCGTCTGACGCGTGCGTCCGCGCAATTCGACCGCGATCCGAACCCCCTCGATCACGCAATCGACAGGATCGACCGCGTTCTGTCGGAATTGGCCGAGGCGCGGGCGGCGGTCGAGGACGCCGTCGAGCGGCTAGGGCTTGACGAGCGGCTGCTTGAAGCGACCGAGGAGCGGCTCTTCACAATTCGCGCCGCCGCGCGAAAGCATGGGATCTCGCCCGACAAATTGCCGGAATTCCTGCGAAAAGCGTCAGACGCGCTCGCAGCGCTCGATGAGAACGCCGCCCAGTTTGGCGCGCTGGAAAAAGATGCGGTGGAAAAGCGCGGCGTCTATTTCACGGCGGCGCAGTCCTTGTCCGTACGCCGCAAGGAAACCGCGGTTAAGCTGGACGCAGCGGTCGCGCGCGAACTTGAGCCTTTGAAACTTGGCAAGGCGGCGTTTTCGACATCGATCGAGACGGATCAAACAAGAGCTGGTCCAAGCGGCATTGACGCCGTCGAGTTCATGGTCGCGACCAATCCCGGCGCGCCGATCGGCCCCTTGAAGACGATTGCGTCCGGCGGGGAGCTCTCGCGCTTTGTATTGGCGATGAAAGCTGCGCTCGCCGCGAGGGAAAACCGGACGGTCATCATCTTTGACGAAGTTGACGCCGGCGTCGGCGGAGCGGTCGCGGACGCGGTCGGCGAGCGGCTCGCGCGACTGGCGCATGACGCGCAAGTGCTTGTCGTGACGCACAGTCCGCAAGTCGCCGCGCGCGCCAAAACGCACTGGCGTGTCGAGAAGACGCAGTCAAAAACCGACACGACGACGCGAGTAGTCGTTCTCGATGCTGACGAGCGTGTAGAAGAAATCGCGCGCATGCTGTCGGGCGCTAGTGTCACCGACGAAGCGCGCGCGGCTGCGCGCCGTCTGCTCGGCGCGCCTGCCGCCGAAAAGCCGGCGAAACGCAAGCGGGCATGAAGACCGATATCAGGCGCGCAATCGACTACGCGGGGGAGCTCGGCCTTTCCGTTCCAATCCTGCTTGCGCCGATGGCGGGGTCCTGTCCGCCGTCGCTTTCGATCGGCGTCGCGAAAGCCGGCGGCATGGGCGCCGCCGGCGTCCTCCTGATGAATTCGCAGGAGATCGCAGATTGGATCGCCGAGTTTCGAGCGGCCGGCGATCGCCCTTTGCAGTTGAACACATGGGTTCCGGATCCGCCGCCGAAACGCGTTCCCTCGCATGAACGACGTGTCCGGGAGTTTCTGGAGCGGTGGGGACCACCCGTCGCGGCAAACGCCGGCGATGCGACGCCGCCGGATTTCAACGCGCAATGCGAAGCGATGCTCGCGGCGCGGCCGACGGCGATTTCTTCGATCATGGGGCTCTTTCCCCCCGACTATGTGCGCCGGATCAAGGCGTCAGGAGTCAAATGGTTTGCGACAGCGACAACTGTCGGCGAAGCAAAGGCCGCTGCGGATGCCGGCGCCGACGCGATCATCGCGCAAGGCGCAGAGGCGGGCGGACATCGCGGCGCTTTTGATCCCGCCTATGCGGAAAGTTCGGCGATCGGGTTGTTTGCGCTATTGCTGGCGATCGCGGATGCGGTCGACATTCCGGTGATCGCCGCTGGCGGCATTGCTGATGGCAGAACAATTGCTGCGGCGCTGACCCTCGGCGCTTCTGCCGTGATGATCGGCACCGGATTCTTGCGGTGTCCAGAGGCTCATTTGCCGCCGTCATGGGCAGACGCTCTCGGCCGTGCGGCGCCTGAAGATACCTTGATCACGCGAGCCTTTTCCGGACGGCCCGGCCGTTCGCTGGCGACCGATTATGCACGCGCGGCGACTTCTCCGGACGCACCGGCTCCGGCGCCGTACCCGGTGCAACGCGGGTTGACGCAAGCGATGCGCAGCAAAGCGGCGAAAGACGAAGACTTGTCCCGCATGCAGGCGTGGGCGGGGCAGGCGAGCCGCCTCGCCAAAGCGCGTCCCGCAGCGGAAGTCGTCGCGACGCTTTGGGCCGACGCGCGCAAGATTGTCGAATGATCGTCGTCCCTGTCGATGAAGGCGCGCATCGATATTTCGATATCGCAGCCTGGGCAGTTGCGCTCGGCGCCGGGTGGATCGTCACACGTTGGCGGCTCGCCGAGGCGCGCAAGAAATTTCCGAGACGGTCCGGCTATGTCGTCGCGCTTGGCGTCGGCGCTGTATTCGGCGCCTACCTCGCAGGAACGCTGCCGTCATTAGCGACCGGCGCGGGCAGTCTGTCGCACAGCGTCGTCGGCGCGCTCGCCGGCGCGATCCTCGCGGTCGAACTCTACAAGGTCGCCAACGGAATCACCCAGTCGACGGGCGCGGTCTTTGTCGCGCCCTTCGTTGTCGGCGTCGCCATCGGGCGTTGGGGTTGTCTTTTTTCGGGCCTTGCGGACGGCACCTACGGGTCGCCAACCTCGCTCCCGTTCGGCGTCGATCTCGGCGACGGCATTTCACGCCATCCGGTGCAGGTTTACGAATCGCTGGCGATGCTGATCTTCTTGATCGCCTATCTCGCGGGCCTTGCGCGACGCGCAAAGTGGGCGCTCGCTCATGGTTTTCATCTGATGGCGATTTTCTACGGCGCAGAGCGGTTTATCTGGGAGTTCCTGAAGCCCTATCCAACCGTAATCGGACCGTTTAATCTCTTTCACATCATATCCTTGGGTCTCGTTATTTATGGATGCGTCTGGATCGCCCGCGCTCGAAAGGCGCACGCATGATGGGCCGGCGCATGAGCGCAAATCGGCGCCCTATTTGTTTTGGGGCGAGACGACGAGCCTTTGCGAGACCTGCTATGCGCTCGTTCCCGCCAAGATCGTCATCGAAGGCGACAGCGTTTACTATCTGAAACGCTGCCACGATCACGGCGTGATGAAGACGCTGGTCTCCGACGACGTGCGGTACTGGAAACTCTGCAAGGAGTATCTGAAGCCAGGCGACCGGCCGCACCATTTCGCCAGCCGCACAGAGCATGGCTGTCCTTATGATTGCGGTCTGTGCCCCGATCACGAGCAGCACTCGTGCCTTGCGATTGTGGAAATCAACGACGCCTGCAATCTCACCTGTCCGGTCTGCTTTGCGGGGTCATCGACGAAAAGAACCGAGCAGCGCACGCTCGCCGAAATCGAGGCGATGCTCGACGCGCTGGTCGAAGCCGAAGGCGAGCCCGATCTCGTCCAGATTTCCGGCGGCGAGCCGACGATCCATCCCGACTTCTTCGCCGTGCTAGATGCGGCCAAGCGGCGCCCGATCCGCCATCTGATGGTCAACACCAACGGCCTCAGAATCGCCCGCGATCCTGACTTCGCCGACCGTCTCGCGACGTATATGCCGCGCTTTGAAGTCTACCTTCAGTTCGACTCGCTTGACCGCGACGCGCTGATGAACATCCGCGGCGCCGATCTGACCGCGATCCGTCAGCAGGCGCTCGAGGCTCTTGAAGCGCGGGGCGTATCGACAACGCTTGTCATGACCGTGAAGAAGGGCGTCAACGACAGTGAGATTGCGGATGTGATTCGCCACGCGCTCGAGTGGAAGTGCGTCCGCGGCGTCACAATTCAACCCGTGCAGGACGCCGGGCGTAACGAATCCTTCGATCCGAAGCGCCACCGAATCGTCTTGTCGGAAGTGAGGAAACGGGCCGCCGAGGCGGGCATATTTTCGCTCGACGATCTTATACCGCTTCCCTGCAACCCGGAGCAGATTTCAATCGCTTACGGCCTCAGGAACGGCAAGTCGATCGTTCCGCTGACGTCGCTGATCCCGCGCGAGCTGCTGCTCGCCGAAGCGCCGAATACGGTCGCGTTCGAGAATTTTCCGGGGCTGCACAAGCGCGTGCTCGACCTCTTCTCCTTGCCGGGCGCCGCCGGCGATCCGACCGAAAGGATCGAGCAGGTCCTCTGCTGCCTCCCTGAGGTGAAGGCGCCGGACGGGATCGGCTACGGCTCGACGTTCCGCGTCGTCATTTCGCAGTTTCTCGACCGCTGGAACTTCGATCTCGGCGGCGTCAAGCGATCGTGCGTTCATTTTGTGGAGCCGGACGGCAAGATCTATCCGTTCGACACCTACAACACTTTTTATCGTCCCGGCGCGCCAGCGCGCCCGCATATCGAGGAGCGCCGCCATGTCTGACCCGACGCAGCCGCAATCCGGAACGCGCGGGTTCCTTGCAACTGTCTTGATCGTACTTGGGATCCTCTGGATGACGTTGACCGGCCTGTGCACGGCGGCGGTGTTCGTGTCTTCGCTGTTTCAGGGAGATCCTCTCGGCCTGCTCGGCGCGATTCCGACCTTGCTTCTGATCGGCGCCATCTGCATCGGTCCCGGCTGGCTCATCTGGATGGGCGGCAAGGCGCTGCGCGGGCGGCGAAACAATTTGAATCCCTGACGAGTAATAATGTCGAAGAAGACGGCGCTCGCCCTTAAACCTGTAAAAGACCTCGACGCTGATGAAGCGGCGGCCGAGCTTTCGCGTCTGGCGACCGAAATTGCGGCGGCGGACGAGGCGTATCACGCCAAAGACCGTCCGCTGATGACCGACGCGGAATACGACGCGCTTCACCGGCGGAATGCGCTCATCGAACGCGAGTTTCCAAAGTTGACGCGCGCCGATTCCCCGTCGAAGCGCGTCGGCGCCGCGCCGTCGACAAAATTCGCCAAAGCGGAGCATGCGCGGCCGATGCTCTCGCTCGACAACGCCTTCAACGACGAGGACCTCGTCGAGTTCGTCGCGCGCGTGCGAAGGTTCCTGATGCTCGCTGAGGATGCGCCGCTCGCTTTTACGTCGGAACCGAAGATCGACGGTCTCTCGCTCAATCTTCGGTATGAGGGCGGCGTCCTCAAGGTTGCGGCGACGCGCGGCGACGGGGCGGTTGGAGAGAATGTCACGGCAAACGTGCTGACCGTCTCGGACATTCCGAAAAGCGTGAAGGGCGCGCCAGACATTCTTGAAGTGCGGGGCGAGATTTACATGAGTCACGCGAAATTCCTCGCGCTCAATGAAAGTCTTGAAGCGGCGGGCGAGGAAGCCTTCGCCAATCCGCGGAATGCGGCGGCGGGATCGCTTCGCCAGATCGACGCCGCCGTGACGGCGTCGCGGCCTCTGCGGTTCTTCGCCTACGCCTGGGGCGAATTATCGGCGCCGCTTGCTGCGACGCAGATTGCGAGTGTGGAGCGGCTCGCGGCGTTCGGCTTTCCGACGAGCAAGTTGATGAAGCGATGCGGATCGGTTGGCGACATGCTCGCACATTACAAGTTCATCGAGCAGAGAGCGAAGTGTACTCGGCTATGACATCGACGGCGTCGTCTACAAGGTGGACCGGCTCGACTATCAGGAGCGTCTCGGTTTTGTCTCGCGCTCCCCGCGCTGGGCTGTGGCGCACAAATTTCCGGCGGAGAAAGCGACGACGATTCTGGAGGCGATCGATATTCAGGTCGGCCGCACAGGCGCGCTGACCCCGGTCGCAAGGCTAAAGCCCGTCACCGTCGGCGGTGTCGTCGTGTCGAACGCCACCCTGCACAATCAGGATGAAATCGAGCGCAAGGACATCCGCGTCGGCGATACGGTCGTCGTCCAGCGCGCCGGCGACGTCATCCCGCAAATTGTCAAAGTCATCGTGGAAGAGCGCCCGCGCGGGGCAAAGCCCTACAAATTTCCCGAGACCTGTCCCGTCTGCGGCAGCCACGCGGTCAGGGAGGAAGGCGAAGTGGTGCGCCGCTGCACGGGCGGCCTGATCTGCCCGGCGCAGGCGGTCGAGCGCCTCCGGCATTTCGTGTCGCGAAACGCGATGGACATTGAGGGTCTCGGTGAGAAGCAAATTGAAGCATTTTTCACCGAAGGATTCGTTCGCGAACCTGCCGACATCTTCACGCTCGAAGCGCGCCAGAAGAAAGGCCTGATCGATCTTCACACCTACAAGGAAAAGAAGGACGGAACGAAATCGCTGACCAACGAAAAGTCGGTCGAGAACCTGTTCGCCGGGATTAACGCCAGCCGCGCGCCCGCGCTCGATCGCTTCATCAACGCGCTCGGCATGCGCCATATCGGCGAGACCAACGCCAGGCTGTTCGCGCTTCATTATGGAACGATCGAGGCGCTTTGCGATGCGGCGGTTGAAGCGGGCAGGGGCGGTGCGTCTTTTGACGACATGATGACAATCGAAGGGGTCGGCGAGCTTGTGGCCGGCGGCGTCATCGAGTTCTTCAAGGAAGAGCACAATCGCGACGCCGTGAAGCGGCTTCTGAAGGAAGTGACCCCACAGCCGATGAAGCGCGCAACGACATCGTCGGCGATCGCCGGCAAGACAGTCGTCTTTACCGGAACGCTCGAGACGATGACGCGCGACGAAGCGAAGGCGCAGGCGTTGGCGCTTGGCGCGAAGGTCGCCGGTTCCGTGTCAGCCAAGACGGATTACGTCGTCGCCGGGCCGGGCGCCGGATCGAAGCTGAAAGAAGCGCAAAAGCACGGCGTCAAGGTGATGAGCGAGGGGGAGTGGCGTGACTTCATCCGCGCCTGACGGATCGAGGGCCTTTGGCGGTCACGCCGCGCTCTACGCGCGGCGTCGGCCGGGTTATCCGCCCACGGTTTTCGACGCGCTCGATGCTGCGCTTAAGGGGCCGCGCGATCATGCCGTCGATCTTGGCGCAGGCTCCGGTCAGGCGACGAAGGAACTTGCAAAGCGGTTCGCGCATGTCACGGCGATTGAGCCGGACACGCGCATGGCGGCCGAGTTTCCGGCCATCGCCAATGTCGATGTGCTGAACGCGGCGGCGGAGACGGCGGAGATCGGTGACAGCGCTGTCGACGCCGTTGTCGCGGCGACGTCCTTTCATTGGATGGACCAAAAGGAGGTTGTTGCGAATGCGCATCGGTGGCTCCGAGCCGGCGGCGTTTTCTTTCCGTTTCGCTACAGCGCGTTTGAAGTCGAGGGTCCTGCCGAAGCGGTCTTTCGCAAGCACGAGGCGCTGTGGGCGCCGTTCAAGGACAGGCGCCTCACCGCCAATATCGAGTATGGGCGACCCGTCGTGGCTTCCGGCCTGTTCTCGCAGATCAGCTATTTTGCGGACGATCTTGGTTCCCGCTTGTCGGCGGAAGAAGCCGCGGGACTTTTTGGCACGACTTCATTTGGCAGCGCCTATGCGCGCGCGAATTACAGCGATCCGGACCGCTACATCGAACTGCTCGCGCAGGAGTTTCGCGAATGCGGCGACGCGCTGATCGTGAAGGCGCCCCTGAAAGGCGTCATTGCGGTGAAGGCGTAGCCGCAATTACGTCGTCTGATCGACAATGATGGCGAGCGGCGCCGCGTGAATGATCGACAAATTTCGCGCCGCCTATGGACGGGAGCAAGCGGCCGCCAACCCATTGAAATGAGGGAAATTCGGCGATTCCAGATGAAAAATGAGGCGGCCGATGTTCCAGAATTGTTCTCCTGCCGTTAGGGTCCGCCAGTGACGTTGAAACCATCCATTTCCGAGCGCGCCATGGCGGGCGTTGCGTCCGTCGCCGCGAGCGCCGCGCCCGACTATCTCGACGGCCTCAATGACGAGCAGCGCGAGGCGGTGCTGGCGACCGAGGGCGCCGTGCTCATGCTGGCGCGGGCGCCGGCACCGGCAAGACGCGGGCGCTGACGGCGCGCCTCGCGCACTCTCCTGTTCACGCGGCAGGCGCAACCCTCGCAGACTCCTCGCCGTCACCTTCACCAACAAGGCGGCGCGCGAAATGAAGCGACCGCGTCGCGCGCCATCATCGGCGAAGCGCGTCGAGGGCCTTCAGTGGCTCGGCACGTTTCATTCGGTGTCGGCGCGCAAATTCTTCGCCGCCACGCCGAGATGGTGGGTCTGAAATCGACCTTCACCATTCTCGACGCCGACGATCAGGTGCGACTCTGCAAGCAGGTGATCGAGGCCGAGGGCGCTCGACGAAAAGCGCTGGACTGGCCGCGCGTCTGGCTTACGCTGATCGACGGCTGGAAAAATCGCGGCCTGACGCCGGACAAGGTTCCGGCAGAACGAGGCGTGGCATTTCGCGGACGGGAAAGGCGTGAAGTCTTTACTGCAGCGTACCAGGACAGCGCTGAGGACGCTCAACGCCGCCGATTTCGGCGATCTTCTCTTCACGACTGACAATCTTTCAGAAGCAACCCGGACATTCTCGCCGATATCAGGACCGCTTCCGCTACATGCTTGTCGATGAATATCAGGACACCAATGTCGCGCAGTATCTCTGGCTTCGCCTGCTGGCGCAAAAGCCGAAGAACATCTGCTGCGTCGGCGATGACGATCAGTCGATCTACGGCTGGCGCGGCGCAGAAGTCGAAAACATTCTGCGGTTCGAGAAAGATTTTCCGGGCGCCAAAGTGATCCGCCTTGAGCGCAATTATCGCTCGACCGCCGGCGATTCTCTGCGGCCGCCTCGGGGCTGATCGCGGCGAACAAGACGCGCCTCGGCAAGACGCTCTGTGACGGCGATCGGCAGCGCCGGCGAAGGCCATGTAAAAGTGCGCGGCGTCTGGGATGGCGAAGCCGAAGCGCGCCTCGTGGCGGACGATATCGAAAGCGGACAGCGCAAAGGCGATGCGCACGCCGACATGGCGGTTCTCGTGCGCGCGTCCTTCCAGATGCGCGCTTTCGAAGAGCGCTTCAACACGCTGGCGGCTTCCCTATCGCGTCGTCGGCGGACCGCGCTTTTATGAGCGTGAGGAAATGCGCGACGCGATCGCCTATCTGCGGCTCATCCGCTCGCACGATGATGATCTCGCCTTCGACCGCATCGCCAACAAACCGGCGCGAAGCTGGGCGGCAGACGATGCAGGCCATCCACACGCTCTCCCGCGCGCGCGGACTATCGCATGATGGCGGTGAGCCGCGTGCTCCTCGAATCTGAAGATCTGGGGGCCGCCGCGCGAACGCGCTTCGCGCATTTGTCGAGATGATCGATCGCTGGCGCGATCGCGAGGTCGGTCATTTATCGCCTCGGAGACCTGACGGAGCTGGTGCTCGATGAAATCCGGCTATACCGATTTGCTGGAAGAACAACAAATCCGCGAAGGCCGACGTCGAAACTCGACAATCTGAAGGAACTCGTTCAGGCGGTAAGCGAATTCGACACGCTCGCCGCCTATCTCGATCACGTCGCGCTCGTCGCCGATCATGGCGAGGAGTCGCCGGACGGGCCAGGTCTGGCTGCATGACGCTGCACGCGGCGAAGGGCCTTGAATTTCCCGTCGTATTTCTCCCCGGCTGGGAAGAGGACGTCTTTCCCTCGCAGCGCTCGCTCGACGAAGGCGGCGCCGCCGCGCTCGAAGAAGAGCGCCGCCTCGCTTATGTCGGCATTACGCGCGCGCGCGAAAGCTGCCGCATCTCTTTCGCCGCCAACCGCCAGATGTACGGCCGCTGGCAGACGTCGTTGCCGTCGCGCTTCATCGACGAGCTTCCCGAAGGCGAAGTCGAGGTCGTCTCCCAGCCCGGGCTTTATGGAAACGCGGCGTCGTCCTTCCCGAGCCATTCGCGTTTTGACGCGCATGCGGTCGACGAGGACGCCTATTACGACAATCCGGGCTGGAAACGCGCGCGCGCGGCGGCGGGACGGGCGTCGTCGTCGCCGATGATCGAAGGCCGCGCGCAACCGGTTTCGGTGAGCGCGCCGGGCGCCTCGAAATTCGGCGTCGGCGCCCGCGTCTTTCACCAGAAATTCGGCTATGGCCGCGTCGTCTTGGCGGAAGGGCAGAAACTCACCGTCGACTTCGACCATTCCGGCGCGAAAAAAGTGGTCGAACTCGTTCCTCGTATCCGCTTAACGCCGACAGATGCCAACCTACAAAGCCGTCTGGACCGGAACCGAGACCGCGCTTGAGAGCGCCGCCATTTTTCTGACTGATGTCCTTTTCCCGCCCGCAAATGCGGTCAGCCTCACCAAGCATGACGATGCGGCGGCGGATGACGCGACGCTGTGGAAACTCGAAGCCTATTTCACCACCCGGCCCGATGAAGGCGTGCTCGCGACGCTCCTTGCCGAAACCGGCGTCGGCGCGCCGGTGATCGAAGAGCTTCCCGACATCGACTGGGTCGCTCATGCGCTTGAGGGGCTCGGGCTCGTCGAGGCGGGGCGGTTCGTTCTCTACGGCTCGCACGATGCGGATAATCTTCCCGTCCGAGACGAACAGAATTCCCATTCGCATCGACGCCAATCAGGCGTTTGGCACCGGCCACCATCCGACGACGGCAGGATGCCTGACGCTGCTCGACCGTTTTGCGGGCGCGCCGCCGGAGGCCGTGTTTGATCTCGGCTGCGGCTCGGCGGTGCTCGCCATTGCGGCGGCGAAGCTCTGGGATGTCGAGG
Source organism: uncultured Alphaproteobacteria bacterium (assembly GCA_963765165.1). Taxonomy (GTDB): domain Bacteria; phylum Pseudomonadota; class Alphaproteobacteria; order Caulobacterales; family Parvularculaceae; genus Amphiplicatus. The sequence goes on along the minus strand of CAVXVQ010000002.1, from coordinate 484,806 downwards.
TGCTGGCGAGCGACATCGACGAAAGGTCGGTCGAGATCGCACGCGAGAATATCGAGCATCAACGGCGCAGACGATCTTGTGAGCGCCATCGTCGCGGACGGTTTTTCCGATCCGCGCATTCGCGTGCGCGCGCCCTATGATTTCGTCTTCGCGAACATTCTCGCGGGGCCGCTTGTCGACGTTAGCGCCGCTGATGGCGGCGCATGTCGGCCCTCGCGGCCGTGTGATGCTCGCGGGCCTCATGGCGGATCAGGAGCCGGCGGTGCGCGCGGCCTATGAAGCGGCGGGATTTCAAGCTCCTCAACCGCCTCGATCATGCGACATGGCCGGTGCTCCTGTTCGTTAAACTATAGGCTTGCGGCTTGAGACGAGGGCGCTGCGGCGCCATATAACCCGAACCCGACAGCGAGGCCCACGCGCATGTTCCAGCACTTTGAACCCGTCTCCGACCGAACCTTCGCGGAAAGCACCTGCCGCTCCTGCGCGCGGAAATGAAGAAGATCGGCCTGGACGGCTTCATCGTTCCGCATGATGACGAATACCAGAACGAATATATTCCCGCCTACGCCGAGCGGCTGATGTGGATATCCGGATTCTCCGGGTCGGCCGGCGCCGCGATCATTCTCGTCGACAAGGCGGTCGTTTTCGTCGACGGCCGCTACACGCTTCAGGTGCGCCAGCAGACGGACGACAAGTATTTCCAGTTCGAGGACATTACCGAAACGCCGCCGGACCAATGGCTCGCCGACCACGCGGCTAATGGCGCGCGCATCGGTTACGATCCGATGCTGCACACCAAGTCGGGCGTTGAGAAATTGGAAAAGGCGGCGAAGAAGGCCGGCTTCACGCTTATCGCGCTTGCAGAGCAATCCGATCGACGTCGCGTGGAAAGATCAGCCTGCCAGGCCGCTCTCGCCAACGAAGCCGCACGCCCTTGATCTCGCCGGCAAATCGTCCGCCGACAAGCGCAAGGATATCGCTGACGCGATCGCGAAGGCCGGCGCCGACGCATTCCTCGTGACCTCCCCGCCGTCGATCGCGTGGCTCTTTAATGTCCGCGGGGCCGACGTTTCTCGCTCGCCCTTGCCGCTGGCGCGCGCGCTCGCGTGGAAGGACGGCAAGGCGACGCTTCTTCATCGCCCCGGAAAAGGTCGGGAACGAGCTGCCGTCTCTTCTCGGCGACGACATCGACATTCGTGGCGAGGCGGATATTGACGTCGCGCTGAAGAAGCTTGGAAAGGATGGAAAAGTCGTCGCGATCGATCCGGCGCTCGCGCCGATGAAATATGTGACCGACCTGACAAACGCCGGCGCCAAAACGGTCGACCTGACAGACCCCTGCGCGCTTGCCGCGCGCGACGAAGAACGCGACGGAGCTTAACAACACACGCGCCGCTCATATTCGCGACGGCGCCGCAGTGACCCGAGTTCCTGCACTGGATTGCGACGAAGGCGCAGGACGGGTCGGTCGACGAGATCGCCGCAGCGACGAAACTGGAGGAATTCCGCGCGGCGACGGGAAAGCTTGTCGATCTCTCTTTCGATACGATCTCCGGCGCGGGCGAGAACGGCGCCGTCGTGCACTACAAGGTCTCGACGGCGACCTCGCGGAAACTGAAGCGCGGGCGAGCTCTATCTCATCGACTCCGGCGCGCAGTATCAGGACGGCACGACCGACATCACGCGCACGGTTCCGATCGGCGCGGCGACCGCAGGAAATGCGCGAGCGATTCACGCTCGTCCTCAAAGGCCATATTGCGCTGGCGACCGCGCGCTTCCCGGCGGGAACGACCGGGTCGCAGCTGGACATGCTTGGCGCGCAAGGCGCTTTGGGACGCGGGTCTCGACTACGATCACGGCACCGGGCACGGCGTCGGCTCGTTTCTCGGCGTCCATGAAGGGCCCGCAGCGCATCGCCAAAATTCCGAACAGCGCAGGCGCTAAACCCGGCATGATCATCTCGAATGAGCCCGGCTACTACAAAACCGGCGGCTACGGCATCCGCATCGAAAACCTCATCGTCGTCTCGGACGCCGAAGCGATTCGCCGGCGGCGAGCGGCCGATGATGTCGTTTGAAACGATCACGCTTGCGCCAATCAGCGTCGATCTCGTCGTCCCGTCGCTGCTGACGGAAGCGGAGCGGCACTGGCTGAGCAAATATCATGCGCGCGTCAGGCAGACGTTGACGCCGCTCCTGCCGAAAAACGTCGGCGAATGGCTGGCGATGGAAACGCGGGCGATCTGACGCGAGGAGCAGAGCCAGCGGCGCCGGGAACGGCCTTCTTTCGCTATTCTTGCGCCGACAGCGTCACCAGTTCGCCGGTTGAACTGATCTCAAATCCCGCGACATCCTTGATGTCCTTGATCACCGCTTCGCAGCCGGTTTCGACAAAGGCGAGATCGTCGATCAGGAACTGGACGACGTCCCCGGCGTTTTCCACGCGGCGGACCATGACGTCGATGCTGGAGGCGTCCTCGTTAAGGAAGAAGCCGCCGGCCATGACGCGCCAACGGAATGTGTCCTGCGTCCACGCAAAGGTGACATTTGCTTCGCCGGCGGGATCGCCGTTCGACTTTTTCGCTTTCAGCGTCACCTTGAATTTCTCGCCCTCTTTGCCGCCCGTCGGATAGACCGACATCATGGCGGCGCAGACGGGTTTGTTGAATTTCACTTCAAGCGGACGTTTCCAGTCGTCGCGGTAGTAAGCGGCGAAGACGCCCGACGGCGGGCGGATATAGGTGCACAGGCTGTCATACTGGTAATAGCGCTGGTCGTCGCAAATCTGCCATTCGAGGCCTTTGCTGAAGGCGACGCCGTAAGTCGGGACATATTGCCCGCTGATATGGCGACGATGAGCGCCGGGCGGGGGCTCAAACGTGATGACGGTGAAGCGCGGATCGAGTTTCAGATCGGTCGCGCCGAAATTGGCGATCGCGCGTGTCTTCGTCGCGGGATTGCTGTCGCCGTCGGGATCGGGTCCGTAGCCGTTTTCGTTACGCTGCGCGCTTGCCGGCGCCATCGCCAGCAACATCGTCGCGGCGACCGCGCCGACCTTCAGAAATGACGTCCACGCCATAGGAACCCCCGACCACAGAAGCATTAACCTACCCCGATGCGGGCGCTGCGGCAAACCGGCCGAAGCGCGCGCTGATTCAACGACTTGCGGTCAGTCGACGCGATCAGGCCTTGCGAATTCGTCCCACATTTTGAGCATCGGCGTCGGCTTGGCGACATGCCCGTCGATCCACGGGTTGGACGGCCCGGGCCGCCCGATGCTCTTGTAGTTGGCGATGATCGCGCCCGGAAACGCCTCTATGAGGTCGCGGTTCACCTTGCGGCCGACATCGGCGCCCTCCTCGCCCCAATGGTAATTCGCCCACCACTGCAGGAACGGCTTTGAATCGACAAGCTCCTTGGGCGGAACAAGATGGCTTCCGCCTTCATAGGCGCCGATGAACCGGCTGCCGGCCTGTTCGGCGAACTTCTTGTGCGCCGTCCAGCGCGCGACGACCCAGGCGGACGTCAATTTCACATTCGGCGGCCCGTCCTTCAGCAGATCGGAAACGCGCTTGGCGAGCGCGTCAGGATCCTCGTCAATCGCCTTGATCCAAAGAGGCGCGTATTGCGCGGGCGCGGCGACGCCAAACAGCGCCTTCGAGATCGAGTCGAAATTGCCGTAGTAATTGGTGACGGCGACGCCGGTCTTGGGGAGATATTTCGAAGGATCCTCGCCCATCAATTTCAGATAGGCGGTTATTCCGTCGAGCGCCTGCTTGGTGCGGCCCTGGTCCGCTGTATGGCTGGCGACGACGTAGATGATGTTCGGTTTCACCTTGCGACGGGCAAATTCCTTTTCGAGCGCGACCATTGATCTTGCGGTCAGAACGCCATAGCCGTGCCCGATTTTCCATTCCGGCTTGACGCCTTGCCCGATGCCGATTGCGTAATTGCTGGAAACGATGAAGGGCGACGCAAAGTTCCAGATTTCGTTCGCCATCTCGACATAGAGCGGACGCGAGAGCGGGTAGCCGGACGCAAGATAACGGTCGACGAACTCCTTGGCGAAAATATCCCATTCGGGGCTGGCGAGCGTTTCCTTGACGTTCTTTGCGGCGGCCGCTTTCACCTTGTTGAATCCGATGCGGTCGGGCTTTGCGTCCTGCCGCAAGCGATGGATCAGCCGGCGCGATCGGCGAGCCGATCTGCGGCGGAATGGTCAACCAGATGGAGACGTCCGCTTCGACGCCGAGGTCGAAAAGGATTTCGTAGGGCGCGCCGAAGAACGGCGGCTCTGGCCATGCGCCCGATGCACCTTGTCCCCATGGCTGATCCATCGTCGCGATCTGGCTGAAGCGGCGCACCGGCGTATTGTTCGTCGACTGAATATCCATCGTGCGCACGATGTCGTAGCGTCTCACATAGTCGATGAAGGCTGGATTCCAGACCTTTCCCTGCTCCAACAGCGGGCCGTATTTTTTCCGGTAAAGCCGGATATCGCTGAAGCCGTCGCCGATCGACGAGAATCGCATCGAGCTTTCAGTAACCTGCTGCGGCTTTAGCGAGTAAGAGACGGCGTTGTCGCTCCGGCGCGCCTGCGACGTCTGTTCCCAGCGCTGCATGAAGCCGCGCGCCTCGCCCTTCCAGTCGAGAACGTAATCGTCCGCATAGTAGTCCTTGAAATTCTCGGCGCCCGGAAAGAAGACGGCGCAGCGCCGCGAATTTTGCCGCCCGGCTTTTCTTCGTCGGCATTCGGGTCGTCGCGATCCAGAAATCCGGCGGCGACCGCATCATCACCGTCAAGGCGCTCTTTCGCCTCGGTCTGGAAGCTCCAGGAGGCGCCGCGCGCCTGCGCCACGTTGATGAAAGGCTCTTCGAGATTGTAGGCGACGGCGGGTCCGGCGCCGAGCAACAGCTTGTACGTCCGCTCGGGCTTCTTTTCGGCGGCCTCGCACGCCAACGACGCCGTCGTCGCGACAAGCGCCGCCGAAAGAATGACGGCTCTCGTTCCCGTTGTCCGCACTCGCAACCTCCAACAAATGATGTTTCGCCGGCGACCCTAGCCGGTCCTGACCCGATGCGCGAAGATGGGCCCATTGATACTGCTCAACATGAGCATATATCAGCCTCCGGCCGACCGAAAGGAGCCCCGACGACGTGCATTTGACGATGATGAAGGCGAAGATCCATCGCGCCCGCCTGACGATGACGGATCTTCATTACGAAGGGTCGATCGCGATCGACGAGGACATCCTCGACATGGCGAATATCCTGCCGCACGAGCAGGTGGCGGTCTGGAACGTCACCAACGGCGCGCGCCTCGAGACCTACGCCTTGCCCGCCAAGCGAGGCTCGCGCGAGTTCATGCTGAACGGCGCCGCCGCTCGCCATGCCGCCGTCGGCGACATCGTCATCATCGCGGCTTTCGCGCAAATGACGCCGGAGGAAGCGCGCGACCACAAACCGACCGTCGTGCTGATGGGCGAGGGGAACACGGTCGACCGCCGCCTTTGAACGCTTCGCCGCATAGAGTTCGAACGGCGCCTTGACCCGGCGCGGCGCGGCGCCGCCAAGTTGGGCAAACTCATCGCTAGGGTCCTTCATGCATTCGATACGATCGTTCGCCGGCGCCTGTTCGCTCGTCGTCCTCGCCGCTTGCGCCAGCAGCGCGACGCAGAATGTGGGCGATCGGCACGCACGCATCCGGGCCGACGTCGCCTGGCTCGCCGACGACGCGCGCATGGGCCGCGAGCCTGGGACCAAAGGTTATGACGACGCGGCGGACTATGTCCTGGAGCGCATGAAGGCGGTCGGCCTGAAACCCGCCGATACCGGCTGGCGCCAGGAACGTGCCGCTGCGCGCGTCGGTGCGCATCATCGACGCAGCGCGCTTCGTGGTTGGAGAAGGCGCCGCCGCGACGACGCTCGCGCCGCTCGACGATTACATGATCGGCCGCAGCTATGACGAACCGTCGTTCACGGTGACGGCGCCGCTCGTTTACGCCGGCTATGGCGTCGTTGCGCCTGACGAAGGCGTCGACGATTACGCCGGCCTCGATGTCGCCGGGAAGATCGTCGTCGCCTTCGGCGGCGCGCCGCCGGCGCTCAACACGGAAAAGCGCGCCTATTACAGTTCGACCGACGCCAAACTCGCAGCGGCGGCGGAGCGCGGCGCCGTCGGCTTCGTCACGATGATGACGAAACAGGAAGCCGAAAAAGATCGGTGGGCGGCGGGCGTTCGCTCCGCGGCGCGCGCCGGCATGACGACGATCGGCCCGGACGGACGAGCTGAAATCGTCGGCGCCGTCGATCAAGGCGACGGCATCGCTGAGCGTTCCGGGCGCGCGGAAAATCTTCACGGGCGAGCGCGCCGACTACCTCGCCCTTCAGGCGAAGGAAGCCGAAGGAAAGGGCGCGCCGAAAGGATTTCCGCTTTTGAGGACGGCGACGATCTCCGGGGCTTCAACCCTTTCCGACGCCCGAAGCGACAACATCATCGGCGTCATCGAAGGATCCGACCCGGCGCTCAGGAACGAAGTCGTTCTGCTCACAGCGCATCTTGACCATATCGGGGTCGTACCGGGCGCGAAAGCCGGCGAGGACGCGATCAACAACGGCGCGCTCGACAATTCAGGCGGGATTGCGGTCCTTCTTGAAGCGGCGCGCGCCTTCAAGGTCTCCGGCGTCAGGCCGAAACGAACGATTGCGTTCGCGGCCGTCACCGCCGAGGAAAAGGGCCTTCTCGGCGCGGAATACCTCGCGCGCCATCCGGCGTTTGGGAAAAAGCGCCTCGTCGCCAACGTCAATCTTGACATGCCGATCGCGCTTTATCCGTTTACGGATGTTATCGCTTTCGGCGCAGAGCGCTCTTCAATCGGTCCCGCTGTCGCCCGCGCGGCCGAATCGATGGGCCTGACCCTGTCGCCAGACCCCATTCCCGACGAAAACCTGTTCATCCGCTCGGACCATTACGCCTTCGTCAAGGAAGGAACCCCTGCCGTCTTCCTCGTTCCGGGATTTGCAAGTGGCGGCGATAACGCCTTCGCCGATTTCCTCAAGAATCATTATCACAAACCGACGGACGACCTCACTCTGCCGATCGACTATGATGCGCTCGCTCGCTTCGCCGAGCTGAATTACCGCATCGCGCGCGATCTCGCGGACGGCGCCGAGACGCCGGCGTGGACGAAGGGCGATTTCTTCGGAACGATGTTCGCGAAAGAGCGAGAGAGTCGCGAGCCACGATAAGCGGCGACAGGCGCGTTCGCATGGAGCGCCGGAACAAATCCCGCGAGGACGGAATGCAGCTGTTGCGGATCAACCGCGTGATGCTCAAACCGAGGAATTCGCGTGAAGGGCGAGCGCGCGGCTCAAAATACGTCGAAACCGACGCTTGAAGTTGACGATGGCGCTCACAATTTCGGACGGTGATCGTTGTGGCGGCGCGAAAGCGCGGCCGGCTCTTTGACAAGTTGGATGGCGCGGCGCGTCGGTTCGAGGGAACTGTCGGCCGCTGGATGAAATGAGGCATGTGAAAGCCGCGTTTCGTCAAAAATAGAACCGCCCGCGCGGTGAGCGCGGTGTGCGGGCGAGCGGTCGCGGCATTGTTGAATTGGCCGGGCGCTCAAGGGCGCGAATGATAGCGCGCGCCGCGGCGCATTTCCGCGCCGGGTCGATCCAGGCGGGACGAAAAAGCGTTTACGGATAATACGGACAAAACCGCTGCACGCCGCATGGATGCTGGAATCGTGAGGGATAGAGCGGAGCGGATAATGCGGATAATGCGGGCGATCGAGACGCCGCCCTGACCGCCGGAACAAGTCCGGCGATGATAGAGCGCAACTGGCGCGGATCAACCGCCCAACGCTCTAACCGGCGAGACGCTCCATTTCCTCCGACGACATATTGTAATTGGCGTAGACGTTTTGGACGTCGTCGCAGTCGTCAAGCGCGCCCAGCAGCTTCATCAGCGTCGACGCGGGATCTCCCGAGACATCGATCATGTTCTGCGGCTTCCAGACGAGCCCCACCGATGACGCTTCGCCGAATTTCTTTTCGAGCGCGGCAGCGACGCTCGCGAGTTCGTCACTCGCCGTATAAATGAGATGGCCGTCCGTGCTCGACTCAACGTCGTCAGCGCCAGCGTCAATCGTCGCCTCGAGCATCGCGTCTTCCGCGGCGACGGCTGCGGGATATTCAACGGCGCCGACCCGGTCGAACATGAAGGCGACGGACCCCGACTCGCCGAGATTGCCGCCGTTTTTCGCGAAGGCGGCGCGAACCTCGGCAGCCGCGCGATTGCGGTTGTCGGTCAGGACCTCGACGATGACGCCGACGCCGCCCGGACCAAAGCCTTCGTAGCGGATATCCTCGTAGCCCGCGCCCTCGCCGCCGGTCGCTTTCTTGATCGCCCGCTCGATATTGTCCCTCGGGACCGACTGGGCCTTCGCCGCCTGAATGGCGAGGCGAAGGCGCGGATTGAAAGCGGGGTCCGGCGCGCCGAGCTTTGCCGCGACCGTGATTTCCTTGGAAAGCTTGGAAAACATCTTTGATCGCTTCGCATCCTGCTTGCCCTTGCGGTGCATGATGTTCGCGAATTGCGAATGTCCGGCCATCGGCGCCTCGTGCAAATCCCTTGATGCGGGGAAGGCGGGGCCATACCAAGAGCCAGAGGCTGATTTCAAGAGGGCGTTAAAGAGATGCTGAATCTTCGGGGAAAAACGGTGCTTGTGACAGGGGCGTCGCGCGGCATCGGCGCGGCGATCGCGCATCAGGCGGCGGATGCCGGGGCGAGCCTCATCCTTCATGCGACGGCGGCCGGCGAGGCGATCGATGCGGTCGCGCATGACCGCAAAATTCCCGCCTCCCGGGTGATTTTCGAAGATCTTTCCGCGCCGGACGCCGGTTTTCGGCTTGTTGAAAAGGCGCTCGCGGCCGCCTCGCGCATCGACGCGATCGTCAACAACGCCGGAATCTTCATCGATTCATCGCTTCGCGCGCCGCGCGGCGACTGGCGCGAAGCCTGGGCGAAGACGCAGGCGGTCAACGTCCAGGCGCCCGCAGATATCTGTTGACGCGGCGATCGAGCATTTCCGCAAAACCGGCGGCGGCATCGTCGTCAACATCGCCTCGCGCGCCGGCCATCGCGGCGATTCAATCGACGGCGCCGCCTATGCGGCGTCGAAGGGCGCCGTGCTCGCGATGACAAAAACCTTCGCGCGCGCGCTCGCCGCCGAGAACATCCTTTTCTACGCGGTCGCGCCCGGCTGGGTCGAAACGCGCATGGCGCCGAAAGACATCGAAGCGCGTAAGAAGGCCGTCGCCGACATTCCGCTCGGGCGCGTCGCGACGCCGGAGGAAGTCGCGGCGATGACGGTGTTTTTGCTGACCGGCGCCTGCGCATCGGCGACCGGCGCGACCTTCGACATCAACGGCGCGAGCTATGTGCGGTGAGATAGCCTCGCGTCGGCGTCAGGTCGTCTGGCGCGATCTGCCTGAGACACCCGCCGAGGCGCAGCGGCTCAATCGAAATCGCTCGGCCCGTCCGCATCGGTCTCGATGATGACGCCGCAAATCGTCGCTTCGCCCGCCGCCGGTTGAAAACGCTGCGAGGACATTTTCGTCAGGAAGCGGTTTATCGGCTCAGATTTTTCCATGCCGATGACGCTGTCATAGTCGCCGCACATGCCGATGTCGCTCATGTAAGCTGTCCCGCCGGCAAGAACGCGATCATCCGCCGTCGGCGTATGCGTGTGCGTTCCGACGACGGCGGAAACGCGGCCGTCGAGATAATGGCCCAGCGCCTGCTTCTCGCTCGTCGCTTCGGCGTGGAAATCGACGACGATCGCGTCTACATCGCGGCCGAGCGCGGCGGGTCCGATCGCGGCGTCGATCGCGGCGAAAGGATCGTCGCAGGGGTGCATTTCGACCTGGCCCTGCGCGTGAAGGATCATGACCGAGCGCCCGTCCTGCGTCTGATAGACGCCCGCGCCTCTTCCCGGATTTGATTTTGGAAAATTCAGCGGGCGGAGCAATCGCGGCTCGGTCCGGAAAATGTCGACTTCTTCGCGCTGATCGAAAGCGTGATTGCCGGTCGTCAAAACGTCGGCGCCGGCGGCGAGCACCGCTTCGGCGATTTCGGCGGTGACGCCGAAGCCGCCCGCCGCGTTCTCGACATTGACGACGACGAAATCGAGGCCGAAGCGCCGCCGGAGTCGCGGCAGTTCTTCGGTCACCGCCCTGCGGCCTGATCGCCCGACAATGTCGCCGAAGATCGCGATCCTCATGAGAAGCGCTCGTCAAGGCTGCGCGCTTCAATCGCTTCGCGCTCGGTCACGATCCAGTCGAGCCGCTGGTCGCGCGACGTCAACGGTATGCGTTCGACTTCCTGCGCCGCGAAAGCGAACCCGACGGCGAGGACGTCGCCCTCGGCGCGCAGCGCTGCAAGCGTCCTGTCGTAATATCCCCCGCCATACCCGAGTCGCGCGCCGCCGCGCGTAAAAGCGAGAAGCGGCGTCACGATCAGCATCGGCCGGACGATCGGCGCATCCTCCGACGGCGTCATGATGCCGTAACGGTCCGCGACGAGCGGATCGCCGTCGCGAAAGGCGCGGAAAGTGAGCGGGCCGCGTTTTCTGGGCACGACCGGAAGCGCGATGGTGAAGCCGCGATCGAGCAGCGCTTCGGCCAGCGGTTTGGTATCAAGCTCATCCTTCATCGGGTGATAGAGCGAAACGACGGCGCCCTCCGGCAACGGCGCATGGTCCATGAAAACGCGCGCGGCGTGCTTTCCGGCGTCCGGCCGTGCGCGCGCCGCCTCTCGCCGCGCCGCAGCCATCCGTAAACGGAGAATCTCCTTGGAGGCGAAACCGGGCGTGATCGGGGGCAGCGGCGGCAGGACCAAGAGAGGCTCTCTAAAAACAAGCGCCGCCCTGGCCGTCGGACTCTTGTTCGCCCTGGACCCTAAGGTTCAGGTGGGCGCCGCATGATGGAGACCACGGTCCCCGCCAGAGGCAGCTCCCGTTCTGTGAGATACGGCCCCGGGGAATGTCGTCCTGACGCGCCGGGCAGCCGTTTTGAGATAGGCGCATGGAGAGGCCGCGTAAAGGGGCGTTGTCGGGCGAGTTCAGCCATTGGAAGAGCCATACGCGAACGATTTGACGAGACTGCGCGCGCGCGACAGGGGCAATGTCGGGGATGATTGAGTCTGAGCGAGGAGCACGACGGCGACGCCGTCTGCAGGATTGACGACGAACCACGTGTCCCAATGGCCGGACCAACTCCACTCGCCGCGCCTAGCGGGGGCGTCGGCGAACTCCGGGCGCAACATGACGTCCCGCCGAGCCCGAAGCTCGCATAGTCTTTCTCCCAAAGATTGTTGACCGCGCCGGCAGGCAGGTTGTCCGACATCATTTGTCCGACCGCGTCGCGAGATAAGACGCGTGCGCCGCCAATCTCGCCGCCGCGCAGCAACATCACGCAGAAGCGCAGGTAGTCTCCGACCGTCGAAACGAGGCCGCCGCCCCCGGAGGCGAACCCGAACGCCTCGTCGTTGGGGCTGGTCGACAAGTCGCCGCCGCCCGCGCGCCGCATTTTTCCATCGGCGCCGAATTCGTAGACGACGGCGAGGCCGCCGAAGTCCGTTGCGTCGACGAAAAATTCCGTGTCCGACATGCCGAGCGGCTCGAACAAATTCGCCTTCAGCCACGCTTCGAGCGGTTCGCCCGTCGCGTTCTCGATCAACAGGCCCGCAACGTCCATCGAATAGGAATAGCGCCACTCGACGCCGGGGTCGGTGTAGAGAGGGAGGCGCGCGATCCGCGCGATCCGCTCTTCGAGCGTTCCCTCCGTCCTGTAGATATTGCCTTCGAGATAGAGCCGGTCGAGCGCCGTCTGGTTGTTGAATAGGTATCCGATGCCGGCCGTGTGCGTAAGGAGATCAAGAACGGTGATCGGCCTTGATGGCGCGCGCGTCGGGATCTCGCCGGTTTCGTCCGGCTCCATCGCCATTGCAACGCGCGCATCCGCGTAGGCCGGCACATAGCGCGACACCGGGTCGTCGAGCGCGATCACGCCGCGATCGACCAGCTGCATCACCGCCGCGGTAATGATCGGCTTTGTCATCGAGGCGATGCGAAAGCGCGTCATTGCGGTCATCGGCAGGTTATTTTCACGGTCAGCCATGCCGGAGGCGGTTGTGAAAACATCGCCGCGGCGGGTTGCGACGCCAGCGACGAAGCCGGCTCGAATTCCATTGGCGACCTCGGCGTCAAGCGCCGTCTTGATCGCTTCCAGGCGTTGATGATCGACGGCGTCGCCGGAACCCGTGTCGAGCGATGCCGGCGAACACGCGGCGCTGAACGCAACCGACGCGACCAGCGCCAAAAGCAAATGTCGTCGCATGGACCCTCGCAATAACGGCCCGATCAGGAAAGGCCGTCGATCTCTCCGGCGGCGTTGATCGTGATCTTCTCGGCGGACGGCGCCTTCGGCAAACCCGGCATCGTCATGATCTCGCCGCAGATCGCAACGACGAAGCCGGCGCCGGCGGCGAGGCGCGCTTCGCGGACATTAAGTATGTGGCCCTCCGGCGCGCCGAGGCGGGTCGGATCGTCGGAAAAGCTGTATTGGGTCTTCGCCATGCAGACGGGGAGAGCGCCGAAGCCCTGGGCCTCGAACCGCGCAAGAGCCTTCGCGGCGCCCGGATCATAGGTGACCGCGCCGGCGCGATAGATCTTCGTCGCGATCGTTTCGATTTTCGCCTTGAGCGGCGCTGCGTCGGGGTAAAGGGGCCGAAAGTCGGCTTCGCCGCGATCGACAATGTCGACGACCGCCCGCGCGAGGTCTTCAGCCCCCGCCGATCCTTCCGCCCAGTGCCGGCACAGGATCGCGCGCGCGCCCGCCTTATCCGCAGCGGCCTCAATTGCAGCGAACTCCGCCGCTGTGTCGGCGTTGAAGGCGTTGATCGCGACGACGACCGGAACGCCGAAGGAGTGGACATTTTCAATGTGGCGCGCAAGGTTCGCCGAGCCGCGCCTGACGGCGTCGACGTCTTCGCGGTCGAGATCCTTTTTCGCGACGCCGCCGTGCATTTTCAGCGCGCGCACCGTCGCGACGATGACGGCGGCGCGGGGGCGAAGGCCGGCCTTGCGACACTTGATGTTGAAGAATTTCTCCGCGCCAAGATCGGCGCCGAAGCCAGCTTCCGTCACGACGTAGTCGGCGAGCGCGAGACCCGCGCGCGTCGCGATCACCGAATTGCAGCCATGCGCGATGTTGGCAAACGGACCGCCATGCACGATCGCCGGGATTGTTTTCGAGAGTCTGCACGAGATTGGGCTTGATCGCATCCCTCAGGAGCGCCGTCATCGCGCCTTCGGCTTTCAGATCGCGCGCGGTGACGACTCGCCGTCGCGGTATAGCCGACCACCATGCGCGCGAGCCGCGCTTCAGATCGTCGAGGTTTCCCGCAAGGCACAGGATCGCCATCATTTCCGACGCGACCGTGATGTCAAAGCCGGTCTGCGCGCTGGACGCCGTTCGCCGCCCGCCGAGGCCGGTCACGATGTTGCGCAGCTCGCGATCATTCATGTCGAGACGCGCCGCCAGCTGATCTTGCGCGCGTCGAGGTCGAGGCCGTGCGCCCCAGTGAATCTGATTGTCGATCATCGCAGACAAGCAGATTGTGCGCAGCGGTGATGGCGTGAAAGTCGCCGGTGAAATGCAGGTTGATGTCCTCCATCGGGCGTGACCTGCGCCTTGCCGCCGCCGGTCGCGCCGCCCTTGATGCCGAAACAGGGGCCGAGCGAGGGCTCCCGCAGGCACGATGCCGCCTTCTTGCCGATCCGGTTCAGCGCGTCGCCAAGACCGATCGTCGTCGTCGTCTTGCCTTCACCGGCGGGCGTCGGATTGATCGCGGTGACGAGGATGAGCGCGCCTTTCTCCCGCGCTTTGAGATCGCCGAGACGGGCGAGGTCGATCTTCGCCTTCGCGCGGCCGTAGGGAATGATATCGTCTGCGGCGAGGCCGAGCTTGGCCGCGACCGCGTCGAGCGGGTCAAGGCGCGCGGCGCGCGCGATTTCAATATCGCTGGTCATGAAGTCCCCGCTGATGGCATGGCCGCGGACCCTATCGGTTGCCGAGCGACGGGATCAAGCGTCGAAACGATAAATTCCGATTTGTGCGGCGCCATAAGAGCGGCGGTCGAGTTCGACGTACCCTGAAATGGCGACCGGCTCTTCGCCCTTGCCCTGTTCGACGACGGCGAGCGCTCTGTCGGCGAGCCAGCCGCCAGCCTTTAGCGCCAGAAGGGCGGGTCCCGCCAAATCCTTCCCATACGGAGGATCGAGAAAGCAGAGGGTGAACGCGGCCCCGACTCCCGCCGGCTTTGGCCCAAGGGCGGTCGCCGATCGCCGATGCACTCTCGTGTTCCCGAACAGCCCGAGCGCCTCGACATTGTCGCGGATCGCGCCGCGCGCTTCGGCGTCCAATTCCACGAAGAGGCAGAATTCGGCGCCGCGCGACATCGCTTCGAATCCGAGCGCACCCGATCCGGCGAAAAGATCGATGACGCGCGCGCCTTCAAGCGAGAAGTCGTCGCGATGCGAGAGGATGTTGAAGAGCGACTCGCGAACCCGGTCGGCCGTCGGGCGCGTTCGCGGCCTTTCGGCGCGACGAGGGGCCTGCCTGAGAATGCTCCGCCGACGATGCGCATTACTCGTCTCGGTCGAGCAAATGGCCTTGCGCGGCGCGATCAGCCTTCGCTTTCTCCGCGTTTCTCTTTGATCTTCTCCCCTTTTGTCCGGCCGAACTTCGCGCGGTTCTCCGTCGCGGACTTTTCCTTCTCGGCCGCGCGCTTCTTCTTTTTCACGCGATTGAGATTGACGATGTCGGCCATGATCAAATTCCAAGCGCCTCGCAGGTTTTTTTGCCAAGCTGTTCCTTGAGCTGCTTTGAAGGCACTTCCTCGATCGCGCCCTCCTCAAGGCCGCCGAGCTGGAACGGGCCGAAAGCGGTGCGGATTAGCCGGTTCACCTGAAGACCGAGGTGCTCCATCACCTTGCGAATTTCACGGTTCTTGCCTTCGGTGATCGACGCCGTGATCCACACATTGCCGCCCTTCACCTGATCCAGCGTCGCCTTGATCGGCTTGTAGTCGACGCCGTCGATTGCAACGCCTTCGGCGAGATCATCGAGCGCCTTCTGGTCAGTCTTGCCATAAGCGCGGATGCGATAGCGGCGGACCCAGGCGTTGGCGGGAAGCTCCAGCTGGCGCGCCAGACGCGCCGTCATTGGTGAGCAGCAGCAAGCCTTCCGTCGTCAGATCAAGCCGCCCGATCGAGATGACGCGCGGCAGCCGTGAGGCGACCGCGTCGAACACGGTCGGGCGCCCTTGCGGATCCTTGTGAGTCGTCACAAGGCCTGTCGGTTTGTGAAAGCGCCAAAGGCGAGGCGGCTCTTTCGATCTGACGCGGGTTCCATCAACGCGGATGTCCATTCCCGGCATGACCTTGAACGCGGGCGTCGTCAGCGTCGCGCCGTCGACGGTCACGATCCCCTGTTCGATGAGCTTCTCGGCTTCCCGCCGGGAGGCGACGCCAGCGCGCGCGAGGTATTTGGCGATGCGTTCGCCCTTTTCTTCAGGCGTTGCGGGGTCCATGGTTAATCGGTCCTTAAGCGCGGATCACTCTAATGCTCGCCTCATAGTCTTTAGTCGAGTGCGGTGATGGACCTCAAGGAAGAACAGTCGATCGGCGGCGACCCGGCGACGCACTGGTACTACATCTCCAAATGGAGGGCGATCCGCTCGCTGATCGGCGCCGACGCCTTATCAGTCGGTTCTCGATGTCGGCGCCGGCTCGGGCGTTTTTTCCCGCATGCTGACGCAAGACGGGCTCGCCGCCAAATCGGTGTGCGTCGATCCCAATTACACGGACGAATGGCTCGGCGCGCGCCATGACGGGTCGATCAGCTATGCGCGATCCGTCGAGGAGAGCGACGCCGGTCTCGTCATGATGATCGACGTCATTGAACATCTTGACGACGATGTTTCGCCGATCGCGACCTATGCTCGAATGGTGAAGCCGGGGACGAAATTCCTGATCTCCGTCCCTGCGTTCAACTTCCTTTGGTCGTCGCACGATGAATTCCTCGAGCATCGGCGGCGCTACACGCTGGAGACGCTCGAAACGGCCGTCACGGACGCCGGACTCCAGCCGATAAAGCTTCGCTACTTTTTCGGCATGCTGTTCCCGGCCGTCGCCGCAATGAGGATCGCGGACCGCGCTCTGCGCGGCGACAGGGAACCTGAAAGCGCGATGAAGCCGGCTCCTGCCTGGCTCACTAAAACGCTCGTTGCGATCCACGACATCGAGCGGGCGACGCTGTTTCCGGTGAACAGGCTGGCGGGCATCACCGCTTTCTGTCTTGCGGAAAAGCCGGCGGCGCTGGCGAAGGCCGCTGACGCCGCCTAAAAGGCGGGCGATGGCCAATGATTTAGATGATCTGATGATGCGCCGCGCGCTTGATGAAGCGCGAAAGGCGGCCGCGTCTGGCGAGGCGCCGGTCGGCGCCGTGCTTGTCGGCGCGGATGGCCAAATTCTGGCCGCGGCCGGGAATGCTCCGATCTCGGACCATGACCCCACCGCGCATGCGGAAATTCGGGCGATGCGCGAAGCGGCGCGCAAGCTCGGCAACTACCGGCTGACCGGGGCGACGCTTTATGTGACGCTCGAGCCGTGCGCGATGTGCGCGGGCGCGATCAGCCACGCGAGGATCGCGCGCCTTGTTTTTGGCGCGGAAGACCCGAAAGGCGGCGCTGTCGTCAACGGACCGGTGTTCTTCAACCAGCCGACCTGTCACTGGCGTCCCCAGGTCGATCGCGGCGCGTTTGCCGATGAGTCCGCCTTGTTGCTCAAAGATTTCTTCCGGGCGAGGCGGTGACATGAGCGCGCCGACGACGCCATCAGGCGACGACGCAATCAGGCGAATCTTCAAAAACGCCGGTGCGCTGGTCAGCGGCAAGGGTGCGGCGGGCCTCCTCAGTCTCGCCTATCTTGCGATCGCGGCGCGCTCGCTCGGGCCCCATGACATGGGCGTCCTTGCGCTTGCGCACGCTTACGCCATGACGATCGCCGGGATTGCGCGTTTCCAGTCATGGCAGGCGGTCATTCGCTTCGGAACGCCGATGGTAGCCGCCGATGACGGGGAGGCGTTCAGATCGCTGGTGCGCTATACGGTGAAGATCGACGCGCTGAGCGCCGTTCTTGGCGTCGCGCTCGCGATCATCGCCGCGCCGTTCGCCGCACGCTGGCTCGGCTGGTCCGACGACGTCCTTCGACTTGTCTATCTTTACGCAATTGCGGTGCCGTTCCTGATGGGCGCGACGCCGACCGGCGTCCTTCGTCTGTTCGGCAAATTCAAAACGCTCGGCATGCAGATGACGGTGATGCCTGCCGTGCGCTTTCTTGGATCGGCGGCGGCGGCGCTTGCGGGCGGCGGCGTTGAAGCATTTTTGATCGTCTGGATCGTCAGCGCCTTCGCTAACGGAATAAGCCTCTGGGCGCTCGGATGGCGGGAATTGAAGGGTCGAAAGCTCGCACCGGTCCTGACCGCGCGCTCATCGACGCCGAACGATCCCGCCTGGCTCCCCTTCATGCTGAAAACTAACGGCGTCTCGACGCTCGATCTCGTCAACGAGTCAGTTCCTGTCCTTCTCGTCGGCGGCGTTGCGGGAAGCGCGGCGGCGGGCTTTTTCCAGCTCGCGCAGAACGTCACCAACCTGCTCGCCCATCCGACCAACATGCTCAATCACGCTACATTTCCGGAACTTGCGAAAGTCGACGCCGAACAGGGCCGCGGCAGGATGATCGCTGTCGCGCTGAAATCCGCAGGCATGGCGACGGCGATCGCGGCGCCGCTGATCCTGCTTTTCGTCTTGTTTCGCGAGGAGATCGCGATCCTTGTCGGCGGCGAGGCGTTCCGCGCGGCGGGGACCATTGTCGCCGGCATGGCGCTCTACCAGCTCATCCGCATCGTGACGGTGGTGTTCGAGTCGGCGACGGTTGCGCGCGGCAAGGCTGGCGCGGCGCTGATCGCCCAGTCGCTCGGCGCCGTGGGGCTTGTCGCAGCGATGGTGATCCTGTTGCCGCAGATGGGCGTCATCGCGGCGGCGGCCGCGCTCGCGGTTGGCAGGCTGTTGATGCTGTGCGTTCTAGGCGTCGCCGTCGCCCGGCCCTGAATGGTCGAGCGCGAGGATGTTTCGGACAAGGATGAGGTCCTCCAGCTTGTCGACGTCGATCGCCGCTTCGGCCGACGGCAGCGGAACCAGCGTCGCCCCGACGCCGGTCTTCCGAAGAATTGTTTTCTCGAGGCCCGCTTTCGTCATCTGGCCGGTCAGATAGGACAAGGCGGTGAAAAATCCGATTTCGCGCGCCATGGCGGCGGGGTTCTTGCGCTTGGCTTCAAGGCGGCGCCAGAAATCGGCGAGCCCCTTGGCGCGCGCGCCGGAAAACCAGAACAGATTGGCGCCCGAAAAACTCAAATCCTTGAGGCGGATGAAAGTGCGCTTCGATCCCGGAAATCTTGCTTCATAAGCAGTGCGTTCGACGCAGGCGGCTGCGGCGTCGGCGTCGCGCGCGCCCGAAAGAAACGCCCGGATCATGTCGGCGGACAAGAGCGCATGATCGCAGGTCGTAACGAGCAGCGCGCGGTTTTCCAGTTTGCCGATCGCCGCCAGAACGCTGGCGGCGGGTGAGCCCTCGGCGTCGACGAAGGACCAGTCGGTGAGGCCGCCGAGCGCGCCCGCGATCGCGTCGCGAACATCCGGCGGCGCCGCGATCCTGATATGGGCGACGCGTCCTGACGCGCGCAGCGCTGTCATGACCCGTCGGATCAAAGGCGCGCCGCCGACGATAAGAAGCGCCTTGTGCGGAACATTATCGACTGCTGCGAGGGGGTCGATCTCGCCTTGCCGGCGACCGGCCAGCACGAGCGCGTCGACGGCTGCATCGGCGTTCGAGACGACAGGCGAGGATCTGGTCATGTCGGGATGGGAAGGAGTTCGCCGTTGCTCTGCGGTTATGACCGCGCCCGATTCCGGGTCAAGCTCCCGAACCGTGACGTCGATGGCCCAGCCAGCGTCGCCGTCGCGCTCGATCGAAAAGAGATTGTAGCGCGCCGGCCGGTATTTCCCGTGCGCCTTTGGGTGGGACGCCGACGCGCCGCCGACGACCGGCCGCGCGCCCTCAGGCGTATCGACCTCGGCCCAGATTGAACGGTGGGTGTGGCCGTGCAGGACAAGGTCGACGCCCCTTCTCAGCAATAAGCGCCCGCAGCGCGCTTCCATCGTCGAGCGCCTTGCGACGGGGGGTCGCGCCATGGGTGACGGGGTGGTGGAGAACGAGGACCCGGCATTTGCCTGCGTCTTTGAGACGCTCCAGCTCGCGCCTGATGCGGGCAAGCTGGGTCGCGCCCAGCCGACCGGTTGCAAGACCCGGGGCGGTCGGCGGAGATGAATTCGCAAAAATGAGCCCCACCTCGCCGACGATCCGGACGAATGGGAAGTCGGTTTCGTCATGTGGCGGTCGTTCCGCAGGATCGTCAAACCGGCTCCCGACCATAAACCGGTCGAATGCGCCGGCCCCGGATCGCCAGCAAAGCTTAACATAGGCGTCGTGATTGCCCGGCACGAAACCCGCAGCAGATTCTTCGAAATTACCGGCAACCCATTGCTTTGCGGCTATAAATTCAGATTCAAGTGAGATATTGACGAGATCTCCGGATAGGGCGGTGAAATCCGGCTGACTTGCGCGGCAGTCCGCCACAATCGCCTCAAGCGCGGCCAGCGTGTGTCGGAATTTGCGGTTTCGCGCCCACGAAAGATAGCCGAGCGCCCGCTTGTTAACCAATTCGCCGAAAGCCGGCCTTGAGGGGATCGGGAGGTGCAGGTCTGTCAGGTGGGCGAGACGCATGGCCGCCCTTTGTCATGAAAGGCGAGGACGCCGCAAGAATTTGTGCGTCGCCCCGGTAGTGCGTTTTTTGACTTTCTTATGTAAGTTCCGTTTCGGTTTTATGACGGGCTGGGCGGAGAGCGCCCCCGCGACAGCGGGGATAATGGCGTTGGCGGCCCGGTACGTCCTGAAGGGTTTAAGGAATGGCGGCCGTCGGCCTCATCATCAATGAACGCAGCAGCCGCGTGCGGTCGATCCTCGGCGACCTTTTGCACGTCGCCAAGCAGTTCCCGAACGTCCATGTGAGCGTCCTCAACGGGATCGATGGCCTCGACAAGGCGCTTGCCGATCTCAATCGGTCAAATGTCGACACGCTGATGGTGGCGGGCGGCGACGGCACGATCCAGGCTGCGCTGACCGACGCGATCAACATGCGCCGCTTCGAGCATGAACCGCGCTACGTCGCCGTGCCGTGCGGCATGACCAACGTCATCGCCGCCGATTGCGGCCTCAAAGGTTCGCCGATCGACGCGCTCGACCAGTTCCTCTGGCGGCGCAATCAGGGCGACGTGAAGCGCCAGAAGCGCGCGGTCATGGGCGTCAAGATCGGCGCCCGCAATGCGCCCGTATACGGATTTTTCCTCGGAGCCGGCGCCTTTACGACCGCGGTGAAATATTCGCGTGCGGAAATTCAGGCGAAAGGCGCCAAGCGCTCGCTTGCGATGGGACTTTCGATCAGCGGCGCAATTATGAACGCCGCCTTCGGCGAGAAGCCGATGCACGCGCCTCTGATTGCGGACCTCAAGTCGATGGGGTCGCCCTTCGATGGGCCGCAGCCGATGACGATGGCGCTAATGACGACGCTTCGCCGCCTCGTGCTCGGCGTCAATCCTTTCTGGGGCGAGGGCTCGGGCGCGCTCGCCGTGACGACGATCGGATTTCCGGCGCAAAAGATGCTGGCGGCCGCGCCGACGGTCCTGCGCGGCAAGGCGGCCCCGTGGTTTGAAAGCGCCGGTTATCACAGCTGGCGCACGACCGCGCTCGACGCCGAGTTCGAAGGGACGGTCGTTTTCGACGGCGAGTTCTTCACCGTCGCTCCCGGCGAACGCGTGACGATCGAGACGGCTCACGCCGCCGAATTCCTGAATTGACGATCTCACCTGAAGCTTATCTCGACGCCGTGCTTTCAACGCCTGCGCCGCCCGCGGCGTCGGCGATCGCCGGCGCGCTCGAATTGCGCTATCCGGGATCCGCGATATTTCTTTACGGCTCCGGCATCAGCGTCAGCGCCAACGAAGATCCGACGGCGATTCTCTTTGATTTCTATGTGATCGCGCCGGACTACATGAGCGCCGTTCCGAACTTCCTCGAGCGCGTCGCGGCGCGGGCCCTGCCGCCAAATGTCTATTACTTTGAAGCGCCGACGGCGCACGGATTGCTGCGGGCGAAATATGCGCTCCTGTCGGTAGGCGCTTTTGAGCGATTGGTCAGCCGGCGGACGTTCCATTCCTATTTCTGGGCGCGTTTTGCTCAACCTTGCCGCCTCGTCACCTGTCCGGTGGCGATGAAGCCGGCGATGATCGCAGCAGTCCGGACGTCGATTGAGACGTTCCTCCGGAATTCGCAGGGGCTCGCGCGCGATCCGAACGACTGGAAGGCGGTCTGGCTCGCCGGCATGAACGCCTCCTATCGGGCGGAACTGCGGGCCGAGAATTCCGATCGCGCTGCAAAACTCATCGACCATTACGGCGAATGGCCGGCGAAGGTTGCGTCCTTCGCGCTCGACCCTGAGGCGAGGCGCTCACCGGCGGCCGACGTCAGCTGGCGCGCGCGCGCCGTCGTCGGGGCGTTCCTGTCGGTCGCGCGCCTCCTGAAGGCGACGACGACCTTCAAGGGCGGTCTCGACTACATCGCCTGGAAGGTGAAGCGGCACGCGGGCGTCGATGTCGCCGTAAGGCCATGGGAGCGCAAGCATCCCTTCCTCGCCGCGCCGATCGTCGCCATCCGGTATTATCGCTTGCGCGGCGCCGCACGAAAGACGGCCGGCGCCTGATCAGCGCCAGAGGACCGAAACGGCGCCGCCGTTTTCTTCCTCGCCGACGAACTGCGCGCTTTTGTGCGTGGCGAGCGTGCGGCCGTCGGCGCCGAGATCCCAGGGCGCGCCGCGAAGGAAGGCCGTCGCTCCGGCGTCGGCGGCGGTCGAAGCGATTCGCGTCGGCATCGCGTATTTCCGCCATGCCTCGCCTTCGGTGAGCGCGCCGATATCATGCTGATCGAGATCGTCTGGCTCCGGCGTGACATAACCGCCCCATGGCTTTGTCCATGCGTCGTTCGCCTGCAAGAACGCCGGGACGGCGATGATGTCGGCGTCGGCGAGCGCCGCATAATTCTCCGGATGCCACGAGTCCGCGCAGACGAGGACGCCAAGACGTCCAGCGGGAGTCGAGAATACTGGCGGCGGCGTGTCGCCGGCGCTCAGGAACGCAAGTTCGCTCGGGATCGGCTGGCGCTTGAAAACAAGCGTCGGTTGGACGCCGCCGTCAGGCTCGAAAACGGCGCTCACATTGTAAAGCAAGCCGCGCCTCGTCACGACGGCGCCGGCCTCGACCGCCGGATTTTCAAGGACGATCGAGCCGGCGACAATCGTCACACCGTAGTCGCGGGCGAGCGCGCCAAAAACGGCGCCATAGTCCTTCGCCATCCTAGCGCCGCGCGCGCGGAACAGCCCCGCCGCCGCGCGATCCTCTTCACGAGACGCAAAATAGCCGGCCGCGGCGCCGACGGGATCGTCCGCGATGACCGCGATCGTCGCCCCGGCAAGGGTCGTCGCGCGATAGGCCGCCGCCGGCGCGTTCGCGGCGACGAGCCAGGTGCCGATATGCTCAGGTAAGACGATCACGGACTTCGGCGTGATCCATCCGCGCGCCTTCGCCTCGTCGAGATATGTCGAAAGCCGCGCGCGCAGGGCGGCGGCGTTCTGGTAATCCTGCGCCACGAGATACGGTTCGACGATCACGACTGATCTCTCGCTTCGGTCTCCAAATTCATGAGCGGCGATGGTGACGGCAGGCGCCATCGCCGCCGGCCAATGCAGGAATAAAATCGTCCCGCAAAGGAAGGCCGCCGATGCGCCGCCGGCTATTCGCAGGATGTTTGATGACGATGCTGTCTGCACCTACGCCTACTTTCCAAGCCCCAGGCGTCTGCCCGTGCGCGCGCGGAGCTTTTCCCACCAGTCGCGATTGTCGAGATACCATCTGACCGTGCGACGCATCCCTTCTTCGACGGTGACCGAGGGGTTCCATCCAAGTTCGCGGCCGATTTTCGTTGCGTCGATCGCATAGCGCAGATCGTGGCCCGGTCGGTCTGTCACGAACTCGATCAGCTCCTCGTGCGGATGGTTCGCCGGCGCCATCTCGTCCATCAGGCGGCAGATGAGGCGCACGAGGTCGATGTTCTTTCGCTCGTTATGACCGCCGATATTGTAGGTCTCGCCAAGGCGGCCCTTTTCGAGGACGAGGAGCAGCGCATCGGCGTGGTCCTCGACATAGAGCCAGTCGCGAATGTTCTCGCCTTTTCCGTAGACAGGGATCGGCCGCCCCTCGAGGGCGGCGATGATCGCGACCGGGATCAGTTTTTCGGGAAACTGGAACGGCCCGTAATTGTTCGAACAATTGCTGGTGACGACGGGCAGGCCGAAGGTCTCGCGCCACGCGCGAACGAGAAAATCCGACGACGCTTTGGAGGCTGAGTAGGGCGAGTTCGGTTTGTAGGCGGTTTCTTCCGTGAAGAGCCCGGTCGCGCCGAGCGTGCCGTAAACCTCATCGGTCGACACATGGTGAAAGCGGAACCGGTCTTTCGCGGCGCCTTTCAGCCCGTCGAAATATCGCCGAGCTACCTGAAGCAGGGTGAAGGTGCCGGTTATGTTGGTTTCAATGAAGGCGCCAGGCCCGTCGATCGAGCGATCGACATGGCTCTCGGCGGCAAGGTGCATGATCGCGTCGGGTTGGTGCTTTTGCAGCACGCCTTGAACCGCCGCGGCGTCGCAGATGTCGCCTTTGATGAAAGCGTAGCTATCGCGCGCATCGTAGCCTTTGAGATTTTCGAGGTTTGCGGCGTAGGTGAGCTTGTCGAAATTGACGATCTCATGGCCCTGGTCGAGCGCGCGCCGGACGACAGCCGAGCCGATGAATCCCGCTCCGCCAGTCACCAGAAGTTTCATATCCGTCCTCGTTTGAACCATCCGCTGGACCTCTTTAAGCATTGCCTGCCAGCAAACGCCATAAGCCGCTCTTCGCCCGGCATTTGAATTGCATTTGGTTAGAGTTCGATTTGCAATTGGGGAACTCTTGCGGCGAAATTCGGGAATGTTCCGGCATATTCCTCCAGTCTTCGTCTGCGTCGCGGCGGCGTTCGCCGGGCTTGCCGACGCGGCGGAGTTTTCCGTTGCCAACCCTGTAGAGCTTAAAACCGCACTGGCCTCGGCTGCGCCGGGGGACGCGATCCTGCTTGCGCCCGGCGATTACGGCGTCCTCGATTTTCGGCGCCGGCGCTTTGATCCGGCGATCACGATCTCTGCGGCGGACAGGACCCGTCCGCCGGCGTTCAAAAAGATCCTCTTCGTCGACGTCGCCGGCGTTTCCTTGTCGGGTCTCACCGTGACCTACGGTCAGGCGGCGACGCCGCTCTCGAGCTACGCCGTCGACATACGCGGCGGGTCGAACATCGAGCTTTCCGGCTTCGAGATTTCGTCGGCGGCGAACGGCGTCGCTGGCGACGACGCTTATGGCGTCATCATTCGCGACAGCACCAGCGTCGGCGTCAGGGACTCGCGCATTCACGACGTGTTCAGGGCGATTTTCGTTGCCGACTCGAGCGCAGTCGAAATCCGGCGCAACGTCATTCTCGCCGTCGGATCGGATGGCGTCGCCGCACGTGGAACGATCGGGCTCTCGGTGATCGACAATTATTTTGCGGATTTCCGGAATGTCGATCCGGTCCGGTTTCACCCGGACGCAATCCAACTATGGTCGAGAGGCGCGGCGCGTGCGAGCGAGAACATCGTCATTCGCGGCAATCTGATCCGTCGCGCCGCCGGCGATCCCTCGCAGGGAATTTTCATCAAGACGCCCGAGATCGCGGCCAGGAACGTCATCATCGAGCATAACGTCATTGAGCAATCGATGGGACAGGGCATCGCGGTCGACAGCGTCGACGGCGTCATCATTCGAAACAATACGGTGATCCCGTTCGATCCCGCGACCGACAGGCCGGGGATCGACGTTCGTTCCTCGCGTGGCGAAATGGCGATCATGGACAACATCATGATTGCGGCGCGCTTTACCGGCGTCGCCGCCGCCGCCGCGAACGACGCGGCCGGGTTTCATCATCCGGACATTGCAGCATTCGTCGCCGCCCGTATGGCTGGCGGCTCGCGTCGAACGAGGCCAGAAGATTATGCGCCGACAGGTGCTGCCGGCGCGCACGACTTCGTCAAAGATCTGTGGCGCGGCGACCTCAGCCCTGACATCGACACAGCACCTTAAGCGCCCGCCTTCTTCGCATAAATCCACGCCATTGCCGCGAGCGGCGCAACGGACTCGCCCATCTTGAGTCCCTCAGGGGAGGAGGCATTGCCCTGCAGCGCGCGCGCATAAACGCCCTGCGCGATCGAGGCGAGGCGGAACATGTTGTAAGCGAGGCAAAAATCGAAATCCGCGAGCGATCTGCGCCCTGTCTTCTCGCAATAACGCGCGGCGGCTTCATCGAGCGTCGGAATGCCGAGCGATTTGAGATCGAGGCCGGCGAGGCCGCCTCTGATCGTCGGCGGAAAATGCCAGACCATCAGGAAATAAGTGAAGTCCGCCAGCGGATGGCCGAGCGTTGAGAGCTCCCAGTCGAGGACCGCGCGGGCCTCCGGTTTATTTGCATCGATGATGACGTTATCGAAGCGGAAATCGCCGTGGACGATCGAAACGGCTTCATTTGCCGGGATCGCCGTCGGCAGCCATTCGATGAGGCGGTTCATGTCAGCGATCTCGCCGGTTTCCGCCGCCTTGTACTGTTTCGACCAGCGGTCGATCTGCCGCTGGAAATAGTTTCCGGTCTTTCCGTAATCGCCAAGTCCCGCAGCGTTAAAATCGACGCCGTGCAGGTCGGCCATCACGTCGACAAGCTCGAAGAAAAGCGCTCGGCGTTCCGTCGGCGCGACGTCGGGGAGACTCGCATCCCAGAAAATCCGGCCCTCGACGAAGTCCATGATGAAAAACGCGGTGCCGATGACGTCAGGGTCTTCGCAGAGCGCGTAAGTCGTCGGGACAGGAAAGCCGAGTTTGCCGAGGGCCGTCATCACGCGGTATTCGCGTTCGACGGCGTGTGCGGAAGGAAGGAGTTTTCCCGGCGGCTTCCGGCGCAGCACGTATTTCTTCGATGGCGTCGTCAGCAGGTAGGTCGGGTTCGACTGACCGCCCTTGAATTTCTGTACGATCAGCGGGCCTTTGAAGCCGTCGACATGCGCCTTCATGAAGCGCTCAAGCGCGGCCTCGTCGAATTTGAGGCGGTCGGGCGTGTCGGTCACGCCGCAAAAATCGGGTGCGGCAGGCTGCGTCATGGTCGCCTCGAGCGGCTTTTGCGGATGACGACGGTCATGCGGAGATCGTCTTCATGCGATGGTGAAATTCAAGGAAGCAGCGGACGACCGCGTCTGGTGCTTCAGTCTGCGGGTAGTGGCCGATCGTCTCAAGCAGCACGGCGTCGGCGTTCGGCACATGCTCCTTGTAGTGATGATATAGATGGGCGCCGGAGACGGGGTCCGCGCCGCCGTCGATGAGGCGAAGCGGGATCGCCGCGCTCTGAAGCGCGCCAACCCAGCGCGCGCGGTGCTCGCGGCGTTCCGGAATGTAGCGAAGCAGCTTGTGCATCACGAGCTTGCCGCCGCCTTCCGTCATCAACGACCAGTGCGCGTCGATTTCCTCATCGGACGCGCGCGTGTTGGGACCGAAAATTCCGTCGAAGGTCTGACGCAACCGTGCGCGCGACAGCAAAAGCCCCAATACGAAGCCGATCGGCGTCAGGCCGAGCTTCTGGATCGGCCGCGCGCGATGCTGTTCCGGGAACAGGCCGCCGTTCAGGAAGACGACGGACTTCAGGAGAAAGCTCAACGCGCCTTCATTGTGCCGCGCCAGCAATTCCTGCGCGACCGTATCGCCGTAATCATGCGCGAGAATATGCGCTTCGCCGACGCCGAGATGTTCGAGAAGCGCTTCCTGAAAATCGGCCTGCATGGAAATTGCGTAGACGATGTCCTTTGGCTTTTCCGACAGCCCGAAGCCGAGCATGTCGAGCGCGGCGAGGCGGAAATGCTCGGAAAGCGCGCGCCAGACGAAGGTCCAGTCCCAGGATGACGTCGGATAGCCGTGAATGAGGAGGAGCCAAGGCTTCGTCTCGTCCTTGTCCGATGACGTCCAGTAGGCAAGACGCCGTCCGCCGGCATTCAGCGATTTTGCGTCCTTTTTCCAGACCGCGACCGATTTCATACGAACGCCTTCAGCGCGCGCCAGGCGATGTCGCGCCGGCAAAAACCCTCCGGCCAGTCGATGTGGTCGACTGCTTCATAGGCGCGCGCGACGGCGTCGCGAATGGTGCGCCCTGTCGCGCTGATATTAAGGACGCGCCCGCCCTCTGCGATAAGATGTCCGTTCTTCCGGGATGTCCCCGCGTGGAAAATGACGACGCCCTCGCCGGCGCCCGCGGCTTCAACACCCCAGATTTCAGACCCCTTTGCGTAAGCGCCGGGATAACCTTTCGTCGCCATGACGACGAGCGCTGAGGCGTCATGCGACCAGTCGAGCGCCGCGCCCTTGAGACATCCTGTCGCCGCGGCGTGCAGCAGGGGAAGGACATCGGACTTCAACAGACGCATCATCACCTGGCATTCCGGATCGCCGAAACGCGCATTGAACTCGATCAGTTTCGGACCGTCGGCGCCGATCATCAATCCAGCGAACAGCACGCCCTTGAAGGGCGTTCCGCGTCGGCGCATTTCCGCGATCACCGGCTCGATGATCCGCGTCATCGTCAGGCGCTCTACGGAATCGGTGAAGACCGCCGCCGGCGCATAGGCGCCCATGCCGCCGGTGTTCGGGCCCCTGTCGCCGTCAAAGGCGCGCTTGTGATCCTGCACCGCGATCAAGGGAACGGCGGTCTCGCCGTCCGTCACGACGAAGAAACTCGCTTCCTCGCCGTCAAGAAAATCCTCGATCACGATTTCGCGTCCGGCAGGTCCGAGCGATCCGCCAAGGATCTCGTCGACGGCGGCTTCCGCTTCAGCAAGCGACGCCGCGATGACGACGCCCTTTCCGGCGGCGAGCCCGTCAGCCTTGACGACATAGGGGGCGCGGCGCGTGCGCAGATAGGATTTTGCCTGCGGCGCGCTCGCAAAGCGCGCGAAGGCGGCGGTCGGCGCGCCGACTGCGGTCGCGACTTCCTTCATGAACGCCTTCGAGGATTCGAGCCGGGCGGCCTCGGCGCTCGGCCCGAAGCAGGCGATGCCGGCGTCGGCGAGACGATCGGCGAGGCCGGCGGCCAGCGGCGCTTCCGGTCCGACGACGACAAGGTCGACGGCGCGCGATCTTGCCGCGTCCACAATTCCGTCGAGATCGTCCGCGCTGATGGCGAGCGGCTCGCCGAGAGCGTTGAGGCCCGGATTGCCGGGCGCTAGATAGAGATGCGTCAGGAGCGGGCTTTGAGCGATTTTCCAGCCAAGCGCGTGCTCGCGCCCGCCGCCGCCGACCAGCAGGACTTTCACCAGAACCTTCTCCCTTCCGTCAAAAGCGTTTAGGCGTCACGCCGGACCGGATCAATGCCGACAGACACCGAGATCGACGCGACTGACGCTGCGCCCCTGGGCGCTGAAAACGCGACCGAGGAAACGATCGCCGCCGCGAAGAGCGAGCGGCTGCCGTTTCCGCCGCGCGTCAGGCGATTTCGCGTCAAGATTCCAAAGCGCCTGAGGAAACCGCTTCGCCAGATCGATCGCGACGTCATCCGCACGATCGAACGCCTCGCGGCGACGCCGGTGACGCGCAGGCGCGCATCGATTGTTGGCGCGCTCGTCGTGAATGCGGCGATGCTGTTCGTGCTCGCTGTCTACGGGCGCGTTCATATTTTCGTGCCGAACAAGCCGGCTGAGTTGATTTCGGTCGTTTTCGTCGATCTCCCTGCGAGCCCGCCGGTGATCGATCTGCGCGACCCCGAGATCGCGCCGGAGCCGGAACCCGAACCCGTGGAGCCAGAACTGACGCCGGAGCCGGAGCCAGAACCGGTTCCCGAACCCGAAGAGGCCGCCGAGGCGCCGCCCGAACCCGAACCCGAAGCGGAGCCTGAAGAAAAGCCGGTGATCGATCTGACGCCCGAGCCTGTCTTCGCGCCGCCATCGGACGTTGAAGACGCGCCGTTCATTCCAGATCAGGCGCCGGCCGAGACGCAACCGACGCTACAGGAGCCGCGACCGGGCGACATTTTCGTCAAGGGCGAACAGGCGCCCGCCGAGGACGCCCCGCCGCTGGTCGCGGTCGAACCCGAAGCGCGGCAGGCCGAAGCCGACGCCGGCGACGAAGACGAGGAAGACGAGAAAGCGGGCGAGGGCGAAATCGCCGCCGGAGCGGATGCATCGAAGGAGGAAGCGCCGCTGGCGGCGCGCGAGCCGCTTCGCCCGACCGATACGCCAGTCGCCGGCGACGACATGTTCGACGAGGAGCCTGTCTTCAATGGAAGGCGCATGGCCTTGCCGCCGGTCGATCTGCCGAAAGGCGATACATCATCCGTACCTGGAACATCAGGCGTCGTCGCGATCTATTGTCCCGACGAATTTTCCGACAAGGAGAAGATCGCCGAATGCGCCGGACGCCCTGAAATCCGGTCGGGATGGCGTCCTGGATCGTCGGGCGAGGATTTCTCGAAGGCGGCTGCAGTGCTGAAGGATCGGCGCAAGCATGGCGACTTTTCAAACGATGACGTGACCTTCGGACCGGAACTCGCAAGGCAGGCTGAAGAGCGACGCCGTATCGAAGATCTTGATGACCCGCGCGCGAGCCAGCGCGACCTTCACGGGGAAGGCGTCGGTGGCAGCGATCCGGCGGCCGGAACGCGCCCGGACTTTTCAACGCCCGGCGCCGAACCGGGCTGGACCCGCCGCGACGATCCGCTCGTCGATGAAAAGGACGTCGAGAAGCTGCGCCGGGAGCTTGAAGAGGCCGAGAGGAAGAAGGCGCCGAATTAGGAAGCGCCCGGAGCGAACCCTCCCTTTCGAACAAGACCGTCGTCCGCGACGCCGGGTTTGAAAGCCCTCCCTCCTCATCCTGAAGAACCCCGGGAAGCGAGGCGTCTCGAAGGATCAGGGGCGGCTGTCATGCGCCCGCCGAGCGAGATTCCGCACTCATTGCTTCATCTCATCCTGAAAATGGCGGCGAAGAGCCGCGAAGCGGCGTCTCGAAGAACACGCCGCAATGCGTGCGAGATGACGCCTAGGTCGGGCGGCGCTGCAACACTGTCCTCTTCACACCCGCCGGTTGACGCTCCGCCTACGGAGCGCCTGCCGGCGGTGGAAAAATTGAATCTTCTGCTACGCGTTAACCATCGCGATTTGTTTCGCATGCGGAATTTCAAGCCGTTGTTTTTTCAGCATACGGATGGTTGATGTTCGCGTTTCGTATCAAACTTATCCCCGAATCCATCCCCTACTTTATCCCCCTCCTTTCGGGCGGGCGTAAGATCGCTTCCAGTCGAAGCAGGAGAGGCGTTGTGCACCGTTTCAGCGGCTTCGACCCAGCGCGCCGGAGACGAGGCATCCGCGTTACGGAGGATGCAAACGATCCGGCCGGCGTCAGGCCCGGGCCGTACCTGCTCCGCGTCAAGCGGGGCAAGGGCCGCGCGGGAGACGTACCGACAAAAGCGCCGGCTCTTCCGGAGGCGGTCGTCCTTGGCCGGACGATATAGCTCAGCTTCCGGCGGAGGCGCGGGACGCAGGTCGTCCCACTAAAAAAATTAGACTGGACGGTCCGCGTTCCGCGCACCCTCTCCATTCTATCTGACTGATGCGAACTGCCGGGAGCCTCGGGCTCCGCGGAGGCGGGAAAATGTTGGGTGAAGAGGTTCGGGAACCAGGGAAAAGGCATGAAGGGAATTGGAGACCAGGAACCAAGACGCGTCATCCCGGACGCGGCGCAGCGCGAAGCGGTGCGACGCAGATCCGGGATCTCGCTCGGCGCGCGCACATTATCCGCACCAGATCCCGGACCAGCGCAGCGGCGCTGCGCGCCGCAGCGCATCCGGGATGACGGCGTGGCTACGTGGCCTTGCCGGTTGCCGATTGCCCCGCCATCCGGTCAACCGCCGGTCCCATTCCTCCGCCGCATGGACCCGCGAGGACGTTTCGGCTACCTCCTTGCGCCGAGTGAACGGAGGCCTCATGGCGGAAAAAACCTACAAGGACGCGCGATCCGCGCTCGACGGGCTGTTGTTCGACGGCATGACGATCATGGCCGGCGGTTTCGGGCTTTGCGGCATTCCTGAAAATCTCATTCTCGCGATCCGCGATTCGAAGCGTCAAAAACCTCACCGTGATCTCGAACAACGCCGGCGTCGACGGCTTCGGTCTCGGCATGCTGCTCGAACACGCGGCAGGTGAAGAAGATGATCTCGTCCTATGTCGGCGAGAACAAGGAGTTCGAGCGGCAATTCCTTTCCGGCGAACTCGAACTCGAATTCAACCCGCAAGGAACGCTCGCCGAGCGCTGCCGCGCCGGCGGCGCCGGCATCCCTGGCTTCTACACCAAGACCGGCGTCGGCACGGTGATCGCCGAGGGCAAGGAGCACAAAGTGTTCAACGGCGAGACCTACATCCTTGAAACGGGCCTCGTCGCGGACCTCGCGATCGTCAAGGCGTGGAAGGCGCGACACGGAAGGCAACCTCGTCTATCGAAAGACGGCGCGCAATTTCAATCCGATGATGGCGACCGCCGGCAAGACGACCGTCGCAGAGGTCGAGGAAATCGTCCCGCTCGGCGCCATCGACGCGAATTACGTCCATACGCCCGGCATCTTCGTGCAGCGCTCTTGTGAAGGGACAATTCGAAAAGCGCATCGAACAGCGCACTGTCCGCCAGCGGGAGAACGCGTAATGCCTTGGGACCGCGAACCAGCTCGCGCAGCGCGCGGCGAAGGAATTGAAGGACGGCTTCTACGTCAATCTCGGCATCGGCATCCCGACGCTGGTCGCGAATTACATACCGCCGGGAATGTCACATCACGCTGCAATCCGAGAACGGCATGCTCGGCATGGGGCCTTTCCCCTATGAGGACGAAGTCGACGCCGACCTCATCAACGCCGGCAAACAGACGATCACCGAATTGAATGGCTCGTCCTATTTCTCGTCGGCCGACAGCTTCGGCATGATCCGCGGCGGGCATATCGACCTGTCGATTCTCGGCGCGATGGAAGTCTCCGAAACCGGCGATCTCGCGAACTGGATGGTCCCCGGCAAGATGGTGAAGGGCATGGGCGGCGCAATGGATCTTGTGGCCGGCGTCAAACGCGTCGTCGTCGTCATGGATCACGCGTCGAAGGCCGGCGAGCCGAAACTTCTCCACGAATGTTCGCTGCCGCTGACCGGCAAGCGCGTCGTCGACATGGTGATCACCAATCTCGGCGTGTTCGACGTCGAGCGCGGCGAAGGGCATGGCGCTGATCGAGCTCGCCGACGGCGTTTCGCTCGACGAGGTGAAGGCGCAGACCGAGGCGACGTTCAAGCTTGCGCTGAAGCGCTCGTCAAGCGCTTGCCCGTCGATCCTGTGAGCGCCGCGTCGGTGCGCGTCAGGTCGTCAACGCCAAGGCGCTGAGCGCTCGTTATAGCCGAACTCGAACTCGGCGAGGTAGCGCTTCAAATGCGCTTCGCTGACGTGATGGTAGGTGCCGATGATGCCGCGCTTCAAGGATCGAGAAGTCGTTCTTCCACCGTGTTCCTATGCTTTAAGCCGCCGTCGCACATATTCGTCGATCCCGTGATTGACGGTGCCGTGATCGTCGAATTGCTTGGCCGAAGCGTGTTCGTATTGCCCGCGCTTCGTCGGTCATCAATAGTGGAAGCGCGGTCGATCTGCGTGTACGAGAATCGGGGCTCAGCGTTTTCCCCTTGACCTTGGCGACATGGAAAGAGCGTCACCTCGCCTTCGCGTTCGACTCGCGAGACGACGATTTCCTTTGATGCGCGCGTCCTTCGCGCGGCGTTTGTTGGCGTGTTTGTTCTTGTCTTTCCCGCCGATGTAGGTTTCGTCCGCTTCAACGATCTTGTCTTTACCGCCCAAACCGCCCGCCGTACCTCTTGCGCAGGCGCATGGCTTCGCGAATGCGCTGCGCCATAAACCATGCCGTCTTGTAGGTGATGTCCAGCATCCTGTGGAGTTGGTGAGCGCTGATACCCTTCTTGCTCGACGGCATCAGGTGAAAGGCCAACAGCCATTTCGTGAGCGGCATTTTCGAGCGCTCAAATACGGTCCCGACCGTCACCGTGAAGGTCTGCTTGCACTAATTGCAGTAGTAGAGACCTTTACTTTGCTTTTCTCTGCTTACAAGCGGTGGTTTTTTGTTTCTTCTTCTTCTCCTCAATGCTTTCAATAACAACCATCTACCCACGAAGTGACACGCCGGATCAGCGATCTTCAGACCCCGGCGCTGCTGCTCAGCGAGGAAAGACTGGCGCGCAATATCGAGCGCATGCGCGAGCGGATGGCCGGCTTCGGCGTGCCGATCCGCCCGCACATCAAGACGTCGAAAAGCGTCGAAGTTTTTCGGCGGGCGCTTGAGGGCGCCGTCGGCGTCACTGTCTCGACGCTCGCTGAAGCTGAGTATGCGTTCGAAAATGGCGTCTCGAACATACTCTATGCTGTCGGGATCGCGCCCGGAAAATTAGACCGCGTAATGACGCTCCGCTCGCGAGGCGCCGATCTGACGGTCACGGTCGATTCTCTTGCAGCGGCCGAGGCCGTCGCGGCGAAAGGGGAGGCGGCGCGCGCGCCAATTCCCGCAATCATCGAAATCGACAGCGACGATCACCGCGCCGGCGTCAAGCCACTGTCGAAAGAGGCGCGTGAGATCGCCGGATTTTTGCACGCCGCGCAGGGCGCGCGCTTTCGCGGCCTCATGACTCACGCCGGCGGCTCGTATGATTGCCGCAGCGTCGAGGCGATCCGCGCGGTCGCGGAGAAAGAGCGGCGCGCGGTCGTCGATACGGCGGCGATGCTGAAAGCGGACGCAATCGACTGCGAGATCGTCAGCGTCGGATCGACGCCGACCGCGACCTTGGCGAGCGTTTCGACGGCGTCACCGAAGTGCGCGTCGGCGTCTACATGTTCCAGGATCTCGTGATGGCGGCGCTTGGCGTCTGCGCGGAGGACGACATTGCGATCTCGGTGCTCGCAAGCGTCATCGGTCATCAGCCGGACAAAGGATGGATCGTCACCGACGCGGGCTGGATGGCGATGTCGCGCGATCGTGGAACGGCGGCCTTTCCAGTCGATCAAGGCTACGGCCTCGTCTGCGACGAGCGCGGGCGCCCGTTTGGCGACCTCGTCGTGTCGTCCTGCAATCAGGAGCACGGAATCATTACGCGGCGCTCGGGCGGTGCGATCGATTGGACGCAGTTTCCAATCGGTCGGCTCTTGCAAATCCTGCCTAACCACGCCTGCGCGACGGCGGCGCAGTTCGCCGCTTATGACGTCCTCGATGCCGCCGGCGCCGTCATCGCCCGCTATCCGCGTAAGAGCGGCTGGTGATGGGCGTCCCGCGATTGTCACTCATGGGGAAGCAGGTTAACCGCAGCGGCGCAGTTCGACGGCGGCGTTGCGATGGATGATGCGGTTTCCCAAGAACCCGAGGCGGCCGTCGAATTTCTATGGCTTGCGGCGATTTTGCTCGGGCTCCTTGAAGGCGTCACCGAATTCATCCCGGTCTCATCGACCGGACACCTCGTTCTCGCGATCGAGTTCTTTGGCGTCAAAATGGTCCCTGAGCATGTCTTCGAGATCGTCATCCAGCTCGGCGCCATACTCGCCGTCTGCGTCGTCTATTGGCGCCGGCTGTGGGCGAAAGCGATCGGCGTCTTCAACGACCCCGCAGCGCGGCGCTTCGTCTACGGAATATTGGCGGCGTTCGGGCCGGCGGTCGTCATCGGGCTCCTCATCGGCGACTACGTCAAGGACCTCTTCTTTCATGCCAACGTCATCGCCGCCGCGCTCATTCTCGGCGGGATCGTCATGATCCTTGTCGAGCGGCGTCACATTCCGGTTAAGTTTTCGGACGCCGATTCGATCCCGCCCTTGACCGCGCTGAAGATCGGCGTCGTGCAGTGTCTCGCCTTTATTCCGGGCGTATCGCGATCCGGCGCGACGATCGTCGGCGCGCGCCTCATGGGCGTCGACGCAAAGGCGGCGGCCGAGTTCTCGTTTTTTGTCGCGATCCCGACCATGGTCGGCGCCACCGCCTACGACCTCTACAAGGCGCGCGACAGTCTCAGCGCCGACGGCGCGACCATCATCGCCATCGGCTTCGTCGTGTCGTTCGTCTCGGCGCTTGCGATCATCAAGCCGTTTCTCGCCTTCGTTTCACGCAAGGGGCTGTTGCCGTTCGCCTACTACCGGATCGGCCTTGGACTGCTTATCTTCGCGCTGTTGGCGGCTGGACTTGGAAGCGTGCGCGGCTAGGCCGCGATTTCCGGCGGACGCGTTGTGAATGGGAGTTCCGCCGGATGGCGTCGACAATTTATGAGCCTTTGCGCGCCGCAATCCGCAAGGGCGCGGAAGAGACCGTAACCGCCGCAGAGATACTCGATGCGCTCGGTCCGCGCGCGTTCGGCCTCAGCATCATCGTGATCATGGCGCCGGTCTGCCTCCCGATGCCGCCGGGCGTGCCGACGGTCGCGGGCGTCATCTTGACGATTTTCGCGCTGCAATTGATGCTTGGTTTCAAGACGCCGTGGCTTCCGGGCTGGGTGAAGCGGCATTCGATCAACCGGAAAAAGCTGCTCAATGCCATCGACACGCTTGAGCGGCGGCTCAACTTCGTCGAGCGGATCGCGCATCCACGCTGGAAATTCATGACAGGCGGGTTTGGCGCGCGGATCATCGGCGCGGTATTTTTGGTCCTTGGCCTGATTTTGATCTTGCCTATCCCGTTTCTCGGAAATCTCCCGCCAGCGATCGCGGCGAGCGTCCTTGCGCTCGCGCTCGCGCAGCGCGATGGCCTGCTGACGCTCGCGGGATTTGCAGCTGCCGCCGCCGCGGTCGCGTTCACCTGGAAATTGGCGCTTGCGGCGGTCGGCGCGTTCAATGGCTATTTCGGTTGAACTATTCGTCGCCCGACGATCCGCAGGCCGCCGTCGATACGCCGTGCAGGCACATCAACCGCGCGTCGCCGCTCTGGCCTTTGTCGCCGCCCGCCTCCGAGAAGTCGAACGCGACATCGCCATTGACGAGGATCTGCGCGCCGACGTCGCGCGCTTCGGAATATCCTTCCGCGCCTTCGTAGACCTCGCCAGCCTGACCGACGACTTCAGTAAGGCTGTTCGCCGCTTCGTTCTTGATCGGCGGACCGGGAACGATGATCGGCGGCCCGTTTCCGTTTCCTCCGCCTCCGCCACCACCGCCGCCCGTGTTCCCGCCGCCCGCGCCGCCGTCATTATCGATCTGCCCATTGAGACTGATGACGCCGGCGCGCGGCGGCGTTCCCGCGCGCGCGGTTCCGGTAAAGATTAAAACGCCATCAGACCCGATGGCGATGTCGCCGCCGACGCCGTTCGCTGCGCCAGGTTCTGACGACGCAAGGCCGGCGAACATCGTCTCCCCGGTTGAATGCACGAGTATGTCGCCGCCGTCCGCCAGTCCGGTTTTTGCGTCCGTCAGCAATTCCCCGCTGGACGTCACATTGATTTTTCCTCCGGCGACGGAGATCGAACCGCCGGGGGTCCCGGCCGCGTCAAGCGCTGCGTTGATGTTGATGACGCTTTGGTCACCGCCGGTGAGGATGATTTTACCGCCGCTGGAGCTTGCGCTGCGGGCGACGAGGTCGGCTTCGACATTGATGATCGTATCAATGAAGTCGCGCGCCGTTGTCGCGGAAAGCAGAATGGTTCCGGACTCCGCCTGTATCTCGCCGTCGACGAGAATTTCGCCTGTCTTGCTTCCGGCGGTGTTGTTCGCAGCGAACACGATCAGCTGGTCGCCAAAGAAATCAAGGGTGAACGCCTCGCCGGCGCCGAGCGCAACCGTTCCGAGTTTCGCTTTCAGAACGCCGCTATTTTGGACATAGGGCGCCACAAAGGCGAGCATGCCGGCGTCAGCAGCCGTGATCGCGCCATGATTGACGATCGAAGCTGATAAAGACCCCGGCTGGTCGAACGTGTAGGATCCCGCCATAAAATTCGCATTCGAGATGTCGATGCTCGTCGCCAGCAGGCCGTTGACGTCTACCTTGGACCCCGCGCCGAAGATGATTCCGTCAGCGTTGATGATGAAGACGCGGCCGTTCGCGTCGATCTGCCCGTCGATCGTCGAAGGAACCTGACCCGAGCACGCGATTAAGCGCGATCGAAAGATCGGTCGGCTGAACGAATTTGACCTTTTCGTTTCCGGCGACATTGAAGGACTGCCATTCGATGATCGCCTTGTCAGTCGATTGGTTGATTGTCGTGGTTTGACCGGTGACGCCGATGGTCGCCGCGCCATCGATGACCGCGCCGCCTGTCGGGTCGGCGTTCGCCGTTGATGCGATCGCGCCGATGGAAGCCAAGGATAGAAGGAACAACTTTTTCATGGCGACCACCCTCAATATTTTGCTTCGATGCTGAAGAAGAAACGCGGATCATCGTCGCCCTCTTGGGCGACGGCGCCCTTCAGCGGCACCCCGACCTCCGCGCTCGCGGCGAGATACTTGGTCAGGGAAAACCGTGCGCCAGCGCCGAGGGAATAGAGACTTGCATTCCGATCCTCGCCGGCCGCGAGCGGTCCTTTTTGCTGAACGGCGCCGGCGTCAAATGAGACGAAGGGCTGAGCCCTGAAATTCCCGCGCTCAAGGAATGAGGGGCTGGCGCGCATTTCGACGAGAGCCACGATGCAGCGATCGCCAGCGATCTCAAATGGGTCATAGCCTCGACCAAAACCCGCGCCTCCGTAGCCGCATTGCTCTGAGGACAAGAGCGGTTTATCGGCGGTCTGGGCTTTCACGGCGACTGTCATGTCAGCCCATTCCGTCAGCCTTTGTATGCGAGAGATCTCCGCGCCGACCGCAATGAATTCGGCGCCGGCGCCCGCTCTGCTCGCGAGCGGTGAGCCCGCCTCGGTGGCGTCGAAAATGTCCCAGCCCTTCGAGACGGAAAAGCCGACGGCGTTGACGCCGTCCCAGCCGTCCTTGACGGAAAGAGCGGCTTCGAAATCAGTGGTCCATAAGCGATCGAGCGTGTTCGGGGTCACGCCGAACGCGCTGCGGAATTCTTTCCAGTTGATCATGCCTGAAACGCCGAGCTTTAAGTCCCGGCTCATGATCAGCGGAAAAGAAAATCCGCCGCCGGCGGTCCAGCCTTGCGTTTCAAATCCGAGAACGCGCAGGAACGGCACGCCTGGCGCGGCTTCAGACCGCGTCGCGGCAAGGATGAGCGCAAGCCCCTCCGCGTTGAGCATGGTCGAATAGCGCGCGCCGTAAACGGAAAGTTCGTCGGGCTTGAGGCTCTGCACCGTCGATAGGCTGAGTTGATCGACGCCGGTCAGCAAATTGTTGATCGCGGCCCGCCCGACGATCTGCTCGCGCCCGACCGCGCGTGACGCGCGATTGTTGACGTTGACGCTGGCGGCGAGGCGTTTTCGCTCCGCGACGAGCGTCATTTTCACGCCGGCCTCGGCGCCGGCGCCGCGGGCGAGCACGCCGGTCACGGACAAGCCCGGCATCTCGTTCGCGAGCAGTAGATAGCGCTCAAGAGTCTCCTGCCGGAGCGGGCGGTCAGCGATGATTTTCTCGCCAAGCGACTTCAGGCGTTGTTTTGCGCCGCGCGGCGCGCCATCAACGTCGATCTCGCCGATGAACCCTTCGATAATCCGGATCTTGACCGCGCCGCCTTCAATTTCTTGCGCCGGGACGTAGGCGAGACTGAGCGGATAGCCCTCTTCGGCGTACCGGCGGGTGATCGCCCGCGCGACCTCGAAGATCTCCGCAAGCTTCACCGGCTTGCCGATCTTCTCCGAATAAAGCGGCGCCAACGACGAAGGTGGAATCGCGACGGCGCCGTCGAGCATGACGCTCGAAAGCGTGAATTCTATGTCGCCGGCGTTCGCCGGATGTTCCGGTTCGAAAGGGGAAATGACCGACGGCGCCATTGAAACGCCTGGCGCCACCTCAACTTCGTACTGTGCTTCGATCGCCCCTGGCCTCACTGCGGCCGGGATCGTCGGCGGAGAAACGAATTGCGGCGTTTGCGCGAGCGCCGTCATAGGCGCGCACGCAATCGAACAACCGATCACGACAAAAATCTCAAGCCCGCGCCGAGCACGGTGCGCCGTAACTGTGTTTTCCGTATGAGCCCCCGCCGCCCGTTTTTTTTACGCTAGGTCGCCGCCGGCCGTTATGGAAGAGCGATTTTCAAATGAACTGCCGTTTAATTGAGCGCCATTGATGGAATTGCATCCTTGCGTTGCGAAAGACGCGCTGGTCACTCGTGCTGGGCGTGGCGACCTAGCGTTTCCGGAAGAAGGAAAAGCCCAATAACAAGCGTGACCGCAGCGATAATCACCGGGTACCAGAGCCCGGCGAAAATATCTCCAGTGGCGGCGATAATCGCGAAAGCGGTCGTCGGCATGAGGCCGCCGAACCATCCATTGCCGATATGATAGGGCAATGACATCGACGTATAGCGGATGCGCGCAGGGAAAAGCTCGACCAGCAGCGCCGCCATCGGACCATAACACATCGTGGTGATGATGAGCAGCATCAAGATCAACAAAACGACCAGGGGGCGATTGATGCGCTCGGGGTCGGCCGACGCCGGGTAGCCAACCGCCGCGAGCGCCGCAGCCGCGTCGTGCTGAAACTTTGCGATCGCGCCGGCGCGTGATTCGGCATCCATGAACGCGACTTCCGGCGCGACGATGATCTGATCGCCGATCTCGATCCGCGTCGCGCCGCCTACCTCAAGGGCCTTGTTCGAGTAGGTGACGGACGCGCGTGCGAGCGTCGATTTTGCGACGTCGCAAGGGCGACGGTCGAATTTTGTCCTACCGACCGGGTCGAACTGAAAGGAGCAGTCGCCGGAGTCGGAATAGACGGTGACAGGCGCCGACGCCTGCGCCGCAGCAAGGGCGGGATTGGCCGCCGCCGTCAGCGCCTTGAACAGCGGAAAATAGAAAAGCGCCGCCAGTGCAAGGCCCGCCATGATGATGCGCTTGCGTCCGATGTGATCCGACAGCCAGCCGAATAGAACGTAGAGCGGCGCGCCGAGAACAAGCGCCCATGCCATCAAGACATTGGTCGTGAGGCCGTCGACCTTCAAGATCCGTTCAAGGTAGTAGAGCGCATAAAAAGTGCCTGTGTAAAACGTCACCGCTTGGCCGGCGACGCATCCGAACAGCGCAATCAGAACGATCTTCAGGTTGGGCCACTTGCCGAATGATTCCCTGAACGGCGCCGTCGATGTTTCGCCTTCTTCCTTCATCTTTTGGAAAACCGGACTTTCGTTGAGACGCAGCCGGATCCAAATCGAAATGCCGAGCAGGAATATCGAAATCAAAAACGGGATCCGCCATCCCCATGATTCAAACGCGCTGATCGGCATCGAAGCACGAGACGCCATGATGACGAACAACGACATCAAAAGTCCGAATGCGGCGGTTGTTTGAATCCAGCTTGTGTGGAGGCCCCGCTTTCGGTCGGGCGCGTGTTCGGCGACGTAAATCGCCGCCCCGCCATACTCGCCGCCGATAGCGAGGCCCTGCAACAGGCGCAACAATACAAGGATGATCGGCGCCGCCATTCCGATCGTGTCGTAGCCGGGCAGGAGGCCGACGACGAAGGTCGAAAGGCCCATGACGCCCATAGTGACGAGAAACGTGTTCTTGCGCCCGACGACGTCGCCGATGCGACCGAAAACGAGCGCGCCAAGCGGACGCACGATGAAGCCGGCGGCGAATGCGGCGAGCGCGAAGATGAACCCCGTTGTTTCGCTGACGCCTGAAAAAAAATGTCTGGCGATGTAAGTCGCCAGCGCGCCGTAAAGGAAGAAATCGTACCACTCGAACATCGTGCCGAGCGAGGAGGCGCCGATAACGAGGCGCACTTGTGCGCGGCTTTCCGCAGTCGACGGCAGGGCTGCTTCGGTCATGCGATGTCCTTGATGAGGCTGGGAGCAAAAAGCGCGGCGACGCTACAGCTTCAAGAGCGCGGCGCCGTGAACGCGCGCTTCTTCGATGTAATGGTGCGCGCCGCCGAGCGCCCATTTGTCCTCGCCTGGCCGCAGGTCCCGGAACTTTTTCGCCGGCGTTCCCGCCCACATTTCGCCCGCAGGAACGATCTTGCGAGAAGAGAGAAACGCGCCGGCCGCCAGCATGCCGCCTGTCTTGACGACGGAGCCGTCCAGCATGGTCGCGCCCATGCCGACGAAGCCTTCTTCTTCGACCGTGGCGCCGTGAAGCATGCATTTGTGCCCGATCAGCGCATGCGCCCCGATGACCGTCGGCACGCCGCCGAGCGAGGGCTCATCTGCATGAATGACCGTTCCATCCTGCACATTCGCCCCTGCGCCGACGACGATCTTGTTTGAATTGCCGCGAAGGACGCAGCCATACCAGATCGATGCGTTCTCCCCGATTTCGACGTCTCCGCAGACGACGGCGCCAGGTGCGATAAAGGCCGTGGCGTGGATTTTTGGCTTCTTGTCGCCGATGGCGAAGATGAGCGGCTTCATGTCGTTTCTCTTCAGGCGGCGACGGCGTCCGGCTGATTTTGAGGATGCGCCCGTTTGAACGGCGCGAGCGTGTTGCAATGGTCGTGGACCGCAATGAGACGCGGGCGCTTTGAAA
This sequence comes from uncultured Alphaproteobacteria bacterium, assembly GCA_963765165.1. GTDB lineage: Bacteria > Pseudomonadota > Alphaproteobacteria > Caulobacterales > Parvularculaceae > Amphiplicatus. Next base: position 442,748 of record CAVXVQ010000002.1, on the reverse strand, counting down.
GGTCAATGCCGAAGCGCAGCGCGCCAAACACCTGCGGAACCAGGAAAGCGTCGGCGATCGTCGGCCTTTCGCCGAGGCAGAACGGGCCTTTCTCATTCTTGATCAACGATTCGACGGAGGCGAGCGCGCCGCCCGACCAGCGCTCGAGCCAATCCTTGATCGCGTCCGCGTCGAAATCGCGCTCCTCCTTCAGATATGTCTGGATACGGAGGTTCATGAAGGGCTGGGCCTCGCAGGCGACGATCGCGGCGATCGCGCGCGCCTTCGCCCGGCCCGCCGCGTCTTCGGGCAGCAGCGGGACTTCGGGGTAGCGTTCCTCAAGATATTCGATGATCGCCATCGATTGCGTGAGGATGTGGCCTTCCTCGGTTTGAAAAGCCGGGACGAGGCCCTGAGGATTGCGCTTCAGAAACGCTGGCGACCGCTGCTCGCCTTTCAGGAGATTGATCGGCTCATAGTCGAATTCGACGCCTTTGAGTTCGAGCGCGACACGAACGCGATAGGTCGCGCTGGAGCGCCAGTAACCGAAGAGTTTCATGCAACCCGCTTTCGATCCAATTTGAAGAAAATTTATCGCGTATTCTTGGCGGAAAGCCAAATCACAGCGAGCAAAGCTTGCTTCGCTTACACGGGAAGAGCGATGCAGTCGACAAAAGCAGCAGTTATCGACGTCGTGCCAGAAAAATCGGTAGCAGACGATATGGATTGGGCGCGGGACAATCTGCGCTTCCGGGACGGGCACCCTTTGCTCGACATCGCCAATTGCCTGCGGATCATCGAGCGCCATCCAGACTTCAGGGGCCGCTACCGATATAACGAGATCTTGTGCAAGGTTCTCGACAAGGGAACGGTCATGATCGAATGGCGGATGTTCGAATTCACTGCGACGCTCCAGGAGCGATTCCTGCCGGAATTGCCGTTTGAAACAGCCTCGCGCGCGCTTGTCCTTGCGGCCAACAGGGCCGGCGTCAAATAGGGGCTTGGACAGAATTAGTAACATGTGTTACTAATTCGCGACCAACCCCGGAGCGCCCATGGCTGACCTTTTCGAGAACCCGCTTGGAACCGACGGATTTGAGTTCGTTGAATATACCGGACCGGAGCCGGACAAACTCGGCGCCTTATTCGAACAAATGGGCTTTGCCGCCGTCGGCCGCCATCGGTCGAAGGACGTCATTCATTACGCGCAAGGCGAAATCAATTTCCTCCTGAACCGTGAACCTGCCGGCCAGCCGCAAGCGTTTCGCAATCAGCATGGAGCCGGCGCCAATGCGATGGCGTTTCGAGTGAAGGACGCCGCGCTCGCCTATCGCGAAGCGATCCGTCGCGGCGCAAAGCCGATCGAAGCAAAGACCGGCCCGATGGAGCTCAACATCCCGGGCATTGAAGGGATCGGCGGCCTCAACGTCTATCTTGTCGATCGCTACGGCGCGCGAACGATCTACGACGTCGACTTTGAACCGATCAAGGGCGGTGCCCCGAAGAATGCCGCGGGCCTCACCTATATCGACCATCTCACTCACAATCTTCGCCGCGGCAACATGAAGGTCTGGGCGGACTATTATGAGAAGATCTTCAATTTCCGGGAAGTTCGGTATTTCGACATTGAAGGCAAATTGACCGGCCTCGTCTCGAAGGCGATGACAAGCCCTTGCGGCAAGATTTGCATTCCGCTGAATGAAAGCCAGGACGACAAGTCGCAAATCGAAGAGTTCATTGCGCGCTATAATGGCGAAGGCATTCAGCACATTGCACTGGGAACGAACGACATCTACGCGACGGTCGAGGAATTGAGACGCCGCAAGGTTCCGTTTCAGTCGACGCTCGACACCTATTACGGCAAGGTTGACGAGCGCGTCGGCGAGCATGGCGAAGACATGGAGCGCCTGCGCAGGAACCATATTCTGATCGATGGCGCGCCGACTCACGGCCAGGGATTGTTGCTGCAAATCTTCACGCAGGAAGCGATTGGTCCGATCTTTTTCGAAATCATCCAGCGCAAGGGCAATGAAGGATTCGGCGAAGGCAATTTCCGCGCGCTCTTTGAATTGATCGAACTCGATCAGATTCGCCGCGGGGTCCTGAAGGAATCCGCATGAGCGAAAAGGGGTGCGAGTCCGTCCGTTTCGATCTTGCGGTCTTCGCGCCTTATCGCATCGCCGTGCTTGGTCGCGAAATTAGCGAACGGCTCGGCGCCGCCTATGCGAACGAGGGCGTCACAATCCCCGAATGGCGCGTTCTCGCGGTTGTCGCCCAAGCGCCAAGCGTCGCCGCGCGTGACGTCGTCGCCAATACGCCAATGGACAAGATGGCCGTCAGCCGCTCCGTCGCCTCGCTGGAGAGCAAGGGGTTGATCGCGCGCGCGCCGACGACGGATCGCAGAGTGTCGTCCTTGAGTTTGACGCGCAAGGGCCGCGCCGTGTTCGACCGGGTCGCCGACATTGCGCTCGCTTACGAGGCTGCTCTGCTCTCCCGACTTACAGAAGAAGAGCGGACAGCCTTCTTCGAGGGGCTGCATCGGCTCGAAGCTGCTGTAAGATCCCGGTCGACAGGGGAAGCGGCGCGGGCGGCGGAATGACAAGTCGACTTGCCGGATTGCTGGCGTTCATCGCGCTGCTTTCGGGGTGTGTGTCGTTTCCGGACGCGCCGCCGCCGACTGAGACCCCGGCGATTGTCGACGGCGCCGCGTTGAGCGTCGACGGGGCGCGGCTCGGCCTCACCGTCTGGCAGGCGACCGAACCGGTCGCCGCTTTGGTCGCCGTCCACGGCATGAACGATTACGCCGCCGCCTTTTTCTACGCCGGGCCGTATTGGGCGGAGCGGGACGTCTCCGTCTACGCCTATGACCAACGAGGTTTCGGCCGGTCGCCGGATTTGGGACGTTGGCCAGGCGGCGATGCGCTGAAGCAGGACCTGCGCGCCGTCATCGCCGCCGTGCGCGCCGAAAATCCGATGCTTCCGGTCTTTGTTGTCGGCCACTCGATGGGCGCCGGCGTCATCATGGCGGCGATGAGAGATGCGCCGCTCGATGTTGACGGAATAATATTGGCGGCGCCCGGCATCTGGGGCGGCGCCAGCATGCCGATCTATTATCGCGCGACGCTTTCGCTGGCCTCGACGGTCGCGCCCGGAAGAATGCTGACGGGCGAAAGCGCTGGGCGGCAGTCGTCGGATAACATCGACTTCCTGCGTCAGATGTATAATGACCCGCACATCATCAAGGGCACGCGTATCGACGCTATTCTCGGCGCCGTCCGGACGATGGGCGACGCCTGGGACGCGTCCGATGAAATCAGCGGAAATATCCTGTTCGTGTACGGAGAAAAGGATGAGATCATCCCGGTGAAAAAGATGCGCAAGGCTGCGTTGCGGCTTTGCGGCGATGTGACGATCAGATCCTATCCCGAAGGCTGGCACCTCGTTTTCGCCGACCTTGCCCGTGAGCAAGTGCTGGGGGACGTCCTTAACTGGATCCGCAAGGAAAAAGGCTGGAGACCGCGCCCCCAGACGGGGGATCCGAAGGGCGCGGTCGCCAACTGCGCTGGCGCTGGCGGACATGGGGGATCCGCCGATTAAGCCGGCTCGTATTGCAGCGAAGCGTCCCGGCGCTGGCCAGTGAGGGGGAAGCAGGACCCGGGTCGGCTGGAGGGCAATTGCAACGCTGCAACGACACAACCTATACGAGTGGATCGTTAATAAAGCATTGCCGTCAGGTCGGACCGGAAGCGGCGTTCCGAATCCAGTCGCAAAAGAGCGCGGACGACATGCTTTCATCGACCAGTAAAGCGGCGATCGCCGGCGTTCCGTATGGATGCATCGCCAGAATGAGATCGCGGGCGGCGTCCGGCTTGTGAAGCAGTCGTCTTCACGATCATCGCGACCTCGTCGGAACGCTCGACCGCGCCATTTCAGAGATAAATCGACCGAATGCCGGGAATGATGCTGACGCAAGCGGCGCGACCCTGTTCGAGAAGGGCGAGCGCAATTCCTTCGGCGAGGTCATGGCCCGGCGCCGTCGCGTAAAGGAACGTGATCGCTGTCATCTTGGCGCTCTCTGACTTGCGCGCTATCGCGGCTTCCGTTCAATAGAACAGATCATGCGGCAGTTCGATTCAAAAGCGGCGCTGGTTCTCTTTTCCGGGGGGCAGGATTCGTCAATCGCGCTCGTGTCGGCGCTTGCGCGGTTCGAACGCGTGGAGACGATCGGCTTCAACTATGAACAGCGCCACGCCGTCGAGCTTGACGCGCGCGCAGCGGTGCGCCGCGAGATCGAAGCGAATTTCCCGCTATGGGCGTCAAGACTCGGCGAAGACGCGCTTTCGGAAATTCCGGGGCTCGGCGCGCTCAGCGACACCGCGCTGACGCGAGAGAGCGAGATATTCGTCGGCGAGCATGGCTTGCCGACGACGTTTGTTCCGGGCCGCAATCTCGTATTTCTGACGATGGCCGCCGCTTACGCTTATCGCCGAGATATCGGCGTGCTGGTCGCGGGCATGTGCGAAGCGGATTTTTCCGGCTACCCGGATTGCCGCAAGTCCGCGCTCGACGCTCAGATGAAGGCGATCGAACTCGGCATGGACGCCCATTTCGATCTCGACGTTCCACTGATGCACCTGTCGAAAGCGCAGAGCTGGTTCCTCGCCGAGGAATTGGGCGGCGGAAACCTGATCGAAATTCTCGTCGAGCAGACGCACTCCTGCTATCTGGGCGATCGCAGCAAGCGTTATGACTGGGGCTATGGCTGCGGCGATTGCCCGGCCTGCGTGTTGCGCGCGAAAGGATGGTCCTCCTACATCGCGGCGAAATCCTGCCGGAAAATCGATTAGCCGTGTACGCCGTCAAGGAATGCTATTTCACATTGCAGGGGGAGGGCGCGCAGACCGGTCGCGCGGCGGTCTTCCTCCGCTTCGCCGGCTGCAATTTGTGGAGCGGGCTCGAGCGGGACAGAGCAAGCGCCGTGTGCCGGTTCTGCGATACGGATTTTGTCGGCGTCGACGGCGAAGGCGGCGGCAAGTTCAAGGACGCTGCGGCGCTCGCGTCGCATGTCGCGGCGTTCTGGCCGGGCGGCGGCATACCGCTCGTCGTCTGCACCGGCGGCGAGCCGCTGTTGCAGCTTGATGCGCCGCTCATAGAGGCCCTTCACGCGGCAGCGTTCGAAATCGCCATTGAAACCAATGGAACGATCGCCGCCCCCGCTGGCGTTGACTGGATCTGCGTCAGCCCGAAGGCCGGTGCGCCGCTCGTCCAGACCGCGGGCGATGAATTGAAATTCGTTTACCCGCAGGTCGGCGCCGAGCCCGAGCGTTTCGCCGCGCTCGACTTTCGGCATTTCTTTCTGCAGCCGATGGATAGCCCTGATCGCGAGGCGCATACGCGCGCGGCGTGCGATTATTGCCTAACGCACCCGCAATGGCGGCTGAGCTTGCAGACCCACAAGCTCATCGGAATTCGCTAGGCGGCTTCAGCCTTTTCCTGAAGCTTGCCGATCAGGAACTGCGCGTCGCGGCAATACGCGGCCGCCGCTCGATCCGCTTTCTTCAGCGCTGCGTCGAGTTCGTCGAGCGCGCCGCTGATTTCTTCAAACGTCGCGAAAGCGTCGCGCGGCGGATTGATGTTGAGGCCTTTTTGCGATGCGTCGAGTTCGGCACGGCGAGACCGAGTAATGCGCCTTGCCGCCGAGCTTGACGTCGATCTGACGCGGCGATTTGCCGATCAAGGTCGCCGCCTTGTCCTCGACCGCTTCGACCGCGGCGTTGATGGACAAGCGCAGCTCGTCGAAGCTCTCGGCGAGCAGTGAACGCGCGCCTTCTTCTTCAACTTCGTGAGCGGAGAGAGCGACCTCGTAGGCCTGCTCGATGATGTCTCGGATATGATCGATCGTATAAAGCGCCGATTTAATGGCGCTCAACGCTTGGCGAATGTTGCTCGCCGCCGCGGAGTTGGGGTCCGCCGCCGGTCTGGCTTGCGGCTGCGCGCCCGCTGTCCGGCGCAGCGCGCGGTCGAGGCCGCCGGCGACATCCATGGCCGGGAGGTCAGGTTCATCCGCTTGCGGATTGGCGATTCCGAAAAGTCCGGCAAGCGGACTGCGCTTCGGCTTCTTCTGCGCCTCTTCAGGCGCGCCCTTATTCGACGCGTACGCCACAAAACGCTCCTCACCATCGCCCGCGACAGGGGTCGACAGGCTGAGGTTAAGACCCGTTAATTGAGGGGCGGTTAAGTCCTTCGGAAAATTTGCCGAAGAATGGTTAGGGCTTCAGGCGAATACGCCCCCCGCGTCCCTCGACGAGCCAGGCGGCGGCGAGAGATAGAGCCAGCGCCAAAAGCCATATCCAAGGCGAGGCGGCGGGCCGGTCGCTGACCGAGTCAGTTCGATGCGCGTTACGCTCGGCGATCCCAGCCCAGCCTGAACCGGCCTTGGCGCCCTTGGCGCTGACCCGGCGAATGTCGGGGACGCCCGCCGCCCCCGAGCCAACCCTGAAGACGCCCCCACCGGTTGCTTCGGCGATGGGCTGGAGTTTCAACGAAGTCGCAACGACGTTCTGAAATTCCGGCGGCGCCTCAAGGCCGATCGCGGCGATAGCGAACAATTCCGCCGACCGCGCGCGGTAAAGACCTCGCTCCGCCGACGGCAGGGAGCCTCTGAACACGCCTGGCGATTCCTCCGTGAGGGTCACAACGACCGTTGAACCGTCCGGCTTCGTCACCGCCGCCGCTGGCGCCTCCGCCCTGATGGTCCGGCGTTCGACGATGAGATCGCCGCTCCGCTCGGAGAGAAGGAGTTGCTCCTCTTCGAGGTCCGGCTCCTTCATCAGCCAGTGGGATACCCGTCGCAAAAGTTCCGCATGCGGACCGCCGCCGTCGAAGCCGCGCGCCCAAAGCCAGACATGGTCGGATTGAATGAGCGCGACGCGGCCTTCGCCGACACGGTCGAGGATGAGGAGCGGATTGCCGCCGCTCCCTGTCATGAGCGTTTCGCCCGAGCGCGCCGTCGCCGGCATGATGCGCAACCAGCGCCCCCAGAACTCCGTTTCGGGGAGCCCCGCCGTCACCGGGTGACGTTTGCCGGCGTCAGTGATTTCCGGTCGGAACGGCGCCGCAATCTCGTCGCCGGCGGGTACGGCGGGCAAAATGAACGAGAAATTTCTCTGGGCGGGAAGCCCGAGAAAGGTCGCGAATTCCGGACCAGACGAGACCAACACTGCGCCGCCGCCTTCTACGTAACGCGCGAGGTTATCGAAGTGATAAGCGTTAAGCACGCCGCGGTAGGTGTAACGGTCGAAAATGACGAGATCGAACTCGTTGAGCTTTTCGATGAAAAGTTCGTCCTGCGGAAACTCGATGAGCGCGAGTTCGCGCTCGAGCGCGTTATCGCTTTGCGCCTTTTCGAGCGGGCGAAGGATCGTGAAGTGGACAAGGTCGATCGCCGGATCGGATTTGAGAAGATTTCGCCAGACGCGTTCTCCCGCATGCGGCTCCCCTGAGATGAGGAGAACCCGCAGGCGGTCGCGGATCGCCGCGATCGGGAGCACGGCGACATTGTTCTTCGTCGTGAGTTCGCCGTCGACGGAGGCCGCTTCGAGTTCGATGACGGTTTTGCCGGGATGCGGCATGGGTGCGATGAAGCTGACTTCGGCGCCGATCGGCACCGGCTGCTTCAGCACTTCTTCACCGTCGACGCGCAATGTCACGACCGCCGGCTGGCGGCCCTCAAGCGCCTTTTCATCGCGCGTCAGATCGTCAATTCTGAACCCGATCTCGGCGCCTTCATTGACGACGCCGTAGCGCGGCGATTTCACGAGGGTGACCTTGCGGTCGAATTCATCCTTGCGGCCCGTCAGGAGGAGGTGGACCGGAACGCCGACATTGATGCTGTCGAGCGCGACCCGGTCAGTCGCCTGGCCGTCCGTTATGAGAAAGAATCCGGCGAGCCGGGCGCGCGGGGTGTCGGCATATGCGACGGCGATCGCCTCGCCGATCCGCGTTTCATCTGCGCCGCCGATACTCGTCCGGACGATTTCTACGCCGCCAAGCGCGTTCAGTTTCGCTTCGAGCGCGGTCGCCGCGGCTTGTGCGACGCCATCGCGCTGATCGATGCGGTTGCTCGCGCTTTCATCGACGAGAATGACGACGACCTCGTCGAGCTTGGTGCGTTCGGCGACGCGGATCTGCGGGTTGAGCAGGAGGCCGAATAAGGCGGCGAGAGCGAGGAGCCTGAACGGACCGCTTTTCGGGGAGCGGTAAATCGAAAAGATCGCAATCAGCACCGCAATTGCCCCGATCGCGCCGATGGCGAAGATGGGAAAATATGGCTCGAAGGCGAGAGCGGTCATTGCCGGCCAAGCCTTTCAAGCAGCACCGGCGTGTGCACCTGGTCTGATTTGTAATTGCCCGTAAGGGCCACCATCACCATGTTGATGCCGGCGCGATAGGCCATCTCACGCGCGCGCTCTCCGCCGGTCGCCATCGGAAAGATCGGGCGTCCGAGCTCGTCGCTCGCCCAAGCGCCCGCCCAGTCGCGCCCGCCGATGATGATGGGCGTCACGGAGTCGTTCGGGCCGGCGCCCGCCTGCACCCAAATCGGTTTGACCGACATCCGCCCCGGAAGATCGGGCAGCAGATAAAACGAGCGCTTCAAGACGTGTTCCTCCGCCGGCACGGTCAGCGGCGGCAGATCGAGGTTGCCAAGGATCGTTTTCAGCGCCGCCGCTTCCGGCGTCTCGATGTCGCCGACGGCGCGTTCGTCGTCGCGCGTGTCGAAGACGACGAGGCCGCCGAATCGCATGAAGTTTTCGACATTGGCGAGGGCGGCGTCCGACGGCGCGCTCGCGCCGGCTGTTATCGGCCAGTAAAGGAAGGGGTAGACTGAAAGATCGTCCGTCTCCGGATCGACGCCGACGGGTTCGGCTGGCTCCGCGGAAGTCCGGCGTGTCAGTTCGCGGCTGAGCCCCGTGAGACCGGCGGCGGACACGCGATCGGTCGAGGGATCGCCGGTGCGCACATAGGCGAGGCGCATTGCCAGCGTCGCTTCGACCGCTTGCGGGTCGATCGCGCGGTCGAGCGGCTGGGCGCGGGCGTTATCCGTGAAGTAAGCGCTGGCGGTAAGAACGATCACGGCAAATGACAGCCGGCCCGCGAGGCGCAAAGCGACAAGTGCATCTATCAACAGCAAGATGAGGGCGATGAGGAAAAGCGGCGGCGCGAACTTGACCGGCGCTTCCGACGCATAGGGGCGAATGTCGGCCCCTTCGAGCGAAAGAGCCTTAAATATGTCAGCATCGCCGACAGCGTTGACGGCGATCGGCGCTTCGGGCGCTCCGTAAAGACCGGGCGGGCGGCCCGGTCCTGCGCCTTTCGCGAGGTCAGCGATGGTCGACGAGGCGACATTGCGCCCGCGGCTGACGCAGCGCGCCAAAGCCGTCGAGCACGCGATAGGGGCCAGCTTTCGTCGTTTCCTGCTGGTTGAGGCTCTTTGGACCGAGGGTCGACATGAACACGATCTTTCTCAGCATGTCGATGAAGGCCGTCGATAAGGGCAAGTCCGACCACTCGGGCGTCGCGGTGACGTGAAAGAGCGCGATAGCGCCGGCGCCCATGGCCATTCCAGTCACGAGCGGCGTTCCGTCTTTGAGACTGGCCCACGTTCTAAGGCTCGTTTCGCCGCCCGGTTCCGCAAGCACCTGTCTTCGGATGTACACATCAGGCGGCAGAGCAATATCGGAAAAGGGGCCGTCGCTCGCAAAACCGGCAAGCTGCTGCGGCGTCTCCCATGTAAGCGCACCGCCAAACGCCCGGCCGCCGCCACGGAGCGCGACCGGCAACAGGGGCGGCACGCGATCTGATGCGGTCTCAGCGAGCGTCGGCCCGGCAAAACGAATGACGACGCCGCCCTTTTCAATCCACGTTGTCAGCGTCTCGACGTCGGTGGGCCGCAGGACGCCGATGTCGTCCAGCACGATAACGGACGCGTCTGATGCAGTCAGTCCCTCGATCCCGTCGTTCAGAAAAATCGCGTAAGGATCGAGCGCTTTGCGGATGTAGTGCTCCCCCGATAAAAGCGGGTCTGCGCCCGCCTCGCCGCCGGCGGCGAACCCGATAAGAGCGCGTCGCTCTCTCGCGTCGACCAATTGAACGGCGCCGGTCGATGGCACTCCGTCGAGCCGCGCCTGCGCGAGTTCGTTCTGGAGCGCGAGCGGGAGATCGAGCTCCGCTTGACCGTCAGGCTCGTTCGCGGCGATCTCGATCGTCGCTCGCGCCAACTCGCGACCATCGCGTGCGAGCGCGACAAGGACGCCGCTGAATGGCGCCGAGCCCGTGCGGCTCACTCGATAGGCGAGGCCGTCTTGCGATCGGACAGGCGGGCGCAACGCGAGCGCCGGCCGCGTGCTGTCGATCTGAACGGAAACGTCGCCGATTCTGCCGAGATCGGCGAACAGCTCGCGCGCGCCGGCATGATCAACGCCATCGGCGAGCCAGAGCACGTCGGCGTCGCGGATTGTCGAAATGTCCGCCGCTCGAAGCCGCGCTTTCTCATAATCCGGCAGGAAAGGTGCGGGCGCGAGCGCCTTCGCCGCATCGAGGAGTTCCGCGCCCGTCATCGGTTGCAGCGGCGCGTCCTCGTCAGATGCGGTCGCCAGAAGATAGGCTTCGCGCCCGGCGCCGACCGCTTGTTCGGCGGCGACAACGATCGCATCGCGACGCAAGCGCCACCCGGGAGCCGCGATCCAACTGTCGTCGACGACGACGACCAGCGGCCCGGTGTTCGTCGGCGGCGGCGGCGAATTCAGCATCGGCCCTGCGAGGGCGATGATCGCCAGTGCGGCGATCGCAAGGCGCAACAACAAGATCCACCAGGGCGTCTTGTCCGGCGTCTCGGTCGTCTTTGCGAGCCGACGCAGGAGATCGAATGCCGGGAATCGCACTTCTCTTGGCGCCGGCGGCGTTGCGCGCAGCAAAAACCAGATCGCCGGCAACGCGGCCAGCGCCAGCAGGAGGAATGGAGATGAAAACGACAAAGCGCTCATACGCGCCTAAGCCTTTGCGCCGTATTGACGAGCGTTCAACCGAGTCGGAGCGCTTCAGGATGCAAGCCTTGGATCTCACCAGGATCGACCTCGCTGGTTGGCGAGCGCCATATAGGTCGACAAGAGAGCGATATTCGCCGGCGTATCGGTGCGATGCGCCACGAACGTCCACTTGAAGCGGCTGGCGAGCGCAATCAGGTCCGCGCGATGGGCGGCAAACTCTCGCCGATAGGAGTCGCGGAGCGCTGAGGCGTCGCCGAATACGATTCGGTCCTTGCTTTCGACATCTTCGAACCTTGTGCGGCCCGCAAACGGGAAAGTCTCTTCGGCAGGATCGACGATCTGCAGCATGACGCCGTGTGCGCCGAGCGCGGCGGCGCGCGCCGCCGCCGCCGCGATAGAATCCAAGTCGGTGAAGAAGTCGCTGATGTAGATCACGCGCGCGTGCGCGCTCACGGGGATTGGAGGCGGCGAGGAAGCGCGATCGTCGAACGAGTGGATGTCGAGCGCCTCAAGAAAACGCTCTGCTGCGTTTCGACCATGAAACAGACGCGCCTTATCGCCGACGATGCCGATGCGCTCGCCGGCCTGCGCCAGCAACGAGGCGAGGGCGGTTGCGAGAACGTCAGCGCGCCGCCGTTTGGTCGGCATTCCGCGCATTGACGAATAATCAAGGGAGCGCGAGGCGTCGCGCCAAATCCAGACCACGGACGCAGCTTCCCATTCGTTCTGGCGGATATAAAGCCGGTTCGCGGCTCGCGCCGACTGACGCCAGTCGATTGCCGACACCGGATCGCCGAAGGCGTAGTCGCGATGCTGCCAGAAACTTTCGCCAGGCCCGGCGCGCCGTCGCCCATGGAGTCCGGCCGCAACCGTGTGGGCGATGCGCTCGGCTTCGATCAGGAGCGGCGGAAGCGCCGACGCGATTGCCTCCGCTTCCTGACGGATCGATTGCGCGCCGGTCCTGGACGGGCGTAGCGCCATCGTTAGAGCGCCTTGGCGACGAGATCGTCGATGAAATCGTCGATGGCGACGCCTTGCGCGCGCGCCGTGAAATTGAGAGCCATGCGGTGGCGGAGCACCGGCTTGGCGAGACGCTTGATGTCTTCGAGCGACGGCGCGCGCCGTCCGTCAATAAAGGCGAGCGCGCGCGCGGCGAGCGACAGAGCCTGGCTTGCGCGCGGTCCCGGTCCCCAGCCGACAAATTCGCGCACGCGGTCCGAAGCGCCCTCAAGGGGACGCGCGCTGCGCACGAGCACGAGGATGGAATCGACGATGCGCTCGGCGATCGGCATCTGCCGGACGAGGCGCTGCGCGCGCAACAGGCCGTCAGCGGTCATCGCTTCCGCGACCGCCGCGACGTCAGGGCCGGTCGTTGCGGCAAGCATTTTCTTTTCCGATGCGGCGTCCGGATAGCCGACATTGATCTGCATGAGGAAACGGTCGAGCTGCGCTTCAGGCAGCGGATATGTGCCCTCCTGCTCGATCGGGTTTTGCGTGGCGAGAACGTGGAACGGGGCTGGCAGATCATGGCGCTCGCCGGCGACGGTGACGTGAAGTTCCTGCATCGCCTGCAGCAGAGCCGACTGCGTTCTGGGACTCGCGCGATTGATTTCGTCCGCCATCAGGAGCTGGCAGAAAATCGGACCCGGGATGAAGCGGAACTCACGCCGCCCGGAAGCAGTTTCTTCGAGGACTTCCGAACCGAGCACGTCGCCTGGCATGAGGTCGGGCGTGAACTGAACCCGCTTTGCGGAAAGGCCCATAAGGGTCGCGGATCGATGTCACGAGAAGGGTCTTTGCAAGGCCGGGCGCGCCGACCAGCAGACCGTGCCCGCCGGCGGCGAGCGTCGCCAGGGTCAGTTCAACCACCTCGGACTGGCCGAAAGACAATCCGCTCAAGACCGGCCTTGGCGTTTCGAAACCCTGCAGCGAGCTCGTCGAATTCCCTAAGAATGTCTTGATCGGTCATGCTGATTCCATCGCTCGCAGCCAAACCCCGGCGGATTCGGCGAAATGGGGCTAACCCTTTCTGATAACACGCTTTTGACCGGCGACGGCAAGCGGTTGGGCGGTCCCGGGCTCTCTTCATCGCAGCGCTCTTGCCCCTTGCGCGACAAATGACAACTTCACTAGCATGACGCCAAAAATAAGCTGCAAAGCCGTCTATCATCGTGGTTATCGCGGCGTTAAGCGGGGCGTGGAATAAAAAATACCGGTTCGCCGGCCCAAATGTGGCGGCATGCGTCGCCGTAACCAGGGGTGTGCCCAGTGTCTGAGGAAGATAACAAGTTCGGCGTTTGGGGCTTCATCAAGGGGTTCGGAAAGCTCCTGATCGGCATCCTGCTCATCCTGCAGGGGATCGTCGGCCTTGCGATGCTGCTTCTATTCGTCGGCTTCTTTGTCGCGGTCAGCGACGGCGTCGGCGGCAAGAAGTCGGTCGGCGCCGACGTGCCGAAGGACGCGGCGCTCTTCATCAATCCGAACGGCGTCCTTGTCGAAGAGGCGGAAGTCGAAGATCCGTTTACGCATGTCGCTTGAAAGCGCCTACGGCGTCGACGAACCCCGCCAGATCGAAGTCGGCGAGCTGGCGCGCGCAATCCGCGAAGCGGCGAAAGACGAACGCATCAAGGGCATCGTCCTCGACCTGTCGCAGCTTTACATCCCGACGATCAGCGCGTCCAAGGCTCACTACATCGCGAGCGTCATCGACGAATTCAAAGCTGCCGGGCAAAAAAGTCTACGCCGTCGGCGACTATTACGGACAGGAGCAGTACCTCATCGCGTCGCATGCCGACGAAATCTACATGCATGACAAGGGATCGCTCGTCCTCTTCGGATACGGCGCCTATGACGCCTACATGAAATCCTTCCTTGAGAAGATGCTGGTGACGCCGCACGTATTCCGCGTCGGCACGTTCAAGTCGGCGGTCGAGCCCTTCCTCCGGGACGACATGTCGCCCGAGGCGAAGGCGGCGAACCTCGCCTTCCTCGGCAGCATGTGGAAGAGCTATGCGGCCAGCATTGAAAAGGCGCGCAATCTGCCGGCCGGCTCGCTCGACCGCTTCGCCAACGAGCTCAATACGATCTTGCGCGAGTCGAACGGCGATTTCGCCAAGGCGGCGCTGAAGTTCAAGCTTGTCGATCATCTGAGTTCGCGACCGGAACAGCTTGAAGCGCTGAAGGCGACGTTCGGCGAAGATCACACCGGCGAAAGCTTCAAGAGCGTCGAGCTTGCGACGTATCTCCACGCGCTTGGGCCGGAAAAAGATGGCTCCAATCCTGACGTCGCAATTGTCACCGCCGCGGGAACGATCGTCGACGGCGAAGCTGACGCCGGCGTCGCTGCTGGCGGCGACACGATCGCCGGCTATCTGAAGCAGGCGCTCGAAGATGAAGAAGTCAAAGCCGTCGTCTTGCGCGTCGATAGCCCGGGCGGATCGGCTTTCGCGTCGGAGATCATTCGCGACGGCGTTCTTGCGCTGAAGAAAGCCGGCAAGCCGGTCGTCGTCTCGATGGGGTCGCTTGCGGCTTCGGGCGGCTACTGGATTTCGGCGCCAGGCGATGAAATCTGGGCCTCGCCGACAACGGTGACGGGATCGATCGGCATTTTCGCCTTCTTCCCGACCTTCGAAAAGGCGGCGGCGCATTGGGGCGTCACGATCGACGGCGTCGGCACGACCGCGCTTTCCTCGCTCTATGCGACCGGCGTCGGCCCCCTCGACGACAATGTCGCCGACATTTTCCAGCAAAGCGTTGAAGACGGATATCGCGACTTCCTCGACGTCGTCGCGGAAGGTCGCGAGCTGACGCCGGAATATGTCGACACGGTCGGACAGGGCCGCGTCTGGATCGGCGAGCAGGCCAAGGAGCTCAAGCTCGTCGACAATCTTGGCGATATCGACGACGCCGTCGCGGCTGCCGCCAAGCTCGCCAACCTCACGGACTATGACCGCGTGAACGTGCGCGACGAGATATCGCCGTTCTCGATGTTCTTCGGCGAAGCGACAGCAAAGGTGATGAAGCTAGCGGGCGTCGAGCGCAAGCAAGCGGAAGCATCGCGCTCGATCATCCAGAAAGCGATCAAGGCGGTCGAGAAGGAAGCGTTTTTCTTCGGCGAGTTCAACGATCCGAACGCCCTTTACGCGCGTTGCCTTACCTGCGCGAACTAGAAACGCGCACCTGAAAGCGGAGGGGGCCGGCGCCGTCATGGGCGCCGGCCCTTGCATTTTATGACCGACCTCATGCGTTACGCCGCCGCGCTCGAAGGGATATCCGCGCGCGCGCTGCCGCCGGTCGAAAAGTGGAATCCGGCTTATTGCGGAGAACTTGACTTGCTGATCCGCCGCGACGGCGTCTGGGTTCATCAAGGAACGCCGATCGGCCGTGCGCGGCTCGTCCGTCTTTTCTCGACCGTCATCAAGAAAGAGGGCGAGCGTTTTTTCCTGGTGACGCCCGTCGAAAAACTCGGGATCAAGGTCGAGGACGCGCCGTTCGTCGCCGTCTTGATGCGCGTCGAGCGCGACGCCGGAGAACAGCGCATCATTTTTTCGACCAATGTCGGCGACGTCGTCGTCGCGGGACCAGGTCACCCGATCTCCTACCGCGCGAGCGGCGAGAGGCCGGCGCCTTACGTGCATGTGCGGGCCGGCCTTGAGGCTTTGATTTCGCGCGCCGTTTTCTATGATCTTGTGGCTGTCGGCGAAACGCGCGACATCGGCGGCGAAGACTGGTTCGGCGTCGCCTCGTCAGGCGAATTTTTTCCCTTCGGGCGCGCCGGCGACATATTCATCGATTAAGCAGAACGTGTTGTGAGAGAGTGGCGCAAACAAATCGAAGAAAATCTCGCGCGCGCCTCCGCGCAACGGGTCCGCGCGCTCTTTGCTGAAATAAATCCGCATCTCGTCGGCGACACGCGATTCGAGTCGCGCTGGTCGGCTGCGCGTCAGGAAGCGGCCGTGCTTGTCCCGATCATCGATCGGCCGACGGGACCGACGGTGCTATTGACCGTGCGTTCGGCGGACATGCCTTCGCACGCCGGACAGATCAGTTTTCCGGGCGGCAAGGCGCATCCGGAGGATCGCGACCGAATAGCGACGGCGTTGCGGGAGGCGCGTGAAGAAGTGAACATTCCGCCCTCCGCTGTCGAAGTCATCGGCGCGCTCGGCATACACGAAGGCGGCCTCGGATTTTCGGTGACGCCCGTCATCGGGATCGTCGATCCGTCGGCGCCGATAAGACCCTGTCCGCGCGAAGTCGCCGAAGTGTTCGAGACGCCGCTCGAATGGCTCGCCGACCTCGACAATCATAAGCTCGAAGCGCGTGACCATGAAGGCGTTTCATACAGGATGTACGCGGCGCCCTATGGACGATTTCACATCTGGGGGCTCACCGCGGCGATCTTGCGCTCACTCGCGGACGTTCTCCAATCGGACGACACGCGATGACGGAAAAATTGCGCCCCTTGCCGCCAGATCGCGCACGTCACTTCTCATGGACGCGCGATGAGGCGGTGCAAAAGGTCATGCACGCGCTGACGGACGCGGAACCAGACGCCGCCCGCTTTGTCGGCGGCTGCGTGCGCGACAGCCTGCTCGGTGAGGTTCCAAAGGACATCGACGTCGCGACGACGTTGAAGCCTGTGGAAGTGATCGCGGCTCTAAAGCGCGCGCATCTTGGCGTCGCCCCGACAGGGATCGAGCACGGCACGGTGACCGCGATCGCCGATCATAAAGGCGTCGAGGTGACGACGTTGCGCGCGGACGTATCGACGGACGGCCGACGCGCGACAGTCGCGTTCACGCGCGACTGGGCCGTCGATGCGCATCGCCGCGATTTCACCGTCAATGCGATCTATCTGACGCCGACGCTCGAAATCTACGATCCTGTCGGCGGTTTTGGAGATCTGCAGGCGCGGCGCGTGCGCTTCATCGGCGCGGCTGAAGACAGGATTCGCGAGGATTATCTTCGCATCCTCCGCTTTTTCCGCTTCTCCGCGCGCTTTGCGACGACGTTCGATGAAACGGGCCTCAAAGCTTGCGCGGCGTTGAAGGATGGCATCCGGCGCCTTTCTGCGGAGCGCGTCGGCGACGAAATGACAAAGCTGTTGGCGTTGCCGGCGCCGCAGTCGTCCGTCTCGGCGATGTCGGCGTCGGGTATCCTCGCCGAAGTATGGCCCGCCGCCCCGTCGATCGAAACGCTCGCGCGGCTAAAGGCGATAGAACCCTTGGCGGCTTCGCCGCTCACGCTTGCGGCGCTCTATGGCGCGCAAGGAGAAGGGATCGATGCGCGGCTTCGATTATCGAACGCGCAATCGACGCGCCGTCGCCTCGCCGTCGCCAATGCGGAATTCGTGTCGGCGGATCTTGCAGAGCGGGATGCGCGCGCGCTGCTTTACAGGATGGGCGTTGATGCGTGGCGTGACGCCTGTCTCGTTGCAGAAGCAAGAAGTCTTGCTGAAAGCGAGGCGCCGACGCTGCGCGACGCTGCACTTGAACGTCTGCGAGCGTTGCCGGATCGCTGGCCGCCGCCGCGGCTCCCGTTCGATGGAAAGACGGCGATGGCGCTTGGCGTTGCAGAAGGGCCAGCGGTCGCGGCGTCGATCAAGGCCGCTGAAGCGCGCTGGATTTCCGAGGATTTTCCGGCGCCGGCGCGCGCCCGCGAAATTTTTTCGGAAGAGGTGGCGCGCGCTATTTCGAAAGGCTGATGTTGCGCAGGCTGTTCGCGATCGATGCGAAGGCGGCTTTCAGGTCGTCCGCATTCGCTGCGTCGAAATAGTGCGAGGTCGTCGTCGCGCATTTCTTCAATACATCTTTGATGTCCGGGTCGGTGACGTCGAAGGCGACGGTGTAGATCGTGATGTTCTGCTGTTTGATGTTAATGCAGAGTTCTCCGGTGATCTCGTTGGCGAGGACCTGGCTCATGCTGTTGTGCGTTGGGTAATCGGGCGCGCGCGTGTTTTCGCCGTCGGTCATCAGGACGATCGCTTTTGTTCCTTTCGACTCGGCGAGATCTTCAAAGCTGAGGCCTTCAGTGAACGGCGCCGTTGGCGTCAGCAGCTGCCAGGCCGGATGAAGTCCGGCGGGGATATAGGTCCAGCCGTTGGCGTCGAGATCGTCAATCTTGTTGGTCAGCGCCGCCTCATCGGTCGACAGCGGCGTCAAGGCGTCAGGGCAGGCGGCGCCGTTGATGCCAGGAATTTTTTGCGACGCATAATCCGCGTCCGTCGTGTTGTAAGGATAGTCCCGCGAGCCGACGCATCCCTTGAAGGCGGCGCCGGATAATCCAGCCACGCGGCCGCATTATAGCTCGTGCCGACGCTGGAATACTGCGCAAAGGGGACGATCCCGATTTTGACGTCCGCGTCCTCGGCCTCGAACATCGTTTCGATCAGATCCGTCGCGGCGGTCTTCAGCGTCCCGATCTTGCCCTTCTGGTTCATCGACCCGGTGATGTCGAGCGCGAGCACCATTTCAAGCAAGGAGCTTTGCCGAGCTTCACCTCTGGAAAGGTGCTTCGAGGTCGATACTCTTGCGGCCGACGAGGCCCAGATCAGCGCCTTGCGCAGTCAGCCGTCGACATCGGCGGTTGAATGTGTCCGTACGTGGTCGAACGTGACTTCGAACTCGGAGATGCGATGAGCGAATGCCGATTAGTGACGCCGTTGTCGAAGACCTTGGTGCGATTGCGGATAAGTTCCTCATCGGTCGCATATCGGACGTCCAAGCTTCATGTAACGCGCCGCCGCAACACCGCCGTGTCCGTCGCTTCCATGACTTCAGCGCGCATGGCGTTCGACCGCTGCATGTCGATCGCGATGCCTGCGCCGCCGAAGATGACGAAGATCATCAGCCCGAAGAGGATCGCGACATCGCCGCATGTCCCCGTCGAGGAATTTCTTGATTGAGCGCCCAACGTAGACATCCTGCTTTCTCTCCCAAGCGAGACTTCGCCCCGCGTCCGCTCAAATTACCCATGCGGCCAGACGCTAATAATAGCCCGGTCACCTTAATCTGAGTGATAAGAGACGCAAGAGTTGAATTGCCGATCGCTCCCAAAGGAGAGCGATCGTTTCCCGTTTCGGGAAATTTTCAGGCCGCTTTTTCTTCCGCCGGATCGCGCAGCACGTAGCCTCGGCCCCAGACCGTCTCGATGTAATGATCGCCCTTGTGGCGGTGGCGAGCTTTTTCCGGAGCTTGCAGATGAAAACGTCGATGATTTTCAGTTCCGGCTCGTCCATCCCGCCGTAAAGATGGTTGAGGAACATCTCCTTGGTCAGCGTTGTGCCTTTCCGGAGCGAAAGCAGCTCGAGCATCTGGTATTCTTTTCCGGTGAGGTGGACGCGCTGGCCGGCGACTTCGACCGTCTTGGCGTCGAGGTTGACGATGAGGCCGCCCGTTGTGATGACCGACTGCGAGTGGCCCTTCGACCGACGGACGATCGCGTGGATGCGCGCGACGAGTTCGTCCTTGTGGAACGGCTTCGTCATATAGTCGTCGGCGCCGAAGCCGAGGCCGCGCACTTTCGTCTCGATGTCGCCCTGACCCGTCAGAATCAGGATCGGCGTGTTCACCTTTGCGACGCGAAGGGATTCGAGGACGTCAAAGCCCGTCATGTCTGGCAGGTTGAGGTCGAGCAGGATGATGTCGTAGTCGTACACCTTGCCGAGGTCGACGCCCTCTTCACCAAGGTCCGTCGTGTAGACGTTGAAACCGTCCGACTTGAGCATCAGTTCGATGCTCTGCGCCGTCGCGCCATCGTCCTCTATCAGAAACACCCGCATTGCCGTTCTCCTTGTTCGCCGCGAAGTCCCCTTGGCCCGCGCTTTTTCGTTTTGCCTTAACCAGATTTAGCTTGATTTGCTTTCATAAAGGTTAACGGTATGACGCAATGACCCTGCTTTTGAGCTTCCATTAAGCGGCGGACTAAAGTTCGTTACGCGCCGGCCGCCCGATACCCGATGAAACGTCGTTCCCTCGTTAACGGCCGAGCGACTTTTGGGTCGCCTAGGTTGATTTACGAGTTTACGCGAGCTTAAAGACGCGGCGTTAAGGTCCTCGCATGGGAATTGACTGCAAACGCCGCCTTCGATCTCGACCATGTCCGCAGCGACTCTGTCAGCCATGTTTCGATCCCGTTTCTTGCGCGGGCGCCGGTCGATAGCGTGACCGATATCGCGATCCGAATCGAAGACCGGCTCGGCGCGCTCGAGGTCGGCGCTCGTGTCACGTCGAAACCGCAGCGGGCCGACTCGCCGCCGAGGTCGTCGGGGTCAGCCGGCGGGCGCTCGCGATCTGCCTTCCGTTCGGTCCAGTCGGCGGCGTCAGGCGCGGCGCGCGCGCCGAGTTCACAAGGCCGCGTCGGCGTCAGTCTTTCCGTCGGATCGCCTGGCTCGGCCGCGTTGTTGACGGCTTTGGCCGTCCGATCGACGGCAAGGGCCCGATGCCGCAAGGCGCGGTCGCACGCGATCTGAAGGCGACGCCGCCTTCCGCAGCGCTGCGCGATCGCCTCGGGGCGCCGGTGGATTTCGGCGTCAAGGCGCTCGACGTCTTCTGCGCCGGCGCGGATCGGCCAGCGCCTCGGCGTGTTTTCAGGATCGGGCGTCGGCAAGTCGGCGCTCCTCGCGATGATCGCCCGCAACACCCGTTGCGACGTCGCGGTCATCGCGCTCATCGGCGAGCGCGGGCGCGAGGTGCGGGAATTCATCGAAGACAATCTCGGGACCGAAGGCCTTGCGCGCTCGATCGTCGTCGTCGCGACCTCGGACGAGCCCGCGATGATGCGGCGTGAGGCGGCGTTTCTGGCGCTCACTCTCAGCGAGCATTTCCGTGACCGGGGCGCGCATGTGCTTTGCCTGATGGACTCGCTGACGCGCGTCGCCGCCGCGCAACGCGAGATCGGACTTGCGGCGGGCGAGCCGCCGACCGCGAAAGGCTACACGCCGTCAGTCTTTTCTCTTCTGCCGAAGCTTCTGGAACGCGCCGGGCCTGGAACCGCCGGGGCGGCGCGCCGTCACCGGAATCTTCACCGTGCTCGTCGAGGGCGACGACCATGATGAGCCGATCGCCGACGCCGCGCGCGCCATTCTCGACGGCCACATCGTTCTCGATCGGCGTATTGCCGAGCGGGGGCGCTTTCCTGCGGTCGATATTCTGAAAAGCGTATCGCGCAGCACGACGGGCGTTTCCGTCACAAGGCTGCATGAAGCCGCGCGCCGCGCGCGGTCCCTCGGCGCGACCTACGAGGATATGCGCGACATGATCCGCATCGGCGCCTATCGCACGGGAGCCAGCGCCGAAGTCGATGGAGCGATCGATTTTCAGGCGAAGCTCGAACAATTCCTTTCGCAGCCGCGCGAGGAAACGGTCGGCGCCGCCGTCGCCGAAGAAATGCTCATGGACATTCTGAATTCGGTGGAGAGCGCCGCATGAAGGCGGTCGAACGCGAGGCCCATGCGCTCACAAAGCTGCTGAAACTGGCGCGGCGGAACGCCGAAGAGGCAAGCCTTCGCGTTGCAACGCTTCAGTCCTCCTTCGCGGAGACCGACGCCTCCCTTCGGCTCCTTGCGGATGCGGTGCATGACGAAGAAGCAGCGGCGAGAGCGGCGGCGGTCGTCGGCTTCAATCATCTGGCGGGATTCCTCGAAGGCGCTAATCGAAAGCGGGCGGCGCTGGAAGAGACCAAAACCCGCCTTCAGGCGGAAATCGAAACCGCCGGGCGCGACCTGAACGCCGCCTATGCGGAGATGAAGCGTTTCGAGCATCTGACGGACCGGCTTTGCGAAAGAGCGGAGGATCAGCGGCGAAAGAAAGAGCTCGCTGACATCGACGCGGCGGCGCTCTCTCGCTTTCTCCGCTCGGAAGCGCGTTAACTCCAAAATAACGATTGTTTTCAAATAATTAACGCTGGCGTGGTCTAGCGCCGTTTCGCACCCGGAATTATCAGCGATATTTCCGGCGAAAGGCGTCAATTGATGTTTGACGCTTCTGACTTTCCCGTGTTATCCCATCAAATGTCGGAGATTGGCGCCTTAAGGCGCCATCCGGTCCGTTTGCGATGGCGGTCGCGACCGGACGGGCAGGGGCGGAGTATTTCAGGTGAGGCTGCGGTCGCCGGAGACCTCGTTTTTAGGGTCTCATATCAACAAGATAGACGCGAAGGGCCGGGTTGCAGCCCCGGCCGATTTCCGACGCGCGCTCGACGGGGACCCGATCCGCGGATTCTACTGCCTGCCCTCCCTTCGCGGACCTTACCTCGAATGCGGCGGCGGCGATTTCATCAGCGATCTCAAAGAGATGATCCGCGGGTATTTCGACCCGTTCGATCCCGATCGCGAGGCGCTCGAAGAGCAAGTGATGGCGCAGATCCGGTCGCTCCCGTTCGACACGGAGGGCCGGATCGTCATTCCCGAGCCCCTGCGGGCGCACGCCGCGCTCGTCGACAGGGTCATATTCCAGGGCCGCGGCGAAACCTTCACGATCATGACCGCCGAAGGCGCAGACGAGCGCTTCGCCGCGACCCGCGAACGGGCCAAGGCCGCCCTTCAGCACCTTCGTTACCCCAAAGCGGGCGGCGCCGCATGAGCTACGCCCCGCACGCGCCCGTCATGCTCGATGAAGCTGTCGCGGCGCTCGCGCCGGCCAATCTTGGCGTTTATGTGGACGCGACCTTCGGCGGCGGCGGTTATGCGCGCGCCATTCTCGCCGCCGCCAACTGCACCGTATACGGATTAGATCGCGACCCTACCGCGATCAAGCGCGCGCACGATTGGGCGAAAGCCTATGCCGGGCGCCTCGCGCTGGTGAAATGCGCTTTCGGCGATATGGAGGAGGCGCTCGCCGGCCTTCATGTCGATGCGATCGACGGCGCCGTTTTTGACCTTGGCGTTTCATCGATGCAGCTTGATGAAGCGGAGCGCGGCTTTTCATTCATGCGCGACGGCCCCCTGTCGATGCGGATGGATGGCGGCAAGCCGGACGCCGCCGACGTCGTCAACGCCGCGGACGCGCGCGACCTCGCCGCCATCTTCAAGGTCTATGGCGAGGAGAAGCGCGCCGGGCGCATCGCGCGAGCGATCGTCGAAGAGCGCAAACTCGGGCCGATCTCGACGACAGGGCGGCTCGCCGCCATCATTTTGCGCGCCTCGCCGCCCAGCGCGAGGACAGAATCCACCCGGCGACGCGCGTTTTTCAGGCGTTGCGAATCTTCGTCAACGATGAACTCGCTCAACTGGCCAAAGCGCTCGTCGTTGCTGAAAAGCTGCTTCGGCCGGCGGGCCGCCTCGTCGTGGTGACGTTTCACTCGCTCGAAGACCGCATCGTCAAACGCTTTTTCACCGAGCGGAGCGGCGCTGCTCCCCGCCCGTCGCGCCATGCGCCCGAGGCGGCGCGGGCGGACGCGACGTTCCGATTGCTGAATGAAAAGCCGCAGTCGCCGTCCGACGCGGAAATCGCCGCCAACCCCCGCGCGCGCTCGGCGAAGCTGCGCGCCGGCGTTCGCAACGTTCGGCGCCGCTGTCGGCGGCGATCCGCGTGAATTCCTGCCGACGCTGACCCTCTCGAAACCGCTTGCCGTATGGAGCTGATGCGATGATGCGCCTCACCATGATCCTGCTTTGCCTCATGCTCGCCGCCGCCGCCGCCGGCCGATACCAGGCGGAAGCGGCCGTCCGCGAGACGCGTGTGGAACTAAAGCGTCTCGATCGCGAGAAATCGCGCGAGCTGACGCAAATCCAGGTTCTTCGCGCGGAAATCGCCTATCTCGAAAGTCCCGAACGCCTCGCGTCGATCGCCGCTAATATGACTGATTTGGCGCCGCTTTCGGGCTCGCAGCTCGTGTCTGCGACCGATTTTGCGGTCGCCTTTAGCGAAGACGGCGCCGATGGCGCCGCCATGAAGGCGAATGCGCTGGTCAATTCCTTCGAAGTCGCCGCCATCGCCGCCGCCGAACCGCGTTGAGAGTTGTGATGGCGAAGCGAAAAGCAAAGCGGCAGGCCCGTCTCACCATCATCGCGGACTGCCCGCGGCCTAGCGAAGCGTCTCCGGAACGCATCGCCGCAAAAAGCCATCGATTGCGCACTCTTGATGTCTCGCGGCGCCGGATCGGGATGTGCGCCGCTGCCTTTGGCTTCGTCTTCGCTTTTCTCGCCTTGCGTCTCGGCGTCATTTCGATGACGCCGACCGATGCGATACGAACGGCGGCCGCGACTGCGACAGCCGAAGATCCCGATCGCCGCGAGATCGTCGATCGCAACGGCGTCCTGCTGGCCGTCAATCTTCCGATGCGCGCGCTTGAAATCGCCGGCGCGGAGGTCTGGAGTCCTTCCGAGACGGCGTCAGCGATCGCATCGGTGTTTCCCGATGTCGACGCCGCCGGACTTGAAGAAAAGCTTGCAGACAAGCGTTACGTGGAGATCGAAGACCGCCTGACCCCGGCGCAGGAAGAAGCCGTCTTCGCGCTTGGCCTGACGGGCGTCAGGTTTTCCCCGCGCACCCGACGCTTGTATCCGCAAGGCTCCGTCGGCGCGCATGTCATCGGACATATGGAGAAGGGCAAGGGCGGCGTGATGGGCCTCGAATATGTGCTCAACAACCGCCGCGAAAAAGGGCCGCTCGTCGCGTCGATCGACATACGCGCGCAGCAGATCCTCGAAGAGGAACTTTCGGCCTCGCTGAAAAAGTTCCACGCCAAGGCGGCGTTCGGCGCCGTCATGGATGTCGCGACCGGCGAAATCCTGGCGCTTGCAAGCCTTCCGGACTTCGATCCGAACGCGCCGGGCGCCGCGCCGGCCGATTTCGCCGCAATAGAGCCGTTTACGACCGCTATGAACTCGGCTCCGCCTTCAAGCTTTTCACGGCGGCGGCGGCGCTCGAAGCGGGGATCGCGACCGAGCGATCGACCTATGACGCCAAGGGTTCGTACAAGGTCGCCGACAAGGTCATTCGCGACTTCCACGGTGAAAATCGCGTGCTCAATTTTTCCGAGGTGGTGCAGCATTCGTCGAACATCGGCATGGCGCGCATGGCCGCCGATCTCGGCGCCGAGCGCCAGAAAGCGGCGCTGAAGAAATTCGGTCTGCTGGATCCCTTGCCGATCGAACTCGCCGAGCGCCGGGCGCCCGAACTCCCGTGGCAATGGGGGCCGGTCGAGACCGCGACGATTTCATACGGTCACGGCATTTCGGTGACGCCGCTGCATCTCCTCGCGGCGACGGTCGCCGTCGTCAACGGCGGCGTCTGGCGTGCGCCGACATTTCTCAAGAACAATGAAAGCAAGGGCGAACGGATCCTCTCGCCTGAGACAAGCCTCATCATGCGGCGCGTCATGCGGTCGGTCGTCTCGGGAGGAACGGCGGAACTCGCCGAGACGCCCGGCTACTTCGTCATCGGCAAGACGGCGACGGCGGAAAAGCCGGCGCGCGGCGGCTATAATCGAAACGCAAGGCTCGCGACATTCGTCGGGGCGTTTCCGGGACACGCGCCGCGCTACGCTGTGCTGGTGACGCTCGATGAACCGCAGGCGATCGAAGGCACCTGGGGATACGCGACCGCGGGTTGGAACGCGGCGCCTGCTTTCGCCTCGATCACGAGACGGCTCGCACCCTTGCTCGGCGTCATGCCTGTCGGTGAAGCCGATGCGATCGCGGCGTTCGAATCGGCGTCGCCCGTCCGTCGAGCGGCGCTTCAAACCTCCGCCGTCGGGGGCGCGCCGTGAAGCTCTCGGCGCTCGCAGCCGCGCCGTGTTCTCCCGATCCTGACATTACGGGTCTGACGCCGGACAGCCGCGCGGTGCGTAACGGGTATCTGTTTGCGGCGCTGCCCGGGGCCGCCGCTGACGGCGCCAATTTTATTCCGCAGGCGGAGAAAGCCGGCGCTGCGGCGGTTCTCGCGCGGCCAGGCGCGAAAACCCGGTTGCCGTTGATCGCGGATGGGGAACCGCGCCGTCGCCTCGCCGCACATGGCCGCGCGGTTTTATCCGGGGCAGCCGGGCTTCGTCGCCGGCGTCACCGGCACCAACGGCAAGACCTCGGCGGCCGTGTTCGCCTCTGCGCTTTGGACCATGCTGGGCAAGAAGGCGGGCAGCATCGGAACGCTTGGAGCGCGGGCGCCCGGCTATGAGCGCAAGCTCCAGCATACGACGCCCGAGCCGGTGACGCTCCACGAAACGCTCGACGCGATAGCGACCGCGGGCGTCTCGCATCTCGTCATGGAAGTGTCGAGCCACGCGCTTTCGCAGTTTCGCGCGGACGGAGTTCGTTTTTCGGCGGCGGCTTTCACCAACATCACGCAGGACCACCTCGATTTTCACGCCGATTTCGCCGCTTATTTCCATGCGAAGAAGCGGCTGTTCCTCGAATTGCTGCCCGATGCCGGCGTCGCCGTCGTCAATATGGACGGCGAGGGCGCCGAAGAGATTGCGGCGCAGTTCTCGCGCGCGGCGTTCGCGTCATATCGACCGGATCGCGCGGAACGGATTTGCGGCTCGTCAGTCTAAAGCCGCAGCCGGGCGGCCTCGCGATCGTCGTCGAAGCGGCAGGTCGCCGACATGATCTGCGCTTGCCGCTCATCGGCGCCTTTCAGGCGGAGAACGCGCTTCTCGCCGCCGGCGTCGTGATGGCGAGCGGCTATAAGGGGGAAGATGTCTTGCCGCTCCTTGAGCGGCTGCCCGGCGTGCCCGGAAGGATGCAGCATGCCGCCGATGTTGCGCGGCGCCGGCGTCTATGTCGATTACGCCCACACGCCGGACGCCGTGGCGACGGCGCTCGCGGCGATCCGACCGCATGCGCAAGGTCGCGTCATCGTGATCATCGGCGCCGGCGGCGACCGCGACCGGAAGAAGCGCCCGCTGATGGGCATCGGCGGCGGCGAGCGAGCGCCGACCTCGTCATCGTGACCGACGACAATCCGCGCACGGAGGATCCAGCGGCGATCCGTCGGGAGGTGCTCGCGGGCTGTCCGGGCGCCGAGGAGATCGGCAATCGCGCCGAGGCGATCGCGAAAGGGGTCGCGATGCTGAGCAAGGGGGATATCCTCCTCATCGCCGGCAAAGGGCATGAGACGGGGCAAATCGTGGGGAAGGCGACGCTGCCGTTCGACGACGTCGACGTCGCGAGGCGGGCGGCGAGGGAGATCGGGCGATGAGCGCGGGACTTTGGACGGCGTTTGAAGCGGCGGCGGCGACCGGCGGCGCCTTGTGCGCGCGCGGCGGCGATCCTGACCGCTGGATCGCGGAAGAATGGGCGGCGGGCGGCCTGTCGATCGACACCCGAACGCTGACGCCGGGAGAAATGTTCATCGCGCTTTCCGACGCGCGCGACGGTCATGAATTCGTCAACAGCGCGTTCGAGCGCGGCGCGTCGGCGGCGCTCGTCGCGCGTGCGCCGGAAAATGCGCCTGACGGCGCGCCGCTGCTTGTGGTGAAGGACACGCTTCAAGGCCTTCGCGATCTGGCGCGCGCCGCGCGTCAGCGCAATTTCGGCAAGCGCATCGCCGTGACAGGAAGCGCGGGGAAAACCTCGACCAAGGAGATGCTGCGCGCCGCGCTCGCCGGCGTCGGGCGCGTCCATGCCTCGGACAAGAGCTTCAACAATCACTGGGGCGTACCGCTGACGCTCGCGAGGATGCCGATCGACAGCGATTTCGGCGTCTTCGAGATCGGCATGAACCATGCGGGCGAGATCACGCCGCTGACGCGTCTCGTCGCGCCGCATGTCGCGATCGTCACGACGATCGCGCCGGCGCATCTCGAATTCTTCGGGACGACCGAGAAGATCGCCGAGGCGAAGGCTGAAATTTTTCTCGGCGTCGTCAAGGGCGGCGCGGCGGTGCTGCCGATCGACAACGACCATTATGGGCTCTTGCGCAAGCGCGCGGCGGAAGCGGGGATTGCGCGGATTTTCTCGTTCGGCGAAGCGAAGGACGCGGATATTCGTCTCGTCTCCTACCGCGGCGTCGGCGCACGACGCCGAAATTTCGGCGTCGGTCTTCGGTGAGGCGCTCGACTTCGCGCTTGACGCTCCTGGCAAGCACCAGGCGATGAACGCGCTCGCAGTCATTGGCGCCGCGCGCGCGGTCGGCGTCGCGGCGGCGCGGGCGGCGGCCGG
The DNA here is from genome assembly GCA_963765165.1 of uncultured Alphaproteobacteria bacterium. GTDB lineage: Bacteria > Pseudomonadota > Alphaproteobacteria > Caulobacterales > Parvularculaceae > Amphiplicatus. Next base: position 414,626 of record CAVXVQ010000002.1, on the reverse strand, counting down.
TCTCAAAGGCCTTGGCGCTGCGGCGGGCAGGGGCGCGCAGACGACAGTGCGCCTCAAATCCGGCGGCGGAAGTCACCGTCCTTGATGAAAGCTACAACGCCAATCCGACGTCGATGGCGGCGGCGCTCGCGCTGCTCGGTCAGATGACGCCGAAAGGTGACGGGCGGCGAATCGCCGTTCTCGGCCAGATGCTCGAACTTGGACCGACGGGACCGGCGCTCCACGCCGGTCTTGTCGATCCGTTGGTCGCCGCCAAAGTCGATGCGCTTTATGTCGCCGGCGCGCTGATGGATCACCTTTGGGAAAGCGGCGCCGCCGGCGATCAGGGCCGGCAAAGCGGCCGACGCGCTCGCGCTCGTCAATGCCGTCATGTCCGGGCTGAAGGACGGCGACATTGTCATGGTCAAAGGCTCGAACGCCTCTAAGGTAAGTGAAATCGTCGCCGCCATCAAATCGGCGGCGTCGCCCCAATGAGAAGAACGCCAGCTTCATGTTTTACTATCTGACGAATTTTTCCGACCAGTTCGCGCTGTTCAACGTCTTCAAATACCTGTCGTTCAGGGCGGGCGGCGCGATCATGACGGCGCTGCTGATCGCCTTCTTGGTCGGGCCGGGCCTCATCCGCTGGATGCGACGGAAGCAGGGGAAAGGCCAGCCGATCCGTCAGGACGGCCCGCAAAGCCACATCATCTCCAAGGCGGGAACGCCGACGATGGGCGGCGTCCTCATCCTCTTTTCGATGACAATTTCGACGATGCTTTGGGCGCGTCTCGACAATCCCTATGTCTGGATCGTCATGGGCGTCACGCTTTCCTATGGCGCGCTCGGATTCTGGGACGATTACCTCAAGGTGACGAAGCAGACGTCCTCGGGAGTCGTCGGTTCGATGAAGCTCGTGATCCAGTTCGCCGTCGCCATCTTCGCGGGCCTTGCCTGCGTGCTCGTGCTCGGCGCCGCGCCGGACGCGCCGCACGGATTTGAAAGAGCGGTCGCGGTGCCGTTTGTGCCGCTTCAATTTCTGGATTTGTGGTTCGGCACGGGCGCGATCGGCGTGCCGATCGGCTGGCTCATCATTCCGTTCGCAGCGTTCGTCATCGTCGGCGCTTCGAATTCCGTCAATCTGACCGACGGCCTCGACGGCCTTGCGACGGTGCCGGTGATGATCGCCGCCGGCGCTTATGGCGTCATCGTCTACCTCGTCGGCCGCTTCGACTATGCGGCCTATCTGGCGGTTCCTTACGTTCCGGGCGTCGGCGAACTTGCGATCATTTGCGGCGCGATCATCGGCGCGGGCCTCGGATTTCTGTGGTTCAACGCGCCGCCGGCCGCGATCTTCATGGGCGATACGGGCTCGCTGGCGCTCGGCGGCGCCCTCGGCTCGATCGCCGTTGCCGCCAAGCACGAGATCGTGCTCGCGATCGTCGGCGGCCTCTTCGTGCTTGAAAGCCTTTCGGTCATGATCCAGATCGCGTCATTCAAACTGACCGGCAAACGAGTCTTCAAAATGGCGCCGATCCACCATCATTTCGAACAGCTCGGATGGAAGGAATCGACCATCGTCATCCGCTTCTGGATCATCGCCGTCATTCTCGCGCTCATCGGTCTATCCACGCTGAAACTCCGATAGTGCATGATCACCGTTCCCGGCATCGAGAAAAAGAAGATCGGCGTCTACGGATCTGGGCGCGACCGGGCTCTCCGTCTGCGAGGCGCTGACCGCATCGGGCGCGGAAGTCTATTGCTGGGACGACAATGAGGCGGCGCGCGCCAAGACCGCGAACACGCGATACGCCGCCGAACATCCCAAGACATGGCCGTGGGCGGATCTGAGTTCGCTGGCGCTCTCGCCCGGCGTGCCGCTGACGCACCCGGCGCCGCACGCCATCGTCAAGAAGGCGCATCAGGTTGGCGTCGAGGTCATCGGCGACATCGAGTTCTTCGCGCGCGCCGTTAACGCGCGCGCCAGAAAGGAACGCCCGCGCGTCATCGCCATCACCGGATCGAACGGCAAATCGACGACGACCGCGCTCATCGGCCATGTGCTGAAGGAATGCGGCAAGGACGCCGTCATCGGCGGCAATATCGGCAAGCCCGCGCTGTCGCTGCCGGATATCGAACCGGGGCGCGTTTACGTTCTCGAATTGTCGTCGTTCCAGCTTGATCTTCGCGAAGACGCTCCATGCCAACGCCGCCGTGCTGCTCAATCTGTCGCCCGACCATCATGATCGCCATGGCGACATGGACGGCTATGTGGCGGCGAAGAAGCGCATCTTCATGAACCAGACGAAGGATGACTCGCGATTGTCGGCGTCGATGACGCCTGGTCGCCAGGGCTGTGCGCTTCCCTCATGTCGAACGGCGCGCGGCGAGCGTCGCGCCGATTCTCGGCGGAAGGCGCGCTCGGCAAGGGAGTCTTTCGCGCTCGGCGGCAAAGCTGTTTTACAGTCTCGGTGACAAGTCGGGCGAAGCGGGCGACATTTCGGCGTCGCGTCGCTGCGCGGACAGCATAATTGGCAGAACGCCGCGGCCGCGCTCGCCGTCGCGCATCGCGGGGGGTCTTGCGCCGAACATCGCGGTCAGGGCGATGGAACGTTTCCCCGGCCTGCCGCATCGCATGGAGATCGTCGCCAAAAAGGGTCCGCGTCCTTTTCGTGAACGATTCCGAAGGCGACGAACGCCGACGCCGCGAGCCGCGCACTCAAATCCTATTCTGACATTTTCTGGATCGCCGGCGGCAAGGCGAAAGAAGGCGGCAGTCGAGTCGCTCCGTCCGCTGATGAACAAAGTGCGCGGCGTCTATCTGATCGGCGACGCGGCGCGGACTTCGAGGCCAGCTTGCGGGCGCGGCGCCCTGCATCCAGTGCGGGGATCTCGCCGACGGCCGCAGCGCGCGCCAGCGCGAGACGCGGCGCCAGCGGGCCTCGACGCGCCAGTCGTTCTCCTGTCGCCGGCCTGCGCGTCCTATGACCAGTTCCGAATTTCGAGGAACGCGGCGAGGTATTCCGCAAGCTCGCAAACAAGGTCGAGAAATCGACGGAGAGGCCGCATGAAGGCGACGAGCCGGCTCGACGACTCGGCCGCCGCGCGGTGGTGGTGGTCGGTCGATCATGTGTCGCTGTCATCGTCGCGGCGCTGATCCTCGTCATCGGCGTGGTGCTCGGCTTACGCGGCGGGGCCCGGCGCCGCGGCGCGCCTTGGCATCGAAGACGAGTCTCATTTTCCGATGCGCCAGATGAGTTTCCTCGCGCCCGGCGATTGCGGTGATGCTCGGCGTCGTCGATGCTGACGCCGTTGCAGGCGCGACGTCTTGGGCCCGTGGTTTTTGCGTCGCGTTTCTCCTGCTCATCGGCGCGCTTTTCTTCGCGCCGGAGATCAACGGTGCGAAGCGCTGGTTCTCCCTCGGCTCCTGTCGGTGCAGCCGTCGGAACTGCTAAGCCGGGCTTCATCGTCGTCGCCGCCTGGATGCTTGCGGAAGGCGCGCGCAATCCGCGATTTCCCGGCGCCGCGATCGCGACCGGACTCTTGCTCTCTGCGCCGGCATGCTGGCGATGCAACCCGATTACGGTCAGGCCGCGCTGTTGACCGCCGTCTGGATGGCGATGTTCTTCGTCTCCGGCGGCGCGATCTTCTGGCTCGTCCTGGTCGCCCTCATCGGCGTCGCGCGGCTTCATCGGCGGCTATCTTTTTTCACCGCATCTCGCACAGCCGCATCGACGGATTTCTCAACCCCGAAGTTCGGGCGACAATTACCAGGTCGACAAGGCGCTCGAGGCGATCGCGCAATGGCGGGCTTTTGCCGCGCGCGGGCGATGCGGCGTCGGTCAAGCTCTCGCTGCCGGATGCGCACACGGATTTCATTTTCGCCGTCGCGGCCGAGGAATTCGGATTTGTCCTCTGTCGTCGTCATCGTGTCGCTCTTTGCCGCCTTCGTCATCCGGCTATGTGAAAGCGGGGGCCTTGAAGAGCGTCTTCGCGCACTCGGCGGTGTGCGGCCTCGCGGCGCTGATCGGCCTGCAGAGCCTCATCAATATCGGCGTCGCTCTGCGCGCGCTCCCGGCCAAGGGCATGACCCTGCCGTTCATTTCCTATGGCGGCTCCTCGTTGCTTGCGCCGCGCTGACGCGTCGGGCTCATTCTCGCGCTGACGCGACGCCACAATGGTCATGCGGCGAGACGAAAGGACGTTCATGGCGTGAGTTCGGACGGCGATCTTTCGCGCTCGCCGCCGGCGGTACGGGCGGACATCTCTTTCCCGCCGAGGCGCTGGCGCAGGAATTGAAGCGGCGCGGCTGGCGTATCCTTCTGGTGACGGACGCGCGCGGCGCACGCTATGCGACGTCCTTCCCGGCGGATGAGCGCTTCGATGATTTCCGCGGCGAGTCCTTCGATCGGCGGGCCGATCGCGAAGGCGGCGGCGGCGGTCTCGCTCGCCGGCGGATTGCTGACGACTCTCCGCGAATTCAAAAAGCGCCATGTCGCCGCCGCCGTCGGATTCGGCGGCTATCCGTCGTTCCCGGCGATGAAGGCGGCGCAACTTCTCGGCATTCCCTATGGCGTCCATGAACAAAACGGCGTTCTCGGACGGGCCAACCGCATGGTGACGGCGGGCGCAGCCTTCGTCGCGCATGGCTTTCCGGTGCTTGAGAAAGCGCCCGACAAGATCCGGTCCTTGCTTGTCGAAGTCGGCAATCCCGTTCGTGACGCCGTCCGCGCCGCTCGCGGGCTGGCCATTCAGTGCGTTCGAGCGCGAGCGAGAAAATCTCGCTGCTCGTCTTCGGCGGCAGCCAGGGCGCATCGCTCTTTTCGAAAGTCGTTCCATGCCGCCATCGCCGCATTGCCTTCCGCATTGCGCTACGCGTCTTGCGGTGACGCAGCAGGCGCGCGAGGCGGAAGTCGCCGAAGTCTGCAAAATCTATGACGGCGCGGGCGTCGCTGCCGAAATCGCGCCGTTTTTCGCCGATCTTCCGGCGCGCATCGCGAAATCCCATCTCGTGGTCGCGCGCGCCGGCGCTTCGACGGTGACGGAATTGTCGACGATCGGCCGCCCGTCGGTGCTCGTGCCGCTCGCCATCGCCATGGACGACCACCAGACCGGCAACGCCCGCGCGCTGTCGGATGCCGGCGGAGCGATCCGCATCAATGAAGCGGAGTTCACGATCGACGCGTTGCGCGCGCGCCTGCATGATCTCTTGATGGATCGCTCGCTCCTCGCGCATATGGCCGCCGCCGCGAAAGGACGCGTCAAGGCGAACGCCGCCGCGACGCTCGCCGACCTCGTCGAGAAGATCGCCGTCCAGAAAACGAAAGCCGCCGCATGAGCGAGTCTGAAAAACATCAAGGTTCGCCTGCCGTTCGGCGTCGGCATCGTGCATTTTGTCGGCATCGGCGGCATCGGCATGTCGGGCATCGCCGAAGTGATGAAAAATCTCGGCTACGAGGTGCGCGGGTCGGACGTTACCGAAAGCGCGAACGTGCAGCGCCTGCGCGACAAGGGCATTGCGATCGTCATCGGCCACGCGGCGAAAAACGTCGACGGCGCCGGCGCGGTCGTCGTCTCGACGGCGATCCGCCGCGACAATCCCGAAATTCTCGCGGCGCGCGCGCGGCATATCCCGGTCGTTCGCCGCGCCGACATGCTCGCCGAGCTGATGCGGCTGAAATGGACGATTTCGGTCGCGGGAACGCACGGCAAGACGACGACGACGACCATGGTCGCGGCGCTCCTCGACGAAGCGGGGCTCGATCCGACCGTCATCAATGGCGGCGTCATCAACGCCTATGGAACGAATGCGCGCATCGGCGAGGGCGACTGGATGGTCGTCGAGGCGGACGAATCCGACGGCTCGTTCCTGCGCCTGCCGACGACGGTCGCGGTCGTCACCAACATCGACCCCGAACATCTCGACCACTGGGGCGGTTTTGAAGCGCTGAAGAAGGGCTTTGACCAGTTCATCGAGAGCGACGCCGTTCTACGGCTATGGCGTCGTCTGCCTCGATCATCCGGAGGTGCAGGCGCTTGTCGGGCGCGTCACCGACCGGCGCCTCATCACTTACGGAACCAATCCGCAGGCGGATGTCCGCGCGGAGACCATCTCCTTCGAGGGCGGCGGCGCAAAATTCGACATCGTGTTCCGCAGCCGCGGAAAGCCGGACGGCCGGATCGACGGTGTCAAACTGCCGATGCCGGGTGTCCACAATGTGCTGAACGCGGTCGCCGCCGCGATCGTCGCGCGCAAAGTCGGCGCCTCTGACGACGCCATCCGCAAGGGTTTTGCGAAATTCGCGGGCGTCAAGCGGCGCTTCACCAAGGTCGGCGAGTGGAACGGCGTCACCATCATCGACGATTACGGCCATCACCCGGTCGAGATCGCCGCGGTCCTCAGGGCCGCGCGCAATGTGACGCGCGGCAAGATCATCGCTGTTGTACAGCCGCATCGCTACACGCGCCTCGCGATCTCATGGACCAATTCTGCTCGTGCCTTAACGAAGCCGACGTCGCCTTCGTGACGGATGTCTACGCGGCGGGCGAGGCGCCGATCGAGGGCGTTTCCCGCGACGCCTTCGTCGCCGGAGCGGCGGCGCAAGGGCACAGAGACGTGCGCGCCTTGAAATCCTTCGACGACCTGCCAAGCAGATCGCCGACATCGCCGAGAATGGCGACTATGTTGTGATGCTCGGCGCCGGCGACATCACGAAATATGCGGCGGGACTTGAAAGCGAACTGAAGAAGTTGAAGGCGTGATCAAAGCGTCCGATCTCCCGCCCGTCCGCGGCCGCTATGTCGAACGCGCCGACATGTCGGCGATCACCTGGTTTCGCGTCGGCGGACCCGCGGACGTTCTTTATGCGCCTGAGGATGAAGGCGATCTCAGCGACTTCCTCGAAAAAAACGCCGAAGTCGATTCCGGTTTATCCGGTCGGTGTCGGATCGAACCTCCTCGTGCGCGACGGCGGCGTGCGCGGCGTGGTTATTCGTTTGGGCGCGCCCTTCGCGAAGATTTCAGTCGAGGGAACGCGCGTTACGGCCGGCGCCGCGGCGCTCGATGCGCAGGTCGCCCGCGCGGCGGCGAGGGCCGGCGTTGCAGGTCTTGAATTCTATCGCGGCGTTCCGGGCACGATCGGCGGCGCGCTTGCGATGAACGCCGGCGCCTATGAGCAGGAGACAAAAGACATTCTGGTCGAAGCGATCGCCTTTGACCGCGCCGGCGCGCGGCGCGTCTTCAAGAACGCCGACATGAAATTCGCCTATCGCCATTGCGGGGCGGGCGAGGGGCTCATTTTCATCGAAGCGACGTATGAGGGCCGCGCCGACGACCCGGCCGCCATCGAAGCGCGCATGAAGACGATCATGGAGCGCCGCGAGAAGAGCCAGCCGATCCGCGAAAAGACCGGCGGCTCGACCTTCGCCAATCCCGATCCCACAAAATCAGACGGCCGCAAGGCGTGGCAATTGATCGACGAAATCGGCGGGCGCGGCCGCGTCGTCGGCGACGCGCAAGTCTCCGAGCAGCATTGCAATTTCATGATCAATCGCGGCAAGGCGAGCGCCGCCGACATCGAAACGCTGGCCCTTGGGCTTCGTAAAGAAGTTCTTAACAAGACCGGCGTTGAGTTGCGCTGGGAAATAAGACGCATCGGAGAGCCGGCGTGAATTTCAACCGCATCGCAGTCCTCAAAGGCGGCTGGTCGCCAGAGCGGGAAGTCTCGCTCAACTCCGGCGCGGCCTGCGCGAAGGCGCTGCGGACGCAGGGCTATGACGTCGTTGAAATCGACGCCGGCCGCGACCTTGCGCAGCGTCTTGCCGAGATCAAACCCGACGCCGTCTTCAACGCGCTCCACGGCCAATGGGGCGAGGATGGCTGCGTGCAGGGCCTCCTTGAAATACTCGGAATTCCCTACACCCATTCGGGCGTCCTCGCGTCCTCGCTGGCGATGGACAAGCAGAGGACGAAGCTCGTCCTCAAAGGCGCCGGCGTTCCCTCGCCCGAGGGGCGCGTCATGTCGCGCTTTGACGCGGCCGGCGGCCACGCGATGGAGCCCCCCTACGTCGTCAAGCCGAACGCGCAGGGCTCCTCCGTCGGCGTCTACATCGTCCAGAAAGGCGACAATCGTCCGCCTTCGGAGCTTTCCAGCGAAAAATGGTCGCTCGGCGACGACGTGCTCGTCGAGAAATTCGTGCCCGGCCGCGAGCTGACTGTCGCCGTCATGGGCGCGCGCGCGCTCTGCGTCACCGAGATCACGACGGCGCTCGCTTTCTACGACTATGAGGCGAAGTACGCGCCGGGGGGATCGGAGCATGTCCTCCCCGCAAAGGTTAAGGACGCCGTCGCAAATCGATGCATGGAGCTGGCGCTCAAGGCGCACAAATCGCTCGGCTGCCGCGGCGTCACGCGCTCGGACTTTCGCTATGACGAAAATGCAAAGGGCGAGCAGGTCTACTTCCTCGAGATCAACACCCAGCCCGGCATGACCGCAACCTCGCTGACGCCGGAACAGGCGATGCATAACGGCGTCTCCTTTCCCGATCTTTGCCAGTGGATTATCGAGGACGCGTCATGCCAGCGGTGAAAAAGAAAAAGCCGAAAGCGCCGTCGGCCCTCGAACGCGTCGCCGCGATTTTCGAACGCTACACGATCGCGGGCGTCGCCGGGTCCGCGGTCCTTGTCGGCGTCCTCGGCCTCGTCCTCTGGGCGGGAGGCTATTTCGCGATGATGGGCGCGGCGGTCAATCGCGCTGTGGGTGAGGCAAGCGTCGCCGCGGGCCTTGAAGTGCGGCGCGTGCTGCTCCGAGGCGCGCACCAGACCGCTCATGAAGAAGTGCTCGACGCGCTCGGGCCGCTCATCGGCGGGCCGATCGTCCAGGTCTCGCTCGCCGAAGCCAAGGCCCGCGTTGAAAATCTCGGCTGGGTGCGTTCGGCGGCGGTGACGCGGCTTTACCCCAATACGATCAGCGTCGCGATTTGTGAGCGTGAGCCCGCCGCTGTCTGGCAGATCAACGGCGATCTTCACCTCATCGACAATGAGGGCGCGCTCATCCGAGAGGTCGGCGCTTACGAGTATTCGAACCTGCCGCTCATTGTCGGCGCCGGCGCGCCGGAAGCGGCTTCGGGAATCCTCAAATCGCTCGATCAAGACGAGGACCTGAAATCGCGCACCTATGCGCTCGTCCGCGTCGGCGAGCGGCGCTGGAACATGCGCCTTCGCAACAATATCGACGTCAAGCTTCCTGAAACAGACTACGCAAGAGCCGTAGCCGACCTTTCGCTGCTGCAGGCGGCGCAAGGAACGCTTGACCAGAAGATCGAATATATCGATCTTCGCGACCCTGAGCGCATGGTCATCAGAAAGCGCGGCGAGCCGGGTCTTCGCGGCGACGCGGACTGACTGGCGTTGGCGCTTGCTCAAATAGACGCCGCCCGGGTGACAGTATGACGAAGCAGATCAGACGGGCGCGCGAACGCAATCTCATCGCGGCGGTCGATCTCGGCGCCTCCAAGGTCGCTTGCGTGATTGCGCAATTGACGCCGGTCGTCGGCGGCGAATTCGAAGCGGACGTCATTGGCGTCGGCCAGCATGGCGGCGTCTGCCGCGACAAGCGTCCGGACATCGAGGCGTCGCTTCGCGCTGCGGTTGAGAGCGCCGAACGGATGGCGGGCGAACGCATCAGAAAGGTTCATGTCGCGGCGGGCGGGCGCTCGCTCGGCGCAAGGCGGATCGCGGTCGATCTCGACATTGCCGGCGTCGTGACCGGAGACGATGTCGATGAGTGTCTCGCGCGCGGCGCGGAGGCGGCCGCCCCTGAAGGCTCGACGCCGCTTCACGCGCTCAAAATCAAATATTCGATCGACGGCGAGCCGGCCGAAGACCCTGTCGGCCTTTCCGGCTCCGTCCTCAACGCCGAGTTGCTCGGGCTTTCGGTTCGCGACAGCTATGTCGAAAATGTCGAATTTCTGCTTGGGCGCTGCGGGATCGAACTCGAAACGCTGGTCGCGGGGCCCTGCGCGGCCGGCGAATCCGCTCTCATCGAGGACGAGAAGGAGCTTGGCGTCGTGCTGCTCGACATCGGTGCGCGCTCGACCGACTTCGCGCTTTACGAGCGCGGCGCGCTTGTCGCGTGCGGCGGCGTTCCGATCGGCGGCGACCATGTGACCCGCGATATCGCGCAGATTTTCGGCTCGCCGATCGCCAAGGCGGAAAGAATTGAAACGCTCTACGGTTCGGCGCTGTCGAGCGCCGGTGATGAACACAAGCTCATCGATTTTCCGCAACTGGGCGACGGCGCGGAAATCGCGCGCCATTCGCGGGCGGAACTGACGCAGGTCGTCGCGCCGCGATTTGAAGAAATATTGGAGCTGGCGCTCGAAGCCCTGCCAAAATCGGGCGGCTCGCGGCGTGCAATCCGCCGCGTCGTCCTGACAGGCGGCGGAAGCCTCCTTCTCGGCGCGCGCGAGACGGCCGAGCGGATCATCGGCGCGAAGACGCGGCTCGGACGGCCGGCCGCGCTTGCGGGCGCGCCGGAAGCGGCGACCGCGCCGCAGTTTTCCGTCGCCGTCGGCGTCCTTCAGATCGCCGCCCGCGAGCGCGCCGAGACGCGCCGCGCCGCGCCAAGGCCGCGCCTCGCCGCAGGACAATCGCTCGGCAAAAACGTCATCGGGAATGTCGGCGCATGGCTGCGCGCGAACTTCTAGCGTTGCAACGCATCCGGGATCTGGTGCGGCTGGGGATTGTGTGCTCGCCGCGTGAGATCCCGCATCTGCCTTGCGTCACCTCATCCTGAGGAGCCGCGAAGCGGTGTCTCGAAGGAGTATGCCGCAATGCGCGCGGGATGACGCCTGGGTCGGCTGGTGTCGCAACACTATCCTCTCACCCCCGCCGGTTGACGCTCTGTCTACGGAACACCTGCCGGCGGATTGCGAAACCTTGAATCTTCTGCTACGATCTTTCCGGCGAGATGCGCCTTAGCTTCGTTAACGCCATCTCTTTTCGGTTAACCATGAACGGCGCGTTGATTTCGCGCAGGCAAAAAAGACTTATCCTACAACTTATACCAATTTTCGCTGAGGCTAACTCATCGGGGGATTCCCTCAGCTCGCCGAACGCTCATTGCCTTGTCTCGAACGAGGGAGGCATCGCGATTGGTCGGCGAGCGGTTGTTTTGCGGAGTTGATTTTGATCGGCAAGGCGCTGCGGCGGCCGGCGCGATCGATCGACGGAGGCCGGACAGCCGTCGTCGGCTCTTGGCGCTGGCGGCGATTTACGACGGTCGCTTCGCGGAGCGCGGCGGTGGAGATCTGCGTCGTGCTCCTTGCCGACCGTCAGGGACTCGGTCCTGCGGTTCAACGAAGAAGGGCCGGACGGTCTCCTCGACGGCAAGGCGCCGGGTCATCCGACAAAGCTCAACGACGCGCATGTTCGCCTTGATCCTCGATCTATCGAGCAGAGCCATCCCGCCGCGATTTGCGCGTCATTCCATGGCGGCTCCATCGATACTCTATTCGGGTGGCTCGCGAACGCTCATTCCGGCGTGTCGTTCTTACAGGTGACGGCTGCGCCACGGGTTCTCGGAATATCCGCGCGCGTTCGCCGCGCCATCATCGCCACAACGTCGGCTCGTATCGCCGAGCTTCGTAAAAAAACTTACGCGCTCGCCGAGATGCCGCTGTCCGCGCGGAAGTTTTCCGCCGCCGTGAGCGTCGCTAGATCGGCGCCGACGCAACGATCGGCCAGAAGATCGCCTGCTACTGCGGCCAAGAGACGCGGCCCCGCCGTCGGACGGCGCACCGCAGGGCTATATCTTCGGCCGTTTCTCCGGCGGAAGGCAAGCGCACGCCTCGTTCTTCCCGGTGCAACCGCATCGCGATGGATTTGCGCCTTCTGAAATCATCCGCCGCCGTCGCGCCGAGATCCCGCAGTCCCATTGTCGACTCATCCAGATGGCGCGTGAAGCAGCGGCTCGAGCACTGCCGCAATGCGATCGTGATCATGCCGCCTCGTCGGCAGAGTGTCGCAACACTATCCGTCTCACCCTCTCGGTTGATGCTCCGTCTACGGAGCACCTGCCGGCGGATGCGAAAATTGGAATTTTCTGCTGGGACGCGTTAACCATCGCGATTTGTTCAGCATGCGGAATTTTAAGTCCATTGTTTTTTGCAGCATACGGATGGTTAATGTTCGCGTTTCGTATCAAACTTATCCCCCAACTTTTCCCCCACCTTATCCTACAATCTATCCCCCTCCTTTCGAGCGGGCGTAAGATCGCTTCCAGTCGGAGCGGGAGAGGCGTTGGCCACCGTTTCAACGGCTCCGACCCAGCGCGCCGGAGACGAGGCATCCGCGTTACGGAGGATGCAAACGATCCGGCCGGCGTCAGGCCCGGGCCGTACCTGCTCCGCGTCAAGCGGGGCAAGGGCCGCGCGGGAGACCAACCGACAAAAGCGCCGGCTCTTCCGGAGGCGGTCGTCCTTAGCCGGACGATATAGCTCAGCTTCCGGCGGAGGCGCGGGACGCAGAGTCGTCCCACTAAAATACTAGACTGGACGGTCCGCGTTCCGCGCACCCTCTCCATTCTATCTGACGACAAGCGAACTGCCGGGAGCCTCGGGCTCCGCGGAGACGGGAAAATGTTGGGTGAAGGGCGGGAACAGGGAAAAGGGATGAGGGAATCGGCAGACCAGGAACCAAGAGGCGTCATCCCGGACGCGGCGCAGCGCGAAGCGGTGTGACGCAGATCCGGGATCTCGCTCGGCGCGCGCACATTATCCGCACCAGATCCCGGACCAGCGCAGCGGCATTTCATGCCGCTGTGCATCCGGGATGACGGCTTTGGCTATTGCCGGTTGCCGGTTGCCGGTGCCGGTTGCCGAATGCCGTTTGCCGATCAGGACATCCGCAAAAGAAAACCGACGCGCGGGGAGCGACCCGGCGCGTCGGCGTGACTTCGCAAATTTTCAGTGTCGCCGCGCTATTCGTCAGCGGCGACCGAGACGAACTGGCGGCCTTTTGTCTTCACCGCGAATTCGACGCGCCCGTGCGACAGCGCGTAGAGCGTGTGGTCGCGCCCCATGCCGACATTGCGTCCCGCGTGATATTTCGTGCCGCGCTGACGGACAAGAATATTGCCGGCGAGAACGCTCTCGCCGCCAAACTTCTTCACGCCCAAACGCTTCGATTCCGAATCGCGTCCGTTCTTCGACGAACCGCCTGCCTTTTTATGCGCCATAATCCGGCTCCTTTATCCTGTTCCTGTCGGTCAGTCGTCCGAACGCGCGCGATCGGTCTTGGCGCGCGGCGCCTTGCCGGCAAGCAGCTCTTTCGCCTGCTCGACCCATTCCTCCCGCGTCGCACGGCCGTGAAGCTCAAGCGCTTCGTCCATCTTGGCGAGATCGGCGTCAGACATGTCCGCAATCGCTTTCAGCGACGTCACGCCGTGCGCGCCGAGTTTTTCCTTAAGCTTTGGACCGATGCCGCCGATCAGCGACACGTCGTCGACATTGTCGGCGGCGGGCTTGGCGGCCGGCTTTCTCGCAGCGGCTTTCTTCGCCGCGGGCTTTGCGCCGTTCGTCAGGATGTCCGTGATCTTGACGATCGTCAGCAGCTGGCGATGGCCCTTCTTGCGGCGATAATTCTGCCGGCGGCGTTTTTTGAAAATGATGATCTTCGGGCCGCGCGCCTGCTCGACGATTTCGGCGGCGACCGAAGCGCCGTCGATAAGCGGCGCGCCGACCGTGACGGCCGCGCCGTCGCCGATCATGAGAACTTCGCCGAGCGTGATGACATCGCCTTCCTCGCCCGGAAGACGTTCGATTTTCAGGACATCGTCCTTGGCGACGCGGTATTGCTTACCGCCAGTCTTGACGACTGCGTACATGGTTCCGACTCCTCATCGCGCATGCTGCGCGAGCGTCCTTTTTGGCCCCGGTTTCTGTCGTCCGGTTTTGATGGGAGGCGGCTTGCTAGCGGCTTGGGGGAGGGAGGTCAAGCAGCCGATTCCCAAGGCGATCCCGCTAGCGTAAGGCGGGAGCCATGAACTATCGCCACGCCTTCCATGCCGGCAACCACTGCGACGTCCTGAAACACGCTGCGCTCGCCCTCATGCTGGAACGGCTGATGGCGAAGGACAAGCCGTTCATGGTCCTCGACACCCATGCGGGGCGGGGGCTTTACGACCTCGACAGCGAGGCGGCGGGCCGGTCCGGCGAGCATGTCGCCGGGATCGCCCGGATTTATGGAGACGCGGCGGCGCCGGCAGGTCTTGGACCTTACTTCGAGGCGGTCCGGCGCCAGAACCCGTTTGGCGGCTTGCGCTGGTATCCGGGTTCCCCGGCGATCGTCCGCGATGCCCTGAGGGCGGGTGACAGCGCCAAATTCTGCGACCTCCACCCCGAGGAGCGAATGGCGTTGGAGGCGCTCATGGCGGGCGACGGGCAGGTCAGAATCTACGATCGCGACGGGTACCAGGCCGTGCGGGCGTTCCTGCCGCCTGCCGAGCGGCGCGGGCTCGTCCTCATCGACCCGCCCTTTGAGCAACCAGGCGAATACGACCGCCTTGGCGACGCCGTCGCGGAAGGCATCGAGCGCTGGGCGAGCGGCATCTTCATGATCTGGCGGCCGATCAAGGATGCGGAAGGCTATCGGCGCTTTCTGGAAAGGATCGCCTATCTCGGGCTGCAAAAAACCCTCGTCGTCGATCTTCGCGTCGCACCGGCGACAGAAAACAAGCTGACCGGCAGCGGGCTCTTCATCATCAATCCGCCCTTCGGCCTATCGGACAGCTTTAGCGAGGTGCTCCCTTACTTCGCCGCAAAGCTTGCGGTCGCGCCCGGCGGCGGATGGTCTCTCGTCGAGACCGAAAAGCGCGCGATCATCCGTAATGAGGGGGCGGTCGTTTGAGCGAGTTACGTCCGTTTTGTTCGGCCGCTCCTTGCCGCGCGCCTCAGTCGCCGATAGAAGCCCCGAACTTCTGCCACGGAGAGGTGCCGGAGTGGCCGCCCGCGCGCCTTCGGCGCGCGAATCTTTGGTTTTGTTCGGCCGCTCCTTGCAGCGAACGCCAGTCGCCGATAGAAGCCCCGAACTTCTGCCACGGAGAGGTGCCGGAGTGGCCGCCCGCGTGCCTTCGGCGCGCGAATTTTTGGTTTTGTTCGGCCACTCCTTGCCGCGCGCCTCAGTCGCCGATAGAAGCCCCGAACTTCTGCCACGGAGAGGTGCCGGAGTGGCCGAACGGGCCGGTCTCGAAAACCGGAGTACGGGCAACCGTACCGTGGGTTCGAATCCCACCCTCTCCGCCAGTTTTTCTACAACGTTTGGATGACATCCCGGCGCCCGCCTCAAGAAGCCGGCGCAATTTGCCGGATCTGTCAGCGCACTTCCCAGTTGAGTTCGCCGCGCATCGACGACGGCACTTTTTCGATCAAGCGCGCGCTCCGAGCGTGGATTGTTCGCTATTGCGCGGCGCTCGAATGACGTAATCGATGCGACGTTTTACGAAGGATTTGTTTTCGCTGATGAGCTTGCATCCAAGCTCGGAAAAGCCCGCGCGATAGGCGCCTGCGACATCCGCAAGCCGCCCTTTGGGAATCTCGTGCACCTCGAGGCTGTAGATCGGGTGGCCGTCAAAGAAGATGATGACCCACGCGTAGAACGCAGAGAGGACGGCGAAATGCGGCAGGTTCAGGCCGCAGATGAGACCGATAAGCGTGACGATAATGAGCCGGCTCGTGTCGCGGGTCGTCGCCGCTTCGGTCCGAAATCGCATCAGACCGCCAAGGCCGAAAACCACAAAGCCGACGACAATGCCGTATTCAAGAACGATCACGCCGACCATGGCGCCGATAAGCGCGCACATGATCTGGACCTTGGGGAGCTCGGCCTCTTCAATCGTGTCGACCATCCGCAGCGTCGTCGGATGAAAGGCGATCAGCGCGCCAAGCGCCGTCGACAGCAACAGCGCGGCGAAGGATTCGAGCATGTACGAATAGTCGAGGAAGCCATGCCAGCCGACGGCTTGCAGACCCTGAGTGTCAGGAATATCCACGCCTGCATCCCCCGTCCAACGGCCCTCCGACGGATTTAAGCGCGTTTGCCGGGGGGATGAGCAAGCGCAACGCCGGCGCGCCGCGCGAAGATTGACTTGCCGATTTCCTTCGGGAATGCACCAATTTCGCACTGGGAGGCGGGATGCAACCAGCTAGGGAATTCTTGGCCGTTTTTGCACCGGCCGCGATCGCGGCCTTTGCAGCGGCTGCGGTCAGCGCAGCGCTCGCCGCTGCAGGAGATTTCTCCCGAACATTGCATCCCGCCGCGGCGCCAAAGAGCCTCCGGTCTCCTTGCGGAAATCTCGGGCCTCGCGCCGGCGGGACCAACGAGCGTTTATGCTCATAATGACGAGTCAGCGACGATATTCGAACTCGACGTCACGTCGAGGCAGCATCTTGCGGACATTTTCGCTTGGACGCCCGGCCCGTCATTGGCGATTTCGAAGCGATCGCGGCGCAGGACGGCGCTCTGTCGCTCATCACCAGCGACGGTGTGATCTATGAAGCCAAGATAGATCCCCGCCGCCGGTCGCAGAGCTTCAGCTCCTCGAGCTACGGGATTCGGCAGCGCTTGCGAGATCGAGGGCTTTGCGCCGACCGAAGCTGGCGACGGCTTTCTCATCGCCTGCAAGCAAGCCAAGCGCCGCCTTGTCATTTACGAATGGTCGCCTGAAGCGGGCGCGAAAAAATCATCAACATGAAACTTGATGGCGTCGTCCCAAATCCAAAGGCATTTCGCGCCGCAGACCTCGTTTTCGATCAATCGAGAGGGACGTTCTCGTTCTTGATTCTGCCGCGGGAGCGATCCTTGAAGTTACCATCGCGGGCGGGAAGGCGTCCGTTATTGGCGGCTTGGCGGAAACCATCCGCAAGCGGAAGGATTGGCGTTGCTTGCGGATGGCCGGCTCCTCGTCGCAGACGAGAGCAAGCGTCCGGGAAAGGCTCGATCGCCGCGGGCGTCCTGACGCTCTTCCCGAAGCCCGTCGCTGATGGTCAGCGGCAGCGCTTCAGGAGTTTTTTGACGGCCGCGTCGTCCGCGATCTCCTTGAAGAAATCGTCGAGATATTTGATCGGCCGGGTCGCCGTCTTCGGTTGATCCCCGGCGTCGCATTACCGCGCTTTCGATCGCCGCGGCGCGGCGTCGCGGAAGTGCGCGGCACGCTTGCCGGATGTCCTCATTTTGAGCGCAGGCGCCTCGATAATAGCCGGTCCTGACGGATTTGATGCCGAAGTCCGCCGGCGGGACGCGTAGGGCGTATCGACAAGGCCCGAATAATCGAAATCGTAGGGAACGTAGGTAAGGCCGCTCGTCGCCGCCTTTTCGGGCCCGAGCAGTTTGCCGTTGTGGCAGCATTCGCCTTCCGGCCCCGCCAGCATCGACCAGTCGTGATTGGCGATCATGTGGAAGAAAAGAACTGCGCGCGCCGCCGCCTCCGGGTCGTGCTGGGCGAGCTTCAAGCCCGCCGCCTTGACTTCGTCGATCCCGACGCGGTCGGCGAGATCGTCGCATGTCCTCGATGAAGAAGCCGACGCGCTCGGCGACGACCTTGCCCGATACCGCCTCGACATAGCGGACCTTCGCAAGGCGCACGCGGAAACTCGCCTCGGTCAGCTGGTTATAAATTCTGTAGGCGGCGTATTCGAGCAGCGTGTGCTGCTGGAAGGATTCCTGCGCTCGGCAATGCGTGACGAGTTTCAAGGTCTTCTGGCCTGCGAACAGCGAACCCCCGGCCGGCGCGCTCGACAAATTTCACGCGCAGCGGCGGAAACCTGCAGTTCTCCGGGCGTCGGCGCGCATTGCCGCGTGCAGATAGCTCGATCGCCGCCTCTCGCCGGCAAAGCCAAGGCTCGCGGGCTTTGCCTCGGTCGAAGTCGCGGCTTTGCGCGCGATCTCGGCAATCGGCCCCGTAATCGTAATCTCGATCGGGTCGCTCGCCGAAAACGGCGGCGCTTTCGGCGGGCGGCCGCTGGAGCCGACGCAAGAGCAAGGCCGCCGCGAGGAGCGGACAGATTCTCATTCGGCCCGCCTCCGCCAGCTCCGTCGGACGCCGTTGTCATGAGCGACGACGCCGTTGATCGATCCTCAGATAAGAGCGCGCGCCGCCATAAGCCTTCGAGGCGCCGGTGTCGACGGCGATGACGCGGCCGCCATAAAGGCCTTGATACCCGCGAGCTGCGGCGTGTGCCCGATAACGATGCGCTTGACCCCGTACGCGCCGAGCGCCGCGGCGACAGCGGCCTCGCCCGCCGCGCTCTCCTCGACGTGACCGCGATGCCAGAGCGGCCCGCAGTTCATCTTCAAGAATGAAGCCGCCGCCGCTTTTCAGCGCGCGCGCACGGCCTCATTGATCTGCCGCGATCGTCGAGGCGGCGTATGCCATGCTGATCCCGCCATGCACGAACAGCGTGTCGCCGATCCTGGCGGCGGCGTCATGCGACGCGACCCACGAGCCGATCGCGCCATTGGGGCCCCATGACGAGGCGATGCTCGATATAACCGAGCGGAACGTCTCCTTCTCGAAAGCAGCTCTGACGCCTTCATCGTCAGCGTCGGATCTTTCTTGCGATAGAATTCGGCGAGCGCTGCGAAATTCGCCTTGAAATGCGCGTCGCGCAGCTTTTTCGATTTCGCCGTGGCGAAGGCGGCGTATTCCTCAGGCGTCACATAGCGCAGGTCGCCGATGACATTCATCGCCTCGTGATTGCCGATGAGCGGGACGACGCGGCCGCCCTTCTTCTTCGCCTCCTTTTCGAGCTTCATCAGATGCTCGATAATCTTCCTCGTGTCGGATCCGCGGTCCGGCACGTCGCCGAGCTGCACGAGGATTGCCTTTCCGCCGGACCACTTTCCCCTGGCGCTCACAAGGCCGGCCGCGCGCAGGATCGATATGTAGGCGTCATAGTCGCCATGGAGATCGCCGACGGCGATGACGGGGCGCGGGGGCTCGGCGGCGATGGCGCGAACGCCAAGAACGAGAACGGTCGAAGCGAGAGCAAGGAACAGCCCGGCGCTGATGCGTCGAATGATCCCGATGCGGTGCATGATACGCCTCCCTGACGGCCGCAAGAATAGCGCTAGATCGCGCTTGGCGCCAGTATTGCGGTCGAGTATCACGCGGCTGGTCATCTTCAATCTCGGGTCGCTGAAGCGGCTGCGGTCGCCGCATCATAGGATAAAGCCCGCTTTTCCGTTCCCTTACGCCGCCAACCACAGCGCAAGCACGATGCAGGCGGGCGCCACGAAACGCGCGATGAATTGCCAGAGCGCATGGACGGCCGGCGAGGACGCAAGTTCCGACTGCGTAGTCGCTTTCGACAGAGTCCATCCTGCAAAGAGCGCGATCAACAGCCCGTTGAGCGGCAAAAGCAGCGTCGAGATCGAAAAGTCGAGGATGTCGAAGATCGATTTGTCGGCGAATTGCGGAATTGAGCCGAGCAGGCGGACATCCGACCAGATATTAAATGAGAAAGCGGCGGCGAGGCCAACGAACCACGCGGCGGCGCCAGCGATGACCGACGCGCTGATGCGTGCGAGGCCGAACCTTTGCAGCCATGCGACGACAGGTTCGATCGTAGCGACGCCGGTCGTGAATGCCGCGATGAAGACGAGGATGAAAAACGCCGAGCCGACGAAATATCCCCCCGGCATTTCGGCGAACGCCGCCGGCATCGACACGAAGATGAGTCCCGGCCCGGCTGCGGAATCGATTCCAAGAGCAAAGGTGATCGGAAAAATTGTCAGCCCCGCGATGACCGCGATCGCCGTGTCGGCGGCGGCGACGGCGGACGCGACGCGCAGGATCGACACGTTCTTCGGCAAATAGGCGCCGAACGTCATCAACGCGCCAAGGCCGATCCCGAGCGAGAAAAACGCCTGGCCGCAAGCGGCGGCGATTGCAGCGCCTGTCACTTTGGAAAAGTCCGGGCGGAAAAGAAAATCGACGGCGCGGGCGAAGTCGCCGGTCGCCGACGCGTACGCGGCCAGTCCAATCATCAGGACGAAGAGAGCGGGCATCAGCAGTTTCGCCGATTTCTCGAGCCCGTCGGTCACGCCGCGCGCCACGACGAGAACGACAAGGAGCATGAAAACCGAATGACCGGCGACGACGCGTAACGGCGAGGAGAGCATGGCGTCGAACCGCGCCTGATGATCGGCGGGCGTATCGCCCGGGAGGCCGCCTTGTGCGATGAAACTGGCGGCATAATCGACAACCCAACCAGCGACGACGCTGTAATAGGCAATGCCGATGAATGGGATGAAGACGCTGAGCCATCCGATCGCGCGCCAGATCGGCGAGGCTTTCGCTTCCCTGCTCAGTCGCCGGATCGACTTGCCGGGGCCCGCGCCCCCCCGCCGTCCGATGATAAGTTCGGCGATGATGATCGGAAGTCCGAAGACGAAGACCGCTCCAAGATAAATGAGCACGAACGCGCCGCCGCCATACTGACCTGCGAGAAACGGAAAGCGCCAGATATTGCCGAGCCCGATCGCGAGGCCTGCGGCGACGAAAAAGAACGCGGCGCCTGAGGACCAGTGCGGCGGCGTCGTGGCATCGGTTGCTGTCACTGGCGCGCCTCAGTAATTGATTGCGGGGCTACCCGCCGGAAAGAACGATCCGGCGAGCGTCATGCCTCCTGGCGCCGTGCATTCAAGCGAGTGAAGTTGCGTGCGCGGAAGGTAGATTATGTCGCCGGGTTTCACGAGCGCCTTGCGCGTCTCGGTCCACATGACGCCTTCCCCGGAGAGAACGATCAGGGTTTCTTCGTAAAGATGCCTGTGGGCCGCCGCCCGGGAAAGCGGGATGGCTCCGATGAATACCGTCACCAGTTCGGCGCCCTTTTCCGCAGACGTCAGCACCTGATAGAATTTGTCGCCCATCTCCTTGCGGTTGGACTCATCAACGATCGTCACGCGGTCCGGAAAGCTGTGATTAAAAGTCGCGGCGCCGCCGATGCGCGGCGACTTCCGGCGGGCAAACGGTCGCGACGATTTCGAGCGGCGCGCCGCCGGTCGGCTTTATCTGAAATGCTTCGCCCGGGCGCACTGAAACTGCGGAATTGGGAGGCGCTTCAAATTCGGCGGTTCCGATCGCGATGCGCGTGCATCCGCGCACCATGAAAAGAACGACCTCGGCGCCGCCAAACGAAATCGGCTGCATGGGCGCCGCCTTCGGTCGAATGAGATATTGCGACAGCAAGTCCGCGCCTTCCGCAGGCGTGATCGTCGGCAGAATTTCAAGCCCGCCCATTTCGGCGGCGCCAGCCCAGTCCGGCGTCAGAACGTGACACCCTCCATCAAGGTGGAAGCGCCCAAAATTGCCCCTACCGCGTGGTGAGAGCGCCGCCGCATCCCAATCGATCGCAACGTCTTTGCCGGCGGCGCCATAAGCGCCGAGCGCATTATGGGAGCCGTCGCAATAGGGCGGGGACTTCGTTCGCTTGCAGGCGCAAAGCAGCGCTTCTTCCCCGGCCTGACGGGCGACAATGCGGAGCGGCTTGTAACTCGTTCCCTTGTGCGATCCGTCGCAAAGCGGCTGTTTGGCGCTTCTCCCGCATGCGCACCAGAAGATCGCTTCCCCGGCATTCTCGAATTTGACTAGAAGCGGTTTTTTTCCCGCGACGACGGGCTCGCTCATGGCGTCCTTGTCCCCGCAAGGTCGAGCGCGCTCCGATCAATAATCTCGCCGTTCTTGATCACATGCGTGATCGCTTTGGCATTATCGATGTCTAGGGTCGGATCGGCGCTCAATAGAACGACGTCGGCAAGCATACCCGGCAAAACCGCCCCTAATATGTCTTCCTTGCCAAGAAATACCGCCGCGTTGTGGGTGGCGATTTTGATAACGTCGATGGGCGCGATGCCGGCTGCCGCAAGGAGCTCCATTTCGCGATGGACGGCCGGCCCGATCGTCTGATCCGTACCAAGCGCAATTACGCCGCCGGCCACATGAATCTTGCGCAGATTGTCCTGCGCGATCGGCGTCATGATCTTCATCCACCATGTCCAGCTTCGATCCTGAAACTCTTTGCGCGTTTCTTTTTTCAGCTTCTCTATTTCGACGGCCGACAGGGAGGCGCGGTAAAGAGGCTGATCGAGATACTCGGGGTGTTCCGCAAGACGGCTGTAATTCTCCCCGATCGTCAACGTAGACGACATCGGAATCTTCTTTGCGCCCATCAGCTTCGCAAATTCGTCGGAGATCGGTCCTTGAATGACGGGATGCGCAAGCGTGTCGACGCCAGCGAAAATCGCCTCACGCGCACGAAGCTCGCTCGATGTGTGGACCGTCGTGCGTACCCCGTTGTCGTTGTAAAATCCGACAAGCCGCTCCAGGAGATCAACGGGCAAAAGCGGGATGAGCGGCCGCGCGCCCCAGCCGCGCTCTTCCAACGTAAACTTGACCATGTCTGGCTTTTGCGCGACGTGGTCCTTGATCAGCGGCAGCGCTTCCGGCCAGTCGTCGACCGTCGTCGCATAGGGGCTTGCGCCATGGCTCCCAGGATAGGTGACGATCCCGCCAGTCGCAAAGATTCGCGGCGAGGCGATGCGCCCTCCGCGCTCGTCTTTGCGCAAACCAAAGATAAAATCGGGATCGTTCCCGGCGTCATAAATTGAAGTTACGCCGGCGTAGAGGTAGCTCGCGAGCGCCTGCTCGCCTTCGCGCCGGCTCGCTTTCTTCCGGGCCGCAGAAGGGTCAGCGGCGCCACGAAGATGAACGTGGGTGTCGATGAAGCCGGGGATGAGAAATTTGCCGGCGCCGTCGATATGCGTCGCGCCGTCAGGCGCCGCGAACGGTTCATTGTCAATGCGTACGATCCATTCGCCGTCGATCAGGATCGTCATCCCTGGCTGCGGCGCGTTTCCGGCGCCATCAATGATGGTGACGTTTTCGATATGAATGGTTGACGCCGCCGATGGCGCGCTCAGCAGCGCCGCGCCTGCGGCGAAAGTCGCAAGACAGGATCTGATCACGGAATTGCCCCATGGCCCAAGAGCGTGAGACTGACGGTTTTCGGCAGTCCGTTCAAGCGTCTCGCCATGAGCGCTCGCCGTGAATTAAGGTGGACCGAACCAAGGAGCAATTCATGGCTGCAACACCAATGATCCTGGCGATCGATCAGGGCACGACGTCGAGCCGCGCGCTCGTATTCGACGATAATGCCCGCATGACCGCGCTCGCGC
Source organism: uncultured Alphaproteobacteria bacterium (assembly GCA_963765165.1). Lineage (GTDB taxonomy): Bacteria > Pseudomonadota > Alphaproteobacteria > Caulobacterales > Parvularculaceae > Amphiplicatus. Next base: position 391,414 of record CAVXVQ010000002.1, on the reverse strand, counting down.
AGTCAGAGTTCCGCCAGATCTATCCTCAGCCCGGTTGGGTCGAACACGATCCTGAGGAAATCTGGTCGACGACGCTCAAGACGGCGCGCCAGGCGATCGCCGCCGCGGCACAAAAAGGCGGCGAGGTTGTCGCGATCGGCATCACCAACCAGCGCGAAACGACGGTTGTCTGGGACAGGAAATCGTTGAAGCCCATTCATAACGCCATCGTCTGGCAAGACCGGCGGACCGCGGACGCCTGCACGGCGCTGAAAGCGGCGGGTCATGAAGAAGAGGTTCGAAGGAAGACGGGCCTCCTGCTCGATCCTTATTTTTCGGCGACAAAGCTTTCCTTCATACTCGACATGGTCAAGGGCGCCCGGGCTCGCGCCGAGCGTGGAGAGCTTGCTTTCGGAACGATCGACAGCTTTCTCCTCGCGCGCCTGACGGGCGGCGCGCATTTGACGGATGCGACGAATGCGAGCCGCACGAGCCTCTTCGATATTCGCGCCGACCGATGGGACGAAGGGTTGCTCGACCTCTTTCGGGCGCCGAGGCTCGCGATGCCGGAAGTCAGAGACAATATCAGCGAGTATGGCGTGACGGTGGCGGACCATTTCGGTTGTCCGATCCCGATCTTCGCGATGATCGGCGATCAACAATCGGCGGCGGTCGGGCAGGCGTGCTTCAATCCTGGCGACATCAAGAGCACCTACGGCACCGGGTGCTTCGTTCTCGCGCCGACGAGCGGTTTTGCGCTGTCGCGAAACCGATTGCTGACAACGATTGCGAGGCGGATCGACGGGAAGATTTATTACGCGCTTGAAGGCTCGATCTTCATCGCCGGCGCCGCTGTGCAATGGCTGCGCAACTCACTTGGGATCATCAAATCTTCGACGGAAACGGAGGCGCTGGCGTGCTCGCTGGCGTCGAACAACGGCGTCTATCTGGTTCCCGCCTTCGCGGGTCTTGGCGCGCCGCATTGGGCGGCTGAGGCGCGCGGCGTCATTTGCGGGCTGACACGCGGGTCGGGGCGGGCGGAACTCGCGCGCGCGGCGCTGGAGTGCGTCGCTTACCAGACCGCGGATCTCATTGACGCGATGGCTGCGGACGGCGCACCCTGTTCGACCTTGAAAGTCGACGGCGGCATGGTGGCGAACGGTTGGCTCATGCAGTTCCTGGCGGATGTTCAAAACGCGCCGGTGGACAGGCCGGCGGTGATGGAAACGACCGCGCTCGGCGCCGCGTTTCTGGCCGGCGTCAAGGCGGGCGTTTACGGCTCGCTGCGAGACCTATCGAAACTGCGGGTGACGGAAAGGGTGTTTCGACCGGCGATGGACGAGGGCGAGCGGACGCGGCTGCGTTCTGAATGGAGCAAGGCGCTTGAGCGGGCGCTTGTGTAAATCGTCACACGCCGTGCGGCAGCACGCCTTCGAATTCGAGTTCATACGGCCCCGTCATGATGACGTGGTCGTCGTCGCGCCACTCGATCGCAAGAAGACCGCCGTCGAGTTCGACCGTCGCCTTTCGTTCAACAAGCCTTCTGCGGTTCGCTGCGACGACGGCGGCGCAGGCGGCGGTGCCGCAGGCCTTGGTGATTCCGGCGCCGCGCTCCCAGACGCGAAGGCGGATATAATGCTTGCCGCGCACTTCGGCGACAGAGATGTTGGCGCGCTCCGGAAACATCGGATGGTTTTCGATCATCGGTCCGAACTTATCTAGCGCCTGCGCTTCGGCGTTTTCGACGAAGAATATGCAGTGCGGATTGCCCATGTTGATGGCGGACGGACCCCACAGGACCGGTTTGTCGATCGGCCCGAGCTTGATGTCGACGAAGCGCGTGTCCTGAATTTCTTCGGCGAGCGGAATTTGCTTCCAGTGAAATTTCGGGACGCCCATATCGACCGAGACGCGCCCGTTTCCGACGCGCTCGGCGGAGATTTCGCCTGAGAGGGTTTCGAAGGCGACGCCAGCGTCGCCCAACTCGTCCATCAGGATCGGCCCCGACGCAGCGCGCGGCGTTGCCGCACGCGCCGACCTCAGAACCATCGGCGTTCCATACGCCCATGAAAGGACCGCCGCGGTCTTCGATCGTAATGACCTGATCGCAGCCGATGCCGGTTTTCCGATCGGCGATGGCGCGCGCCGCCTCTTCGGACATGCGCGCTTTGGCGCCGCGCAGATCGATCACGACGAAATCATTGCCGAGGCCATTCATTTTCCGAAAGGGAAGTCCCGCCAGCGTCATCGGTCAAATCCTGCGCCTGTAGGACGAGGATGTAAGACGATCGCACCAGTTAATCGAGCCCCATTGAATGGAGCGCCGCGGCTCGGCGCGCTTTTGCTTCCGGGCTCAACCCATGTTCGGTCTTTTCCCAGAACGAGGGATTGGTGATCAGCTGGAACAGCGCGCGCCATGCGGCGACGGACATCATCATCCAGTACACTGGAACAAGCAGGGCCGCGGGGCTGAGGCGCCAAAGGCCGCGCTTAAATGGTGCGGCTGCTGCGAGCAGAAGAAACGCGAGATTGCCGGCTGCGATCGCGCCGGACAGGGGTGCTCCGAGCGTTTCTGGCGGCGCCCTGAACGGCGTCACGCCGAAGGCTGACTGCACGATGAGGAGCAGCCAGAAGAGCGGGCAAATGAGCGCGGCAAGCGCCGTGCCGCCAATAAAGAGATCGACGGAGAGGACGCCGCGCCAGCCGCTGAAGCGCATGTCTCGTCGGTGAACGAGCCAAGTCTGCATGAACCCCTTCATCCAGCGCGTCCTTTGCCGCATCCAGTTGGCGAAGGCGCCGTTGGCTTCTTCATAGGTCGTTGAATTGATGACAGCCGTCTTGTAGCCGCGGCGCGCAAGACGAAGACCGAGGTCGGCGTCTTCAGTCACGTTGTAAGGATCCCAGCCGCCGACGTCGGCCAGCACGTCCGTGCGAAAAATGTTCGACGTCCCCCCGAGCGGCACCGGCGCGCCGACACGGTCGAGCGCCGGCAGAAAGTGATCAAACCACAGGCAATATTCGAGGGTGAAAAGGCGCGTCAGCAAATTGTCGCAAGGGTTGTAATAATTGAGCTTCGCCTGAACGCAGGCGAGATTGTCAGCCCCGGCTGCGAATGTTTCGGCGGCAATTCGGCAATTGATCGGCCTCAGGCTCGTCCTCGGCGTCGTAGATCACGATAAGATCGCCGCGCGCGCATTGAAGCCCGTAATTGCAGGCCTTCGGCTTTGTCTGGGGGTGCGACGGCGGAATGACGATCAGTTCACACCGTCGATCCAGTTCAAGGCGGCGCGCTTCAGCCAATGTTTCGCCGTCGCATTCCTCGAGCAATAATTTCACGTCGAGCTTTGATCTTGGATAATTGAGTCTGTCGATCGCGAGCGCCAGTCCCGGCAGCGTGCAGCCCTCTCGAAAGAGCGGTGCGAGGATCGTCACGACAGGCAGGTCGCGATCGGCGAGGCGCTTGCGGGGCGCAGGCGCCGCCGGCGCTTGCGCGATCGCCGCGAGCGCGAGCCGCGCGCCGGCGACAAGAATGAATAGACCGGCCGCCGCCGCAGCGACCGACAGCATCACGAATTCCGGGAACGCCGCCGCCACGGCCAGGCAAAGCGCGACGGCCGCCGTCAGTCGCGGACCAACAGTTATTCTTACCGAACGCGCGCTCTCCAGCGGGCTCCGTTCCGCATGGCCGTTTGTCGCTTCGTGGATGAGCTCGCTCCTGAAGCGCTCGCGCAAGATATCGCCGAAAGCGTTCGCGCTCACCGGCAGGTCGAATGCGGAAGTCGGCGCGCCTCTCGTCAAAAAGCCGATGCGTCCATCTTTGAGCGTCCATGGCGCGCGCCCGTCGCGGAAGTATTTTCGCAAGCGACGAAATTCTTGAAGCGAGGCGTCGGGAGTTTGGCCATTCATGGGCGCGCCTTAAAATTCCGACCAGACGCCGAGCGTCACAGCGGTTCCCGGCGTGATGCCGCGCGCCGCCAATTCTTTCTCGGCGCCAACGACGATCGCCCACCGCTTTTTCGCGCGCCAGACGACGGACGCCCGCGTCTTGACGATGTTGAAATCATCGCCGCCGGGACCTTCATTGCCGAGCGAGAATTGCGACCGCGCCTCCGCCATAAACAGCAGTTTCGACGCCGGCTCGAATCCGATCAGCGCATCCGCGCGGAGCTGATCGGCGGCGGCCCCGAACCGGTAACGGTAGGCGACTTCGGCGACCGTGAAGATGCTCAGCGGACCGCCGAGCACTTCTCGTCCGTGAAGCGCGCGCATTTCGAGATCGACGTTCGGCTCGACGAATGCTGTCCGCGTTCCGTCAGCGAGGCGCTCCGACCATGCGCCGGCGACGCTGATCGCGGTCGCCGATCGCGCGCCGCGCTTGATTTGTCTTTGCACGGAGAGCTCGGACTCGCCGAAGCTCGTGCGCGAAAATAAGCCGAGGCCGGAATCGGAGACGGCGGTTCCGTAATAGGCTTTGCCGGAGAGCATCCACTTGGGCGTGATTCCGAATTCGGCGTAGGTATCTGTTCCGTATCGGGAATAATTGCTGACCGGCGTCGTCGACCAGAAATAGTCGAAGCGGCTGGCGACGAAGACGTCGCCGTCGGCGCGGTTCCATGGGCTCGCGCTTGCTTCATTGCTCGAAGCGAGCGTCGCCGCAGCGATCAACGCGATTAAGACGCGCCCCCCCATAAATCCCCGGTCGCAAGCCATGCTCTGGCCAAACGACGAGGCGGCGCCCAATTCCGCTCGCGATCAGCAGTTGCAGGAGGCTAGCCTTTGCAACGAAGATCGCCAGCAACCGGAGGTTGCAACGGCGGTCAAAAAAACGGGCCCCCGCAGGGGCCCGCTCCTTTAATCCGTATAAGGATTAGTTTCCGGTGTTGGCCTGGCCGTGACCGAAGAAGTCGTCGCGGCCCGCTTTGCCGCCGTCGACTGCGCGCTTTCTCATTTCGGCGAAAACGAATTCCGGATCCGAATTGCCGGTTTCCGAAATGATGAGCGCTGCGACGCCGGCCGCGTGCGGAGCCGCCATCGAGGTGCCGCCCGACCAATAGTAGGTGGCGACCGCCGGGTTGAGGTTGCTGCCCGTGCTGAAGACAAGGTCAAGCACCCAGCACAATTGATTAACGACGCCCGCGCCGGCTTGGACCGTGCAGACCTCGTTGCCCGGATAGAGCGTGTCGCCGCCCGGAGCCGCGAAGTCGACCATCGACGTTCCGTAGTTCGTATAGCTCGCCGGAATGAGCGTCTGGCCGGTGTTGGCGCCGGCATTGGCGTAGTAGCCGACCGCAGTCGTCGCCGAGATACCGAGGTTGTGGCCAAGGCCAGTCTGGAAGCGGACATTGCTTCCATCGCCGTCGAGATCGGCCGCCGCGTTGCCAGCAGAGATGACGACCGTCACGCCCTGCGCCGTCGCATAAGCCATAGCGGCTTTGACCGCATTGGCGAGGGCGCTGATCTCGTTCGTGCCGGGACCGCCGCGCGGAATGACGGCGCCGAGGCTCATGCTCATGACATCAACATTCTGGTTCGCCGCGTGATAGATGCCGGCGATTACATCCTCAAAGTCTCCCGATCCGGAATCGAGGAGGACTTTGACAAGCACGAGCGTGCATTCGGGCGCAACGCCAATCGTGCCGATGCCATTGTCGCGGGCTCCGATCGTGCCGGCCGTATGCGTGCCATGGCTGAAAGCATTGTTGATTGCGTAGGTCAGCCCTTCTCCCGTCATGTCGGCGCTCGACGCGAAGTCGATGCCTGGTGCAAGATCCAGATGGTCCGTATCGAACCCCGTGTCGAGAACGGCCACGCGAACGCCTGCGCCGCGATGTCCATTGTTCCAGGATTCAACTGCGCCGACATAATTGTGGCCGTATTGCAGATTGAAGAAGCGGTCATTGTCGCCGCTTGTCGGCGGAGAGGCGAATTCAATCAGGTCGTCAGCAGCGACGGCGCGTTCGACTTGCGTGTCGAAGCCGTAGTCCTTGACGACCGAAAGACCCTTGATCTTGAACGCTTTGTCCGAGCTGACTATCGCGACGCCGAAGGGAAACTTCTTTTCGAGGACGCCGCCGGCGCTGAATGACCTGTGCGTCGAGATCGGCCGGGAATCCGGCGGTCCCTGCCTGAATGATGTATTTGGCCGCCATCGCGGGCGACATGACTGCAAATGCCGACACCGCCGCGAGCGCCGCGACTTTGAACTTCTTCATCGATACTCCTCCAGAGAATTTGTTTGGTTGATAGGCGAGGGCGGGACGGTATCACGCCTTTTCGCGCTCGCAATTCCGTGAGCGAAAATTGGCGGAAAAATGCGCAGGGCGTCGATCCCGCGCAGCTTTATCTCGCTGAGTGCAACCAATTGACGAAGTTTTCCCCAGAAGAGGCCGATTTTGGGGTGCGAATTCGGCGGTCGCCCGGATGCGGCCGGACGCCCGATTCCCGGGTAGGGGCGACTACGCCGCCGCGAGCTGGCGCACGACATAAGGAAGGATGCCCCCGTGCCTGTAGTAATCGAGCTCGTCGGCGGTATCGATCCGCACAAGGACGGTAATGTCGCGCGTCCTGCCGTCGGCCGATCTGATCGTGACCTTCGCCTCGGTGCGCGGCGCGATCTTGTCGACGCCATGCGACCGTCACTTCTTCGTCGCCGGTGAGGCCGAGCGACGCCCACCCGTCGCCGTCCTTGAACTGAAGCGGCAGGACGCCCATGCCGATCAGGTTCGAGCGGTGGATGCGCTCGAAGCTCTCGGCGACGACGGCCCGGATGCCGAGGAGCACGGTTCCTTTCGCCGCCCAGTCGCGCGACGAGCCGGTGCCGTATTCCTTGCCGGCGAAGACGACGAGCGGCGTTCCCGCCGCGATATATTTCATCGCCGCGTCGTAGATCGACATCTGCTCGCCCGACGGAATGTATCTGGTCATCCCGCCTTCGACGCCCTTCAGCATCTGGTTCTTGATGCGGATGTTGGCGAAGGTGCCGCGCATCATCACGTCATGATTGCCGCGCCGCGAGCCGTAGGAGTTGAACTCCGAGACCGGCACCTGATGGTCCTTGAGATACTGGCCGGCGGGACCTTTTTCCTTGATGTCGCCGGCGGGCGAAATGTGGTCGGTCGTGATTGAATCGCCGAAGAGCGCGAGGACGCGCGCCTTTTCGATCGGCTGCACCGGTTTGGGAGTCATCGTCATGCCCTTGAAGTAGGGCGGGTTCGCGACATAGGTCGATGTCGGCCAGCGATAGGTCTCGCCGTCGCCCGCATCGATCTTTTGCCACTTCTTGTCGCCCTTGAAGACGTCGGCGTAGCGCGTCGCGAACATTTTCGCCGTGACATGCTCGCGCACCACCTCGGCGATTTCGCGGTTCGACGGCCAGATGTCTTTCAGATAGACGTCGGCGCCTTGCGCGTCCTTGCCAAGCGGATCCGTCATCAGATTGACGTGCATGGAGCCGGCAATTGCGTAGGCGACGACCAGCGGCGGCGACGCGAGATAATTCGCACGGACGTCCTGGCTGATCCGCCCTTCAAAGTTCCGGTTCCCGGAAAGGACGGAACACGCGACGAGATTATTCTTGTTGATGGCTTCCGAAATCGCCGGCGGCAAAGGACCTGAATTGCCGATGCAGGTCGTGCAGCCATAACCGACAAGATTGAACCCGAGCGCGTCAAGATCGCCGGTGAGACCCGCAGCGTCGAGATAGTCGGTCACGACCTGACTGCCGGGCGCGAGCGATGTCTTGACCCAGGGTTTGGACTTGAGGCCTTTCGCCCGCGCCTTTCGGGCGAGCAGCCCTGCGGCGATCAGAACCGAAGGGTTTGAGGTGTTCGTGCATGAGGTGATCGCCGCGATGACGACCGATCCGTCATGAATGCAATAGTCTGCGCCGTTGACCGGGAATTCCTGAGCGCCATAGGCGCCCGGGCGGGGCGCATCCATCGCAGCGCCTTCATCGAGGAAGCGCGCCTCGCCGGCGGATTGCGGCGGCTTGTCGTCCGAATTCGCGCCGCCCTTGATGGTCAGGGCGTCGGCTTTGAACTGCGCCGCGACCGCAGCAAGGGCGACCCGGTCCTGCGGGCGTTTGGGCCCGCGAGCGACGGCGTGACGGTCGCCAGATCAAGCTCCAGCGTGTCGGTGAATTTCGGTTCGGGCGTTGACGCATCGCGCCACATGCCCTGTTCTTTCGCATAGGCTTCGACGAGCGCGACGCGGTCCGGGTTTCGCGCCCGTCGCTTTCAGATAGCGGATCGTTTCCGCCGTGATCGGGAAAAAGCCGCAGGTCGCGCCGTATTCGGGCGCCATGTTGGCGATCGTCGCCTGATCTTCGAGCGCGAGATGATCGAGCCCGGGCCCGTAGAACTCGACGAATTTGCCGACGACGCCTTTCTTCCTCAGCATCTGCGTCACGGTGAGAACGAGATCGGTCGCGGTCGTTCCTTCCGGGAGCTTGCCCGAGAGGCGAAAGCCGATGACTTCCGGGATCAGCATCGAGACCGGCTGGCCGAGCATCGCGGCTTCCGCCTCGATGCCGCCGACGCCCCATCCAAGGACGGACAATCCGTTGACCATCGTCGTGTGGCTGTCGGTTCCGACCAGCGTGTCGGGATAGGCGTAGGTCTCGCCTTTGTACTCGGCCGTCCACACCGTCTGCGCCAGATATTCGAGATTGACCTGGTGGCAGATGCCGGTGCCGGGCGGCACGACGCGGAAATTATCAAAGGCGCCCTGTCCCCATTTCAGGAACTGATAGCGCTCGCCATTGCGTTCATATTCGCGGTCGACGTTTTTCTGGAAGGCGCCCGGCCCGCCGAAATAATCGACCATGACCGAGTGGTCGATGACGAGGTCTACGGGCGCGAGCGGATTGATCTTTTCGGGATCCTGCCCGAGCGCCTTCATCGCGTCGCGCATCGCCGCGAGATCGACGACGGCGGGGACGCCGGTGAAATCCTGCATCAGGACGCGCGCCGGGCGATAGGCGATCTCGCGGTCGCTCTTTCCATCCTTCAGCCAGCCCGCGAACGCCTTGATGTCGTCGGTCCGGACCGAGCGGTCGTCCTCGAACCGGAGCAGGTTTTCGAGGAGCACCTTCAGCGAGAAGGGGAGGCGCGACAGGTCGCCAAGGGTCTTTTCCGCCGCCTTGAGAGAGTAGATGGCGTAGGTCTTCCCGCCGACGGAGAGGGATTTCCTGGTTTTCAGGCTGTCACGTCCCGGGATCACTGATTGCCTCCGTTCGCAAATTCATAAAGAATCGGCGCCCTTATGGCGTATGGGCGGATGGCGTGCAATTCGGCGCGCAATCTGGCATGGGGCGGCCTTTTTCCGGCCGCGAACCGCTGTATGGATCGGTCGGGCGAAACAGGGTTTCGGGAGTTTGCGGTATGAAGATGCTTAAAGGGTTCGGGATCGTGACCGGCGTCGCCGCCGGCCTTATGGCGACGGCCGCTCTCGCGGAGCCGCAGGCGCTTGCGAGCTTCAAGGACTGGAGCGTCTTCGTCCACGAGACCGGGACGGACCGCATCTGCTTCGCCGCTGCCGAGGCGTCCGACAAATCCCCCAAATCGGTCAATCATGGCGACATCTTCTTCCTCGTCGCGACCTGGAAGTCCGGCGCCGCCGCGAACCAGCCGAGCTTTCGCGTCGGCTACAATCTTCAGGACGCGCCCGCGCCGACGGTCCGGATCGGCAATGAGAAATGGGATCTCTACGTCTCCGAAAACGAAGCGTTCGTCGAAAGCGCCGCCGCCGAACAGGCGCTCGTTTCGGCGATGCGCCGGGGCGTCGACATGAAGATCAGCGCAACCTCGAGCCGAGGCACGGGGACGAACTATCTCGTCTCCCTTTCGGGGATTTCCGCCGCCCTCGACCGCGCCCAGCAGGCCTGCAAGTAAGCCCAGACGCCCGCCTCTCCCTTGGGAGAGGCCAGCGAGCGCGTCTCGCGCGAGCGGGTGAGGGGGCGGCGTTTGAATTGATGGCGCGGACCCCTCACCCGAAAATCCGAAAACGGATTTTCGACCTCTCCCGAGGGAGAGGTGAAGGAAAGTTCCGCGATTATTGCTCCGTCCGCAAATCAGTCTAACGTCCGCGCCATCACCGAGCGCCGGGAGAGGGCTCAAACACAAGGACAGGCTATGGGCATTCTCAAGGAATTCCAGGAATTCGCCGTCAAGGGCAATGTCATGGACATGGCCGTCGGCATCATCATCGGCGGCGCCTTCGGCACGATCGTCAAATCGATGGTCGATGACGTCATCATGCCGCCGATCGGCAAGCTGATGGGCGGCGTCGATTTCTCCGACCTCTTCATCAATCTGACCGACGTCGCCTATGCAAGTCTCGCCGACGCCAAAACGGCGGGCGCCCCCGTCATCGCCTATGGTCAGTTCCTGAACAACGTGATTTCGTTTCTGATTGTCGCGTGGGTCGTCTTCATGCTCGTCAAAGCCATGAACACGCTGAAGAAGAAAGAAGCGGTCGCGCCCGCCGCGCCGCCGCCGCCGACCAAGGATCAGCTCCTCCTCACCGAAATCCGCGATCTGCTCGCGCGGCGGTAGACGTCGCCCATCCTTCGAGACGCGCGCCTTTGGCGCGCTCCTCAGGATGAGGGGTCGATCTGGGAGACAAGAAACGCCCTCATCCTGAGGAGCCTTGTCGGCGCGAGCCGGCAAGGCGTCTCGAAGGACGGGCGCGATGCGACAGGCTTGCGGGAAAAGGTCGCCATTGTGGGGCAGGGCGGCCTTCTCTATACCCCGCCGACCATGATTCCGCTCAAGAACATCCGCAACTTCTCGATCGTCGCCCATATCGACCATGGGAAGTCGACGCTCGCCGACCGCCTGATCCAGACGACGGGCGGCCTCAGCATGCGCGAGATGAAGGAGCAGGTCCTCGACTCGATGGAGCTGGAGCGCGAGCGCGGGATCACCATCAAGGCGCAGACGGTGCGTCTCGATTACAAGGCGAAGGACGGCGAGACCTACGTTCTGAACCTGATCGACACGCCGGGCCATGTCGATTTCGGCTATGAGGTCAGCCGCTCGCTGTCGGCCTGCGAGGGCGCGCTTCTCGTCGTCGACGCGTCGCAGGGCGTCGAGGCGCAGACCCTCGCCAACGTCTATCTCGCGCTCGACGTCGATCTCGAGATCGTGCCGGTTCTCAACAAGATCGACCTGCCGGCCGCCGAGCCCGAGCGCGTACGCGCGCAGATCGAGGACGTCATCGGCATCGATGCGTCCGAGGCGCTGCTGATTTCCGCCAAGACCGGCGTCGGCATCGACGACGTCCTGGAAGCGATCGTGACGCGGCTTCCCGCGCCGAAAGGCGACGCGGCGGCGCCCCTGAAAGCGCTCCTCGTCGACAGCTGGTACGACAGCTATCTCGGCGTCGTTGTTCTTGTGCGCGTCGTCGACGGCGTCCTGAAAAAGGGAATCCGGATCCGCCTGATGGGCACGGCCGCGACCTACACCGTCGATCTTGTCGGCGTGCAGACGCCGAAAAAGATTCCGGTCGCGGAATTGGGGCCGGGCGAAATCGGCTACATCACCGCCTCGATCAAGGAAGTCGCCGACACGCGCGTCGGCGACACGATCACCGACGACCGCAATCCGACGTCCAGGATGCTCCCCGGCTTCAAGCCGTCGCAGCCGGTCGTCTTCTGCGGCATGTTCCCGGTCGACGCCGCCGAGTTCGAGGACCTTCGCGATGCGATGGCCAAGCTCCGTCTCAACGACGCGAGCTTTCACTTCGAGATGGAGACGTCCGCCGCTCTTGGTTTCGGCTTTCGCTGCGGCTTCCTCGGGCTCTTGCACCTCGAGATCATCCGCGAGCGGCTCGAGCGCGAATTCAACATCGACCTCATCACGACGGCGCCGAGCGTCAATTACCGCATCTTCATGACCGACGGCTCGATGAAGGAGCTGCACAATCCCGCCGATCTTCCCGACATCGTCCGGATCGACCACATGGACGAGCCGTGGATCCGCGCGACCATCATGACGCCCGACGATTATCTCGGCGGCATCCTGAAGCTCTGCGAAGAGCGGCGCGGCGTCCAGCAAGAGCTCACCTACGCCGGCGCCCGCGCGATGCTGGTCTACGAACTGCCGCTCAACGAGGTCGTCTTTGATTTCTACGACCGGCTGAAGTCGATCTCCAAAGGCTATGCGAGTTTCGATTATGCGATCCTCGACTACCGCCTCGGCGATCTCGTCAAGATGCAGATCCTCGTCAATGACGAGCCGGTCGACGCGCTCTCCATCATCGTCCACCGCGAGAAGGCCGAAATGCGCGGCCGCGCCATGTGCGAAAAGCTGAAAGATCTCATCCCGCGCCACCAGTTCAAGATCCCGATCCAGGCGGCGATCGGCGGGCGCGTCATCGCGCGCGAGACGATCTCGGCGCTCCGCAAGGACGTCACCGCCAAGTGCTATGGCGGCGACGCGTCGCGCAAAAGAAAGCTCCTCGACAAACAAAAAGAGGGGAAGAAGAAGATGCGCCAGTTCGGAAAAGTGGAAATCCCGCAGGAAGCCTTCATCAAGGCGCTGAAGATCGACGCCTGATCTTTTGCGTCGGTTGGCGGATTTCGTCCGGATCGCTTGCGCCCGTGTTTCCGCCGCTTCAGCATCTGCAGCGCGCGTTTTGGGCGCGACGGCGCAGCGGGCCCTCTTGAATCCCGTCCGGATGAACGGCGCGCAGGCGCAGCGCTCGCCGCAATTTGCGCAACGTTCGGACGATTTTCCAAAAGCCCGGCTCACTCGCGGCCCTTTCTGCGCTTCAGCGCGTCCTTCGACAGGAACAATGTAAGGGCGGCGCAACGGTGTGGGATAAGTTTTTTTGTTCTGGCGGCCGATCAACGAGATAGATGGTTAATCGCCCGCGCCGCGGGAAAAGGCGGATGTGGTTTCCCCTGCAATTCGTTCGCGAGGCGTCCGGGCTTGCGCCCGGCGCCTCAACGAAACAAGGTCGCCGCATGATCACGCGGCGAGCGTGCTCGGAGGAGCCATGGCGGCGACGATCGCGCCGGCCGCGACCGCGGCCAAAGGCGGGCGCGCGGCGCTGCCGGGCGGCGGCGCGGCGGTCCTTCCATCCGCCTACAGAGCAACCGGACCGCATGATTATTTTTACCGTGACGTCGGCGCGCTCGTCGCATACCGAAACTACCGTTCGATGCTCTCGGGAACGAACGAATGCGACGGCATGATCGCCGTCGCGCGGGCGGACGGCTTTGAGACGATCGATGCGTTCGTTGCGAGCGCGCGCGGCGCGCTGACGACGCGCTGGTCGTACGCCGACGAATCCGAAGGGCGCTGGTACGGCAAGCCGGAACGGTTTCCGGTCGAAAGGCGCGAGGGACCGAACGGCGACGAGATGATCGGCGTTCTGTCCGTGCACGTCGTCGGGTTCTTCGACGTCTACGACAAGCCGGCGCGGCTCTACGCCGTCGACGACAGGCGAGGGGTCAAGATTGCGATCTGGATTTTCGACAGCCATGGCGGCGAAGCGAAAGCGCGGAAGATGGCGGAGGGGATCGCAGCGTCGTTTGTCGATGTCTAGTCTTTACTTCTCCTCTGCTGCGTTTATTCTCCGCCTGCGAGAACGGCGCCTAGTGAACGAGGGGGCTCACGATGATTTCGCTAATTATCGCCGCCGTTATGCTGATGTCAGGGCCCGCCGACGACGCGCCTGCGGCGCTGCTCATCCGAAAGACACCGGAATACCCGGCGAAATGCGTTCCGGTGGGCACCGGCGCTTATGTCGATCAGCGCGTTACAGTCGCTTATGACGTAACGCGCGAGGGTTTTGCAGAAAACATTCGGGTCTCGGAATTAACCGATCCCTGCTTTGAAGACGCGGCGGTCGGCGCCATTCGCAATTCAATCTTCGCGCCGCAGAAAAAAGGCGGCCGCGCCGTCAAACAGGCGGATCTCGAAACGACCTTCACGTTTCGGTTCACCGAAAGCAGAACAGCCGAAGCGACGTCCGTTGAAGATTTCGACGCGGCGCCGCTCGTTCGGCAGCCGCCGCGTTATCCCGAAAGCTGCATGAAATCGGCGCGTTCGACCGAAGTTGTTTTGCTTGAATTCGACGTCAATGAAAGCGGCCAGACGGAGAACATAAAAGTTGTCGAGTTGACGTTTAAGTGCCTTGAAGGCGCTTCCGTCCGTTCCGTCGAAAAGTGGAAATACAAGCCGCGGATGCGTGACGGGGCGCCGGTGAGGCGCGCCGCAGTCCAGACTTGGATTACGTTCGAGCTTTCCGGCGGCGGTGTTCCATTGTCGCGCCAGGACGAGGTACGACGGTCGGTGTGGCATAAGCTCTCCTCGATTCGATCGGCTTTGCTTAAGGATCGTTCGCCGGAGGTGTTGCTGGCGGACCTGAAAGAGCTTGAAGAAGAATACGGCGATGAATTCACCAAGAGCGAAGCCGCCGCCTTCCATCAGCTCCGCGCGGGCGTAAGGATCACAGCGAAGGATTACGCCGGCGCGCTGGACGATCTCAGGATCGTCAAGCAAAGCAACGTCATCTCGGACAAGCAGACACGTGAAGCGATCGACAAGACAATCGCCCAGCTTGAAGCGGTCGTAGCGACGTCTTCGGGCGGTGAGGGGGCGGCGGGCGGCGCGAATGAAACGTCGGAGACCGAATAAATCTTAAACGGAACCGCATTCCCGTCCAGTCGAGCCTGCGCCGCTTGCGACCTGCCCCGTTTTCCCAAGGCGTCGCAACGGAGGCCGAAAGAATAGAGACGAGAATTCACCCGACCTGCGACGTCACCGCTTGAAGCCGAAGCGTTGCATCAATTCGTTCCCGGGTTGCGATTTCGCGCTTGGCTTCCGGCATGCGCACGACGTGCTCATAAACGCCGGGGCTGATTTCGCGCCACCAGGGCAAGTCAATCGCGCCCTGTTTCTCCAGATGCGCGAGGTAATCGTCGAGGCTGTAGAACACCTGTCCGCGCGCAAAGGGCAGGTTCGCAACGCCGTCGTCGCCAGCCGTCTCCGTCAGGGTCGCCTCCTGCGGCGCCGCCGCGAGAGCAGGCGCGTCGGTGTCATCGCTTGAACAAGCCGCGCCGGCGAACCCAGCAAGCGCTGCGGCGGCGACAACAAGTGTTCGACGAATTCGAAACCGGCAAATCATGCGCGCCATTTCGCTTTGCGGCGACCGTAAGAGTATGGCGCCGTCGGGGCCGAGTAAACATCAGGGCGTCGCAGGGTCATTGACTGAAGAGCCAGCTCGACCGCCGACGAATCTTCACGGCGGCGCGGCGCTTTGCAATCGCCTGGTCAGGGATTTCGGGTGCTGAGCGGCGATCGTGCGAAAATGCGCTCCCCTAAAACCCGCCGCCGGTCTTGAAGCCGCCGCCGCCGCGGGAGCCGCCGCCGAAACCGCCGCCCGTCTTGAAACCGCCGCCTCCGCCAAAGCCGCCGCCTGACGGAATGCGCGGCATGCGCGGCGGCCTTGGCGGTCGGGGCGCGCCGGAGCCACCTGGACGTGGCATCCCGCCGCCCCAATCGCGGCTCCAGTCGCGGTTTTGCCCGCCCCAATTGTCGGGAAGGCCGAAAGCATCGCGCCACTCGTCGCCGCCAAGATCGTTGTCCCAGTCGCGCCGCCGCGTTCGGTGCCCGCGTTCGATGCGCCGCCAGAGATCGTCGCGCGACAGCGCGCCGCGAATAAACTCCGCGAGGAGGAGAGCGAGCAGGTCCTTGCCGGTAAACTCCGAATACGGACTGTCATAACGCTGGCTCTTGAACCGGCGGCGCAGATCTTCAAGCTCGGTCAGCCGCCGGCCGAGCCCTTCGAGCGAGCCGATGGCGCCGCGGCGCGCCTCTTCAAACTCCATGCGTTCGCGTCGCGCGGTGACGAGCGCGTCGATCAGACGGTCGTCCTCAAGGCTCGCCGTCTCGGCGGCGACGACTTTGAGATCGGGAATCGCGATTTTTGAAAGCGCGTCGGCGAGAAGCTGCTTTGCGTCGGCAAGGGGACCCGCTCTGCCAGCCGCGGCGGCGGCGTGACGTTCGGCGAGTTCCTTGTGACTCGATTCCGCGGCGGCAATCTGGCGGTCGAGCGTTTCGACGAGCGCGCGCGCCGCACCGGCGGTGTCGCGGAGGGCGCCGACGCCGTCCGCTTCAAGCGCGGTGCGCTCCAGCTCTTCGATCGCCGATCGTGCGGCTTCCGATTGGCGTTTCAGCTGCTCGACGTGTTCGGCGAAGCGGACCGGAATCTCGATCAGCCGTTCGTAATTGAGGCGATGGTCGCGATAGGCGATGATCGAGGCGACCCATTTGTCGAGAAGCGCGAAGAGCGGAAAGGCGCGGTAGTCGCGCGTTGCAAATTTGCGCTCATGGAGATACCGGAAAAGCGGGTCGCTTTCATAAGCGGCCCCTTTTTTGGCGCGGTCTTCCTCGGCGACGGCGAGCTTTTGTCCGGCGCGCGCCGCCATCGCAGTCAACTCTTCGAGCGAGGCGGCGTGCGTGCGCCAGGCGTCTTCCGCTTCAAGCCGGGCGCGCGTCGCGGCGGCGGCTTCGTCGTGGCGCGCGACGGCCTTCCCGACCTCGGCCTCGGCGGCGGCGCGCGCGGCCTCGAGCCGGTCAAGCTCGCGCGCTGCGGCGTCTCTCGCCTCAGCCATGTCGACGACCGCGCGCTCATGCACGGCGATCATCGCCTCGGCGCGCCGGTCGTCCGGTCCAAGGACGCCGCCATTTCCGCCATCCTCTTTCAAATGACCGAGGCGGATGTCGGCGATCGCGGCATAGATATCGAATTGCCGGCGATCGAGATCGGCGATCGTTCTCGCATCGCCGGCCGCCGCGTCGCTTGCTTGCGCAAGGCGCCGCCGCGCATCGGCGATCGAGGCGTCAATCTGATGGATGGCGTCGCGTCCGGAGGTCATGTCACCAATCCAGTATCGCGCCGCCGGCGGTCGCGATGTCATAGACGGGCGCGAGCGCGCCCTTCGGCTTCCTGCCGATGTCGGCGTGCTGGAGGATCTGGTCGTCCGCCTTGTCGGCGGCGATCGCGTTGAACGTCGCCTCCGACACCCTGACGCCCCAGATGTCGGCGCGTTCGGTCTTGCGGTCCTCTTCGCTGGCGATTTCGAGGGGATGAGCGCGGCCTTTGGCGTCGACCGCCTCGACGATGAGGTAATAATTGCGCGCGTCCGGCGCCGCGTCAGGAATTCGAAAAACGCCGGAATACTCGTCCGGCCTTGAGAGGACGCGGATCGTCAGGTCGGCCGCAAGGACGCCGGATAAAAATTCCAGCTCGCCGATCGCCGCGCGCGCGGTCTTGGCGTCGCCGGATTTCGCGGCTGCAACGCCGTCGCGGCGGGAGATTTCGATCCTTGCGCGCGCCTCATCCGTGTCCGCGAGCGCAAGCGCTTCGTCGCGCGCGGCGGCGATCTCCTTTGGAAGCGTAACGGCAAGCTCGATGCGCGCGCGTTCCGCCTGCGCCTCGCGCGGCCGTTCAAAGCCGAACTCAAAAGCGGCGGTCAGGAAGAGCGCGGACCCCGCGATGAAAAACAGCGGCGGACCCCAGCGGCCGCGGTTGATGTAAAAGCGCGCGAGGCGCACCGCGAGGCTGTTTTTCGGCGGATCGTAAGTAAAGCGTTGTTCCTCAAGCGCCCTGACGCCATCTTCGAGGATGCTGTCTGAAACCTCGATCCCCTGCGCGCGATAGATTTCCTTCAGTCGCTTTATCAGAGCGTCCTTGCGTTCCGCGCCGCCGAGTTCCTTCGCGAGAACAAGGTCGCGGTGACGCAGCGTGTCGACAATGTCCATGGCGAGCATGACGTCGTCGAGCGATTGTGGTTTGTCAGCGGCGGCGAGGGCGGTGGTCACGACAGCGGGCGCGCTCAGGTCCGGTCCAGCGCGGCGCTCGCGCCCGTTTCAATCAGGTGCGCAAGGCGCTTCTTGCCGTCTTCCACGGCTTCGCGGATTTCCTTCGAATTCTCGGTCGCCGCTTTCCGCATTTCCTGAATGATCGTCTGGCTGCGTTCCTGGAAGGTGACGACGCTATCGACGAGCTTCTTGACCGCCGCCGCCGAGACGGTCGGGCCGTAGCCGGCGCGGACCGCCGCCTCCTGAACCTTGCCGCCGATTTCGGAGAGCGTCTCAAGACTCTCGTCGATGCCTTTCTTCATCGCTTCGACCGTTTGCGTCGACTCGTGCAGTCCATGCATGCCGGTGAACGTGGCCGTCAGCGCTGTCAGCACGGTCTCGTTGGTGCCGAAGAACGAGACCGCCTGCGCGTAGATGCGCTCCTTCGCGTTCGTCGTCTGGACGAGGCGCGTCATGATCACTTCGGACGTATTGTAGCCGATCGTGATGTTGTCCGAGAGGTCCTTCGAAACCTGGTAACGCTTTTCTTCTTTCTGCAGCGCGCGCAGCGCCTCGTCGCGATCAAGTTCGAGGATCGCGCGCGCGGCGTGATCGTCGCTCGCAAAGGCGGCGACGGCGTCCGCGGTCGTCTTCAACGCAGACTTGGCGCCGGCGAGTTTCCCTTCCGCCGTCTTGAGGACGTCGAGGGCGAGAACTTCGGACTGCTTCAGGGCGCCGCGAAAATCGCGATAGGCTTCAAGGATGCGTGTCTCGCGCTCGACCTGATTGTGCGTTTCCGTCGCGACGTCGAGATAGACCTTGCGGATCTTGTCGAAGCGCGCGGCGATGTCGCCCCGCGTCATCTTCATCCAGACGGTGGAGACGCGCTCCATGGTCGAAATCTTGCCGTCGGCGTACTGGTCGACGAGCGACTTTGCATCGTCCCGGATCGAATCGAAGGCGCCGGTAATCTCCTTGTAGCGCTCGCCGATCGTCATCGAGGCGACCTGTTCGCGGACGACCTCGTTGAAGTGGGACGCCTGATCGAGCGTTCTTGCGATGGCGGCGACCTTGTCCTGGTCGAGCTCGGCGATTTGGTTGAGAAGCGCAACGATCGGCGCGGGCTGGCCGCCTTCCGACGCAAAACCGAGCGCGCGCAGCTCGCCCATCGCCTTGTCGAGATATTGAAGCGCGGTCGCCCGGATCGGTTCGGCCATGCGAGGTCTCCTCTCAGTGTGGCGCGGCCCTAGATAGGGGCTCCGATGCGCGCCTTCCAGCCCTTGAATTCGCGGCGAGGGGACCATTGGAGGCGGGAGCGCGCTGTGGTGAGATGAGCCGCATGAAAAACGCCGCGAATCGCAGGGGCGAAAGCTGATGGCCGACATTGCCGCCAGTTCCGCGCTGACCATGATCGGTCAGGTCGGTCTCGCCGGGGCCGTCGGATTTCTCGTCGGCTTCGAACGCGAGTGGACGCAGGCGCTTGAAAAGCGCGAGCACACGTTCGCCGGCGCGCGGACCTTCACGCTGATCGGCCTCATCGGCGGCATCGCCGGCGCCTTGAACGATGGGCCGCTGCTGGTCGCCGCCGCACTCGTCGCCGTTGGCGCGCTGACGGTCTACGCCTATGCGCTCGAAGCGCGCGAGACGCCCGGCCGCGGCGGCACGACGGAAATGGCGATCTTCGCGACCTTGCTTCTCGGCGTCGCGGCGGGGCGCGGGCATATCCTTCTTGCTTCGTCCGGCGCTGTCGCTGTCGCGATCATTTTGAGCCTCAAGGATGAAATAAAAGGCTGGGCGCGCGCCCTCAATGAGCGCGAAATTCATGCGGCGCTGCGCTTCCTCGCGATCTCGGTTCTCGTTCTCCCCGTCCTCCCGAATGAACGCTTTGGTCCTTATGGCGCGCTCAATCCGCGCGAGCTTTGGACCATGGTGGTCCTGATCAGCGGGCTCTCTTTCCTCGGCTATTGGCTGACGAAGGCGCTTGGTCCCGGCCGCGGCGTCCTTGCGACGGGCTTTGTCGGCGGGCTTGCGTCATCGACCGCGACGACGCTGTCGCTCTCGAAATTCGCCCGCGACGGCGTCACCTCGCCGCGCGCCGTCGCTGCGGGCGTCGTCATGGCGAATGTCGTCATGCTGGCGCGTGTCGGCGTCATCCTCGCGGCGGTCTCAAAGGCGACGCTGCTCTTTCTTGCGCCAACGCTCGCGGCGGGCGCTGTCGTCGGCGGGCTTGTCGCCTTTCTTCTGTGGCGCAGCGCGGCGAAAGAGGGCGATCCGACGCAAGGCGTCGCGCTCGGCAATCCGTTCGAACTTCGCCCGGCGCTCTTTTTCGCCGCGATGATCGCCATCATTTCGATTGCGTCAGCGTATGGCGCGGACCGGTTCGGCGCGGGCGGCATTTACGTCATCGGCGCGATATCGGGTCTCGCGGATGTCGACGCCATGACGCTTTCCGGCGCAAGGCAGGCGGCGACCGGCGCGATCGTGGCCAACGTCGCGGGCGTCGCCATTCTGCTCGCCATCGCCGTCAATATTGTCGTCAAGGGCGCGATGGCGGCGGCGATCGGCGGTGCGCGAACCGGCGCATTCGTCGGCGCCGCGTTCGTCCTGATCCTCGCGGCGATGGGCGTTGCGAGTTATCTGACGATCGCCGGCTAGGGTGCAGCGCGAATCTCCGCCGGCGTCGAAGGCGCCGCCCGCCTTTTTCGATCAGCGCCTTGGCGTCGCGCACAAGCTCGACATTCGATCTGTCCGTGCCGAAGGGCGCGTCCTCAAGACCGACGCGCAGATGAAATCCCTTGTCGATCGCATAGAGGGCGATGCTCATCACATTCGCGTCGAGGCCCGAGACCATGCGCGTGGCGCCCGGCGCGGTGTCCTCAAGATGCGCGGCGTAGAGATCGACGCCGCGGCGCGAGGGCGCCATGCCGAACAGGAGATTATCCGAAAACATCACGCGATAGACCGGCGTCTTCAATCCGGGCGTCGCGGCGGCGAGCGCCGCGCCAAGGCGCGCGAAGCCCGGCTCATAGATCGCGAAGGCGGGCCGCCAGCCGAATTCGGCGGCGAGTTTCAATCCCTCGCGGATATGACTGTCCGGGTTTGGATAATGAACGCCGTCGAGGCCCGCCGCGGCCTGCATCCTGTGGGTGATGTTGACGCTGCCGGGATCGACGACGCCCCATTCGAGAAGGCCGCGCTCGGCGAGAATCCGGATCGGCCGGAAACGCGTTTCGAGATCGCCCTTGAGCGCCAGCGTCGGATAGATGACGACGTCGGACTTCGCGCGAACGCGCTCGAACACGCGCGCATAAAGGTCGGCGTCTTCAACCGGGTTTCCGGCGTCGTCATAGACGTGGACATGAACGATGGCCGCGCCTTCCGCAGCGCAAGCGAGCGCTTCTTCAACGATCTCGTCAGGCGTGATCGGAATTCGAGGCTGCAGCGCGCGCCCTGCGGCGCCGTTGAGGGCGACCTCGAGCCAGACAGGCGGGGCGATGACGGACATGCGCGCGAGCCTCCGCGCTTCGCTCTCTCAAGTCAACGAAGGGATCAGATGCGTTCCGGCTCAATGTATCGCCCGACCATGCGGCCAAGTTTGCGCCGGATGCGGAAGGAAAGCGTCTTGCGGTCGCCGGAGCGGTTTCTCACCGGAAACGCCGCATCCGGGATCGCCGCGCCGAGAAAGGCGCAAAGCTCCGGCCATCCGTCGCCGCGCTCAAGGTCCATGATCAAAAGGTCGTTCGGCCGATTGGCGAACCAGGCGCGCACGTCGCGTTCGTGCCGCGCATAAATTTCCAGATAGCGCGCCTTGGCGCCAGCGGGCGCCGCCGCGTCGCGACCATAGACGAACGCCTGCATCTCGTCGGGATTGGCGCCGAAATGGCTTTCGATCGAGGCGAACCAGCTTTCGCTGTCGCGCACCGTCAGGATGAATTTCGATCCGGGGAAAGCGGCGTCGAGGTCGCGAAAGAAAATCGGCCACGGCATGTCCTGCGCGGCGTCGTAGTCGCGCATCGTGTCGATACAGAGCGCCGCGCCTTCAGCGGCGAGCCGCTCCGCGCTCCACCCGCGTCCGACGACAGCGGCTGTTTCGTATCCGAGCGTCGTCAGCGCCGCGTAGAGCGACGTGGTGCCGGTTTTCTGAAAGCCGATGCAAAAGACCTTGGGGCGGGCCATGAAGCGAGCCTAGGGGCGAGGCTTTGAGCGGAGGTTAATGAGGAGTGAAAAAATGGCGGCACCAGTCCCTTGCGACCCATCCTTCGCGACGCGATGCTTCGCATCGCTCCTCAGGATGAGGGTTTTCTCTATTTCAACGCCCACAATCCTCATCCTGAGGAGCCGCCGCGCGCGTTGCGCGCAATCGTCACGATTCGACCGCCGAAGGCGGTCGGGGCGGCGTCGCGAAGGATGGGCCGCAAGCGCCGGCCGCCTGTCATCGTCCGAACAGCGGCAATTTCTCCGCCGCGAAGGCGCCTTCGATTTCGAGGAGGCGCCGCTTGGTGTCGGTTCCTCCCGGCGCCGAAAATCCGCCCATCTTGCCGCCCGCCGCCGTGACGCGATGGCAGGGGATGATGACCGGAAACGGATTTTGTCCAAGCGCCGCGCCGACCGCGCGCGAAAGGGCCTTGTCGCCAAGTTCCTCCGCGATTGCGCCGTAAGTCGTCGTTTCGCCAAACGGCACGCGCAGCAGGATATCATAGACCTTGTTGGCGAGCGGCTCGATCCCGTCGCGGTCGAGCGGCACGCCATCGAAGGCGACGCTCATCGCCGTCGCAGAGCCGCACAATTCTTTCGATCGCGTCCTGAACGTAAGCCGGCGGCGGCGCTTCGGCGGCGTGCTCGTCGCGGCGCCGGATCGCTCTTCTCATGGCGTCGTCATTCGCCGCCGGGAGAAGCACGCCGGTCAGGCGATCCTCGCGCCAGAGAACGGCGCAACGGCCGACGGCGGTGTCGAAGAGGCGTGAAATGCGTCATGCCGCGATCCTAGCCGATCGCGCCGCGAGCGGTCACCCGATTGTTGCGAATGGCGCCGTTCCATTTCGATGGCGGGACGCGCCGCCAGAAACCCTCCCCGCCCTCCCTTTTCAAGGGAGGGAGAAGAAGCGGCTTTCTTCCCTCCCTTGAAAAGGGAGGGCTTTCACGCCCGTATGCGCGTAGCGCAGCCGGTCTTGCGTGAAAGGGAGGGTTCGACTGGCGTCGCCCTAAAACGGAAAGATGATATCGTAAAGCTGCTGGCCGTAGCGCGCCTGCTGGACGTCGGTCAGCTGGCCGCGTCCGCCATAGGAGATGCGCGCCTCGGCGATCTGCGTGTGGTTGATGCGGTTGGCGTTCGAGATGTCTTCCGGGCGGATGACGCCGGTGACGGTTAGTTCGCGCACCTCGTTGTTGACGCGCACTTCCTGCTTGCCGGCGACGACGAGGTTGCCATTCGGAAGAACGTCGGTGACGACGGCGGCGACGATGAGTTCGACATCCTCGCGCCGATCGACGCTGCCTTCGCCGCGGACGGTCGATCCGGAGGAGAGGTCGACAAGCTGCGCGGGGTTGGCGCCGTTTGGCAGGACATCGGCGAGCAGCTGCTCGAAGCCGCCGAAAGCCGGGATCTCCGCCGTCTCGCCATTGTCGCGCGTGCGCTCCGTCGTATTGTTGAGGCGCGCGCGGTCATTGATGTCGATGATGACGGTGACGATGTCGCCGAGGCGGCGTGCGCGCTGGTCCTTGAAAAAACTGCGCGATCCGGCCTTCCACAGCGAATTGGCGTTGGCGACTTCCTGGGACGCGGCCGGCATCGGCATGGCGACCGCGCGCCCGCCGTAAAGGGTTGCGGGGTTCTCGGTCGGCGACAATTCGGGCGCCTGGCCGATATTCTTGATGCGATCGCCGACGGCGCAGCCGCCGAGCGCGGCGAGCATGAGAGCGAGGGCGGGGAGACGGGTTCTCATCTATGGCTCCAGCGACGCGATGGTCTGATTGGTGCGGAACGGCGCCTGCGCGATGGCCTTCGACACGACGACCGCCTTGATTTCGCGGTCGCTGTTCAGATTGCGGAAAGCGATGACGTCGCCGGCGCCGCCGCTTGCGAGGCGCGATCGCCGATTGCGTCAGGCGCAGGCCCCGTCCTTCGAGGACGATTGTCGCGGTCTCTCCGCGCTTGATCAGAACGGGCGACTGAACATCGGCTTTCCGGAGCGGCTGTCCGGCGGGAAGCGGACGGCGCGCGACCTTGCCGATGAGGACGCTCGCGTCTTCGACAAACTGGCCGGGGCGAGCGTCCGTCATTTCGACCCAGTCGATGTCCTCCTCGCCGATCATCTTCGTTGCGTTCGATCGTGCGCGCAAGCACAGGCACGGTGACCGGCGTCGCCGCGACACCGACGACCGCGATCAGGGGCGATCCTTCGGCGCCGCGCGCGCGGATGAGGAACCGTCCGGTCGCGAGGTTGAAGGTCGTGCTTTCGAGCGCCAGCGACGCGCCGTCGGCGAGGGCGACGGCGGCGTTCGGCGACGCGAGCGTCAGATGCGCGTCGGGAGAGGCGCCTTTCTCCATCAGCGCCGCATGAAACTGGTCGATATGATCGGCGAGGCGCGACTGAACGAGCGCGGCCGACGGTTGCGCCGCCGCTGGCGTCACCATTACGTGCAGCAGCCACATCGCCATGGCGGCGTAGGCGAGAAGTCCCGGAAAACGCATCATCCTCATTTACGACCTCCTAGCGGCGCAAATTGGCGTTGATCGAGAGCATTTCGTCGGACGTCTCGATGACGCGGGCGTTCATTTCATAAGCGCGCTGCGCGGCGATGAGCGTCGTGATCTCCTGAACGGGATCGACATTGGAGTTTTCAAGATACACCCTGCAGGATCTGCCCGAAGCCCGGATCGCCCGGATTGCCGATGACCGGCTCGCCCGATGCGGACGTTTCGAGAAGAAGATTGTCGCCGATCGCCTCAAGGCCGCTTTCATTGAAGAACATGGCGAGGTCGACGCGGCCGATCTCGCGCAAATTCTGGTCGCCCGCGATGCGCGCTTCGACGACGCCGTCCTTCGAGATCGACACGTCGACGACGTCTTCGGGAAGCGTGACGCCGGGCATCAGTTCATAGCCGTCTTCGGTGACGATGCGGCCATCCGACGAGACCGCGAAATTGCCGGCGCGCGTATAGGCTTCGCGTCCGTCCGGGAGTTCGACGCGGAAAAGGCCTCGGCCTGACACCGCAAGATCGAAATCATTGCCGGTCGAGGTGACGGCGCCCTGCTCGGTGATCCGATAGACCGAACCGGTTTTGACGCCGGCGCCGATCTGGATGCCGTTCGGCACGGTCGTTCCCGTCGCCGACGAAATCGCGCCGGCGCGTTCGATCGTCTGGTAGAGGAGATCCTGGAACTCCGCGCGCTGGCGCTTGTAGCCGACGGTGTTGAGGTTCGCGATGTTGTTCGAGACGACTTCGACGTTGCGCTGCTGCGCGAGCATGCCGGTCGCGGCGATCGAAAGGGATTTCATGGGACGTCTCCAGCCTAACTTGTTGCGCTCAACGTCTCGACCGCGCGGCGGGCGAGCTCATTGGCGGTTTCGGTGAGCTGCGCCGCCTGTTCATAGGCGCGCATGATCTCGATCATGTCGGTCATCGCCGCGACCGGATTGACGTTGGACGTTTCGATGAACCCCTGACGGCACGCGCGGGCTGGTCGCAGCGTCGGGCTCATTGGCGGCGGCGAAAAGATTGTCGCCGCCTTTCCGGAGCTGGCGCAAGATCGTCGAAGCGGAAGACGCCAAGCTGCGCGATCGGCGTCGCGTTCTGCTGCAGCTCGCCGTCGGGCGTCGCGAGGACGGGGCCGGCTTCAGGATCGACGAGGATCGGCGAGCCGCCGCTGTCGAGCACCTGCGCGCCGGACCGCGACACAAGTTCGCCGAACGCGTTGACGCTGAAGCGGCCGTCGCGCGTGTAGCGGACGCCAGACGCCGTTTCGACCGCGAAGAACCCGTCGCCGTCAATGGCGAAATCGAGGTCGCGATAGCTTTGCTCGAGGCCGCCCGCGCTGAAATCGGTGTAGGTGTCGGGATCGGTGACGAGCGAAACGAGCGGATCGCCGGTCGACGTGCGCTCGATCGTCGCGAGATATTCGCGAAAGGCGATATGGTCCGATTTGAAGCCGGATGTCGTCTGGTTCGCGACGTTGTTCGCCGTCGTCTCCAGCGCGCGCGCAAGCACGATCTGCTTGGCGAGACCCGCGGTGATGGCGTTTTCCATCGATTAATCTTCCGTTAACGGACAAAGGGCGACCTTCGTAACCATGGCAACCCGCGTGCCATTGGCGATCTCAATGGAATCAACGCTTTGACGGGAGCGCCGGCGAGGGCCGGGAAATAATTGCCCGGCAAGAAGGGCCTTTCTAACGCTCCCTTAACCGTGATTGCCGAAAAGAATGGATCATGGCTCAGTCCGTTCTCTCTGGCACGCCGCAATCGCCCGTCCGCGAAACGCGCATACGCGTCAGGACGCCGGGAAAGCACATCGTGCTGTTCTCGCTGGCGGTGACGTTCATGTTCGCACTGTCAACGACGGCGCTTGAGATCTGGAAAGGTCGTGCTTCCTCATTACGAGCTGCCGGAGCGCGCCGCCGCCGACGGCAATTATTACGCGCCATCGGAAGAGTTTCTGGTCGATCTCTCTCCGGACCAGCTTGGGCGCATTTCCTATCTGAAGCTCAACGCGAAACTGGTGGCCGAGGACGGCGCCGCTCTCGCCGAGATCAAAGAGATGCAGCCCTTTATCAAGGAGCGCATCACCTTCTTTTTGCGCGAGTTGTCGCCTGAGGATTTCGAAGGCAGCGAGGCGATGGCCCGGGTCAAGGCCGAGATGCTGAAGCGGGCCAATCTTCAACTGACGCCGGGCGCCGCCCGCGACGTCGTCATCGAAACCATCGTCATTCAGTAGAGGTCGCTCCGTGAACGTCGCCAAGGACAGCGAGGAAGAAGTGGTCTGGAACGAGCAATCGCCCCTGAAGGATCTGCTCGGCTTTGATTTCGGCGCCGAGGAAGGTCACGACCGTTCGGGGCTGAACGCCCTTATCAACTCCGCGCTCGTCTCTCATCGCCGGTTGCCGATGCTCGACGTCGTCTTCGATCGCGCATCCCGGCTGATGTCGACGAGCCTCCGGCTGCTCACCAATGAAAACGTCGAGGTGACGCTCGATAATGTGACATCGACCCGCTTTGGCGACTTCATCCAGAGCCAGTCGACCGCGGGCGTCATCGGCGTCGTTCGCTCAAGAGGCCTCGACGGGTATGTTCTGATCGCGGCTGACGCGCCGCTTGCGCATTGCGTCGTCGATCTCCTCCTCGGGGGACGGCGGAGTTCGGCGGGCCTCGACGAGCGCGCGCTGACGACGATCGAACTCGGGCTCGCCGGCCGCATGCTGACGATGCTGGTCGAGGACCTTGAAGAAGCGTTCGCGCCGGTGAAAGCCGCGGAATTTGCGCTCGACCGGATCGAAACGACGCCGCGTTTTGCGGCGATCGCGCAGGATGCGAGCGTTTGCGCGCTCGCAAAATTCAGGGTGCGCATTGACGATTTCACCGCGAAGGCGGCGATCCTCGCGCCCCATGCGACGATCGAACCCATTCGCGAATTGCTGTCGCGAGATTTCATCGGCGAAGTCCGGCGTGTCCGACAGTCACTGGAAGCGCCGTCTCGGCGCCGGCGTGACGGCGGCGGGCGTCGATCTCTTTGCGGTGCTGGCGGACCGGATCATGACGATTGGCGAGCTCGGCGCCCTCAAGACCGGCGACACGATCATGTTTTCGGCCGGCGCCGACCCGCGGGTCGAATTGAGATCCGGTCATTCGCCCGTCGCAAAAGGCCGTGTCGGCCGGCTCGGCGAGACGATCGCCGTCAAACTTGATGCGGGCGTCAACGCGGAGCGTATCGTTCAGGATCTGGAGGATGCGGCATGAGCGCCGCAATCATCCTCGACGGAATTTTGGTGGCGCTCCTCCTTTCCGGCGGCCTTGGCGGCGTGATCATCAATCGCCGTCTCAATCGCCTGATGGCGGCGCAAGAAGAGTTGAAAGGCGCGCTTGTCGCCTTCGACGACGCGGCCGGACGCGCCGATCTCGCCTTGAAGCGGCTCGAATCCGGGGGCCTTGCGAAAGGCGCCGAACTCAAAGCCGCCGCCGACCGGGCGCAGGCGCTGGTCAATGAATTGTCGGTGATGACGTCGGCGGGCGAACGCATCGCCGACCGCATTGAAGGCGCGGTGAAAGACGTCCGTCAGCTCGGAAGCGGCAAGGCCGGAAAACCGATGAGGGCGGCGTGAAGGACATCTTCCGCTCGCGCCGGGTGCGCCTGACGCCAGTCCTGATGACGGCGGTTTTCGCGCTCGCCTCCTTGAAGGCGGCGGGCCTCTGGATCAATTTTTCATCGGCTGGCGCTGAAGAAAACGCTCCGTCGGCGCAGGCGCTTGCCGCCTCAACATCGCGGCCGCACTCGGAAACCGAAAGCCGACTGCTCGAGCAGCTTTCCGCGCGCACGAAGGAACTCGATGCGCGCGAACTCGCAACTCGACACGCGCGAGAGCGTCATCGCCGCCGCCGAACTCCGCCTCGAAGCCGCGATGAAGGCGCTTCAGGAAGAAAAGGAAGCGATTGCGCTGTCGGATCAGGGACGCGCGCGCGACCGGCGCGACGAAATCGGCGCGCTGTCGAGCGCCTATGAAAGGATGAAGCCGCGAGACGCCGCACGGATCTTTGAAGTCCTCGACGCCGATATCCTCATTCCGGTCGCGGCGGGCATGCGCACGCAATCGCTGGCGGGCGTCCTTGCGGAAATGGCGCCGGAACGCGCCAAGGAGTTGACCGTGGCGCTCGCCAATCGCGAGCAGGTCTCCACGCCGGCCCAGACCGCTCCGGCGCCGGCTCTCGAACCGACGCCCGCTGCTGCGACGATCGAACAATGAAACGGGCCGTTCGAGCGCTCCTCCTTTGCGCCGTGTCGATGGCGCCGGCTCACGCGGATTTCGATCGCGCCGCGCTGAAGATCGAGACGGTCGAAAGCGGATTTGCGGCGGCCGAAGAGAAATTCCTTGCTGCGGCGGCGACGAACGAGGGCGCCGCGCTTGTCGCGCTCGCAGAGTTTTACATGGCCAATGAATTGTGGGTCGAAGCGCTCGCGGCGTTGAAGCGAGCCGAGGCGCGATCGCCCGAAGGTGAAACCCTTGCCGCCGAATGCGACTATCGCCTCGGGCGCGACCGCAGCGTGATCAGACGTCTTGGTCGGCGGCGACGAATCCCATCCGCTGGTCGCCATGTCGCTCGCACGCCTTGGCGCCTATGCCGACGCGCGGGCGGCCTTCGCCAACTCCAAAGCGAGCGACGTGTCGAGCGGGCTCAGAGCCGATTACTATTTAACGCGCGCTGAAGCGCTGGCGGAGGCGGGCGATCCGTCCGGCGCCGCTGACGCCCTGCGTCAGGCGCCGGTCGAAAGCGACGCGAGCCGCCGGCAGTTTATCGCATGGAGAATTTTGAAAGCGCGCGGCGATCAAATGCGGGCGGCCTCGATGTTGCGCCGCGCCGCCGACGGCGCCGCGACTGCGTGGACGATGCGCGCGCGGCTCGCTCTGGCGGCGGAAAAGAAGGATGTCTCGGCCATCGAAACGCTGTCCCTTGAATGGCGGGGCGGCGCCTTTGATCGAGCCCTCAACATGACGCAAGGCCGGCTGGCTCTCGCCGACGGAGAGTACCGCCGCGGCATCGGCGCGCTTCGCCTGGTGGTCGACCGTTTCCCGGAATCCGACGACGCGCTCGCGGCGCAGGAAGAAATCGGCGCGGCCTTGCCGCGCATTCTCGCGGACGCCGCACTTGGTCCGAAGACGGCGGCGGAGATTTTCTTCGAGAATGTGGAATTTGCGCCACCCGGCCGCGAGGGCGACGACCTCATCCATGAGGCGGCGGAAAAGCTTGAGGCGCTCGGGCTCTACGCCCAGGCGGCGCAACTCCTCGATCATCAGGTCTACAGGCGATTGCGCGGGAGCGAGCGTGCGACGGTTGCGGCGGATCTTGGGGAACTCCATATGACCGCGTCGAATCCGAAGGAAGCGCTCCGCGTCATTCGCTCGACCCGGATCGCGGGCCTCCCTGCGCCGGTCAATGAGCGCCGTCGTCAACTGGAAGCGCGGGCGCTTGCCGCCATCGGTGAGACTGAACACGCGCTCACGCTCCTGTCGTCATCGCCGACATTGGGCGATCTTCGCCTTCGCGCGGACATCAACTGGTCGCGCAAGGCCTGGGCCCGCCGCGGCGACTGATTACGCGTCCTTCGTCGCCGCGACATCTTCTCTCAACGAACCCGCTGCGCGCGAAGCGGCGGTTAGGGGCGCGACCGCTTTCCTGCTGGCTGGCGATCGCGCCGGTTATCGGAGCTTCGCTCTTGAAGCTGTCGCCCGTCTTGAAGGCACGGCGGAAGGCGATCTGATCAGCACGCTTGGCGATGTCGACCGCGAACAGTTTCTCGATCGCTTCATGGCGTCTTACAAATCCGTTTACGGAACCGGCAAATCCTGAGCGGACTTGATTTTACGCGGCGGTGCTCGCCGGCATCGGTTCCATCGCCTCATCGACGACGCGGTTTCGCCCGGCCTTCTTGGCGGCGTAGAGGCATGCGTCGGCGCGCTCGATCAGCGTTTCGATCGTGTCGCCCCAGCGCAAAAGCGACGCGCCCATCGAGAGCGTGATGAGGCCGAGATCCTCGTCGGTCCGGCGTTTCTTGAGGCGACGGGACTCGACGGCGAGGCGGATGCGGTTCGCCAGCATCACGGCGTTCGACAATGACGTGCCGGGCAGGATGATCGCAAATTCCTCGCCGCCGTAACGCGCGAGGACGTCCTGACCTTTGACATTCGCGTTCATCACGTCGGCGACAAGCCGCAGAACATGGTCGCCCGTCTGGTGGCCCCATTTGTCGTTGAAAATCTTGAAGTGATCGACATCCGCCATGATAAGCGCCAGCGGTTCGCCGCTCTCGCTGGCGGCGCGGATCAGGCGGTCGATTTCCAGATCGAAGGTCTTGCGGTTTTTGACGCCCGTCAACGGATCGAGCATCGCCTCCTGCTGGATGTTCTCGATATTCCGGCGCAGGGCGACGACTTCGCTGGACGAGCTCGCGAGTTGAACTTCCAGCCGCTCATTGGCTTCGCGCACGGATTTGGCGACGGAAAGAACGCCGTCCATCAACGCGCTGATCGCCGGATTTTCGCTCGCCGAGCGTTTCAGTTCGCCCGACAAAAAACGCAGCTTTTCGTTGTTTCCGGTTGCGTTGGCGCCCGTCGTTTCGACGGCCGACGCGATTTTCGTCATCTCGTCTTCGAAGCGCTGGATAAGTTCGGCCATGTCGCGCGACAAGCCTTGACGCACGATGTGGGCGTCATAGAGCGCGTCAGCGTCGGTCTGCCTGAATGAGCCGTCGGCCTGCGTCAGTCGCTGAATGTCGCGCGTCAGCGCGGGAGAGCGCGCTTCAATGTGCAAGAACCACAGTTCGATATTCTTGGGCGACGCTGCAAGACCGCTGGTCTTCAGCGTGGCGAGCGCGCGTTCGGCGAGTTTGTGCGTATTTTCGAGGCTATCGGCCATGGATCATCGACTTCGGTTCGGCCCTATCGCCGAATCCGAAAGACCCTAGAAGATCCGTGTAAAGGAACGCCTAATTCGCCGCAGAAAAACAACCAGGGGTTGCTTCAGCGGTCCCTTCAGCGGGCCATGAAGGCCGGGAGGTCAGTGCCGAATCCCTTGACGGTTTCGCGTTTTTCGCCGCGTCCGCGTACGGGCTCTCGCCTTGCTTCGCGCGCAGGCGCAGGCGCCTCGGCAACTTGCACGGGAGCCGGAGTAGCCGCAGGAACGTCAGCCGCCGGTGCCGGCTGGTCGGGTCTTGCACGATCCCGAGGCCGTCTTTCTCGGCGTTCCCCGCTTTTTGGCCGGTCGCGGTCGCGACCGCGGGCTTCGCGCGGGGGACGCCGGTCGCCGCGCTCCTTGAGGGCGGAAGAGGCTTCTTCGAAGAAGCCGCCAAGATCGAGTTCGTCGATCGATTCAGCACGGATCGTGTCGAGGATGCCGCGCAGGTTCTTGGCGTCGGAGGGGGCGATCAGCGTATAAGCCGCGCCTGGTCGGCCGGCCCTGCCTGTGCGGCCGATCCGGTGGACATAGTCGTCCGAGTGGAACGGCGCGTCATAATTGAAGATGTGGCTCACGTCCGGAATGTCGAGGCCGCGCGCGGCGACGTCCGACGCGACGACGAATTTGACCTCGCCGGAGCGGAACTTTTCGATCGTTTCCGTACGGAACGATTGCGGCAGATCGCCATGGATCGGGCGCACATTGTAGCCGTGTTTCTGCAGCGACTTGGCGACGACGTCGACGGTCGACTTGCGGTTGCAGAAGATGATCCCGTTGCGAACGTCGGCGCCGTCGAGAAGGTGGCGGAGCGTCATTCGCTTCAACTCGTCGTCGCTTGAGGGAATGCGTACGATTTTCTGCGTGATCGTCGTCGCAGCGGTCGCCTGGCGCGAGACGGCGATCCGCACCGGATCGCGCAGGAAAGTGTCGGTGATGCGCTGGATTTCCGGCGGCATCGTCGCTGAAAAGAAGAGCGTCTGGCGCGTCATCGGCGTCAGCTTGAAGATGCGCTCGATGTCGGGAATGAAGCCCATGTCGAGCATCCGGTCGGCTTCGTCGACGACCATCACCTCGATGCCGTTCAGCAAGAGCTTGCCGCGCTCGAAATGGTCGAGCATTCGGCCCGGCGTCGCGATCAGAACATCGACGCCGCGCGTCAGTTTCGCGTCCTGGTCGCCAAACGAGACGCCGCCGATGAGGAGCGCCATCGTCAGCTTGTGGTATTTGCCGTATTTCTCGAAGTTCTCGGAAACCTGCGCGGCGAGTTCGCGGGTCGGGCAAAGAACGAGCGTTCTGGGCATCCGCGCCTTGGCGCGGCCCCTCGCGAGGCGCTGGATCATCGGGAGCACGAAAGCGGCGGTCTTGCCGGTGCCGGTCTGCGCGATGCCGAGAACGTCACGGCCTTTCAGCGCTTCGGGAATGGCGGCGATCTGGATCGGCGTCGGCGTCTCATAACCGGCTTCGTGCACGGCTTTGAGAATGTTCGGCTCGAGGCCGAGGTCTTCAAACGTCATGGGTCTCTTTCATAAATCCCCTGGCGCCGTCCGTAAGGGGACCGGTCCGTCGGGGCAGTCAGCGGGATCGGGTTTTGCGCCCCGCTCTTCCGCTGAAGATGAGCGATGCGTCATCGGTGATTGCCGCGGTGTCGAGGGGCGTCGTCGTCTTACGCTTCCCGGGCGCTTTAGGCTCCCGGCTGCGCGCGCAATGACCGCAGCAATACGGGCGGGCGGTTAGGCCCGTTCCGCTAACGAGTCAACGATTTGGGGGTTAAGACCGGGTAAAACAAGGCCGGTGCGACCTTTTTTCAGCACAAGGACGGCTTAGGCCCGGTCACCAAGACGAGCGTCGAGGCCGTCGCGGACGGCCGGCCATTCGGCCTTCAGAACGCTGAACCAGGCGGAATCCCGCAAGCGCCCGTCGGGCATCACCATGTGGTGGCGGAAAACGCCCTCGTGCCTTGCGCCAAGGCGCTCGACCGCTTTCCATGACCTGGTGTTGGTCGCGTCGAGCTTGAACTCGATGCGGTTGAGCGAGAGCGCGTCAAACCCATGGCCCATCAGCGCGCGCTTGCAGCCCGGATTGACGGCGCCCGCCCAGAACCGCTTCGCATACCACGTCCAGCCGATCTCCAGCCGCTTCTGCGCGAGCGCGATCGCGAGATAGCTCGACGAGCCGGCGCAGTCTCCGGTTTTCCTGTCGAAAACCACAAAAGCGAGATCCGTTCCGCGCGCCGTCGCGGCGAGGCGGTCTTCCATCCACGCATCGAAGGTCGCGTTGTGCTGATTGATCACCGCGAAGCGCCAGAGGTCCGGATCATTCGCGGCGGCGCGCAAGAGTTCGCGGTGACGCTCTTCGATCGGTTCGAGGCGGACATGCGCATTTTCGAGCGTGATGCGATCGACGATCATCTCCGTCACCAGATCTGAACACGCTCTTCGGGATCGAGCCAGAGATCGTCGTCGGGCGTGACGCCGAACGCTTCGTACCACGCGTCCATGTTCCGGACGACGCCGTTGACGCGATACTGCGCGGGCGAGTGCGGATCAGTCGCGATCTGGTTTTTCAGCTGCTCGTCGCGGACGATGCGCTTCCAGACCTGCGCCCAGGCGAGAAAAAATCGCTGGTCGCCGGAAAGGCCGTCGATGACGGGCGCCTCGCCGCCGTTCAAAGTGAGTTTGTAAGCGTGATAGGCCATGGCGAGCCCGCCGATGTCTCCGATATTCTCGCCCATGGTGAGATCGGGGTTTACGGTGAACCCCGCGACCGGTTCGTAAGTCGCATATTGCGCGCCGAGCTTTTGCGCCAGCGCCTTGAAGCGCTCCGCGTCGGCGGCGGTCCACCAATCGCGCAAGACGCCGTCACCGTCGGACTTGCGTCCCTGATCGTCAAACCCGTGCCCGATTTCATGGCCGATGACGGCGCCGATTGCGCCGTAATTCACCGCCGCGTCCGCCTTCGGATCGAAGAACGGCGCCTCGAGGATCGCCGCCGGAAAGACAATCTCGTTCAACGTCGGATTGTAATAGGCATTGACCGTCTGCGGCGTCATTCCCCATTCGCCGCGATCAACGGGACCGCCAAGGCGCGAGACCTCGAAATCCCACTCGAATTTCTGCGCGCGTTTGGCGTTGCCATAGGCGTCGCCCGCCATGACCTGCATCGCGCCGTAATCGCGCCAGTCGTCCGGGTAACCGATCTTCGCAGTGAATTTCGCGAGCTTTTCTTCGGCCCTGGCGCGCGTCTCGTCGCTCATCCAGGCGAGCCCATCAAGGCGCTGATCGAGCGCCGCGCGCAGATTGCCGACAAGCGTCGTCATCTCGGCCCTGGACGACGCCGGGAAATAGCGCTCGACATAAATCCTGCCGACCGCTTCGCCGAGCGCGGCGTCGACGGCCGCCGCCGACCGCTTCCAGCGGTCTTTTTGCTTCGGCGTGCCTTTGAGCTCCGTGCCGAAGAACGCGAAATTCGCCTCGTCGAACGCCGACGGGGAGAACGTCCGCATTTGAATTGATGAGGTGGAACTTCAGATATTCCTTCACCATGTCGAGCGGCGCCGAGGCGATGATGTCGGCGGTCTTCTGGACGGCGTCGTCTTCGCGCAGGATGACGTCACCGAGCGAGGCGAGGCCCGCTCCGGCCAGCATCCCGCGCCAGGGCGCCGAGGGCGCGTAGGCTTCAAGCTGCTCGATCGTCTTCAGATTGTAGGTGAGGTCGCGATTGCGTCGCTTGGCGGGGTCCCAATGGGCCTGCGCGAATTCCATCTCCAGCGCAAAAATGCGATCGGCTGCGCCGTCCGGATCCGCAAAGCCCGCAAGACGCAGGATCGACGCGATATAGTCCCGATACTTCGTTCGCTTGTCCGCGAATTTTTCGTCGAGATAATAATCCCGGTTCGGCATGCCGAGGCCGGACTGGGTGACATAGACGGCGTAACGATCGGGCCGTTTGGCGTCGACGCCGATATAGGTCGCGATCGGCGCCTTCATTCTGAACGAGGGATTGAAGAACAGGGCGGCGGCGGCGTCGTTCGACGTCAGCGCGTTGATCGCGGCGAGATCATCCGCGATCGGCTCCAGACCTTTCCCTTCGATCGAGGCGACATCGAGATAGGTCGCGTAATAGTCGCGCACCTTTTGTTCAGCCGATCCGTCCGCCGCGCGCGCCTTCGAAAGATCGTCGATGATTGTTTTCAGCCGCTCCTCGGAGCGTTCGGCGAGCATGGTGAACGAGCCGTAAGACGAATAATCGTCCGGGATCTTGAAGGCGTTGAGCCAGGCGCCGTTCACATGACGATAGAAATCGTCGCCCGCCTCAATCGAGGGATCCATCGCCGAAAGGTCGACGCCGAAGGCGCCGAGTTCCGGACCGGCGGCGCTGGCGACGACGCCCGGGCCGCTCGCATCGCCGGATTTCGCTTCTTTCCTTCCGCATGAGGCGAGCGCCGCCACGGCAAGGCTGCAAAGCAAAAGATTCCTCATTGGGTCCTCCGACGGATGCGCTGTCGTCCTAACGGCGGTCAGGAAGCCCGGCAAGCCAGCCGCAAGGCTTGTCGCGCAAGCGCGATTGGGTCATTTTCCGGCGCCAAGCGCCCGCTGAAAGAACTCCATGGACCTTCGAAGCGTCATCCGTACGATCCCGGATTATCCAAAGCCGGGGATCATGTTTCGCGACGTGACGACCTTGTTCGCCGACGCGCGCGGGTTTCGCCGCGCCATCGACGAGCTGGTGCAGCCACTCGCCGGCGCCAAGATCGACAAGGTTGCGGGGATCGAGGCGAGAGGATTCATTCTCGGCGGCGCCATCGCGCATCAATTGTCGGTCGGCTTTGTCCCGATCCGGAAGAAAGGCAAGCTTCCCTACAAGACGATCGGCGAGCGCTATGAGCTCGAATACGGCGCCGACGAAGTCGAAATCCACATCGACGCGGTGAAGAAAGGCGAGAAAGTTTTGCTCGTCGACGATCTCATCGCGACCGGCGGCACGGCGACGGCGGCGATCAAGCTCATCGAGCGCGCGGGCGGCGAGGTGGTGCTCTGCTCGTTTGTCGTCGATCTGCCGGACCTCGGCGGCGCGGCGAAGCTTCGCGCCATGGGCAAGGACGTCGTCGCGCTGGTTGCGTTCGAAGGACATTAGGTCGGCAAACGCAAGGGAGCTCGCATGACGCTGTTTCTTTTTGGACTGCTCATATTCTTCGGCGCCCATCTGTGGACGGCGTTCGCGCGCAAGGGGCGGGAAGGGCTGATCAAGACGCTCGGCGCCGGACCCTACAAGGGTCTTTATTCGCTGGTGTCGATCGCAGGCTTTGCGCTCATCATCATCGGCTGGAAGGACGCTGATGCGACGGTGCTTTACGCGCCGCCCGTCTGGATGAAGCACGTCGCGTTCGCGCTGGTGTTCATTGCGTTGATTCTGCTGGCGGCCGCTTATCTGCCCAAAGGCAAGATCGCCGCCGCCGCGAAACATCCGATGCTCGCAGGGGTGAAGATCTGGGCGTTTGCTCACCTTTTGGCCAATGGCGAGGTGCGCTCGCTCATCCTGTTCGGGGCGTTTCTCGCTTACGGCGTCGTCGACAGGATCGCGGTGAAGAAGCGCGGCGAGCCGACGCCGGCGGCGGGACTTGTCACCAACGACGTCATCGCGGTCGCGGTCGGCGCGGCGGCGTGGGCCGCGATTTATTTCTATCTGCACCCTTATATCGCGGGCGTTTCGCTTCGCCCGTGATCACTCCGCAGGCGGCTGACGGGTGAAATAGAGCTTCGACGTATCGTAGCCGAAGGACTGCAATCGGGTCAGCGCGTCCGCGCGCGACTCGTCAGTGATGGTCGGGGTGCGCGACAAAATCCAGAGGTATCGGCCCGACGGTTCGCCGACGATCGACCGTGAATAATCCTCCGTCAGATCGATGATCCAGTAATCGCCCCAGAAGGGACCGAAAAAACTGACTTTCAGCTTCGCGTTGGTTTCTGCGTCAGCAATCCGCGCCCGACCTTCGGCGGTTTTGGCCTTTCCGGACGGCGAACCATCGCGGCAGGTGTTGACGACTTGAATGAGGCCATCCTCGCGCATCGAATAGTCCGCCGTGACGCCCTCGCAATTCTTCTCAAAACCGTTTTCGAGACGCGCGATTTCATACCACTGGCCGAGATAGCGTTCGAGATCGACCGAAGGGACGACCGCCAGCGGTTCGGCAGGCGCGCGGTTCACCGGCGGCGAGGCGCAGCCGGCGAGGGCAAGGCAGGCGAAGGCGATCACTGGTCGCATAAAGGGTTCCTACTCCCGGACGTCGGCCCGCGTACCGGCATTGTGCAGCGCGGCATTGGATGGGTATAGTACGTTTGGCAGCCGAGGACGGTTCTCATGTCGAAGCAGACAGTGACCAAGCGGACGACGACGGCGGACATCGCGGCGCGGAAGGGCGGAGAGCCGATCGTTTGCCTCACCGCCTATGACGCCCCGATGGCGTCGATCCTAGACGAGCATTGCGACGTGCTGCTCGTCGGCGACAGCGTCGGCATGGTCGTGCACGGACTTCCGTCGACCGTCGGCGTGACCATGGACATGATGATCATGCACGGTCGCGCCGTGATGCGGGCGTCAGAACGCGCGCTCGTCGTCGTCGATATGCCCTTTGGCTCCTATGAAGCCTCGCCCGCGCAGGCGTTTGAAAATGCGACGCGCATACTCAAGGAAACCGGCGCGCAGGCGGTGAAGCTCGAAAGCGGCCGCTACGCCGCCGACGCCATCAAATTTCTGGTCGAGCGCGGCGTCCCGGTGATGGGCCACGTCGGCCTTCGGCCGCAGGCGATCAACGTCTACGGCGCCTTCAAGGCGCGGGGCAGAACGACGGCTGAGCGCGCCGAAATTCTTGCCGAGGCGGAAGCGACCGCAAATCGCGCGGCGCCTTCGCCGTGGTGGTCGAAGGCGTCGCCGAGGATCTCGCGCGGGAAATCACCGAACGGATCGGTGCGCCGACGATCGGCATCGGCGCCTCGTCAGCATGCGACGGACAGATTCTGGTGACGCAGGACATGCTCGGCGTTTTCGACTGGACGCCGAAATTCGTGAAACGCTATGCGAGCCTTAGAGCCGCAATCAACGACGCGGTCGCCCAATATGCGAGCGAAGTGCGCCGCCGGAGCTTTCCGGAACCCGCACAAGTCTATCGGCTCGACGCGCCGCCCGTGCGTCCCGGCAAAAAGGGCGCTTGAGCGCCCGCCCGGCGCGCGTTGCGCCCTCGTTAAACGCCGGTAGAAGCGGGCCTGCCGCAATGAGGCCGCGTTCCGTCGTTAGGCGGTCAGCGGCGTCATCCCGAAACCGACGAGAGCGAGACGAGTTGTGACGAACGACGAAACCATTCTGCGCGAAGTCGACCAGGCGCTCGCCGAAGACAAAGCCTCCGAGGGCATCAAGAAGAACCTGCCGGCGATCATCGCCGCTGGCGCGATTGTCGTCGCCGGCGTCGGCGGCTGGCAGTTCTGGACGGCGCAAAAGGAAGCGGCGGCGACCAAAGCGTCCGCCGCCTATGAGGAAGCGCTGAAAGCGTCAGACGCCGACGCAACGATGGCGGCGCTTGCAAAACTCAGCGAAGAGGGCGGCGGCTACGCGGTTCTTGCGAAAATGCGGCTCGCTGGCGAAGCGGCTGGAAAGGGCGAGCGGGAAAAATCTCTCGGGCTCTACCGCGAGATCTATGGCGCCGCCGCCGGGTCGACGCGCATCAAGGATGTCGCGCGGCTCAAAGCCGGGTATCTCGCGCTCGAAGACGGACGCGAGGCGGTCTTGAAGGATGTCAGCGACCTCGAAACGGATGAGACCGCGATCGGTTTTCACGCGCGCGAGATTATCGCGCTCGCCGCGCTCAAGGCCGGCGACTATCAGGCCGCGGAGCAGATGTTCCGCAAGGCCGCGAGCGATCCCAAGGCGCCGCAATCCTTGCAGCTTCGCGCGACGGAATACGCAGCGCTCGCGAGCGCCGGAAAGGCGGGCGTCAAATTTCCCGTTATCGAGGAAGCCAAGAAGTCGGACACCGAACGCTATCTCGAAAACCTCGAACAGGCGGGCGATGACCTTTCTTCGATTCTGACCGGGGAGGCGGGCCCTGCCGCCGGCGGAAGCGCATGACCATCCCGAAGGCGAGAATCACCCGGAAGGAAGCGAGTAAGCGAATGTCAAAAGTTTTCGGCGAATTCCGTTCGGCCTCGTTGATGCTTCTCGCTCTTGCGGCGATCGCGGCGCCCGCCTGCTCGTCCGGGCCGATCGGCATGATCGCGGACGCTGTCGGGTCCGGCGGCGACGAGAAAAAAGAAGAGACGGCGGCGGACGCCGAGGAAAAGGAAAACCGGATATCGATCCTTGCGGTTGATGAGGTGATCGAGGCCGATCCGCGTTTTGCAGGACAGGAACTGACCCTTCCGCCGTCCTATACCAACGCGTCGTGGCCGACGCCGGGCGGGGAAGCCGACCATACGCTCCACCACCTCAGCTCAGCGGTCACGCTCCAAAAGGAATGGACGCGCGATATCGGCAAGGCGGCGCAGCGATCGCGCCTGACCTCGCCGCCGGTCGTCGCCGATGGCGCGCTCTACGTCATGGATGCGAAGGCGACCGTGTCGGCGATCGATACAGCGACCGGCGAGACGAAATGGGAAGCCGAGCTTGCGCCAAAGCTCAAGGAAAAGTTCCGTGTGCGCGACGTCTTGAGCCGCACGAAAGCCGGCCAAGTCGGCTTTGGCGGCGGCGTCACTTATCGAGAACGGCAGATTGTTCGTGACCTCCGGTTTTGGTTTCGTCGCGGCGCTCGACGCGGCGACCGGCGAGGAATTCTGGCGCTACGAGACCGAGGCGCCGGTCAGAACGCCGCCGACCGCTTATCGCGGCAACGTCTATTTTGTCACCAACGTCAACGACATGATCGCGCTCGATCAGGGGACGGGCGAGAAGAAATGGAATTTCCAGTCGTTTGAAGAATCCGCGCGAATTCTCTCGGCCGCCAGTCCCGCGGCGGCGGGCGATCTTGTCGTCGCGCCGTTCTCGTCGGGCGAAGTCGTCGCGTTCCTCGCGGACTCCGGCCGTCCCGTCTGGAACGACACTCTCGCGCGCAACACGCAGCTGACGGCGCTGTCGACCTTGAACGACATCGCGGGAAGCCCGGTCATCGATCGCGGTCTCGATCTATGCGGTCAGCCACGCCGGGCGGCTTGTCGCCATCGACATCAGAACCGGCCAGCGCGCCTGGGAGGCGCCGATCGCCAGCCTTCAGATGCCGTGGGTCGCGGGCGATTACATCTTCATCATTTCGGTCGACGCCGAACTCGTCTGCCTGTCGCGGGCCGACGGCGCCATTGTCTGGGTCTCGCAGATGAAGCGCTACGACAACGCCAAGAAGCGAAAGGGCCGCATCGCCTGGTCCGGGCCGATCCTCGCCGGCGACACGCTCGTTCTGGTGTCGACCGACGGCAGGATCGCGAAAGTCTCGCCGCAGGACGGAACGATCATCGCGACAGAGAAAATTGACGACGGCTCGGTCATCGCGCCGATCGTCGCCGACGAACGCATCTTCGTTCTGACCCAGAAAGGAAAGCTCTACGCTTTCCGGTAGACAATGTCCGAGGCCGTCAAAATCGCGATTGTCGGCCGCCCCAATGTCGGCAAATCGACGCTGTTCAACCGGCTTGTCGGCAAGAAGCTCGCGATCGTCGACGACACGCCCGGGCGTGACGCGCGACCGCCGCGAGGGCGACGCGCGGCTTGGCGGACTTTCCTTCATCGCAATCGACACGCCGGGCCTTGAGGAAGCGCCCGAAGAGGCGCTCGAAGGGCGCATGCGACAGCAGACCGAAAAGGCGGTCGAGGAAGCCGCCGCTTACGGTCTTTGTCATCGATGCGCGCGTCGGCGTCACGCCGCTCGACCAGCGCTTCGCGCAGATGCTGCGGAAGACCGGCAAGAAAATCATCGTCGTCGCCAACAAGGCGGAAAGCGCGGCGGGCGATGCCGGCGTCCTCGACGCTTAGGTCGCTTGGCCTTGGCGAGCCGATCGCGATTTCGGCCGAACACGCTGAGGGCATGGGCGAGCTCTGCGATGCGATCGCCCCTTCTTTGCGGCTGCGGACGAGCGATGGCCGAAAGCCGAAGGGGACGAAGAAAAAGAACTGGGACAGCCCGTTGAAGCCGCTGCGGGTCGCGATCGTCGGTCGCCCGAACGCCGGCAAGTCGACGCTCGTCAACCGCGCTGATCGGCGAGGAACGGATGCTGACAGGGCCGGAGGCCGGCATCACGCGCGACTCAATCTCGACCGAATGGCGTTGGCGGGGCGAGGACCGCGATTGGCCGATCAAGCTCTTCGACACCGCCGGCATGAGCAAGAAGTCGAAAGTCCAGGCCAAGCTCGAAAAGCTGTCCGTCGCCGACGCGCTTGCGCGCGATCCAGTTCGCGGAAGTCGTCGTGCTGCTGTCTCGACGCGCAATCCCGTTTGAAAAACAGGATCTGCAGATCGCCGATCTCGTCCTGCGCGAAGGCCGCGCGCTTGTCATCGCCGTCAACAAATGGGACCGATCGAGGACAAGGACGCCGCCGCGATACGGATCAAAGAGGCGGCGCAGGATCACATCGCACAGGCGCCGGGCGCGCCCCGGTCGTTTTCTTGTCAGCCTCTCGGGCCGGCATGTCGATAAGCTCATGCCCGCCGTGACCGGGTCTATATCGACTGGAACGCCCGCGTGAAGACGCACGATCTCAATGACTGGCTCCAGGGCGCCACCTCGCCACCCGCCGCCCGCCTCGCATCGCCGGCAAGATCAAGCTGCGCTACATCGCGCAGACCAAGACGCGCCCGCCGACCTTCGTCGCGCAATGCACACACGCCCCCGAACTTCCGGCACGCTATCAGCGCTATCTCGTCAACGGCATCCGCGACGCCTTCGACACTCCAGGCGTGCCGATCAGGCTGATCCTGACGAGCCGATAATCCCTATGCAGAGGATTGAGGAGCGTCCGCGCCTTTCGGCTCTTGCTGACGCGAGGCTCCTCAGGATGAGGAACCGTATGTTAAAACAAGAAACTCCCTCATCCTGAGGAGCGTCGCCGAGTCGCGCAGCTCGAGGCTGGGCCTCACCGTCATATTTTCCGCCACGGCGTAATAGCCGGGACGCGCGCAGGATCACCGGCGCGATCTCGGCGGGTCGGGACAGCGTCTTCGGCTTTTCGCCCGGCATCGCCTCGGCGCGCATT
Organism: uncultured Alphaproteobacteria bacterium; assembly: GCA_963765165.1. Taxonomy (GTDB): domain Bacteria; phylum Pseudomonadota; class Alphaproteobacteria; order Caulobacterales; family Parvularculaceae; genus Amphiplicatus. The sequence goes on along the minus strand of CAVXVQ010000002.1, from coordinate 348,734 downwards.
TTCGTTCGCATGGGGCCGGGATCGATGATGGCGACGCGAACGCCGGCGCTTAGCGTTTCGATCGCGTAAGTTTTCGCCAGCATTTCAAGGCGCGGCCTTCGACGCGGCGTAGGCGCCCCAGAAAGCGACGCGCGATCTCGCCGCCGACCGCGGACGTGATGACGATGACGCGCGCCTCGCCGCCGCCCGCAGCAGCGGATCGAGCGTCCGGATAAGGCGCCAGTTCGCTTCGACATTGATGTCGAAGACGTTCGCCGCCACACCTTTGCGCGATGTCCGTGATCGGCGCCGAGTTCGCCGAGGTCGCCGGCGTTCAAGACCAGAATGTCGATCTTGCGAAACCGCTTCGACAAGGGCCGGGCCGAGCTGATCGACGGTCCCGAACTCCGTCGAGATCGAGCCGGTATCAGCGAGGCGGAACCGCCGGCCCTCGATGATCTCGTCGTCGAGTTCTTCAAGCGCGCCGACAGTCCGCGCGAGCGCGAGGACATGCGCGCCTTCCTTTGCGAGCGCCAGCGCCGCCGCGCGCCCGATGCCGCGCGAGGCGCCAGTGACGAGTGCGGTTTTGCCTGCAAGGGTTTCGTTCATGGGCTCGCCTCATGCCGTAGCGCGAGATCGAGCGCAAGCGGGCGAGGCTTTAATCGGCCGGCGCCGGAATGAATTCGCTTTCGCCCGGCGGCAGCGCGAAGATGCTGTTCTGGAATCCGGTCGCCGCCCCGTCGGTCCAGTCGCGTTTCGCCTGATCTATCCGCGCCTCCGACGTCGAAACCAGATTCCACCAGATGAATCGCGGGCCGAGCGGCGCGCCGCCAAGCAGCATCGCGCGAATGGCGGCGCGAGCCTCGATCCTTGGCGCGGCGCCCGCCTTGAAGACGATCATGCGGCCATGTTCGTATGACTCGCCGTCGATCGCGACGGCGCCGCTGAGAATGTAAAGCGCCCGCTCGTCATCCGTATCCGGAAGCGGGATCGTCGCGCCGGTCTTTGCCTCGACGCCGAGATAGAAGATCGGCGAGAACGTCTTCACCGGCGAGACGGCGCCGAACGCGTCGCCGGCGATGAGGCGCATGATGACGCCGTCACGCTCGATGACCGGCAAGGTCGATTTCGGATGGTGATGGAACGCCGGCGCCGTTTCCTCGGCGCGTTCAGGAAGCGCGACCCAGCTCTGGATTCCGTGCAGGCGCTGTCCCGCCGCGCGAAGCGCCGCGTCAGTGCGTTCGGAATGAACGATGCCGCGGCCCGCGATCATCCAGTTGACGTCGCCGGGACGAATGACCTGATCGCAGCCAAGACTGTCGCGATGGCGGATTTCGCCCTCGAACAGATACGTCACTGTCGCAAGGCCGATATGCGGATGGGGCCTCACATCGATGCCGGCGCCGGGCGCGAAGTCGGCGGGGCCCATTTCATCGAAGAAAATGAAAGGACCGACCATGCGCCGATTGGGAAATGGCAAGACGCGGCCGACGGTGAATCCGCCAAGATCGCGCGTGCGCGGTTCGATGATCATCTCGATTGGGGATTGCTTCATGGCGCTTCGCCTTTCCACGCCATGGTGACCGCGCGCGGCCCCCGGATCAAGCACGCGTCATTCGGCGAGGATGACGGCGCTCAGCAAGGGCGCGCGTGTGCGCTTCCGCGGTCTTCAGCGCGTGATCGTCGTCGGGCCCCATGCCGATGAAAAGCTTCAGTCCTTCTTCGAGGCTGAAAAGCTGGAGCACGATTTCGCGAACGCGCGCCTCCGACGCATCGGGCCGCGTCGCGCTGACCAGAAGAAAGATGAAGCGCCCGATCGGCCGATAAAGCTCGCGGATGAGCGCCTTGGCCGTCTCGTCGCTCGCCGCATAGCCCCACATCTGGAAGAAGAGAGGATGCGACGCGCGGCCGTTGGACACGTAAAACGTGACGACGTTGAGCAGGATGTCGAGCGGCGAATCCCTGTCGCGCTCGAACTGCGCGATGTGCGCTTCGACATAGTCGGCGAGCGCTTCGCGCAGCAGCGCTTCGAGGAGTTCGCGTTTGCACGGGAAATAGTAATTGACGTTGCCGAGCGCGACGCCGGCTTCGTCCGCGACCTTGCGCAGCGACAGGCCCGCATGGCCGTCGCGGATGAAGACGCGGTGCGCGGCGGCGAGAATGAGCGCCAGCGTTTTTGCGCCCTTCGGCGACAGGCGGTCGGCGAGGGCGGCGCTCGGCCGTTCGGCGCGGATCGCCGTCAGATGTTCCTCGATGGCGGCGATCGCCGCCGCCGATCCTTCGTTGCCCCGCACGTGACCCTTCGTTCCGCCAGGGTTGTGATTAATTCACATCTTTTTTCAACAGCCCGCTTGACCCCGGTTTCCGGCGCGCTTATGTGAGCCCCTGATTTTAGGACGAGTGAACTAAAAGTCACTCGAAAAAGATTCCGCGATCGTCTCCAGATTAAAGACACGCGATACAGGTCCAGAGGTGCGGCTAGTCTCCCCCAAGCTGCATTTCAGGCAGGGGCCGCGTCGGTTCGCCGGCGCGGCCTTTTCATTTCTATTCAGCAGCTTGCGGCAACTCTCCTCAGCCATTGGTCGATATCTGAAAGCGCCCGGCGCGACAGCGCGCGTTTCCGCTCGCGGCCCCGTTCCTTGCCCTTGATCCGCCGCCCTTCTGCGTCCGTCTGCGGTTCCTCGATTTCCGGGAAGAGGCCGTAATTGATGTTCATCGGCTGGAATGTCTTCGCCGCCGGCCTGCCCGCCGGTGATGTGCGCGAGCAGCGCACCGAGCGCGGTCGTCGCGCGGCGGGCGGCACGAGCGATTCGCCGCGCCGCTCGGCCGCGGCGAACCGGCCGGCGAGAAGCCCGATCGCGGCACTCTCAACATAGCCCTCAACGCCCGTCATCTGCCCCGCAAAGCGCAGAGCGCGGCATCTGCTTCAGCCGCAAGCTGCCCGTCGAGCAGCTTCGGCGAGTTGATGAACGTGTTGCGGTGCAAGCCGCCGAGCCGCGCGAACTCGCGCGTTCTCAAGCCCCGGGATCAGTCCGGAAGACCTCGCGTCTGCGCGCCGTGCTTCAGCTTCGTCTGAAAGCCGACCATGTTGTAAAGCGTGCCGAGCGCGTTGTCCTGGCGAAGCTGCACGACCGCATAGGCCCGGCGCCCGGTGTCGCGGATCGGTCGAGCCCGACCGGCTTCATCGGCCCGAAGCGCAGCGTCTCGACGCCGCGTTCCGCCATCACCTCGATCGGCAGGCACGCCTCGAAATAGGGCGTGACCTTCTCCCACTCCTTGAACTCGGTCTTCTCGCCCGCAATCAGCGCCGCCTACAAACGCGCGATACTGCGCCTCATCCATCGGGCAGTTGATGTAGTCCGCCCCGTCGCCTCCGTCCCCCTTGTCGTAGCGCGATTGAAACCAAGCGCTTCGAAAGATCGATCGACTCCTTATGCACGATCGGCGCAATCGCATCGAAAAAGGCGAGCGCGTCCTCGCCGGTCAGCTCACGACCGCCGTGGCGAGCGCAGAGGAGGTCAGCGGCCCGGTCGCGATGATGACGTTGTCCCACTCCTCCGGCGGAAGCCCGCGATTTCTCCGCGGTCGAACGTGACATGTCGGCTCTGCCGCAGCGCCGCCCGTCACCGCGGCCGAGAACGCCGTCGCGATCGACGGCGAGCGCCCCGCCCGCCGGCACCTTGATTCGCATCGCCGCAGCGCATGATCAGCGAACCCGCGCGGCGCATCTCCTCGTGCAGCAAGCCGACGGCGTTGTTCTCCCGTCGTCGGAGCGGAACGAGTTCGAGCAGACGAGCTCGGCGCAGGCTCCGCCTTGTGCGCCTCGGTCATCTGCATCGGCCGCATTTCGTGGATGACGACCGCACGCCAGCCTCCGCGCCTGCCACGCCGCTTCGCTGCCCGCGAGGCCCCCGCCGATGATGTGGATGGGATCAGTCATGGCCGGCAAGCCTTGATGTGAGGTCGCCGAACGGCGGCGTCCCGGACCATGCGGCCCATCCTTCGCGACGCGCGCCAATCAGCGCGCTCCTCAGGATGAGGACAGTGTTTGTTGCAACCAATCGAGCCCTCATCCTGAGGAGCGCACCGAAGCTGCGCGTCTCGAAGCCTCATCCTGAGGAGCCGCCGCAAGGCGGCGTCTCGAAGGATCGCCCCAAAAGCGCCCGGCTTTTTCCGCCGGCCCTCCCTCGTTTTTTCAGCCCACCCTTTGGGTTTCAGCGCGAAACGCCCGGCTTTTCCCCCCGAAAAAAGCCCGGCGAATTTCGCCGGCGACGGCAGACGCGTCGCTCGCCCGATGCGGACGCCCGCCCGCAGAACCCGCCGCCGCCGATTGTAATGTCGCCGTCATCCAAATCCCTCGCCATCGACGCCTCGCGAACCTTCGCGCGAAGCCGTCGCCAATTGATCCAGCCGCCCCGAAATCCCGCGCCAAGCGCGGCGTTCCAAAGAGCGCCTCTCCATAGAGTGTAAAGCCACGCCAAGGGAGGGGGATAAGTTTTTTTTAGTGAAAGGAGTCAAGGGGTTGGTCGATCATCCATTGCGCCGCTCGGTTGGCGTGCGTTGTCTTGTCATGACTACGGCGCCGAATGCGAGCCTCCACTCACTCGACCCAATTCGCCAGCGCTCCCATCCTATCAACCTCGATCGTCACGAGATCGCCGGGCCTCAGATACTCGCCGCGCGCTTTGGCGGCGCTGATGTGCGCTTCGATGACTTTCCCGGCGACCGGGCCTTTTAGTCCGCCTGCGAACCAATGGACGAGGCCGCGCGCGTAGGCGCTTGGGTGGATTCCCTTGAAGACGGTGCCGCCCGGCGTCCCGGCGGAAAATCATCGTGCGGGCGGGTAGGGCGCCCGCTTCGTCGAAGGGAAGGCGCGCGGTTCCTCCCCAGTAATCCCAGGCGAGCCCTCGTTTCGCGCGCGCTTCCTCGAGGATTTTGTCGAAGTCCCAAATCCAGAGCGTCGCTTTCGCATTCTGGCGTTCCGCGCCGTTGACCGAGAGCTGCAAGGTCAAGGTCTCGACGAACGACGTCAGATCGCGCGGCACGATGAAAAGATCGCCCACGGGAAGATGTCCTTCGGCGCTTTTGCCGCTGGTGAAGCCGTCACCCGACTCCGGGTGGTCGGGGTCGATCGCGCGCAAAAGCCGCGCGCGGTCGGTGACATCGTTGCAGAGGATGAGCCCGCCGCTCGCCTTATCGGTCGCCGCGATCTCGGTCATCGCGACGAGGCAGAGTTCGACTTCGTAATCGAGGAGCGCGTCTCCTGCGGGGATGGCGCTGCGCGCTGGCGTCGGCGTTACATATTTCGGGAACAGGAACGGCCCGCCCTCGACATCCGCCTCGTCTGCGTGATCGCGGTAATTGGTTCCGGCGGCGATGTGCGCGCTTTGGAGATCGACCGGGATCGCGAGCGCGGCGGCGTCGACGTCGACGCGCACGCTGAGACGCTCGATCATCGCTTTGGCGCCGTCATAGCTGAGGCGATTGACGAGGGAGATCGCGTCTTCGCCAATGCCGAGGGGCGCGGCGGCGATCTTGCCGTTCTCATACGAAAAGACCGCGAGCGTGCGTCCGTCGCCGTCGCGAGCGAAAGTCAGCGCTTCTTCCAGCGGTGCAACAGCAATTGTCGGCGGCTCATGGTTCGGCGCCGTCATGCGCGATGCTGGCGCGCCGTCGAAAAGGCCCAATGCAACTGCGGCGAAGGCGGCGGCGACCGCGAGGGCGGCTCCGATGGCGAGGGGGACTGCGTTTTTGCGCATGTTTTTCTATTCCGAAGATCGACGCTCCCGCGCATGAACGCCGCGCGGCGCTGTGAACCGTTTATGCAGGATTTTCGCTGCGCGAGGGAAACGCCGCCCACAGGGAAAGCGCCGCCGGCAGCACGACGAGACCCCACTCGAACGCTTTATGGTCTGGATGCCCGCCGACAAGGCCCGCGACATGAATGAGCGCATGAGCGCAGAAAAATCCGGCGCCCGCGACGGCCGCCGGCCAGTAAGCGGGTCGCCAGGCGCGGGCGACAAGGGCTAGCCCCGCGACTGCGTACGCCGCACCGACATCGGCGACGAAATGCGGATTGAAGGGGCCGGTGTCGGCGACGCCCGGCGTCGTTTCAAACCAATGCTGGCCAGAAGCGAGCATGACGGCGCCGTTGGCGGCGGCAAGGGCGCCAAGGACGCCAGACAAAATCCGCTTGAACATCTTTTTCTCCCGGTTTCGCCAATAAGACGAGCGCGCCCGTCTGATTGTGACAGGAAAGGCGCATTGCGCGCACCCTGTTATCAGATAACATGGCACCTTGCGCGGGAGAGCCGGAACGGTCGCCGCGCCGCGCGTAAAGGCGCGCAAATAAAGATCGCGCCCGGGAACGACAAGAGAGCGGCGCGCGGGCGAGTGGGGCGGGGCGGATGGCGTTGGGATCGTTTTCGGTCGTCGGCGAGGCGCTGAATTTTTCGTGGCGCCGGTTTGAGACCGTGCTCCGCGTGTCGCTGGCGCCGCTCGTCCTGTTGCTCGTCTTCAATATGGCGGCGACGTTCGGCTATCTCTCGGTCGCCAACGGCCGGATCATCACCTTTGCCGACGTCGCGAACGCGGGCGCGTCGTGGGCGCAGGTCGCCAAGCTTGCGAGCACTGCGGCGCAAGCGGGCCTTGTCGGGCAATCGATCCCGATCTGGACGATTTACGCGGCGTCGATCCTGATCAACGTCATCATCGTGTCGTCTTTTATGGCGCCGCTGATCCGCTATGCGGGGCTTGGCGAAAAACCGGCGCCGGGGCTCTTGCGCCTTGCGTTCGGCCCCGATCAGCTGCGCTTCCTCTTTGCGGGACTGTTCAGCTTCGTCCTGACGTCGATTGTCGTCTACGCGCCGATCGGCGCCGCGACCTTCATCATCATCGGGCTCATCTCGACGGCGGTGAAAATCCCTTACGCGCATTTCCCGGATCCGGGCAGTCTGCACACGGTCGATCTCGTCAGCGGGTCGCAAGCGCTCGCGATGCGCGGCACCTACTGGATTTATCAATATGGCTATTGGGCCGCGGCGACGCTCGTGATCGCCCTGCTGCTGGCGGTCGTCTTCATCCTGCATTTCCGCCCGCGCGCTGCGGACAGGACGGCCGGGATCGGGCTTTTCTGGCGGACGGCCGGCGTTCTTGCCGGTCTTGCGATCTATTTCGGCGGCGCCGTCGCGCTCGCCTCAAGAGTGATGACAGCTGGCGCCGAAAACGCGCCGCCGCCGGAGATTCTCGCGATCGTCCTGTTCGGCGCGGCGGCGCTTCTGGCGGCGGTGTTTTTGAATCTGAGGGTTTATCCCTATACGGGCGTCGCCGTGTGCCGAAAATCGGTCGCCTTCGGCGGCACGTTCAACGTGACGCGTCGCTTCGATATCCTTCGGCTTGGCCTTGCGTTCATCCTGCTCGGGCTCATCCTTTTTCTGGCGCAGATTCTGCTCGTCTGGCTCGGCGGGGGCGGGGCCTACGCGGTGGTCATCTACCTTGCGACCGCGGTCGAAAGTTATGTCCGTCTCGTCACTGGCGGCGAGGGCGGGGGCTGGGTGTTCCCGCTGTTCGGCTGGATATGGGCGGTGATCGGAATCATCTTCACGATTCTCTGGGCCGCGTTCACCTACGGCGTCAGCGCGGGGCTTTGGGGACGGCTTTATCGCGAGAGCGAGAAATAGGCGTCACCGCGACCCCGGAACGATCATCGCCGTCGTCCCGCCGACGATCGCGAACAGGAGCGCTGTCATCAGCACGGGCCCTGCGCCGAATGAGACTTGCGTGTTGACGACGGTGAAATCGGCAAGGATCGGCGCCGCGTCGGTGACCGCTTTCGTCAGCGCCCCGAATTGCGACGCGGCGATCGCGGCGCCGGCGGCGCCGGCGGCGCCGACGGCGATCAGCCGCATGCGTTCGACGCCCTTCATCTTCGCCAGCGTTCGCTCGGCGAAATCGTCCGCCTTCAGGCGGTCGACAAGCGCGGCGAAATCCTTCGACAGCAGCGATTCGATATTCATGACGGTCTCCTCGGCTTAAGACGCTTTTACGGCGGGGATCTGCTTGTTTTGGTCTGGCGGGATTTCGTCGGACATCGCGGCGCGGAGCTTTTCTCGCGCGCGCGCGACATAGGTTTTGATGGTGCCGAGCGGCGCCGCCAGCGCGGCGGCGGCCTCGGCGTGTGAAAAGCCGGCGGCGTCGCAGAGGAGCGCCGCGGAGCGCTCTTCGGTCGTCAGCAAGGCGAGCGCCTTTTGCAGGTCGAGCGAGAACTCCTGCGGTTCGATCCCGGGTCCCGGCCTCGTTTCGGACGCGTCGGCGGCGGCGCGCGAGGCGGCCGCATCCTTGCGGCGGGCCATCGCCGCCTCGCGCATGGCGATTGCGAACAGCCAGCTCCGGAACGAGGCGCCGCCGCGAAACCCGTCAAGGCCGCGATAGGCCTTGATGAGCGCCTCCTGCGCGAGATCGTCCGCCAGCGGAGGATCGCCCGTCAGCCGGATCAGGAACGCGCGCAAGGGCGCCTGATGCCGGCGCACGAGCGCCTCAAAGGCGGCGCTGTCGCGCGCCGCCTTCGCCAGGGTGACCAGATCGACGTCGTTGAGGTCCACCGCCGCCTCCGCGCCTTGAGCGGATCTTACACCACCGGCTCGCGCGGGGCGAAGAAGTGGAAGACGATGTAGGCGAGGCCGATAAAGCCGGGGAACGCGGCGACGCCGAGCATCGGGCCGATCGCCTCGGCTTCGTCGATCGAATAGCCAAGCGTCACGAAAGCGCCAGCGGTCGCAAGGAGGATGATGCCTTTCCTGAGGTCGGCGTTCGGGCCGACCTTGTCGCGGATGATCGCCTCGACAAGGGCGGCGTCGACCGCGCCGGTTTTCTCGATCGCGACCTTGATCGCGTCATAAACGATCCGCCGCTTGCGATAGCTGAAGAAGAACGCCGCGACGAGAATGATCGCAAGCGACGAGAATACGACGAGCGGGACGAGCACGGCTTCCATGGCTGTTTTTCCTTTTATTGCGCGCGAGAGGGTCCGCCTTTAGCGCTTTGTCCCTCTTAGATGCGCGCGGCGCGCGGTTTGGATGTCGGCGCGGGGATTTGTCGACGGATGGTGCCATCGGCGCGGCGGAGTGAGCGGCGGCCGCGGCTGGCCGGATCAGATCGCCTTTTGAAGCACGCCGGTCAGGATGACGTTTCCGTTCTGCCGGATTTCGATGGCGTCGCCGGGGGCGAGCGCGACGGCGGGTCCGCCGTTTCGGGTGTCGAAGTGCGCTGAAATCCTTCCCTTGTCGCCGACGAGCGGGCCGATCTTTTCGCCGCGGGCCCAGAGTTCGGCTTTAAGACCCGCGACGCCGCGAAGGTCCGCGAGCAAGGTCACATGACCGTCGGGCCACGCGGTGAAGCGCACCTCGCCTGTGCCCGTGAAGCCGGCGACGCCTTTCAGCCGCGCGTCGCTGCGCTCGACCGGTCGCGGCATCACGCTTGTGATCGCCCCAAGCAAAGTGTCCAGCATGTCGGCCCCCCGCCACCCGTTCGCGTTCAATCGATAACCTTACGTCAGCCGCCTCAAAACGTCACGAAGCAAGCTCTGGTCTATTCATGAAACGGGCCTTCGGGCTCGGAAAACGCGAGCCGCTTGCCGAGATACCCGTCCGCGGTTGCGATCAGTTGTTCGATATGGGACTCAAAGAAGTGGTCGGCGCCGGGCACAACCGTGAATTCGACCTTGCGGCCTTTCTGGGTGCGCGTGCGATCGACCATCGTCTTGGTGTCGTCGGCGGGGCAGACCTTGTCGAGTTCGCCGTGAATGACGACGCCTGAAGACGGACAGGGCGCAAGGAAGGTGAAGTCGAAGAGGTTCGCCGAGGCTGATACCGAGATAAATCCGACGACTTCCGGCCGGCGCATCAAAAGCTGCATGCCGATCCATGAGCCGAACGAGACGCCCGCGACCCAGGCGAACGGCGCATTCGGATTGAGCGACTGGAGAAAATCGAGCGCCGTCGCGGCGTCCGCGAGTTCGCCCTGGCCCTGATCGTACTCGCCGACCGAGCGGCCGACGCCGCGGAAATTGAACCGCAGAACCGAAAAGCCGCGGCGCAGGAACATGTTGTAGAGCTCGTAGACCGCCCGGTTGTTCATCGAGCCGCCGAACAGGGGGTGCGGGTGAAGCACGACCGCGAGCGGCGGGTTTTCGCCCAGTCCACGCTGATAGCGGCCTTCGAGGCGGCCTTCGGGTCCTGCAAAAATCACTTCAGGCATGTCGGTCCTTTATCGGGGTTGAAAAGCGCCAGGCCGCGCGGCCAAAATAGTTGACTGATTTAGTCGGGTTTCTTATGTGAGGCTCAACGCGAACGGTCGCGGGCGCGCCTTTACCATGAAAAGACAGGCGCGCTGAATTTCAGCAAGACGCTGTTGCTTCGCCGCAACAAATTCTGTGAGCCGGCCATGAAACTCACGACCAAAGGACGCTACGCCGTGCAGGCGATGGCGGATATCGCGGCCCATGTTCAGGATGGGGCGGCGGCGTCTGCGCCGGTGTCGCTGCCGGATGTCGCCGAGCGGCAAGGGATTTCCGCCGGCTATCTCGAACAGCTGTTTGCGAAACTGCGCCGCGCTGGCCTCGTCGACAGCGTGCGCGGGGTCTCGGGCGGCTATCGCCTCTCGCGCGCGGCGAGCGAGATTCGCGTCTCGGAAATCGTCGAGGCCGTTGATGAGGAAATCCACACCACCGCCTGTCACGGCGCCGAAGTCGGCTGTCAGGGATCGGGCGCGCGATGCCTGACGCACGACCTCTGGGAAGAACTCGGACGTCAGATCGAAATCTTCCTCGCCGCCGTGACGCTTGAAGACGTCATTGAAAAGCGTGTCGTCGGGATGGCGGCGGTCAACGCGCCAGCGGCCTTTCGCCTCATCCTGAGGAGCGGCGGCCGCGTCGCGAAGGACGAAGCAAAGGGGCTCAGATGAGAATTGAAACTGGGGGCTGCAGAGTGACGGACACGAGACGCGGCATTATCTCGACTACAACGCAACGACGCCGGTGCGCCCGGAAGTCGTCGACGCCGTTTGCGAGGCGATGCGCACGATCGGCAATTCCTCCTCGGTCCATGCCGAAGGACGCGGCGCCCGTGCGATCGTCGAGGAAGGCCGCGAGAAATTGCGCGCGCTCGTCAACGGGCCGGTCAACGGCGTCATCCTGACCGGCGGCGGCACCGAGGCTATCCATTATGCGCTCAACGGCACGGTGAAGAACGGCAGCGTGAAGCGGATCTTTGTCAGCGCGATCGAACACGCGGCGGTGCCGTCAAACGCCGCGGAAACCGGCGTTCCGGTTGAAACGATTCCGGTCGCGAAATCGGGCGTCGCCGATCTCGACTGGCTCAAAGACCGCCTCAAGGATTACGACGCCAGGCGCGAGGGCGGATTTCTCGTCTGCCTGATGTTCGCGAACAATGAGACGGGCGTCATCCAGCCGGTGCGCGAAGCGGCGGACATCGCGCACGACAAGGGCGGCCTCATTTTCGTCGACGCCGCGCAGGCGGTCGGCAAGGTCCCCGTGAATTTCGTGATGGCGGGCGCCGACCTCATGGCCGTCACCGCGCATAAATTCGGCGGGCCGATCGGCATCGGCGCGCTGGTCGCCGGGCCGAACCTGCCGCTCAATCCGGTCATGCGCGGCGGCGGGCACGAGTTCAATCGCCGCGCCGGGACGCACAATGTTCCCGCAATCGCGGGGCTTGGCGCCGCGGCGGATCTCGCCGCCGGTTCGATTGCAAAAGCGCCGACGATTGCGGCGATGCGCGAGCGCATGCAGACCGCCGCCGAAAGCGCCGGCGCCCATATCTGGGGGAAGGCCGAAGCGCGCCTGCCCGGCACCTTGTCGATGTCGGCGCCGGGCTTTGCCTCGCAAACGCAATTGATGGCGATGGACCTTGCGGGCATTGCAATCTCATCGGGCTCAGCCTGTTCGTCGGGCAAGACGAAGCCAAGCCACGTTCTCTCCGCCATGGGCGCGGGCGACGATCTCGCGAGCTGCGGCATCCGCGTCTCGCTCGGATGGAATTCAAAGGACGAAGACGCCGACGCTTTCTGCCGCGAATGGCCGGAAGCCTATGCGCGCGTCAAAGCGAGGGCGGCGTGATGCTCTCCTTCGCAGCCATCCTTCGCGACGCGCCTTCGGCGCTCCTCAGGATGAGGAGAGCGCTTGTTGCGACGCCATGCACCCTCATCCTGAGGAGCGATGCGAAGCATCGCGTCGCGAAGGATGCGGTGCGGATCAAGGAGAAATCTCAATGACCGTCTACGCCATCGTCCAGCTGAAGATCCACGACCGGCCGACCTATGACCGCTACATGGCGCGGTTCATGGCCGTCTTCGAGAAATTCAGCGGCAAGGTTCTCGTCGCCGATGACGCGCCGAAAGTGCTCGAAGGAAAATGGGACGCCAATCGCGTCGTCCTGATGTCGTTCCCGGACAAGAAAGCGTTCTTCGCCTGGGCGGGTTCGCCCGACTATCAGGAAATCGCCAAGGACCGCATCGCGGCGGCGGAAAGCACCGTTCTTCTTGCGGAAGGATTGCAGTGAAGCCTGACGACAAAACTCCGATCTGGAACGCGCGCTCTTGCGCGGCCTTGGCGCTGCGGCGATTTTGTTCGCCGCGCTTGAAGGGCTCATTCTCACCGGCAAGACGGCAAAGCTCGACACCGGCGAGGCGCTGGTCATCGCGCTGACCTCGGGCGCGGTTTACGCCGGGCTGTGGTCGGTTTTTGCGCTGATGGTCGCGCGGATGCTGGCGAATGTCGAAAAAGCGGCGCGCGAGGAACGGAAATGAACGACGCGCGCATCGATACGAAGACGATCGCGACCGCGAAGGCGCTTGAGACGTACAAATACGGATTCACGACGAATATCGAATTGGAAAAGGCGCCGAAGGGTCTTACCGAATCGACGATCCGCTACATCTCGGCGAAGAAGGAAGAGCCGGAATGGATGCTTCAATGGCGCCTTGACGCGTTCCGCCGCTGGCTGACGATGGAAGAGCCGACATGGGCGATGGTCCATTATCCGGCGATCGATTATCAGGACGCCTATTATTATTCGGCGCCGAAGACGGGCGCGAAATACAAATCGCTCGACGACGTGCCGAAGGAAATCCTCGCCGATTTTGAAAAGCTCGGCATCTCGCTGAAGGAAACCGGGACGCTCCTCGGCGTCGAGGGCGCGCCGAAGGTCGCGGTCGATGCGGTGTTCGACAGCGTTTCCGTCGCGACGACGTTCCGCGCGGAGCTTGCCAAAGCCGGCGTCATCTTCATGGCGATCTCGGAAGCGATCCGCGAGCACCCGGAACTCGTGCGGAAATATCTCGGCACGGTCGTTCCGACGTCTGACAATTTCTTCGCGACGCTTAACGCCGCCGTCTTCTCGGACGGCACGTTCGTCTATGTGCCGCCGGGCGTCAAATGCCCGATGGAGCTCTCGACCTATTTCCGGATCAACGAAGCCAACACCGGCCAGTTCGAGCGGACGCTGATCATTGCGGCGCCCGGTTCTTATGTAAGCTATCTCGAAGGCTGCACCGCGCCGATGCGCGATGAAAACCAGCTGCATGCCGCCGTCGTCGAACTCGTCGTCGAGGACGAGGCGGAGATCAAATATTCGACCGTGCAGAACTGGTATCCGGGCGACAGGGACGGCAAGGGCGGCATCTACAATTTCGTGACCAAGCGCGCCGACTGCCGCGGGAAAAATTCAAAGGTCTCGTGGACGCAGGTCGAAACGGGATCGGCGATCACCTGGAAATACCCGTCCTGCGTCTTGAAGGGCGAGAATTCCTCCGGCGAATTCTATTCGATCGCGATCACCAACAATCACCAGCAGGCCGACACCGGCACCAAGATGATCCATCTCGGCAAGAACACGAAATCCCGGATCATCGCCAAGGGCATTTCAGCGGGGAAATCCAATTCGACCTATCGCGGGTTGGTCAAGCATCCACCGGAACGCCGCTGGCGCGAGGAATTTCACGCAGTGCGATTCCCTGCTGATCGGCCAGCAATGCGGCGCGCACACGATCCCCTATATCGAGAGCAAGAATCCGTCGGCGATCTTCGAGCACGAGGCGACGACCTCGCGCCTCTCGGAAGATCAATTGTTCTACTGCCAGCAGCGCGGGCTTTCGGGCGAAGAAAGCGTCGCGCTCCTCGTCAACGGCTTCTGCAAGGATGTTCTGCAGGAATTGCCGATGGAGTTCGCGGTCGAAGCGCAGAAACTTGTGAGCGTGAGCTTGGAAGGGAGCGTCGGGTGAGTAAATACTGGTTTGCACGGTTCGATGGAGCGCCTCCGCATCATCGCGCTTTTGCGCCGATCAATTGGAAAGGATATGCCGCGCTGTACTCTCCAATTTTTTTGGGTTTGCTAACCGGCGGATTCCTTGCGGCATTCCTCGATCGTCTTGCGCTTGACGTGCCTGGACCCGTGCTCAGCGGCGTCACAACAACAGCAAGCTTGCTTTTCTGGTTTGGAGTGGCATGGCTCCTATTTCGACGAAGGATCGATTGGGAACATACAGCCTCCGAGTATCGCAACGGCGATACCCCAATGCGTTTGGATCAATCATCACGAAACGAGATCGCGCCATGATGCTTGGAAGAGGTTTGGCTGGCGCGGTTTTGTTATTTGTTCTCGCCGCGTGCTCGGCTGAACAACGCCGCGCATCTTCGATCGTGATCCCTCGCTCCCTGACAATCTGCCGTTCTCTTCGGCGGTCGTCGTCGGCGACACCATCTATCTCGCGGGCGAAATCGGCCGGAAGCCGGGAACCGTCGAACTGGTCGAAGGCGGCATCGGGCCGGAGACGGAAGCGATTTTCGAGAACTACAAACTGACGCTCGCGCGGCTCGGCGCGTCGCTCGACGACATCGTCAAATGCACGGTCTTTCTCGACGACATGGCGCAATTCGCCGAGATGAACGCGGCATATGTGAAGTTCTTCCCGGAGGAGAAACCGGCGCGCTCCACCTTCGGCGTCGATGGCCTCGCCTTCGGCGCGGCGCTGGAAATTGAATGTCTGGCGGTGCGGTCGTGATGAAAACCCCTCACACGAAATTCCGAGGACGGAATTTCGACCTCTCCCGAGGGAGAGGTGAAGCGCTCCCTTGCCTCTTCTTTGGGAGAGGCCAGCGAGCGCAGCGAGCGGGTGAGGGGTCGGCCCTCTCATCGACGGCGCGGCCCCCTCACCCGAAACCGCTGCGCGGTTTCGACCTCTCCCGAGGGAGAGGTTGGGTCATTGCCGCGTCGCTCCTCTTTCTGTCCCCCGCCTTCGCTCGAGCCTGCGGACAATCCGATCCCTGCCTCGGGCGGCACGCTGATCTTCGCCGAGCCGGAGACGATGGAGCCGACCAATCCGGTCTGGCGCCCGGATGAAAACAAGACCCGCTTTCGCTTCAAGGCGACGGAGGCGCCGCTTCCGCATGCGCTCGACGCCGGCTGGAAGGGTGAAAAGACTTGCGAGCCGCTCGACGACACGCGCGAGATCAAGACCTTTCGCTGCGTGTTCGGCCCCGGCGTCGGGCATGAGCGGCATTTCCACCCGCGCCATTGGGGCTACGTCGTCGCGGGCGGAACCATGCGGATAACCGACGCCAAGGGCGTTCGCGAGGTGACGCTGAAATCCGGCGACACCTGGTGGAGCGACGGCGTCCTTTGGCACGAGGCAGTGAACATCGGCGATACGACCGCGATCTACGTCATCGTCGAACCGAAGGGAAATTGATGCTGAGGATCGACAATCTCCACGTCTCCGTCGGCGGAAGCGAAATCCTCCGTGGCCTGACGCTCGCCGTGCCGGCGGGCGAGGTGCACGCGGTCATGGGCCGAACGGGTCCGGCAAGTCGACGCTTTCCTTCGCGGTCGCTGGCCGCGAAAATTATGATGTGACGGACGGCTCGGTGACGCTCGACGGCGAGGCGATCCTCGGGCTCAACCCGAACGAGCGCGCAGCGAGGGGTCTTTTCCTGTCGTTCCAGCATCCGATGGAGATCCCGGGCGTCGCGACGATGAATTTCATCCGCACCGCCTTGAACGCGCAAAGACGCGCGCGCGGCGAGGCGGAAGTCAGCGCCGCCGATTTTTTAAAGCTCATCCGCGCGAAGTCGAAGATCGTCGGGCTTTCGGACGAAAAACTGAAGCGGCCGTTCAATGTCGGTTTTTCCGGCGGCGAGAAGAAGCGGATGGAGATGCTGCAGATGGCGATCTTCGAGCCGCGCTTTGCGATCATGGACGAAACGGATTTGGGGCTCGACATCGACGCGCTGAAAATGGTCGGCGACGTCGTGAACAGCCTGCGCGGGCCTTCACGGGGATTCCTCGTCATCACGCATTACCAGAGGCTGCTTGATTACATCCGCCCGGACCGGGTGCATGTCCTTTCGAGGGGACGCATCGTCAAATCCGGCGGGCCGGAGATTGCGCTCGAACTTGAAAAGTCCGGCTACGAACAATTCGAGGCGGCGTGATGGCGCGGCGCGGGACAAATCCTTCTTCACCTCTCCCTGTGGGAGAGGTCGGAATTGCGAAGCAATTCCGGGTGAGGGTCCCGTCGCCGACTTTGAGAGCGGAACCCTCATCCGGCCGCTACGCGGCCACCTTCTCCCAGTGGGAGAAGGAAGAAGGAGCGCCTCAATGACCCGCCCCGCGCTCACAGCGATGGAAACGACGCTCGCTGAAAAAGCGAAGGGGCTCGCGCCGGATCGCGCGAGAGCCTTCGACGCCTTTGCGCAGTCTGGCATGCCGCATCGGCGGATGGAGGCGTGGAAGTGGACGGATCTGCGTGCGGTCCTGCGCGACGATCTTGCCGTCGCCGCCGACAATGACGTCATCGCGCCGTCGGTCTTCGCCAATGTCGGGCCGTTCGAGATCACGGTGATGAATGGCGCGGCGGAATGGGGCGCGCCGCCCACGGGCGTCGCGCTGGACCGAAGAGAGGCGCCGCTATCGCCGCTCGCCGCCGATCACCCGCTCGCCAATCTCGCCGCGGCGTTTGCGGATGACGCGCTTTCGGTCGGGATTTCTGGCGCCGTCGCGCAGCCGATCCTCATTCGCCGCATTGCCGGCGCCGGGATCACGCAGCAGCGCGCCGTCGTGACGCTTGGGCCCGGGGCCGAGGCGACGATCATCGAGAGCTTCGACGGCGCCGGCGCATTCTATTCAAACAGCGTCACCGAATACCGGATCGGCGAAGGCGCGAACGCTCGCCCGCGTGATGGTGCAGAATGCAGGCGAGGCGGGGGTCGAGACCGCGTTTTCAACGGTGACGCTGGCGAAGGGCGCTGCGATCGATCAGACGGCGCTCGCCTTCGGCGGCAAGGCGGCGCGGCTCGAAACGCGCATCGTGCACGACGGGGCCGGCGCGCGCGCCTCCCTCAAAAGCGCGATTGCGACGACGGGCGCCCGCCACGCCGACCTGACAAGCCTCGTCCGCCACGATGCGGCAAACTGCCAGACGCGCCAGTTGCACCGGTCGGCGCTCAAAGACCGCAGTCGCGGCGTCTTTCAGGGAAAATTCTTCGTTTCCCGCGGCGCGCAGAAGACCGACGCCCAGATGAGCGCGGGCGCGTTGCTTCTCTCCGATATGGCGGAGGCGAACTCCAAACCGGAACTCGAAATCTACGCCGACGACGTCAAATGCTCGCATGGGTCGACCGCGGGCGCGCTCGACGAGAATGCGATCTTCTACATGCGCCAGCGCGGGCTCGACGAGCATGGCGCGCGCGCGCTGCTGATCGAAGCGTTCCTGGGCGAGATCTTCGACGGTGGCCTCCATGCGGGGATCGAGCACATCTTGCGCGGCCGCGTCGCGCGATGGCTGGAGGCGTCATGACGCCGCCGCTCGACATCGCCGCCATTCGCGCCGAATTCCCGATCCTCAGGCGCGAGGTCCATGGGCGCCCGCTCGTCTATCTCGACAATGCGGCGTCGGCGCAAAAGCCGCGCGCGGTGATCGACGCGATGACGAAGGCGATGGAGGGAAGCTACGCCAACGTCCATCGCGGCCTCCATCTCCTCGCCAATGAGACGACGACGGCGTTCGAGGCGGCGCGAAAATCCGCCGCGACGTTCCTCAACGCCGCGTCACCGGATGAGATCGTCTTCACCGCCGGCGGCACCGATGCGATCAACCTCGTCGCGAATTCGCTCGGGCAGGGGATGAACGAAGGCGACGAGATCATCCTCTCGAAGATGGAGCATCACTCCAATATCGTTCCGTGGCATTTCCTGCGCGAGCGGAAAGGCGTCGTCCTTAGATGGCTCGACATTTCGGATGACGGCGAGATCGACCCGAAGGCGTTTGAGGCGCTGATCACGAAGAAGACGAAGATCGCCGCGCTGACGCACATGTCGAACGTTCTTGGCGCGCCGACGCCCGCGAAGGAGCTTTCGCGCATTGCGCGCGCGAGCGGCGTCAAGATCCTCTTCGACGGCTGTCAGGGCGCCGTGCACGGTCGGGTCGACGTTCAGGACATCGCCTGCGATTTTTACGCGATGACCGGACACAAGCTCTACGGCCCGACCGGAATCGGCGTTCTTTACGGGCGGCGCGACGCGCTTAAGGAGATGCCGCCCTTCCGCGGCGGCGGCGAGATGATCGAGGTCGTCGCCGAGGATTACGTCACCTATAACGAGCCGCCGCACCGCTTCGAGGCGGGAACGCCGCCGATTCTCGAAGCGATCGGCCTCGGCGCGGCGCTGGGCTGGATGATGGCGCAAGATCTCGACGCCATCGCCGCGCATGAAGCCTCGCTCGCCGAGCACGCGATGAGCGAACTCCGCAAACTCAATTTCGTCAGCCTTTACGGAAAGGCGAAGGGCAAGGCGCCGATCATCGCCTTCAATGTCGAGGGCGCGCACCCGCACGACGCCTCAACCATTCTTGACCGCGCGGGCGTCGCCATTAGGGCCGGGCACCATTGCGCGCAGCCCTTGATGAAACGCCTTGGCGTTTCGGCGACCGCGCGCGCCTCTTTCGCGGTCTACAACACCCATGAAGACGTCGAAGCGCTGATCCGGGGTCTTCATAAGACGCACGAGCTTCTTAAATAGGAAATGGCCATGCATGACGTCATAGACATCAAAGCCGAAGAGGAACGCCCGCAGGCGGCGGTCGCCGGCGCGGCCGCCATTCCGGCCGACGAGATGACCCGCATCACGGCGGATGTCGTGAAGGCGCTGAAGTCCGTGTACGATCCGGAGATCCCGGTCGACATTTATGAACTCGGCCTCATCTACAAGGTGGACCTGTCGGACGAGCGGATGCTGACGGTTGAAATGACGCTGACGGCGCCCGGATGCCCGGTCGCCGGCGAAATGCCGGGCTGGGTCGAGGGCGCGCTCCGCGGCATCCAGGGCGTTGAAGACGTCACGGTGACCATGACGTTCGAGCCGCCATGGACGGCGGAACGGATGTCTGACGAGGCGAAACTCGAATTGGGGTATTTGTGATGGTGCATGCGGCCCATCCTTCGCGACGCCGCCTTTCGGCGGCTCCTCAGGATGAGGATTTACTTCCCTGCAACAGAATAACCCTCATCCTGAGGAGGCCCGAAGGGCCGTCGCGAAGGATGGGAAACAAGGACTGAATGATGGCCAGAAGACCAAGACCGAAAGTCGTCACGCTGACCGACCGCGCCGCCGCGCGCATGCAGGAAATCATGTCGGGCGCCGCCGAGACTTTCATCGGCGTCAGGATCGGCGTGAAGAACGGCGGCTGCGCCGGCATGGAATATGTCATGTCTTACGCGACCGATGCCAAGCCGCTTGAGGAAGTCGTCGAGGAAAACGGGATCAAAGTCCTGATCGACCCGAAAGCGATCCTCTTTCTCATCGGCACCGAGATCGATTTCGTCACCGAAAAGCTTTCCTCGCGCTTCACCTTCCGCAATCCGAACCAGACCGACGCCTGCGGCTGCGGTGAAAGCGTGACGATCGTGCCGGCGAAGGAAGAGGCGTGATAGTCTAGGAGCGGTACCTAGGGGTAGATCGGTGAACAAATCTCAGCAAACTGCTTTGGAGCGCTTTGTTCTCAGCCGCTGGTACAGAGGGGTCATCTTGTGTGCGGTCATAGCGGCTGGTGTGAAAGCGATTGAAAATTCCAGAGGCCCGGATTTTCCCTCGTGGATAGCTCAGCTACCTGATGGGCCGTTCTATTATGCATTCATAATTCTCGCGATGCCCATTTACATGTTGATGGTAGAGCAGCAACGCGAGCGCAGCCGGAAATTTTATGATCCCGATGATCCGAAAATTAGGCGAATGGCTGGTCGATACGGCGCTATTGGGGTGACCTTGTTGGTTGTTCCAACGGTAGCGGTGCTGGTTGCTGCAAAAATGACAGATTTGCTGAGCGCCATTCCCACATGGGCGATCGTCGTGCCTATCTCGGCTTCCATTATTGCTGCAACATTCCTGATGCGTCATTCTACGTTGTTGCAAAAAGGCTTGTGGTCGCCGCCAGACTGGATCGATCCACCCGACGGCGAACCAAGTGAAAGGGGGGACAACAAGTCCCGGAAGGAAGAGGCGTGAGGCCTTTGTTGCGTTTCCGGCGATCCGCGCGCTATAGGCGGGGCTGAAAAGGATTTCAAAATGGCGATGAAAAAGAAAAAGGGGTTGCCGGCGGCCTACGCCGAGGCGACCAAGGATGCGCGTTTTGCCGGAACGTTCGAGGTCCTCGTGCCGGTTGAAGGCCGCGTGAGGCCGCATCGCGTATCGCAGCAATTCGACAGCAAGGCCGCGGCGGAAAGCTGGATCTACAGCCCCGACGGCGAAGCGCAGATCGCGGATATCCGGCGCGGGGCGGTGAGCTAAACGCGCCGCCCCGCGCCGTTCCTCAGGTCCGTAAGCGGGCGCGGTTCCTCAGTAAACGTCGAAGCCGGTGCGACGCATATTTTTCGTGCACTTGTTGAACCGTGCCTGCAATTTCGCGGGCGTCGATTTCGGATCGGCCTGACCGTCGCGCCAGGCGTCCCATGCTCCGCC
The DNA here is from genome assembly GCA_963765165.1 of uncultured Alphaproteobacteria bacterium. GTDB lineage: Bacteria > Pseudomonadota > Alphaproteobacteria > Caulobacterales > Parvularculaceae > Amphiplicatus. Next base: position 327,732 of record CAVXVQ010000002.1, on the reverse strand, counting down.
GAATTTTGCCGCGTTCGCGGAAGTCCCAAGCCAGTAATAAGTCGCGAGATCTTCTGCCTGCAGCGGCGCGGCGATTTCAGCGACATAACCGAAGCCTTCGCCCCAGACGTTGAAATCTTTGAGGATCGTCAGGACTTCGCCGAATGGGCAAGCCCCCGTCATTTCCATCGCAATGACGTCCAGATGTTCGGCCGACGCGGAAATCGGCGCGAGCAAGGCCGCTGCGGCAAACGCCGCGATACAAGCGTTCTTCATGATCATTCTCCGAATTTGATAGCCCCGGCCCCCTGACCGGCGGTGCGCAACATCGCAGTGGAATGCAACCAGCGCGACGCTAGCTCATTTTCCGCCGGGAATGCAAAAGTCCGCCGAGTCGCACAGGATGACAGGGGCAACCGAAGTCTTTAGGATGCTGCTTTCGAGGCGCTTATGGCCATATCCGCTTCTTTCATCGACCACGCCAAGGAACTGTTCGCGCCCTTCGGCGACATCCGGATCCGCAAGATGTTTGGCGGCGCGGGCGTCTATTGCGACGAGCTTTTCTTCGCCCTGCTCGACGATGATGCGGTGTTCCTGAAAGTTGACGGCGAAACGCGCAAGGAATTTGAAAAGCGCGGCCTCTCGTCCTTCTCTTTTGAAATGAAAGACGGAACACGCGCCGAAATGAACGGCTATTTCGCCGCGCCCGAAGACATTTTCGACGACGAGAATGAACTGAAGCGCTGGACGACGCTCGCGCTCGATGCGGCGTCGCGCGCAGCGAAATTCAAGAAAAAGCCGGCGAAGAAAAAAGCGGCGGCGAAAGCGTCACCGCGTCAATCGCGCCAATAACTTTGAGAATTGCTCCGCATAAAAGGCCGGTGAAAGCGCGCCCTTGCGCCGGCACGGATATTCCTGCTCCGCCCCGATGCCGGAAGCGGCGCGTTCCTCAAGCGACAGGCGTTCAAGTCCCGCCGCCTTGATCGCCGCGCATGCGTCTCGCGCCAGCGCGCCGCCGCGCCGCGCGGGCGGCAGCGCCAGTTCTTTCAGTCCGCCTTTGGCGTCGAGAACGAACGCGCGCGTTTCGCCCGCGATGACCGCTTTTGGCGCAGGATTGTTTGGCGACAGCGGATCGGATCCGGACAGCGCGGCGATTTCGCGGCCGGTCGCCGCCGACCACAGGCTCGTCTTTCCATCGCTGGCGACCGTAATGAAGCGCGCGCCGCCAGGGGTGAACCCGACGGTGCGGATCGTCGCGTCCATGCCGACAGTGATCATCGCGCGGAGCGCGCCTGTCTCCGCGTTCCAGAGCCGTCCATCCGGAACCGCGCCCATCTCCGCGCGGCCGACCGTGACAAGCGAGCCTCCGTCATCGGAGAACGCCGCGCCTTCGACGCTTTCATAGGCGTCAAACGGAAGGATCGCCAATTTCTTGCCGGTATCGCCGTCGAGGAGAACGGCGTGATCGATCAGGAATTCGCCGTTGGGGCTGTCGTCTTCGATGATGAGGATGCGACGTCCGTCCGGCGTCGCGACAAAGCTCTTCAAATCAAGCCGCGTTACGTCCTCGGGGTCCTCGATGAAGCGTTTATATCCCTTGTATTCCCACAGAAGCGCGCCGCCGTCGGCGCTGAAAGCGGCGAAGCGCGTTCGCGACGCGCCATAGACGGTCTTGCCGTCAGCGGACAAAAAGGCGCCGATCCATCGCGCGTCGCCCGCGCCGATTTCGGCGACGCGCGCGCCGGTCTCGACTTCGGCGACGACGATCGGTCCGTCTTTCTCGCGATAGGCGAGGCGCCGACCGTCGGCCGAAAGGCCCTGCGTCGCTAGCGCCGCCCCCTCGACCGAGAGACGCACGCCGCCGCTCGCGTCTTTGACGTCGATCGGCCCGTTTTCAAGTTTGATCGCGACACGCGCGCCCTCATCGGCGACGGCGATGTCGACTGCTTTCTTTTCGAGCGCGATGGTCTTGGGTGGGCCGCCAGCGGCGTCCGTGATCGAAATGCGTTTGCCGCCGGCCTCGATCGTTGCGAGTTTTCGCCTCCCTGGGCTTTGCACCAACTTCGCAATGTCGTCATTTTCGGAGATGACGCCGCGCGCGATAACGTTCCAGACGCGGATCTCGCCGGTTTCGTCGCCGGCGACGATGGTCGGGCCGGGCGCTGGAACGAGCGCCGAAATCGGCGCGCCTTCTGCGTTGAGTCGCGCGAGCGCTGCCCCGGTCGCAGGATCGAAAGCGACGCCGCCGCCGTCTGAAAAAGCGACGAGCGCCGAACCGTCGCCCGAAAACGCTACGCGGTCGGCCTTCGCGGACCACAGCGCTATGTCGCCAGGGTGTCGATAGACGCTGAGCGTCTTCTCGTTGGTCTCGTAATCCATCATGACGACGCCGTAGGCGTCGCCGCTCGGACTGACCGCAAAATCGAAGAGACCGACGCGGCCTTCATCGGCGCCCGCCGGCGGATCGAGACGCCACAAGACATCGCCCGTCGCGGCGTCAAACGTGACGACGCCGCCGCTCCACGCGCTGGCGATCAGATGGCGGTCGTTCGCGGCCAGCCTGATGTCGCGCGGCCAGTCCGTCCCAAACGGCCATGCGAAGGTGACGAGCGTCGCGCCCGTATTGGCGTCGATCTTCGCGAAAGTCGACGTCGACCGCATGGAGAAGATCGCGCCGCCGGTCGCGTTGAAGATTGGTTCCGGCGCATGCTCGCCTTCCGAGAACTCCTCGCCCCAGGCGGAGGGATCGTTCGCGTCGGTGTCGAATTCAAATCGCTGTTCGCCGTTCGCCGCATTGAAGATGCCGACATGGCGGATTCGCCAGTTGAAGGCGAGAATGGCGGCCCCGTCCGGGCTCCATTCATAGCCGCTCATCGGCGTAAACTCTGACGGCGATGCGCCGAGCGCGACGACCGGGCATCCGGTCGTGACATCGTAGACGATGCCAAGCGCCTTGCGCCATTTCTCGTCTGCGAATTCGCCATAGAGGTCGACCGTGCAGGCGGTGAAACCGTTTTCGGGATTTGCCTGCGCGCCGAAGGTCGCCATGCGCGCGCCGTCAGGGCTCAGTTCCGCGTCGTAAGAAGCGTAGATGAACGACTTCATCCAGCGCCCGGCCCAGGGCGCGACGAATTTCTCCTCTCCGGTTTCAAGGCTCCACACGCGAAGCCAGCCGGTGAGGCCCACGCTTGCGGCGGTCGACCCATCCTTGCTGACGTCGAGCGCGGCGATCATCTCCCGCTCGACGCGGTGCCCGTCGAAGCGGACGCGCGTCCGGTTGCCCCAAAGCGCCGCCTCCATCGCATCTTCGGCGTCAGGCGAAATCGCCGTGATCGCCAGTCCCTCGCCGGCGGGAAGGCCCTGCAGCGCGAGGCGCGCCGCGAGATCATACTGGCCCTTTTCGATCGCCGTCCAGGCGATGCCGGCGTAGGTGGCGGACTGGTTGACCCGCGCGGTGACGAGCTGGGTGACCGCGCCGAACGTGCTCGCAGCGGCGATTGCGGCGAGCACCGTCATCGCCGTCGCGACGCGGCGGATCGCGCGCCGCTCCTGACGCTCCATTTCCGCCTGACGCTGGCCGAGAATGTCGGGCGCAAGGCCGATCATCGCGGCGACGGTTTTGAGGACGGCGTAATGAAATCCCTCCGCCTGCGGACGAAGGTCGGGCGCGATCGGATCGGGCTCGCGCTCGTCGGTCATCCGGCCATCGGCGCCCATGGTCCGCATCAGCGCCGGAGGGAACGCACCGTTCGGCGCGGTATCGGGGTGGTGTTCGACCGGCTCGCCATCGACGAGGATCGCGATGATCCGGTCACGCCCGCCGAGGCGCTTGAAACTTTCAATTTCGACGTTGACCCAGCGCGACGCCGCCGAGTGCGGCGAGCAAAGCACGATCAAGAAGGCGGATTGGGCGAGCGCCTGCTGGATGCGCGAGCCGAGGTCGCCCGCCGCGCTTGAATCCGTGATGTCGCGGAAGACAGGAATGAGCCGCTTCGGCACCGGGCCGTGCAGCGTGTTGCGGGCGATCAGGGGTTTGGGGATGCGGTAGCGTTCGATCGCGCGCTGAAAGCTTTCGCCGATGCGCTTGTCCGCGCGCGAATAGCTGACGAACGCGGTGTAATGATACCGGTCCCACAGATGCGTCTCGACGCCCTGTTGCACCTTGCCCCTCCCTCAGACCGCAGCGAGGGTAACGGATCGGCGCCGCCCCGTCGAATTGAACGGATGTCGAATCGCCCGTATTGCGTGTGTCAGCCGACGCCGAAGCTCTTCACGAGGCTTCCCGCCACAAGCCGCCAGCCGTCAATGAGAACGAAAAAGATCAGCTTGAAGGGAAGCGATATGACGATCGGCGGCAGCATCAGCATCCCCATCGCCATCAGGATCGACGAGATGACCATGTCGATGATCAAGAACGGAATAAAGATCATGAATCCGATTTCAAAGGCGCGGCGAAGCTCCGAAATCATGAAGGCGGGCGTCACGATGTGAATGGGCGCCGTCTCCGGCGTTTCCGGCTTGACGTTCGCGAGGTCGAAAAAGAGCGCGAGGTCCTTCTCGCGCGTCTGCGAGAGCATGAATTCTTTCATCGGCGCGATCGCCGCAGGAAACGCCTCCTCGATCGGCATTTCCTCCTTCATCAGCGGCGCAAGCCCGGCGTTCCATGCCTCGGTGAATGTCGGCGCCATGACGAAGGCGGTGAGGAACAGCGCGAGCGACATGATGACCGGGTTCGGCGGGCTCTGCTGAATGCCGATCGCGGTTCGAAGAAGCGATAGAACGACGACGATCCGGATGAACGACGTCATCATGATGAGGATCGACGGCGCGAGCGACAGCACCGTCATCAGCATGACGAGCTGTACGATGCGGCCCGAAAATCCCGCGCCCTCGCCCAAGTCGAGTGTCACCGTCTGCGCGAACGCGGCCGTCGGGAAAACGGCCGCGATCAGGATGATCAAGGCAAGGATGCGCGTTCGCGCTGTCATAGGACTCCGGCGGTGCGCAGCGCCATCGTTCGGTCGCGCGGCGCGCGCTGCAGGAGGCGGACGACCGCTTCCGGCACATGGAGCGTCTTCAGCGGCTCGACGGTCGCGCGCGCGGCGATCGGGTCGGCTTCCTCAGCAGCCTCGCGCGCGGGGATTGCGCGTTCGATTACAGTGACGCGCGAGGCGTCGAGGATGATGAGATGTTCGCGGCCGTCGCACGCGATGATCGCGGCGCGGCGACGCTGGTCGATGGCGAGCGTTTCGATGACTGCAAGACGGCGCGCGCGGCCGAGCGACATCACGCCGTTCTGAAGTCCGAGTTTCCTGGCGGCGATCGCCGCAAGTCCGATCATGCCGATGACGGCCATCAACGCGAAGGCGATGCGCGCGATATCGAGGATTTCCATGGGTCGTTCTTCCTTGTGTGATCAACCCTCACCAAGGAGACAATTATCCGCGCGCGCTTAATGGCGGGTTAAGGTTAACGAGGCTCGCCGTAGAGCGTGGCGAGATCTGAAAGGCTGATGGTTTCGCCCTGGAAATCTTTTGTAAAGAAATCGAGATAGCGGCCGATCAGATCGAGTTGCGCCGCAACCGCGGCCTCGTCCGGCGAATAAGGATTGCCGCCTGCCGACATGGACGTCGAATGCAGCGAGAAGGTGAGTACGGGCGTTTTCGCCTCCGCCAGGCTGCGCGTCAGGGAAACGAGTTCAGACAACCGCGCCTGTTCGCAGGAAAGACGAAATGGCGCCGTCAGGCGCCTCGAAAAGCCGCGGTGGCTGTTGGTGAGCCCGGGCGCCCCCTTATTTTTCAGGAACGCGCGCCCGCCGCGCAGCGCAAGGGCGCCGCAGACCGGCGTTACATAAACGTCGCCGCCGTCCGTCTTTGCGGTGAAGGGCTCGTTCGTGACCGCGGAGAAATCGGGCCCGCCGCGCGCTGAAAAATCAAAACTCGCGGAGGGGCTGAAATCCAGAACAACGCCGGCCTCGGCGAACTCGCGGTAGGATTCTGGCGCGACGCCGTAGCGTCCGGCGCGGTGCGAAACCGGTTTGAATCCGAAGGCGCGTTCAAACGCGCTCGCGAGGGCCTTTAGCTTTGCGGCATGCGCCGCAGGCGGCAGATTGCATTGCCAAGAATAATATTCGCCAGCGTAACCGCCAATCGGCGGCGTCACCCATTGATGAAGATGGAGACCGAGATCGGCTTTTCCTTCTTCCGCGAGATGCCGGAAATAGCCGGCGACTTCAGCGTCGTTCATCAAGGGGTAGGTGATGAAATAGAGCGGCTTGACGCCGAACCCCTCGCAAAGTTTTTGAAGGCGGTCGATGTCCTTTGGACGGCTGACACGGTGGGCTTTGGGGTCAAAGCCGCTCCAGTCGAATTCCTCTTCGGTGTCGATCGTGAAGATCAGTTTCGGCTTCTCCGACCAATCCGGCAGCAGCGGCGCATAGCGGACCGACGCGCGCCGATTCCAGCGCGTCAGGACGCTGTCATAGAGCGCCGACAAGCCGCGTGAGGTCTCATCCCAGGAGTGCGCCGCCGCATGCGCGCGCGTCGCGTCCCGATCGGCGCTGGCGATGACGTCTTTCAGCGCTGCCGCGAACGCGGCGGGAATTCGTTCCGAAACGATGCGTCCGGCTGCATTCGATGAGACGACTTCCGCCGACCCGCCGGCGTTAGAGGCGACGGCGGGCGTTCCACAGGCCATCGATTTAAGAAGGACGTTGGGCCAGCCTTCGCGCGTCGAGGCGAGGGCGAGCGCGTCGGCGGCGTTGTAAACATCCGCGAGCTTCTCGTGCTCGAGCCGTCCGAGGAAACGGACGCGGGATGCAACGCCGATCCGTTCGGAAAGCGATCTGAGGCGCCGCTCTTCCGGGCCTTCCCCGGCGATCAGCAGCGTTGCGTCCGGCATCGACGCCATCGCCTCGATGATGATGTCATGACCCTTGCGCTCGATCAGGTGTCCGACCGACGCGACGACCGGACCATCGAGAGCCATTCGTCTACGGATTTCCATGCGGTCAAGCGGCTTGAAACGCTCGAGATCGACGCCGTTCCTGAAGACTGAAATTTTTTCAGCCGGCGCGCCGAGCGCGACGAGGTCCTCCTTCAGCGCGGCGGCGACGCAGACCACCGCATCGGCGCGGCGAACGGCGTCGAGGATCATGGCGCGCTGGCGCGGATAGGTTGCAAGGAGCGTGACGTCGCTGCCGCGCGCCGTCAGCACGACCGGCTTGCCCAGCTTTTTGGCGACGCGGACGGCGGCGACGCCGTCTGGATAAAGGTAATGCGCGTCGATGAGGTCGAAATCGTAGCCGTCGGCGATCGCCTCGCGCGCCGCGCGTTCGATGACGCGGGCCAGGGCCACAGGCGCATCGTCCATGCCGACCTTCGGCGTCAGGAGATAGCGCGGGTGGACAATGTCGATGTCGCGCCGGCGGTCGGAACGGGGCGCCGCCGCATAACGCGCGTAGGACCCGAAAATTTTTGCGGCGGACGGAAACCACGGAATAGGAGCGATGACCCTGGCGTCATCCCCGGAGTAGCGCCGCCAGGCGTCGAGCCGGTTCTCGACGAAAATCCCGTGCGAGGGGGCGGCGGCATTGGGGAAGAGCGTCGTGACGGTCAGCAGCTTCATCAGGTCATTTCCGGTCGCTTCGCCCGCCAGCAACGCCTTTCGCCGACTCAGCCCATGCTCGCCCCAATGCCGCGATCTTTCTGAATTGTCAGTAAAATTTAAGAGATTCTTGAAGGACGTTGGTGAATAATTGTCGCTGCTGACGGAGACGCCTGATGACGCCTTCGACCCCCGCCGACGAATCGCTCCTCGCCTTCGCGCCTGCGGAAACGGCGCCGCTGCCACTTCAGACGTGCTGGGCGATCTGGATCACGGCGTCCGCGGCATTGTGGTACATGATCTTCCGGTTTTTCGCCCTTTAGGCGAAATTGAGATCGTAGTTTACAACCATAGCGTAACTCGTTGATCGGCCGCCCATAAGCGCGGCGCGCCTCACCATAATTCTGCCATAGTCCGGTCCCAGCAGCGCGACCTGCCGTGTTAAGATTTCGTTAGGCACCAATCTCGCTTTGCAACAGGCTGCGTGTGCTGTTGCGGCACATTTTTGTCGCGGAATTTGTTGCAATGCGGTATGGTTAAATGAGTTTGGATTAGGTTTGGGGGAATGGGGATGGTTGAGTTTAGCGCCGCGCTCGCGGCCGTGGGCGCCGTTTCAATCGTAACGGCGAGCGTTCTCGCGCCGCAAATCGCGCGCAAAGACAGTCACATTCTCGCTCGTCTGGCCACGGACAATGATCTGCCCGTGCTGGAAGCAAAGACCGGACGGGTCGATATCGCGACGATCCGCAAGGAAGAGCTTCAGCGCGGCGCGGCGACACGCGAGCCGGGTCTCATCAGTTTCGGCAAACGCTTGTTCGATATCGCCTGCGCTCTCTCGCTCCTCGTCTTTCTGGCCCCGATTCTCGTTTTGACCGCGATTGCGATCAAACTCGATTCGACGGGCACGATCCTGTATCGCCAGCGCCGGGTCGGGCTTGGCGGCGCCGAATTCGACATCTTCAAATTCCGCTCGATGCGCGAAGACGCCGAAAAGGGCGGCGCGCAATGGGCTGCAGCGAACGACGATCGCATCACCCGCGTCGGCCGGTTCATTCGCCGCACGCGGATCGACGAGATCCCGCAGGCGATCAACATCCTCAAAGGCGAAATGAGCTTCGTCGGGCCGCGTCCCGAACGCCCGGAATTCGTCAAGGTCCTCGAACTGGAAATCCCGAACTATCACAAGCGCCACATCGTGAAGCCGGGCATCACCGGCTGGGCCCAGGTGCGCCACGAATATACGGCTTCCGTCGAAGGCGCGCGCGACAAGCTCAGCTACGATCTCTTTTACGTTAAACATTTTTCGCCGCTGCTCGATCTCCTGATCGTCGTGTTGACGGTGCGCGTCGCGCTCCTCGGGATCGGCAGCCGCTAAGGCGCCGCGTTGATGAAGTTGAATTCCCTCCGTCGCCTGACGCTCGGCCTTACGGTCGCCGCCGTCTTCGGCGCGTCGATCGCCTTCGTCGCGATGACGGGAGACGGCGGCGCCGGTTCCGCAACTGGCGTGGCGGAAGTCCCGACAGCGGCAAAGGCTCGCGCGCTCGGCGCACGCTGGCGCGCGCATAAATCCGACGCGCTGGGTCTTGCCTACGCAAACGCCCTTGTCGGCGCCGGCCTCTATGACGAGCTGCTGACGGAAATCGCCAATAACGGGCTGTTCGCGGAAGACGACGCCGCGGCGCAGCTTTACCGGGCGGAAACGACGCTGCGCCAGGGAAGATATGAAAGCGCGCTCGACATCGCGGCCGCGGACGGCGCCGGGTACAATCCCGTATTTGGCGTTCGCGCGGGCCCGCGCCGCCTATGCGCTGACCGCCGATCCGAAAGCCGCCGAAGCCGATTTGATGCGCGCCCTTCGCGGGCCGCACGATCTCGCCGCCGAAGCCTGGTTCTTCCGCGCGCGCCTCGCGCTCGACGCGAACGATTTTGCAGCGGCGCGGTCGGCGGCGCGGCGCGCGATCGAAGCTGGCGGCGACTTGCGACGGGCCGAGGCGGTCGGCATCGAATTGTCGATCCGCGCCGGCGCCTTCGCTGACGCCGCGTCGGCGCTCGATGCGCGGGCGACCAGCGGCAAAAAAAGGATGTTCTCGGCGCAGGAACGCCTCAAGCCGGAAGCGGGCGATCTTCGTCTCGTCGCGATGGCGAAACTGAAAGCGGGCGACACCCGCACGGCCGCCCGCCTCCTTGATGAAGCGGCGACGCCCGGCGACGAAAACAGAACGCGTCTTCTTGCAGCGCTCGCCAAATGGACGAACGGCGACGGCGCGCAGGCCTATGCGTTGGCGGCGATGCAACTCGCGTCCGCGCCGAATGACTGGATGGCGCTCGATCTTGCGGCGGCGCTCGCGCGCGACCTCGGCCGCGATGACGAAGCGGACGCCCATCTTGGGCGCCTTGCGACGGAGCGGCCTGATCTCGCAGCGCTTCGGCGTCTTGCGCGCGACAACGATTTCGACGCCGCCTTTTCCGCGTTCTCGGAGCTGACGAGCGCGTCTCATGGCGGCGTCGCTTCAGCGCTTGCCGGCGACGACAAAGGATTCCCCGGATCTCTGCTTGAGCCCTCCGCGACGGACCGAAACGCAGCGGCGCTCGCCGCCGCGATGACCGCGAATGACGAAGCGGCGATGAGACTGCATGCGCGGCCGATGCTTGAAGGGGATCATGCGCTCGGCCTTGCGCTCGCAGGCGAGGCGTATGCGCGTCTCGGCGACGTCGTCCGCGCTGATAACGCGCTTGGCAAAGCGGCCGCGGCCGCGCCATCCTTTTTCGCGCCTGTAAAGACGCGCGCGCGCCTTTTCGCGGAGCAGGGATCGAACGCCGCGGCCCTCGACCTCCTGAGAGATTTTCAAAAGCGCAATCCCGCGAGCGACCGGGCGCGTCTGGCGCTCGGCGTGCTTGAAGCGACAATGGGCGCGGACGGTGCGGCGGTGAAATCGTTTGCGGCGCTGCCGGCCGAAATGGTCTTTGCGGACGCCGAGGCCGCAACCCTCTACGCCGTCGCCGCCGTTTCGGCCGGAGCATCCGCGACAGATCAGATGCTCGCCGCGGCGAGGTCCGCAGCGTCTTCCCTGGTTCTGGGCAGGATTTATGCGTCGATCGGGGACACCGCGAACGCCGCGCACGAGTTCCGAAAGGCGCTGATCGTCGACCCTCTCAGCACGCAATCGCCCGCGCTATACCATGCCGCGATGAGGGCGCTTGGACGCGAAGAGGAAGCGACATCGCTCCTCACAGAGATCGTTCGCAGGCGGCCCGACGCCGCCGGCGCGGCGCTCGCGCTTAAATCCGATGAAGCGGGCGGAGAACCGGCAAAACTCTAGGTTAACAATCTATTAACATCGCCGCCAAAAAGGCCTTCGCGGCATGGCAAAGAATTTGCTGTGCGTCTAGGGTAACGGCGATTCGCGGCTCAACCGCCGCGAGCGGACGCATCGAACTTAGAACGGGGTTAACACCTATGATTTTCCGCTCCATCGCCGCCGCGGTCGCCGCGGTCTTCCTCGCCAGCTGCGCATCTGGCGATGTCATGAGTTCAGAACAGCTGCGCGCGTCGCCCGAAAGCGTCGCCGCGTCGTCGTCGTCGGCGGTATCGCCGGACTATCTCATCGGACCGCTCGACCAGCTTGAAGTCTTCGTCTGGCGCGCGCCCGAGCTGTCGACGAAAATCACGGTGCGTCCGGACGGCCGCATTTCGACGCCGCTGGTTGAGGACATGGTCGCCGCCGGCAAGACGCCGACGCGCCTCGCGAAAGATCTTGAAGCCGCGCTCAGCCAGTATGTGAAGACGCCGCAGGTGTCGGTGATCGTCTCGAACTTCACCTCGACCTTCGACCAGCAGGTGCGCGTTCTCGGCGAAGCGCAAAAGCCGATCGCGCTTCCCTATCAGGCGGGCATGACCGTGCTTGACGTGATGGTCGCCGTCGGCGGCCTCACCGAATTCGCGGCCGGCAACAAATCTGTCCTTATCCGCGGCAAGGGCGAAGAGCGTCAGTCCTATCGCCTTCGTCTCGACGATCTCCTCCGCAAGGGGAACATTTCTGCGAACGTCCCGGTTCTTCCCGGCGACGTGATCTTGATCCCGGAGAGCATGTTCTAGGGATTGCATCGGGCGCCCCGCTCCCACGGGGCGCCTGACTTTCAGTAGGTGTTTGGGGAATGCTGGGTACCTTCGATATCGCTGATCTGCCGAAGCCGATCATCCGCTACGGCGTCGGTTTGTGGCGTCGCCGCTGGACGGTTGCGACGGTCACCTGGCTTGCAGCGCTCGCCGGCTGGTTCGCGCTCTGGCTGATGCCGGACCAGTACGCCTCGCGCGCGCAGGTCTACGTTCAGACGGAAACCGTACTTGACCCTGTGATGAACGGCGTCACGGCGCGGCCGAACTATGAAAAACGCGTCGAGGTCATGCGCCTGCAGCTGCTGACCCGCCCGAACGTCGAAGAAATCATCTATCGCGCCGGCCTCGACAAAGTGGTCACGGCGACCAATCCGCGCGAAAAGCAGGCGCAGATGGAAACGCTCATCGATTGGGTCGCTGGCGAGGTGATGATCACCAGCCCGCAGGAGATGTATTTCGTCATCGAGTACAAGAACTCCGATCCGACGATTTCGCGCAATGTCGTCGACTCCGCGCTTAACCTTCTCATCGAACAGGATCTCGGTGCGAGCCTCACCGAAAACGAGGAAGCGCGAAAGCGCCTCGATACTGAAATCGCCGCCTTCGACGAGCGTCTCAGCGCCAAGGAGCAGGAAGTCGCCGCGTTCCGCCGCCAGCACGCGGAAGAATTGGCGTCGGTCAGCGGCGACGATCGCCGGCGCGACATGATGGAAGCCGAACTCTCGCGCGTCACCGACGAACTGGCGCTTGCTGAGCGCCGCGTCGCGTCCTCGCGCGCGCTTCTCGGCTCGACGGCGTCGACGACATCGGGCTCAGAACTCGACAGGCTCCTCGTCGAACTCGCATCGCTCCGCAGCCAGTATCAGGAAAATTATCCGGACATCCAGGCGCTGAAAGCGCGGATCGAGCAGCTGCAGGCGGGAAGCTCGAACGATCTCCCGTCGAACCCTGAATACAAGCGGCTCGCCGCGGAACTTCGCGCCGCGCAGGATATCGCGTCAGGTCTCGCCGATCGCCAAAAGCGGCTGCGCGCCGATCTCGACACGCTCGCCTTCACCCTCGGCCAGGCGCCGCGCGTCGTCGCCGACCTGCAGCGCATCGAGCGCGACTACGAGCAGACGCGCAAGAACTACGAAGAATTGATCGAACGCCGCGACCGGCTTGCGATTACGGCGAGCCTCGGGGCCGGCAGCCAGGGCGTCGAATACAAGGTGTTCGAACGCCCGGCGGTTTCGCTCATCCCGGCCTCGCAGCAGTTCCGCGTCATGCTGATCGCGGGCGTGTCGCTGCTCGCGCTCGGCGCTGGAATTGCGGCCGGCATCATCCTGACCTGGATGCAAAAGACGTTTACACAGTCGTCGGAACTTCAGACCGCTTTCGGCCTGCCGGTGCTCGGCGCCTTGAGCGAAATCCGGTCGGAAGCCGTCATTAATGAAAGAAAGCGCGACATTCGCCGGCTCGCGGGCGCTGCGGCGGCGCTTGCCGCTGTCGCCGCCTTCTATGTTTACTGGGAAGTCGTTCGCCTTCCGGCTGTCGCGCTCGACGGCGCCGCAACTGCATCCATCTCGGAAGAATTCGCCGAAACGGCGGAGAGACTGCGCTAGGAACGGATCAAAATGGGACTGATCGAACGAGCGGTGGGCGGCGGCGGCGCGAACGACCGTCCGGGCGGCTCCGAACGGCTCATGCTAGTCGACGAGGGCGTGCCCTTCGACGTCGATCTCGCGCTCCTCAAATCGAAGGGCGTTTTCACGCCGGCGGCGAGGGAAGACGCGCAGGCCTTTGAACTGCGCGCGATCAAGCGTCGGCTTCTCCGCCGCATCGGCTTCCTGCAGCGCGCCGGCCGCGACCGTCGCCAGCTGAAAGCGACCGGGCGCAACCGCAACATCATTTTGTGCACGTCGACGAGACCCGGCGAAGGCAAGTCCTTCGCCGCCATGAACCTTGCGATGAGCCTTGCCTTTGAAGAGGGTCTGCCGGTCTTTCTGATCGATGCGGATCCCGCCCGTCCGCGCCTCAGGAGCTATTTCGGTTTCCCGCCGGGACCAGGCCTCACCGACATTATCAAAAATACATCCCTGCTGGCTTCGGTCGCCCGCAAGGCGACGGGTCTCCCGCTCACTTTCATCGGCGAGGGCGCGAAAGTTCCAAACGCCACCGACCTCTTTGGATCGAACGAAGCCAAGCGATTTTTCACAGCGCTTTCCGCGCTGTGTCCGGACGGGCTCATCATCCTCGACGCCCCGCCAATGCTGGCGACGACCGAATCGATCGCGCTCGCCCGGCACGCCGACGAAGTGGTTTTCGTGGTTGAAGCCGAATTCGACGCCGCAGCCGGCGGTGGCGAGCGCCCTCGATGAACTCCTTGAATTGAACCCGAATGTCAGCCTTTTGCTGAATCGGTGTCTGGTGCCGGCTGGCGGGTCGCACTACGCCGCCTATGAGTATTATGAAAAACGCGCCGACGGCGGGGATGAACCGGTCGTCGAGCGGGATAGGGGATAATCATGGCTATCGATCGGGAAAAGCTCTTCCGTCCGCTGCAGCGGCGCGCAAAAGCCGTGCTGCTCGCGACGGCGAGCGTCGTCGTCGCGTCGCACGCCGTCGCGCTCGCGCAGGATGAAGATACCGGCCCGCAGGCGCCGCTGCGCTTCCGTAACGATTATTTCGGCTACGGCCTGTCGGTCGGCCCGCGCGTTTCTTACACCGACAACATCCAGCTGACGCCGACCGGCGACGATGAATTCGCGGTGTCGGTCGCGTCGAACGGCAGCGCGATCTATTCGACCAACCGGTTCACCGCGATCTTCGACGGCAGCCTCGACGTCTCCTATCTCACCAATCAGGCGGAAGTCGTCGCCAGCCAGGATATCGGCGCCGCCGCGACGGCGACGCTCGCCGAAAACCTTTTCTATTTCGACCTTGCAGGGTCATCGTCGCGCCAGCTCGCGGGCGAGAACGCGCGCTACTCGCAAAACGTCAACGCCGGCCGCAGCCAGCGCGTCAACGTCCACAATTTTTCGCTGAGCCCCTATCTCAACCACCGCTTCGCCAACGGGTCCGCGGTCGAACTGCGCTATCGCTTCAGCCAGGTCTTCATCGACAGCAACAATGCCGGCAATGCGAGCTTCGAGACGGATTCGCGCACGCAAGAAGCGGTCGCGAGCTACAACACCGGGACGGCGATCGACCGCCTCCAGGTCGGGCTCACCGCCTATGGCAACCGCACCGAGGACTACGGCTCAACCATCGTCAGCGATTACCAGTTCGAACAGGGCTCGCTTGAATCGGATCTTCAGTTCGCGCTGACGGACCGCTTCGCGCTCACCGGCGCGGTCGGCTATGACGATATCGAGACGACCGCGCCCTCTGGGTTCATTCCCGCGAACAATCTTACCGGAACCTATTGGCGCGCAGGCTTTCGCGCCAAGCCCGGCCGCAAGACGGACATCCGCCTCGAATACGGCCAGCGTTATGACGACGACTTTATCGACGCGAATGTCCGCTACGATCTGACGGAGCGCCTCAGCTTTACGGCGAGCGCCGGCCGCTCGTTCCAGACGCGCGCGCAGGCGGCCTCGACCCAGTTCGAAGCGCTGCAGCGGAAGACGCTCGATTTCGTCGACGGACTGAGGTCCGGCTCGGTCGGCGACGCGGCGGCGGTCGTCGATGCGCTGACCCGCGTCGCGCGCTCGCGCATCGGCTATCAGCAGATCGGCCTTGGCGTCTCGAACGACGCCAACGCCCAGCTGTCGGGCGCCTTCGGCCGCACGACGCTCGGCATGTACGCCAATTATCAAGATACCGATTACGGCTACCGGACGATCAAGTATTACGGCGGCGGCCTCAGCGCGCAGCACCAGCTTTCGCGCCGCCTCGCCGGTTATACGAACCTCTTCTACCGCCACATCCAGGCGAATTCGGATTTCGCCTCGTGCGTCGCCGACCCGACGCTGTTCCGCCTCGACACGTCGATTCCGGGTTTTGACGCCGCGCTCGCCTGCACGGGGACGATCGCCAACGACGCCGACAACGACACGGTCGGCGGCCGCCTTGGCCTCAGCTACAAGCTCTACAAGAACGTCTCGGCGTTCGGCGAGTATTCGCATACGGAGCGTTTCTCGCCGCTGCCGAACCAGGAATACGGCGAGAATGCGGTGACGGCCGGCGTGCAGATGGAATTCTAGCCGAACGGATTTGTTGTGTACGAAGAATTCTTCAGGTTTTCAGGCTCGCCGTTCCGGCTCGCGCCGGACCCGAAATTCTTTTTCGGAACCAAGAGCCATAACAAGGCGATGGCGTATCTCCATTACGGGCTGCGCCAGGCCGAAGGCTTCATCGTCATCACCGGCGAGATTGGCGCCGGAAAATCGATGCTGATCGGGCATCTTCTCGACCAGCTCGACCGGTCAAACATCATCGCGGCGAACCTCACGACCCCGAACCTCGCGCCCGAAGATCTGCTTGCGCACATTCTCTCGGCGTTCCGCGTCGAAGCGTCCGGCAAGGGGAAGGCCGCCGACATCGAGGCGTTCGAGGATTTCCTGTTCGACCAGATGAAATCACGGAAGGCGCGTCCTCCTTATCGTCGATGAAGCGCAAAACCTGCCGCCGAAGACCCTGGAAGAACTCCGCGTCCTTTCGAACCTCGAATATGAGGGAACGCCGCTCTTTCAGGTGTTTCTCGTCGGTCAGCCGGACTTCCGCGATACGATGGCGCGCGCCGATATGGAGCAGCTGCGCCAGCGCGTCATCGCGACCTATCATTTGGATCCGATCAGCCGTCAGGAGACGGAGCGCTATATCGAGCACCGTCTTTCCTGCGTCGGCTGGGACGGCGATCCGAAGTTCACGCCAGACGCTTACGACGTGATCCATGCGGCGACCGGCGGCCTGCCGCGCAAAATTCACAAGCTCTGCAACCGGGCGCTCCTCTACTGCTCGGTCGAGGGAAAGCACGTTGCGGCCGCGGAAGACATCAACGCGGTTCTTGCAGACATGAGCGCGGAATTGGCGACGATACCCGTCGCCGAACGCGAAGCGGAGCGTCAGGATTTCGACGTCAACGCGGCGCTTGAAGCTGCAAAACGCGTGGTGGAAGCGGAACCTGCGCCAGCGATCGCGCCGGAGGCAGCGCCCGATAAGACGAAGCCGGCGTTTCGCGTATTTACGGTGCGCCCGATCCATGTCGAGTCGACGGTTGATCTCCACGCGGTCTCGGCGTCCGACATCAAAGCGGGCAAGCAAAGGGCAGAACCGGCCGTCGCGTCGGCGCCATCTGTCACCCTGACCGCCGCTTCCCCAGTCGATGGGAGCGATGCCGCGCCGACCCCGGGAAGCGTCTTTGACCGGCTTCGCGCCAGGAAAAAGCCTGTCCAAAAGAAAGCAGTCGAGCCGGTAGAAGCGACGCCGCCGCCGCCAAGACCTGCAACGCTCGACGATGTCGCGAACGCGATCGCCGCCGCCCGTCCGACGCGCAAGGCGACGCCAGCCGAAGACGCAGCGCCTGCGCTGATCGAAGCGGCGCCGACGCTGAACGAGTCCGAGGCGGAAATGCCGCCGCTCGTCGAGGGCGAAGGATGGAAGCAGTCGGTCGTCTTCTCGATCAACGACACGCGGGAAGAATTGAGGCGCGCGCATCAAAGCGTCACCCGGCTCCGCCGTCAGTTGACGGAGATCGACAAACGCCGCCATCAGCGCCGCGTGAAGATTTCGGCGAGCCTTGACCGCGCGGAATCCCTGCTCGCGGAATTCCAGAACGCCTGGCGGTAACCCCGCATTTAGAAGTTGTGTCCCAACGATGACCGTGCGACTCCGGCCCGACGCTGCGGGAAGGGCCAGGCGAAATTGCGCCGCGCCATAGAGATTTGAGACGACGCACGATGCCGCCTGAAGTGAACTTCCCTCGATTGACAAGCGAAGAAAAGGGTCCGTCGGCCCGCTTTGCGATGTCTGTCGACGTCGAGGATTATTTTCAGGTCTGGGCGTTTTCGAGCGTGATCGATCGCTCCTCCTGGGACGGGTATGCGCTTCGCGTCGACGCCGTTACGCGGCGCGTCTTGGATCTTTTCGATCGGCGCGGCGCCAAGGCGACGTTTTTCACGCTCGGCTGGGTGGCGGAGCGTGCGCCCGCGCTCATCCGCGATATCGTAGCACGCGGTCATGAACTGGCGAGCCACGGCTACGACCACACGAAAGTCTTTGATCAGACGCCGGACGAGTTTCGAGCGGACCTCCTGAAGACAAAAAGCATTCTGGAGGACGCCGGCGGCGTCGAGGTGCAGGGATTTCGCGCCGCCGGGTTTTCGATCGACAAGCGGACGCCCTGGGCGCACGAAATTCTCAACCAAACAGGACACGCCTATTCGTCGAGCAGCCATCCGATCGCGCACGATCATTACGGCGATCCCCATGCGCCGCGCGTGCCTTACCACGCCAGCGGCGTCATCGAGGCGCCCGTTGCGACGACCGAAATCCTCGGACGCCGCATGAGCTGTGCGGGCGGCGGATGGTTCCGTGCAGCGCCTTACGCGCTCTCATCGGCGCTCATCGGCCGCGCGTCGCGCACGCTGGAGGGGCCGACGATTTTCTATTTTCATCCATGGGAAATCGACGCCGACCAGCCGCGCATTGAAAATGCGCCGGCGAAATCGAAGCTGCGGCACTACCTCAATCTTGACCGGATGGAAGGCAAGCTCGACCGGTTGCTTGGCGCTTTCAGGTGGGAGCGAATCGATGAGACGCTCGGCCTTGGTCGGATGAAGGGCGGCGCCGCGTGATCGATGGCGGGGAGATTTCAGTCGAACTTCTCGATGAGAAGTCTCGCGGCCAGTGGGTCGATTATACAAGTTCGCGCGCCGACGCGACCTTGTTTCACGACCTTCGCTGGCTCGACGCGGTCCGGTCGGCGTATGGATATCGCGCGCATAATCTGATCGCGAGACGGGCGGGCGCCGTTTGCGGCGTGTTGCCGTTGACGCTCATCGACTCTCTCTTGCTCGGCCGCTCGCTCATTTCGACGGCGTTCGCGATCGGGGGCGGCATCGTCGCTGACGATGAAGAGGCCGTCCGTGCGCTAGGACGGCGCGCGCTTGAGATCGGACGGCGCTACGGCGTCAACTATGTCGAGCTTCGCGGCGGACCGGCGCCCGGCGAGGGCTTTCACGAGAAGACCGGCGTTTACGCCTCGTTCGTGAAGGAAATGCCCGCCGATCCCGAAGCGATCCGGCAATGGCTTCCGCGCAACCGCCGGGCGGAAGTCAAGAAGGCGCTTCGCATCGACGAGCCGAACGAAAATTCCTTCCGCACGACGCGGCGCGTGCGCGACTTTTACAAGGTCTATGCGCCGGCGCTGCGCAATCTCGGCACCCCCGTGATGCCGCGGAAATTCCTGACCGCGCTCAAGGTCAATTTCGGCGATGACGTCGAGATCGGGCTTGTCGAGCATCATGGCGAGCCGATCGCGGGCCTTTTCTCCTTCTGGCGCCGCGACCGCATCATGCCCTATTATATCGGCGCCGACGCAAAGGCGCGCGACATCCGGGCTTATGATTATCTCTACTATACGCTGATGCGCCGGGCGGCGCAGCGCGGAATTCGGCTGTTCGACTTCGGCCGCAGCAAGGTCGGCTCGACGCACTTCGACACGAAGACCTATTGGGGATTCGAGCCGACGCCGCTCGTCTATCATGTCGCGCTGGTGAAGGCGAAAGAGGTGCCGAACGTCAATCCGAACAACCCGAAATTCGAGCGCTTCGTTGCGCTGTGGAAGAAGCTGCCGCTGCCGATCGCGAATTTTCTTGGACCCTTCGTCGCGCGGAACTTCCCGTGACGAAGCCGCGCGTTCTTTATCTCGCGCACCGGATTCCATACCCCCCGAACAAGGGCGACAAGATCCGCTCCTGGAAAACGCTCGAGCATCTCGCGCGGCGTTTCAACGTTCATCTCGCGGCGTTCGTCGATGATCCGGCTGACCTTGAGCATGAAGCGCCATCTCAATAACTGTCTGCGAAATCGCTCGCGCTCTTCCCGCTCGACCGGAAGGCGGCGACGCTTCGCAGCGTCGCGGGGTTCGTCACCGGCGAACCGCTGACCTTGCCATTTTACCGCGACGCACGGATGGCGCGCGCCGTCGCGGCGGCGAGAGCAACAGGCCTTTCCGCCGAAATCGCCTTCTCGTCATCGGTCGCGCCTTATCTCGCCGCGAAAAGCAACGCGCCGCGCATCGTCGATTTGTGCGACGCCGACAGCGCGAAATGGTCGGAATATGCGCGGCGGAAATCCTGGCCGATGAGCGCCGTCTTTGCGCGCGAGGGTCGCCTGCTCGCGCAGGTGGAGACCAGGATCATCAACTGGGCCGACGCCGCCTTCGCGATCAGCGAGGAGGAAGCCGACCTTCTCGGCAGCCGCGACGGCGTTGCGAAAGAGGTTGGCTGGTTCTGCAACGGCGTCGATGTCGAGTATTTCGCGCCGCTGTCGCCAGGCGCCGATCGCTTCACCGCGGCCTTTGTTGGCGCGATGGACTATTGGGCGAATGTCGACGCCATTCTCTGGTTCATGCGCGAGATCTGGCCGCATGTCCGGTCGGCAAGACCCGATGCGACATTCGCGATTGTCGGCTCCAACCCGGTGCGAGAGATCGCGGGCGCTGAATGGCGTCGACGGCGTTACGGTGACCGGCCGCGTCGAGGATGTTCGTCCCTATGTCGCCGGCGCCGCGGTCGTCGTCGCGCCGATGCGCATCGCGCGCGGCGTCCAGAACAAGGTTCTCGAAGCGATGGCGATGGGCAAAGCGGTTGTCACGACGCCGTCGGGTCTTGAAGGGATCGACGCGAAAATGGGAACGGAAGCGATTGCGATCGCCGGACCTCAAGGGTTCGCCCATGAAATCCTGCGCCTTCTCGACGATGAAGCGGCGTCCGCGGCTCTCGGCGCGGCGGCCCGGGCGCGCATCCTCGCAGAGTATCAATGGCCGGCGCAGCTAAAACGCCTCGACGCGGTTTTAGATAAATTGATCTCCGGCTGACGCGCGGCGGGCTTCACCTCCCGGCCGGGAGCGATCAGATTGCCCCGATCGCGACCGCCGGAGGCTTCATGAAAAAGCTCAATATTCCCGCCGCTTTTGATCGCATCCCGGAGCCGTGGTCGCCGCATATCGCCGCGCGCGTCAACGATCAGGAGGTGAGGCTCGCGAAAATTCACGGGAGCTTCGACTGGCATTTCCACGACGGCGTCGACGAGCTGTTCTTCGTCGTGAAGGGGAGATTCATCATGCGCTTTCGCGATAAAGATGTCGCGATGGAGGAAGGCGACATGATCGTCGTTCCAGCGAATGTCGAGCACATGCCGGTCGCCGAGGACGAGTGCTGGGTGATGCTGGTTGAGAACGCCGGCACCCGCAACACCGGCGACAAGGTGACGGCCCGGACGAAGGCGGATTTGCCAGTGTTGTAGGTTAACGGCTTTCGCCGGGATGAGCGGGCAGGGGATTACCGCCCCGTCAGTTGCGCGAGGATCGACATCCGGTCGAAATAAATCCGCTCGCAGACGATCTTTTCGCCGTCGAAGACGAAGATCGCGCACATGCGTTCGCGGAACGGCTTGCCGGTCGGCGCCATCACGCCCGCCGGCGTCTGCAACGGTCCCTTGTGCGTGCCCATCAGCCAGAATTCGACGATAACGGCGTCATCGGCGTGGCGCATCGCGATCAGTTCGTTCCGCTGATCCGGGAAGGCTGTTCTGGTCGCCTCGAAATACTGACGCACCGCCGTCTCGCCGTCGAAAGTCATCGCCGGCCCGACAAGTTCGTAGCGCGGATGGGAGAACGTCCCGATGACCCTATCGAAATCATGGACGTTCTCGGCGTCCATGTGGTCCCTGACGAGCTTCATCCGTCGTTCGGCGAGAGAGGCGCTCATGGAAAATAACCGGGTTGCTGACGGCACCCTAAAGCGCCGCCGGGCCGCCGAAAAGCGCGCCGCTCATCCCCGTTGCCCCGTGCGGCCATCGCCGCTAAGACCGGCTCTCTCTCCTTCATAGAAACGCCAATCCATGTCCGTTCTCGTCGACAAATCGACCCGCGTCATCTGCCAGGGCCTCACCGGCTCGCAGGGCACCTTTCACACCGAGCAGGCGATCGCCTATGGCACGCGGATGACTGCGGGGGTGACGCCGGGAAAGGGCGGCTCCACCTGGGGCTCGAATGGCGTTGCGCTCCCGGTTTGCGACACGGTCGCCGAAGCGAAGTCCGAAATTCGGCGCCGACGCCAGCGTCATCTATGTGCCGCCGGCTTTCGCGGCGGACTCGATCCTCGAGGCGATCGACGCCGAAATCCCGCTCATCGTCTGCATCACGGAAGGCATTCCGGTGCAGGACATGGTGAAGGTGAAGCGCTCGCTCGATGGGTCGAAGATCGCGCCTCGTCGGCCCGAACTGCCCCGGCGTCATCACGCCCGGCGAGTGCAAGATCGGCATCATGCCCGGCCACATTCACCGCGACGGCCATGTCGGCATCGTCTCACGGTCGGGAACGCTCACCTATGAGGCCGTCCATCAAACAACGACGGCGGGCCTTGGCCAGTCGACCTGCGTCGGCATCGGCGGGGACCCGGTGAAGGGAACGAACTTCATCGACGTCCTGGAGATGTTCCTCGCCGACCCGGACACCCATTCAATCATCATGATCGGCGAAATCGGCGGCTCCGCCGAAGCAGACGCCGCCGAGTTCCTCGCCCGCCACAAGGTCAAAAAGCCGACGGTCGGCTTCATCGCCGGCGTGACCGCGCCGCCCGGCCGCCGGATGGGCCACGCCGGGGCGCTCGTTTCGGGCGGCGAACGATACCGCGGCGGCGAAAATCGACGCCATGCAAGCGCGCCGGCATCGCTGTCTCGCCGACCCCCGCCGCCATGGGCCGGACGCTTCTTGAGCGTTCTGAAAAAATAAACGCGGCACGGCATAAATTGCCGCCCGCCCGCCCATTGAAACGTGAGGCGACTGGCGTAGATAAGCCCCGCGGCGCGGCCAAAGGCCCGCCCCAGCAGTATCCGGAACGAGTGATGGCCAAGGACGGCGACGTCCCATCGGTTGGGACTTCTTCAGCATCGGCGGGCGACCTTTCCTTCGCCTCGGGACATAACGCCGCCTATATCGAGGCGCTCGCCGCGAAATACGCGCGCCGATCCAGCCTCCGTTCCCACCGACTGGCGCGCCTCTTTCGCGCGATCTGGCGACGTTGTCGCGCCGCGCGGTCCAAGTTGGGCGCGCAAGGACTGGCCGCCGCGCGAGAAGACCGAAGCGACGGCGCTCCTCGATGGCGACTGGCCGGTCGTCGAAAAGACAGTCACTGCAAAAATCGAAGCGCGAAAGCCCGGCGCGCGACGTGGCGAGCGTCCGTCAGGAGACGTCGGACACCGATCAGCGCCACTGATGCTGATCCGCGCTTATCGGATTCGCGGGCATCTCGATCGCCGACCTCGACCCGCTGGAGCAGACGAAGAAACCCTGTCACCCTGAACTCGACCCAGCGACATACGGATTTTCGAGGCCGACATCGGATCGGCCGATCTACATCGACAGCGTTCTTGGCCTTGAGACGGCGACGCTGCGCGAAATTCTCGCGATCCTGAAGCGGACTTATTGCGGGACGTTCGCCGTCGAGTTCATGCACATGTCGGATCCCGAGCAGAAAGTCCTGGATCCAGCAGCGCATTGAAGGCAAGGACAAGGAAATCTCGTTCACGCCGGAAGGCAAGATCGCGATCCTGAGGAAGCTCACTGAAGCCGAAGGCTTCGAGAATTTTCTCCAGACCAAATATACGGGACAAAACGCTTCGGCCTCGACGGCGCAGAAGCGACGGTTCCCGCGCTCGAACAGATCATCAAGCGCGGCGGCGCGCTCGGCGTCAAAGAGATCGTCGTCGGCATGCCGCATCGCGGGCGCCTCAACGTCCTCGCGGCGGTGATGGGCAAACCCTATCACCACATCTTCCATGAATTTCACGGCGGATCGGTGACCCCCGATGATGTCGGCGGATCGGGCGACGTCAAGTACCACCTTGGCGCCTCATCCGACCGCGAGTTCGACGGCAATCGCGTCCACCTTTCGCTGACCGCGAACCCGTCGCACCTCGAAGCGGTCGATCCCGGTCGTCCTCGGCAAGGCGCGCTCGAAACAGGACCGCATCGAACCCGTCGGCATCGAGGCGCCGAGAACGCATGTGCTGCCGCTATTGCTGCATGGCGACGCGGCTTTCGCAGGTCAGGGCGTCATCGCCGAATGCCTCGGGTTCTCGGGCACTGCGCGGCTATCGCGCCGGCGGCACAATCCATTTCATCGTGAACAATCAGATCGGATTCACGACCGCGCCGAAATTCTCGCGCTCTTCCCCTTATCCCTCCGACATCGCGAAGGGTGCGCAGGCGCCGATCTTCCATTGCAACGGCGACGATCCGGAAGCCGTCGTCTATGCGGCGAAGGTCGCGACCGAGTTCCGCCAGAAATTCGGCCTCGACGTCGTCATCGACATGTTCTGTTATCGGCGGTTCGGCCACAATGAAGGCGACGAGCCGAGTTTCACGCAGCCGCTGATGTACAAGAAGATCCGCGGGCACAAGACGACGCGCGCGATCTACGCCGACCGGCTTGAAGGCGAAGGCGTCATTTCGCCGGCGTTCGCCGAAGAAGAACGCAAGCGGTTCAAGGATTTTCTCGAAAGCGAATTCAACGCGGCGGACGCGTTCAAGCCCAACAAGGCTGACTGGCTCGACGGCCAGTGGTCCGGCTTCGTGCCGCCGATGGACGACGACCGCCGCGGAGACACAGCGGTTGAAGTCGACGTCCTGAAGAAAATCGGCGAGCGCATCACGAGCTATCCTGAGGGCTTCAAGGTCCACAAGACGCTTGCGCGCGTCCTCGAAGATCGGCGCGCAAGCGTCGTCGAGAAAGGCGCCGACATTGACTGGGCGACGGCGGAAGCGCTCGCCCTGGGATCGCTTGTCCTTGACGGCTTCGGCGTTCGCCTCTCCGGACAGGACACCCGCCGCGGCACCTTCTCGCCAGCGCCATTCCGTCTTCATCGATCAGGAGACGGAAAAGACGTTCACGCCGCTCAATCATTTGAAAGGCGCCAAGGCGACATTCGAAGTCCACAACTCCAATCTCTCGGAATTCGCGGTCCTTGGATTTGAATACGGCTATTCGCTCGCCAACCCGAAGTTTCTCGTCCTTTGGGAGGCGCAGTTCGGCGACTTCGCCAACGGCGCGCAGATCATCTTTGATCAATTCCTGTCATCGGGCGAACGCAAATGGCTCAGGATGTCGGGCCTCGTCTGCCTGTTGCCGCACGGCTACGAAGGTCAGGGGCCTGAGCACTCGTCGGCGCGGCTGGAGCGGTTCCTCCAGCTTTGCGCACAGGACAACATGCAAGTCGCGAACTGCACGACGCCGGCGAATTTCTTCCATATTCTGCGCCGTCAGATGCGGCGGAATTTCAGGAAGCCGCTGATCTTGATGACGCCGAAATCGCTGCTGCGCCACAAGCGCGCGACGTCGACCCTGAAGGATATGGGGCCAGGATCGTCCTTCCACCGCGTTCTCTGGGACGATGCGGAAACGAAGCCCGGCTCGACCGTGCAGCTTACCGCCGACGACAAGATCAAGCGCGTCGTCATGTGTTCGGGCAAGGTCTACTACGACCTTCTCGAAGAGCGCGAAAAGCGCGGCGTAAACGACGTCTATCTCCTGCGGGTCGAGCAGTTCTATCCCTATCCGGCGCATTCGATGATCGCCGAACTGCAGCGCTTCAAAAAAGCCGACATGGTCTGGTGCCAGGAAGAGCCGAAGAACATGGGCGGCTGGACCTTCATGGATCCGAACATCGAGTGGACGCTCGAGCAGATCGGTGCGAAGTCGAAGCGCTCACGCTATGTCGGTCGCGCCGCCGCCGCCTCGCCGGCGACCGGCCTGATGAGCCGTCACAAGCAGGAACTCGACGATTTCTTGACCGAAGCGCTTACCGTCTGACCGTTTTCCATCAGGAGACTGACTTTCATGGCGACCGAAATCCGCGTGCCGACGCTCGGCGAATCCGTCACCGAAGCGACTGTCGGCAAATGGCTGAAGAAGGTCGGCGATGCGGTGAAAGCCGACGAGCCGCTGGTTGAGCTTGAGACCGACAAGGTGGCAGTCGAAGTGCCGGCCCCGTCGGCGGGCGTCATCGCCTCGATCGCCGCGGCGGAAGGGGCGACGGTTGAAGTCGGCGGGCTCCTCGGCGCGCTCGACGCGAACGGCAAAGC
Organism: uncultured Alphaproteobacteria bacterium; assembly: GCA_963765165.1. Classification (GTDB taxonomy): domain Bacteria; phylum Pseudomonadota; class Alphaproteobacteria; order Caulobacterales; family Parvularculaceae; genus Amphiplicatus. The sequence continues at coordinate 301,737 of CAVXVQ010000002.1, read as the reverse complement.
GTCGACAGCCGCCGAGCCAAAGCCAGCGGCGCCGGCTAAAGCCGCGCCCGGAGCGCCGAAAGCCGATGCGCCGCTCTCACCGGCGCCGCGCCGCATCGTCGCCGAAACCGGCGTCGATCCCGCAGCGATCAAGGGAACCGGCAAGGACGGCCGCGTCACCAAGGGCGACGCGTTAGGCGCCGCCGCCTCGCCGCAGGCAAAAGCGCCGGAGGCGCCCAAGCCCCCGCGTCCGACTGGATCGCGCGAGGAACGGGTGAAGATGTCGCGCCTTCGCCAGACAATCGCGCGCCGTCTGAAGGAAGCGCAGGAAAACGCCGCCATGCTGACGACGTTCAACGACGTCGACATGACGGCGGTGATGGGGCTTCGCGCGCAGTACAAGGACCTCTTCGAGAAAAAGCATGGGCAGAAGCTCGGCTTCATGTCGTTCTTCGTCAAAGCCTGCGTCCATGCGCTCAAGGAAGTTCCTGAGGTCAACGCCGAGATCGACGGAATCGACGTTATCTACAAGAATTATTACGACATTGGTGTCGCTGTCGGCACCGACAGGGGCCTCGTCGTGCCGGTCCTGCGCGACGCAGACGAGATGTCTCTCGCCGACATCGAAAAGAAGGTCGCGGAATTCGGCAAGCGCGCGCGCGATGGCGCGCTGACGCTCGAAGAAATGCAGGGCGGCACGTTTACGATCTCGAATGGCGGCGTGTACGGCTCGCTCCTGTCAACGCCAATTCTCAATCCGCCGCAGTCGGGCGTTCTAGGCATGCACAGAATTGAGGAGCGTGCTGTCGTGCGCGGCGGCCAGATCGTCGTCCGCCCGATGATGTATCTGGCGCTTTCCTACGATCACCGCATCGTTGACGGCAAAGGCGCGGTGACATTCCTGGTGCGGGTGAAGGAAAATCTCGAAGACCCGCAGCGCCTGATGCTGGACCTTTAGGGCGAGGCGCGCGCAACAGCTAAGCTGTCGGCACGCCGTAGCGCGCAAGCGCGTCCTCTAGCGGCTTCAAACTGTCGCCGTAACGTTTGCGACGCTCGATCGCGCGCGTGTTGATCGGCTCGCGCACTTGCGCGGCGGAATGTGTAATCACCGTGCGCTTCGACTTATGGAAGTCGAGGCAGACGTCTTCCCAGGGCAGGTCGCAAGATTGCAGCAGCGCCCGCACTTCGCGCTCCGGCGCCTCGACCAGCGTCTCGTATTCCACATCGTAAATCGCGTCGCCGAACACCGACCGCCAATGCGTCATCACCCGCATGTAGGCCGCATAATAATGCGCGACCGCGTCGATCTCGTTCGCGAACGTGTAATCGGCGAAAAACCGGAAACGCAGGATCGAGAGACAGACATCGACGGGCGCGCGGTTGAGACTGACGATCTTCGCGTCCGGGAAAAGCGTGCGGATGGCGCCGACAGACCAGAAATTCAGCGGGTGCTTGTCCGTGACGACCGCCGCCTCGTGGGCCTCCTTCGGCAACGCCGCCAGGTAACGCGCGCGCCAGGCGCCGGCGCCGGCTTGCAGCAAACGCTCGATGTCGCCGCCCGAATCCGCGGACCGCCATAGCTCGTTCGCGATGTTGATCATCTCGGGAAGCTCGCCAGCGCCGTAGACGGATGAATGCGCCGAGAGAATTTGTTCGACAAGCGAGGTGCCCGATCGCGGCATGCCGACGATGAAAATAAGTCGAGGCGAGGACGGTGCGACGCCGGCGTGAAGCGCCCGCGCGAAAACATTTTTCAGACGCGTGACGGCGGCGTCGGCGATGTCAGGGCGATAACCGCCGCCCGACGCGCGCGCCGCTTTCGCGATGATTTCCTTCCCTTCGAGGATCTGTGCGAGCGCTTTGGACGGATCGCCTTCGATCTCGTTCCGGCGCGCGAGCGCGAGGAGCGCCTTTGGGCGCGCGTCCGTCGGCAACGCGGCGCGCGCCAGGAGCGTTTCGAGATAGGCGGCCATTCTCGCCGTCATCGCTTCTGGATCGATTTGGGTCAGATAATCGAAAGCGACCGCGCATGCAGGATCAGCGGCGACCGCTTTCAGCAGGATCTCCTTTGCGCCTGCGATATCGCCTGAAGACATCCGGCACCGAGCAAGCTGCGTCATCGCTTCCGCATCATCGGGCGAAAGCCGGAGCGCGGCGAGAGCGGCTTCCTCCGAGCCGACGAGGTCGCGCTCGGCGCGGCGAAGGTCGCTGATGAGACGCCAGCGCTGCGAGGTTCCTTCGCGCGCGGCTGCTAGCTCGGCGGCGATAAGCGCCGCCCCGCGGTGATCGCCCGCCATCAGCATGCCGGCCCAATGATCGAAAACCGCCGCCGCGCGCGCCGCCGGCAGGCGTTCAACCGCAGCTACAATGCGTGTCGTCGCGGGGCCGTCGCCCGCGAGGAGCGCTACGGGACCGGCGACATTGATCGCCGAAGGATGGTCGCCGAGTCTTGCTTCCGCGCGTTTTGCGGCGGCCAGCGCGTCAGCGATGCGCCGTGTACGGATCGCGGTTTCTGCGAGGCGGGCGTCGATCAGCGGAAGGTCGAACGACCGCCTTGCGGCGGCCATAAGATGAAAAGCGTCCTCCGACCGTCCGGCTTGCAGATAGGTGTCGGCGAGGTGAAGCGCCGCCATCGGATCAGTTCTGGCCATCGCTTCAAGATCGCGCATGAGGACTTCGGCGTCGTCCTCGCGATTGAGCAGCAGCAGTACGCGCGCGAGCGCGCCCTTGATCGCGGGATCGTTCGGCCTGAAGCGCGCGGCGTCCTCGAAATGCGTCGCCGCGTCGCTGAACGACCCGACGCCGGCGTGGGCGAGGCCGGCGAATAGCGACGCATCGAGAATCGGATCTCGTTGCGCCGACATTTGCGCGCGCCGCCGCGATGACGCTCGCAAGATCGCCCTTCGCATAGAGCGATCTCAAACCCGCCGCCAGCGACGATTCAGCACCCGCCATCCCGCATCCCATCGGCGCTATAGCCGCCGCCGCATGTCTTGACCTCGGCGCCATTGTTCGCCCATGTCGCCCGCGAACGCAAAGGAAGCCTATGTCGGACACTTATGACGTCATCATCATCGGCGCCGGGCCGGGCGGCTATAACGCCGCGATCCGCGCGGGGCAATTGGGGCTGAAGACGGCGCTTATTGAAAAGCGTCCGACGAAAAAACTTGGCGGCACGTGCCTCAATGTCGGCTGCATCCCGTCAAAGGCGTTGCTCCACGCGTCCGAACTTTACGAGGCGGCGGGGACGCGCTTCGCTGAGCTGGGAATCAAGACCGGCGGATTGTCGCTCGACCTGAAACAGATGCTGAAACAGAAGGATGACGCCGTCGACGGCCTGACCAAGGGCGTCGAATTCCTGATGAAGAAAAACAAGATCGTCGTTCACTACGGCGCCGGTGAAATCGTCGCCATAGGGAAAGTTCGTGTTACCGGCGAGGACGGCAAGACGGCGGACCTTGCAACGAGGAACGTCGTGATTGCGACCGGATCGGAGGTCGCGCCGCTGAAGGGCGTCGACATCGACGAGACGCGTATCGTTTCCTCGACCGGCGCGCTGGAATTTCCTTCCGTGCCGAAGCATCTTGTCGTCATCGGCGGCGGCGTCATCGGCCTTGAGTTAGGCTCGGTATGGCGTCGGCTCGGGTCAAAAGTCACTGTCGTCGAATATCTTGATCGCATCCTGCCGACGATGGACGGCGAAGTCTCGAAACTATTCGAGCGGATTTTGAAAAAGCAGGGTGTGGAGTTCCGGCTGTCGTCAAAAGTGACCGGCGCGGAAAAGACGAAAGCGACCCTCAAACTGTCGGTCGAGCCCGCATCCGGCGGCAACACCGATACGGTCGACTGCGACGCGGTGCTCGTCGCGGTCGGGCGCCGTCCGTACACGGCCGGTCTCGGCCTCGACCGCATCGGCGTCAAACTTGATGCGCGCGGATTTGTCGAGACCACTCACTTCAGGACCAATGTCGACGGGATCTGGGCGGTCGGCGACGCCATTCGTGGGCCGATGCTCGCGCACAAGGCGGAGGATGACGGAGTCGCCTGCGTCGAACTGATCGCCGGCAAAGCGGGCCATGTGAATTACGACGCGGTGCCGAGCGTCGTTTACACTTGGCCGGAAATCGCCAGCGTCGGAAAAACGGAAGAGGAACTGAGAGAGGCGGGCGTCGACTACAAGGTCGGGAAATTCCCGTTTCTGGCGAACAGCCGCGCCAAAACCAATCACGAGACGGACGGTTTCGTGAAAATCCTCGCGGACGCCAGAACCGATCGCGTTCTTGGGTGTCATATCATCGGGGTCGGCGCCGGCGAACTCATTGCCGAGGTCGTCTCCGTCATCGAGTTCGGCGGCGCGTCGGAGGACATCGCACGCACGTCTCACGCCCACCCGACGCGCTCGGAGGCGATCCGCCAGGCGGCGATGGCGGTTGAAGGATGGACGATGCAGGCTTGAAGGCCAGGGACGGTGAGGTGGCGCAATGAGTTCCACGGGCGGTCCTGGACCGGCGACCAATCACCCGAACGAAGGACCGATCGAGGCGGCCGTCGATGACGCAATCGACGCCGCCGAGCATGGCCGCATCACGCTTCAGTCGTTGCTCGATCAGTGGGATGACCGCAGCTACGGACCGCTTTTCATCATACTCGGGCTCTTCGCCGCGTCGCCTCTTTCGGCGATTCCGCCGACCGCCGCCATTATCGGCGTCGTCGTCGCAGCGCTCGCGCTGCAGATGTTGTTTGGTAAACGACACCCCTGGCTGCCGCGCGCGATCCGGCGGCGATCCGTATCGGAGAGGAAATTGATCGCTGTACGGAACAAGCTCGCACCGATGCTCGCCTTCTTCGACAGCGTCGTCAGCAAGCGCCTCGCCTTCGCGACAAGCGGCGTCATGCGTCGCATCGCCGCTGCGATCGTGTTTGCGCTTGCGCTTTCTTTTGTCCCCTTGGAGTTCGTGCCTTTTGCAGGGGTAGCGCCGGCGTCCGCGGTCGTCCTTTTCGGCGTTGCGATTACGGCGCGGGACGGGCTGGCGATGCTGTTCGGCTTTTTGTCATTTGCGGGCGTTGTTGCGCTGGGCGTCGTTTTGCTCCCCTGACGCCCTCGACTTTCGCGGCGTTTGGGCTAGAGAGCGTCGATGACACTCACAATTCCCGATCTCGTCGGCTATGTCGGCGTCGCCTTCGTCGTCGTCACCTATTTCCTCAGCCAGATCGGGAAGATGGATTCGACGAAAGCGCTTTATCCCGCGCTCAACGCCGTCGGGGCGCTGATGATCCTGTTTTCGCTGTATCACCGGCCGAACCCGCCCTCGATCGTCATCGAGTTCTTCTGGCTGCTGATCAGCGCCATCGGGCTCTTCCGCGCGCTGATCAAGAAATCCGGCGTCAAATCCCGAGCGCGTCCTTAAGCGCAGCCGCGCAGGCTTCGGCTTCGCCATCCGCATAGGGGCGAGGAACGCCGACCGCCCAAACCGGACGGGGCCAGGCATCGTCGTCGTCGAAGCGCGCGACGACATGAACATGCAGTTGGCGGACGACGTTGCCGAGCGCCGCGACGTTCATCTTCGTTGCGCCGGTCAGTTTTTGCAGCGCAGCAGAAACAGCGGCGGCTTCATCCATCAAGTCGTGTCGATCGCCGGTCGCAAGGTCATGAAAGTCGACGAGGCCCTCGCGGCGGGGGATGAGAACAGCCCACGGAAAGCGCGAATCCTTCATCAACCGGACGATCGACAGCGGCATCTCGCCGACCGCGACGGTGTCGTTCGCCAAACGTTCGTCGAGGTCAAACACCGGCCGTCGCCAATTCGAAGCACTGGCCTAACCACTGGATTTTGCGCCCCATTTCGGCCACTCTCCCGCCGTTGATGCGCGGAACGGAAGTCTCCGCGCATCGTTTTATGTGGTCTTATAATGGCCGATCGCCCAAAAGGGCAGCGTCCGCCGGCAGGGGCCGCCGGCAAGGCGCTTATCGAGGAGGGAAAATGACCAAAGCCGCAGCAAACCCGTCCGCTGAGAAACAGTGGTTCGGACATCCGCGTCCGCTGGCGCTCCTGTTCACGACGGAAATGTGGGAGCGCTTTGGCTATTACGGCATGCGCGCCCTGCTCATCCTTTATCTGGTCGAGCATTTCGTGTTCGCGGACCGTGTCGCAAACGGCCTCTACGGCGCCTTCACCTCGCTCGTTTATCTGACGCCCCTGATCGGCGGCCTCATCGCCGACCAGTATTTCGGCTCGAAAAAGTCGGTGAAGTTCGGCGCGATCTTGATGTCCGCCGGCTATCTTCTTCTCGCCTTTTCGGGCGGCGAAAACGCCAAACCCTATGTGACCATCAACGATCAGCGGTACGAAGTTGCGGTCGACAAGGACGGCGATGACGCCGGCCAGTACGTCGTCGCGTGGCGACAACCGTTACAAGATCAGCGGGAACCAGGACGGTTCGATCAATCTCGACGGCGCAACCGGCGCCGACTCCCGCAAGCGTCGCCGCAGACGGTTACAAATTCGACGCCGACCGCAATCCGGTGTCCGTCATCTTGCTGTTCATGTCGCTCGGCCTCATCGTCATCGGCAACGGCTATTTCAAGCCGAACATTTCGACGATTGTGGGCACGCTGTATCCAGAGAAGGACCCGCGTCGCGACGCCGGCTTCACGATCTTCTACATGGGCATCAATCTCGGCTCGATCATTTCACAGTTCCTCGCGCCGCTGATCGCCGTCACGTACGGTTATCAATGGGGCTTCGCGCTCGCCGGATTCGGGATGCTGCTCGCCTGGGCGCGCTTCCAGTTCGCCGGCAATCTCATTGAGGATTACGGCAACCCGCCGAAGGGCGGAAAGAACCGGGACTTCATCATCGTCGTCTTGTCGCTGCTCGCGGTGCCGGTGGTCTGGTTCTTCCTCAACAACGCGATGGAGACCGCAACCGTCGTCAAGGAAGTCGTCGCCACCGGGATCGTCGGCTATATCCTGGCGCAGCCGCTGCTCGGCCAGGTGATGTTCTTCGTTTACCTGATCGCCATGATCGGCATTCCGCTGTGGGCGGTCTTCTCGCTGAAGTCGGTCGAACGCGATCGAATGATTGTCGCCGTCATATCTGACGTTCTTCTCGGTCGTCTTCTGGACGCTTTTCGAACAGGCGGGCTCGTCGCTCACGCTGTTCGCGGACCGCAACACCGAACTTGAGATCCTCGGCGCCTATACGATGCCGGCGGGTCAGGTTCAGATATTCAACCCGCTCTTCATTGTCATTTTCGCGCCGATCTTTTCGGTGATGTGGGGATGGATGGGCAAGCGCGGGATCGAGCCTTCGGTGCCGCTGAAGTTTGCGATCGGCCTCTTCCTCGTCGGACTTGGCTTCCTCGCGCTCGTCTTCGGCTCGAAGTTCCATGACAGCAATTATCTCGTTCCGCTGTTCTGGGTCGCTTTCGCTTACTTCCTGCACTCGATGGGCGAGCTTTGCCTGTCGCCGGTCGGCCTGTCGATGATCACGAAATTGTCGATCACGAAGCTTGTCGGCATGATGATGGGCGTCTGGTTCCTGTCGTCTGCCATGGCGCAATATGTCGGCGGCATCGTCGCGCAGCTCGCCTCGACCGAAACCGTCGGCGGCGAGGTCCTCAACGCGCAGGTCTCGCTTGAAACCTATCTCGGCGTCTTCCAGCAGATCGGCATCGGCGGCATCATCGCCGGCGGCGTTCTCCTGGTGCTCTGGCCGATCCTCAAGAAGGGCATGCACGGCGTCAAATAACGCCTTCAAGGTTTGAACTTGCGGGGCCCGGCGCGTAAAACCGCCGGGCCTTTTCTGTTGGAAACCCTCATGGCGGATCGTCTCAATCGCATTGTGACGCGCGGCGGCGACAAGGGCGAAACCTCGCTCGGCGACGGCACGCGGGTCTCGAAATCAGATCCGCGCATTGCATTGCTCGGCGAGGTGGACGAGCTGAATTCCTGGATCGGCGTCATCCTCTCGCACGAGCCCGGCGAGAGCGTGCGACAGACGTTGGAACTTGTTCAGCACGATTTGTTCGATTTCGGCGGCGCGCTTTGCTTCCCGGGGACGAAGGTGTTGTCCGACGCGCATGTCGCGCGCATCGATGCGGCGGCGACGGCGCTGAACGCCGGACTGCCGCCGCTTGAAGGAATTCATATCTGCCCGGCGGCTCGGCGTTGCTGTCGTTTCTGCATGTCGCGCGCACCGTTTGCCGCCGCGTCGAACGCGCCGCCGCCGAATTCTCCCGGCACGATCCGCTCGGCGAGCATGCGATCGCCTATCTTAACCGGCTGTCGGATTTTCTCTTCATCGCGGCGCGGGCGGAAGCGCGGCGGACAGGCGTCAGGGAAACGCTTTGGGAAAAGGCGAAGAGCGCGCCCCTCTAACCCCTCATTCCGGCGAAAACCGGAATCCAGCACGGGTCAAAATGGATCCCGGCTTTAGCCGGGATGAGCGGGGAATAAGGTCGCTGCGCCAATGTCGCACATTGAAACGCCGAAAACTCTCTCGATCAGCTCGCTGGAAGGCGTTTCATTCGGCGCTCCGTCTGCGACCAGCGTTCCCGCGTCAAGCACGATAATCCGCGTGCACCATCGCTTCGCCAGCGAAAGATCATGGAACGCTGCGACGACGAGCCCGCCAAGGTCCGCTTTTCTGCGAAGCATGGCTGCGATCGACAACGCATGGCGAAGGTCGAGTGCGGAAGTCGGCTCGTCCGCGATCAGGATCGGCGTTTCGGCGGCGAACGTGCGCGCGAGGTGAATGCGCGCCTGCTCGCCGCCTGAGAGCGTTGTCATGGTTCGATCGCGAAACGTCAGCGCATCGCAGGCCCCGAGCGCGCGATCGACGGCGGCGCGATCGACCGGCGCCAGTCGATGCGGCGCGCCATAGGCGAAACGCCCGAGGCTTGCGACCGCTTCCGCCGTCATCGCCCAATGCACGTCTCGCGATTGCGGCAGATAGGAGAGGATGCGCGCTCGCTCGCGCGGCGACGCCGAATCGAACGGCGTGTCATTGACGAGAACGGCGCCCGCCGCCGGCCTTTCCAGTCCGGCGATCGCCGCGCAGCAGCGTCGACTTTCCGGCGCCGTTTGGCCCGATGACGCCGATGAACTCGCCCCCGTTCGCGCTGAAATTTATGGCGTCGAGCAACGGACTGCGCCTTTTCGGATGACCAGATTTTGCGCTTCCAGCGTCGTCATCGCGCGATCCTTTGCGTCCGCGCCGCGACAAGGATGAACGCGGGCGCGCCGATCAGCGCCGCCGCGACGCCCAATTTCATCTCCTGGTCGAACGGGAGAAGGCGGATCACGAGATCGGCGGCGGCGAGCATCGCGCCGCCGATGAAAGCGGCGGGAACGATTGTGCGCCCGGGATCCTGCCCGACAAAGGGACGCGCAAGATGCGGCGCGACGATGCCGACGAAACCGATCGCGCCGGCAAGCGCGACCGATGCGCCGGTCATCAGCGCCGCGCCGGCGATCGCGAAGGTTCGAGTTTTCGCAAGGTCGGCGCCGATCGTTGCGGCGGCCTCCTCGCCGAGCGTCAGCGCCGTAAGGCCGGGCGCTGCAATCAGCACGAGCGCGAAACCCGCCGCCATGAACGGCGCCGCGATCGCAAGGTCGTCAAAGCTGCGGTTCGTTACCGCCCCGAACAGCCAGTTGACGAGGTCTGACAGGATGAAAGGGTTCGGCGCGCAAATTCATGACGAGGGCGATGAGCGCGCCGGCGAAGGATGACAATCCGACGCCGACGAGAATGAGCCGCGACGGCGAAAGACGTCCGGCGCCGAACGCGTGAAGGACGACTGTCGCACCGAGCGCGAAGAAGATTGCGGCGATCGGCGTCGCCCAATGCGCTGCCGCCGAAATGTTGAAATAGATTGCGATGACGGCGCCGAGCGCCGCCATGCTGGAGACGCCGAGAACGCCGGGATCGGCGAGGGGATTTCGGAGAAGACCCTGCATCGCGGCTCCCGACGCGCCGAGAGCCGCGCCCGCGAGCCAGGCCGCAAGCGCGCGCGGCATCCTGATTTCGCGCACAATGACGCCCGCGCGGCTATCGTCGAACAACCCGCCCAGAGAATTGGCGATCGACAAATTCGCCGGACCGACAAGGCAGGAAGCGACGAATATCGCGACGCTCGCTAACGCAAGAGCGGCCGTTGGGAGGCGCTGTTTTAACTCACTCATCGCCGAGCGTCCTGTCGACCGCGTCGCGGATCTGCTCGGCGGCGTCGAGCGAAAACCAACCCGGACAGGAAAGAACGTCGGCGTCGAGATCGATGCGCGGCGTTGCGCTGAGCAACCCCTTCAAAGCGGGGTGCCGTGCCGCGGACCAGTGATTGATCCGCTCGCTGTCAGCGCTGAAAAAGCCGGTGACGATGAATGCCGGCGGATTGGCGATCAGCGCTTCAGCGGACAGCGCCGGCCAATAGGAAAGCCCTTGCTCTGCCGCTTTGTTACCGACGCCAGCGGCCTTGAGGACCGCGTCGATCATGGTGCCCTTTCCGGCGGTGACGCCGCCCGGCGTCACATAGAGCGCTGACATGCCAGCGCCTCCGCGCGCGGCGAGCGCATCGAGCCGATCGTCGATTTCTTCGATCAGGCGATCTCCACGCTCTTTGCGGTCAAGCGCAGTCGCCGCGATCTTGATGGTGTCCTTCACTGCATTGAAATCAGCGGCGTAGGATAGCGACACGACCTCGACGCCGAACCGCTTCAGCCGCGCCTCGTCGCCGCCCCAATATCGAAGAACGAGATCGACATCGCGCGCGATAATCTCCTCCGCCTCGGCGCGCGCCTGCGGGAGGCCGCGCGACGCCTCGCGGAGATAGGAGAAATCCTTTTCCGCATCGACTGACAGCGCCGCGATCTGCGAGCGGTCGGCGAGCGCCAGCACGATCTGGTCGGCGCAATAATCGGCGGAGAGAACGCGCGGGGCGGCTGCGAGAAAGAGAAGCGCGGTCACCATTGGCGCACGCGCAAACCCGCAAAGACGGAAGCGCCCGGTTCAGCGTATCCGGAGACGTCCTGATAGTCCGCGTCGGCGGCGTTTTCGATCCGCGCATAGAGTTGCAGCGCGTCTGAAATCGTCCAGGCGGCGCGAAGATCGATGCGCATGAAGGCCTCGTTCGGCGTTGGAAAATCCGCTTCTTCTCCATTGAAGAAAGCGACGGCGGACAACGACAATGTGTCGGTCGGTGAGACGGACAACGTGGCCGATCCGCTATGCGTCGGCGTCCGTGGAATTGCGGCGCCGGTCATCGCGTCTCTCGCATCGATATAGGAATAAGCGAAATGCGCGGAGGCGCTGCGTCCCAACGGCGCATCGAGTTCAAGTTCGACGCCGTCGCTCTTGACGCGCTCGATGTTGAAGTACCCATTCCGTGCGAGATCGAAATCGATCTGGTCGCGAACGCGCTGGCGGAACCATGTCGCCGACAGGCGCGCGCCGCCGATCTCGTAATCTACTCCGACGTCCATGCCCGTCGCGCGTTCCGGCCGAAGGTCGGGGTTGGGCACGACGCCAAACTGATCGAAGTTGAGCTCGAACAAGGTCGGCGCCCGGAATCCTTCGCCCCAGCTGGCGCGCAGCCGCAGATGCTCCGTGAGCGAATAGGCGGCGGCGGCGCGCGCCGTCGTCGCCCCATCGAAGTTCGAGAATTCGTCGCGCCGCGCTCCCGCAGAGACCGTCAGGCCGTTCATCGGAGTCGCCTCAAGCAGCGCATAAAGCGCGCCGGCGCGCGCGCGGTCGTTGACGCCCGATACTCTGGCGCTTGTCCGCTCGATTTCGCCGCCCGCCTCAAACGTCAGCCAGTCGGAGAGCTTTGCGGCGGCGACATAATCGGCCGACAAGCGGGCGCCGTCGGCGAGGAATGTCTCGACGCCGAGGTCTGTCGTATTGCGATTGACGCCGCTGAAAGAGACCGTCAGCGCCCCGGAAAAATCGCGCGCCGCCGCGTCGTCAAAATCGCCGTGGCTGAGCCGCCCGCTTGCCGCGTAATCGGTTGTGTTCTCGATTTCGGACGTATCGGCGAAGGCGAAGAATGGAGGAGGGAATCCGTCAATTTCCGCGCGCGAATTGCTCGCGCGGGCGAATAGGCTGAGTGCGGCGTCATCGCCGATGTCGAGGCCCGCCGTAACCGAACCGGCGATTGAACGATGACCGTCCTTTTCAACGCCGGAAGCGGCGCGCGAAATCCCGTCTGTCCGCGCCCCGGAGATTGTGGCGCGGACGAAAGCGTTCCTGCTTGCATGGTGCAGCGTCACGCCGCCGCGCAGGCTGGCGCGAGATCCGCCCTCGGCGTACGCGGCGAGGGCGGGGCCCTCGCGCTTGGTGCGAATGGCGATCACGCCGCCGATCGCGTCAGCGCCATAAATGATGCTTTGAGGGCCCCTCAGAACGTCGATTTGGTCGATATCGGCGACATCTAGGTTGGCGAAATTGAATCCGCCCTGCGGCGCGGACGGATCATTGACGACGACGCCATCGACGACGACGAGGGTCTGACCGCTCGACGCGCCGCGAAGGCGGATGCTGGCGAAGCCGCCGGCGCCGCCATTGCGCGCGAGAGAGACGCCCGGCGCAAGTCTCAGCGCATCGGCGGCGAAAGCGAACTGGCCGGCGTCGATATCGTCCGATGTGATGACGCTGACGCTTGACCCGACGGCGTCTAGGGGCCGCTGCCTGCGGGCGTAAGCGTAAACGACGTCGGTCTCCCCCACCTCAACGCGGTCGGCGGGGTTAGTCGATGGCGGCCCCTCTTCGGCGAGCGCGAAAGCAGGGAAGGCGGCGAAGAAAGAAATAATAGTGCGTAGGCGGATCATAGCCGGCGACTCCTTCGGGTTAAGGAATGTCGCCGCGGCGGAAATCCGCATTTCCCGGCTCTTCCCGGCCGGAAAAAGGACGACGTCGACGGCAGGTCTCCTGACTTCGCGGGTCGTCGCGCGCTCCTGCCTTCCCGGCCGTCTGGCCAGTGGCGTCCATGGAGGGCGCTCGCCGCTTACAGTTGCGGGCACAGCCGCGGATTTACACCGCGTTCCCTATTCTCCTCCCTCGCGGAAGGCACCGTCTGCGGCCGGTTTAGGACAGGGGAGGTCCGTGCGCAAATCAACTCGGTGGACACAATCCGGGTCGATGGGAATTTTCCCGTAAAAACAGGCAATTATGACGGCTGCATTAAGGATTTATGAACCATTCGCGGTCAGCGATGCGCCAATGCAACATCGGGTTGTCGATATCACCAATTCGCGCGATGTTGGATAAATAGGTCTGTTAACGCATAGCCAAATTGGCTAGGAGACTTGGTTAAAGCAAGCCACGCACCCCGCGCGGCGGGTTTGGTCGTTTCACCTGAGGAGGGGACTTCATGAAGCTGAAAACTGCACTTTTCGCCGCCGCCGCGACGCTCGCGATGGCGCCTGCCGCGTATGCCTATCAAGGCATGTACGGCGCAATCGGCGCCGGCCTGTCCTACATCGGACCGGACCGTGACTTCGAATTGGCTGGCCCGCCGCTCGCGTTCGACAGCGAGGCGGATTACGAAAATGGCATCGGCGTTTACACGGCGCTCGGCCACGAAGGCGCGAATGGCTGGCGCAAGGAATTCGAATTCTCGTATCGCACGAACGACCTTCGCCACCTTGCCAGGCGACGGCATCAACTTCACCGGCTGGAACGAAAACACCGTCGAGGGCGACGCCCAGTCGATGGCGTTCATGTTCAACCTCATCAAGAACTTCAGGAGCGACAGCAAAGTCACGCCTTACGCCGGCATCGGCGCCGGCATGGCGCGCCTCAAGGCTGACTACGTCGGCGCCGATCCGAGCTTCTCGGGCGGTTTCGGCTCGCTGAACGTTCAGGACAAGGCGTGGAAATTCGCCTATCAGGGCATCGCGGGCCTCGCCTTCGAACTCGCCGAAGGCCTCGCGCTTGATCTGTCTTACCGTTATTTCGAGACGCTTGATCCGACATTCGACGGCACGCTCGCGGGCGTGGCGACCCAGTTCAACCAAGAATACAACTCGCACAGCCTGTTCGCCGGCCTTCGCTGGAATTTCGGCGCCTCGGCGGCGGCCCCGCAGTACAAGGATTGCTGGGACGGCTCGAGCGTTCCGGTCGCGTCGGATTGCCCGCCGCAGCCGATGGACGAAACGGCTGCCAACCTCGATCCGATCAACGTCATCGTTTATTTCGACTACGACAAGTCGAACCTGACGCCCGAAGCCGCCAACCTCGTCAAAGAGGCTGCGGCGCGTGCGCTGGCGAATGACGTCAACACGGTCGTCGTCTCCGGTCACGCCGACCGTTCGGGCGGCTCTGCCTACAACCAGGCGCTCTCCGAGCGTCGCGGCTCCGTTGTCCGCGAATTGCTTATCGCCAATGGAATTTCTGCGGACAAAATCCGCATGGAATCCTGACGGCGAAGACCGCCCGGCCAAGCCGACGGAAGATGGCGTGCGCGAGCCGCTCAACCGCCGTACGGAAGTCGTCATCAGCTTCCAGTAAGCGGACGATTGAAGTTCAAAAAACCGGCGCTGCGAAAGCAGCGCCGGTTTTTCTTTGTCCGGCGCCTTGGGTCACTTTTGAAAACGCCATTGGCGCGCGTCAGCGGCGGTAAATGCGCCAGAACGCTTTGAGGCCGCGCTCGATCTGCTCGTTGATAGCGAGTTTGAGATCTTTCGGCGTCACGCCAAGCAGCATTTCGGTGTAGAGCGGCTCAGATATCAGCGCGCCGAGCTGGTATATCGCCGCCTCGACGTCGTCGATCTCGATGCCCTCCCGCTTTGTCGTGCGGGCGAGGATCGGGGCGAATGTCGCCGCCATGAACGCCGGTCCGTGTTCAAGATAGGAACGGCCCAGAGACGGGTTTCGTCCCGCCTCGAAGGCGGCGATGCGGCGGAGCGAAAGCGCTTCCGGCGTCAACACGCCCTCGAGAAAGGCATGCGCCATTTCGCGGACGAACTGTTCGGTCGAAAGGCTCGCCTCGATGGCCGCGATGTCGACGGGGAGGATGCTGCGGCAGGTCTCCTCGATCGCGGCCGCGAACAGCTCCTCTTTCGACCGGAAGCGGTTGTAGACCGTGCGCTTCGAGACCCCGGCCGCGAGGGCGATCTGGTCCATGCTGGCCGCGTCATAGCCGTGCGCGAGAAAGGTCTCGCGGGCGGCGTCAATGATCGCCGCCTCCTTCTGATCGCGAGCGGGCGACGGCGGCTTAGCCATTGAAATCAACACGGGCTGAGGCCCCTTTGTGGGTGATCGCCAGAGTACAGGGCGCCATGGGTGCTCCACAAGGAGGCGCACGGAGCGGGTTCATACTTCGTTAACGCTGCAGGCCGGACCATCGGGAAATGGCGCAGCCCGCGAAATCCCGACGAAAAACGCGCCGGACTGCCGCCGGGCCGGCCGGCCGGAAGCGGCGCCCAGGCGGCAAACGACGCAAGACCTTCGGCGCCCGGCTCGTCGGCCAATTCGCCGACGCAAGTTTTTATCTTTTCGCGATGGCGATCGCCGCTGCTGCGCTCGCGGTCCATTTTACACGCGATCTTCCCGACACAGACGGCCTCTGGAAAGCGAATGCAACGCCGCGGCTGACGCTCGTCGCAATGGACGGGTCGCCGATCACCGTGCACGGACAAAGCCACGGCGCGCCAATCCGCCTCGCTGACCTGCCGACATTCGCGCCGCTCGCCGTCCTCGCCGTCGAGGACAGAAATTTTTATGACCATGTCGGCGTCAATCCGCTTTCGCTCGCGCGCGCCTTGTTCGTCAATGCGCGCGAAGGCGAGATCAGGCAGGGCGGCTCCACGCTGACGCAGCAGCTTGCGAAAAACCTGTTCCTCTCGTCCGATCGAACCTACAAGCGAAAGATCCAGGAATTTTTTCTCGCGCTGTGGCTTGAGCAGAAATTCACCAAGAACGAAATCCTGACGCTTTATCTCAACCGCGTCTATTTCGGCGCCGGCGCTTACGGCATTGAGGCGGCGAGCTTTCGCTATTTCGGAAGGCCCGCGCGCCAGTTGAGCCTCGCGGAATTGGCGGTGCTTGCGGGTCTCCTGAAGGCGCCGTCGCATTATGCGCCGGATCGCAACCCGGCGAGCGCCGGACAGCGGGGACGCCTAGTGCTCGAAGAAATGCTGCAGGCGGGCTTCATCACGCGAGAGCAGGCGAAGGGCGCCTACAGCGCGCCGGTGACGATTGAAAAATCCCGGTTCGCCGGCGCGCCCTATTTCGTGGACTATGCGCTCGGCGAAGCGCGCGCCGCCGCGAAAGGCGTCGACGCCGATCTCAGCATCCGCTCGACCTTCGATCCGGCGCTCCAAGACGCCCTCGAGATGGGAATGCTTGCAGGCTCGGCGATCTCAAAGCTTGATTCCGCGATCGAGATGGCTGCGGTCGTCATTGACGGCGAAGGCCGCATCAAGGCGATGGCGGGCGGCCGCGACTATCGCGTCAGCCAATTCAACCGTGCGGCGCTCGCTCGCCGCCAGCCGGGGTCGGCCTTCAAGCCGTTCGTCTATCTCGCGGCCGTCGACATGGGCGCCGACCCGCTCGACATCGTCGAGGACGCCCCAATCACGATCGGCAAATGGTCGCCGGCCAATTATAAGGGGCAGTATTTCGGAGAGGTGACGCTGACCGAGGCGCTGGCGCGCTCGCTGAACGGCGCGACAATCAGGCTTCAGGAAGACACCGGTCGCTCGGCGGTCCGTCTCGCTGCGCGGCGCATGGGGATCGAGGTGTCGTTGACGCAGGGACCCGCGGTCGGTCTCGGCGTCGATGCGATGACGCCGATCGACCTTGCGGGCGCCTATGCGCCATTCGCCAATGGCGGCTACCGTGTCACGCCGCACGCCGTCGAGCGAATCGATCTTGCGGACGGTGAGCGCGTCTTTGAGCGGCCAGCGACTTTCGACGGGGTAGCGGCGTCGCCGCGCTCGATTGCGCTTGTGAACGAAATGCTGGCGGCGGTGACTGATTGGGGCACCGGCAAGGCGGCGCGGCTTTCACGCTTTCAGTCGCGCGGCAAGACCGGGACGACGCAGGATTATCGCGACGCCTGGTTCGCCGGTCACGCGGGGGTCTCGTCTGCGTCGTCTGGGTCGGACGCGACGACAACAAGCCGATGGGTGAGGTGACCGGCGGAAGCGCGCCGGCGATCATCTGGCGCGAAATCATGGAGCGGTCGCTGATCGCGCGCCCACCGAAAGCGCGGACGGCGCCGCTGGTCGCGCCTGTGGTCAAGCCGGTCACAGGCTGACGCTAAGCGGCTTTTTCAACCCCATACGCATAGAGCAGATGGCCATGCGCGGCGAACCAGTCCCGCGCCGCGCGCGCGTCGATACCGAGGCCGCGGAGCACTCGCCAATAGGCGGGCGAATGATTGAGATGGATGAGGTGGGCGCACTCGTGGGCCGCCACATAATCAAGCATCACGGGCGGGGCGAGGATCAGGCGCCAGGAGAACGAGAGAGCGCCGTCGCGCGCGCATGATCCCCACCGCGATCTTGTGTCGCGAATTGTGATGGGACCGCGCTTTTTCCCCAGCTGCGCCGAATGGTGATCGGCGCGCTCTGTCAGTGTCTTGCGCGCTTCGGATTTCAGCCAGTCGGTCACGCGTCGATTGACGTGGCGCGCCTCGCCTCCGGCAAGAAGGCGGTCGCCGTCGAGACGGACGCCCGCGCGCGGACCGCCGTCGCTGACAATCGAGACAGGCGCTCCCCGAAAGGGAAATGTGACGCCGTCACGAAAGGGTTTTGCGCCGGCGCACTCGTCGAGCTGGCGCATGATCCAGCGCGCGCGCGTTCGCGCAAACTCGATTGCTTCCGGCAGCGCCCGTTTTGACGGTGCGGTCACGATCACCCGGCCGGAGATGGCGTCGACCTTGACGATCAGCCGGCGCGCGCGGCGGTTGACGCGCGCGGTCAAGGGCGCGGTGCGTTCGCCAAGGTCGATCGTCGAATTGGTGAGTGTTGAAAGCGGCTGTTGTCGTGGCACAGGCGGCATCGTCACCAATTTTCTCTCCGCTGCAAGCGTTCTTCGCGCCCCTTCGACTCTTTCCTGGGAGTGGGGTAGAGGGTCAGCACCGACATTACGCTGAATTATATGGACGCACCTTCGCCAGCGCCGGCGCCCGCCGCCAACGACGTCGCGTCCGACGCGACGCCGATGATGGCGCAATATCTCGACATCCGGACGAACGCAGGCGATGCGCTCCTGTTTTATCGGATGGGGGATTTCTACGAGCTCTTTTTCGACGACGCGGTGAAGGCGTCGGCGGCGCTCGGCATCACCTTGACGAAGCGCGGAAAACATGCGGGCGGCGACATCCCGATGTGCGGCGTTCCGTTTCATTCTTATGAGGCCTATCTCGCAAAGCTGATCCGCGCCGGGTTTTCGGTCGCGATCTGCGAACAGATGGAAGATCCGGCGGAGGCGAGGAAACGCGGATCGAAATCCGTCGTGCGCCGCGAGATCGTGCGCGTGGTCACGCCGGGAACGATCACCGAGGAAGCGCTCCTTGACGCCGCGCAGTCGAATTTTCTCGGCGCGCTAGCGATGCTCGGCGGCGGCGAGGCCGCGCTTGCCGCCGTCGATATCACAAGCGGCGAGCTGACGGTGCGCCCGACAAGCGCCGCGACCTTCGCCGTCGATTTCACTTCGCTGCCTTATTCCGAATTGATCGCGCCCGACATTGACCTCGCGCCAGAATGGCGTGCGGCGATTGACGCGGCGAAGCGGTCGGTCCGCCTCACCTTCCAGGCGGCGGCGGGCTTTGATTCGCGCGGCGGCGAAAGACGCATACGCGATTTGTTCGGCGTTGCGGCGCTTGACGGGTTCGGCGATTTTTCGCGTGCCGACTGCGCAGCGCTCGGCGGTCTCCTTTCCTATTTGCACCTGACGCAAGCCGGGAGGATGCCGGCCCTGCGGCCGCCCAAGCGGGCCGACGCCGACGGCGCCATGATCATCGACGATACGACGCGCGCATCGCTTGAGATCTTGAGGACGCAATACGGCGCCCGCGAAGGAACCCTTTTCGCCGCCGTCGACCGCACGGTTACGGCCGCCGGCGCACGGCTGTTGGCGCGTCACCTTTCCGCCCCGCTGACCAACCCGGCCGCCATCAATCGCCGTCTCGATGCGGCGGAGCATTTTGCTGGCGAGCGGCGCCTTGCAGCGGATCTTCGCGACGCCTTGAGACCCATGCCTGATATGGCGCGCGCTCTCTCGCGCCTCGCGCTGTTGCGCGGCGGACCGCGCGATCTGGTTGCGATCCGCGAAGGCCTTGACGCTGCGAGGAAGCTGGGCGCGGCGCTCGACCGGCGCGATGCGCCCGAGGAAGTCCGGCAAGCGGCGATCGCGCTCGAAGCCCGAAATGGTGCGGGATTCTCGTCGCTCATCAGGCTTTTGATCGAAGCGCTCGTCACGGAGCCGCCGCACCTTGCGCGCGATGGCGGCTTTATCAGCCGCGGCTTTGACGCCGGGCTCGATGCGGCGATGACGTTGCGGGACGAATTGCGCCGGGTGATCGCCGGGCTTGAATCCCAGTATCGCGAAGCGACCGGTCTCAAGACCCTGAAAATCCGTCACAACAACATCCTCGGCTATTTCGTGGAGACCCCGCCGTCGTCGGGCGATGTTCTCCTCTCCGGGCCGCAATCAGGGCTATTCATTCATCGACAGACTCTCGCGAGCGCGGTTCGCTTTACGACCGGCGAGCTTGCCGATCTTGATTTACGCATCGCGAGGGCGAGAGACGAAGCGCAGGCGCGCGAGCTTGAGATTTTCGCGGACCTGTCGGCCCGTGTCGTCGAACGCGGCGAGGACATCGCCGCGGCGGCGGACGCAGCGTCCGCACTCGATGTCGCGCTGTCGTTCGCCCTCATGGCGAACGAGGAAAATTATGTTCGGCCGCGCGTCGATGATACGCTCGCCTTCGGCATCAAGGGTGGTCGCCATCCCGTCGTCGAGGCGGCCGCGCGGCGGTCCGCGGCGCAATCTTTCGTCGCCAATGATTGCGTTCTCGGCGATGAAAACAACGTGCGCCTCCTTCTCGTCACCGGCCCGAACATGGCTGGCAAATCGACATTCCTGCGCCAGAACGCGCTGATCGCCATTCTCGCGCAGGCGGGCGGATTTGTTCCGGCGAAGGAAGCGCATATCGGAATCGCAGACCGCGTCTTTTCGCGTGTTGGCGCGGCGGACGACATTGCGCGCGGACGCTCGACCTTCATGGTCGAGATGATCGAGACGTCGGCGATCCTCAATCAGGCGACTCCACGCTCCCTCGTCGTGCTCGACGAAATCGGCCGCGGCACCTCGACCTTTGACGGCATGTCGATCGCCTGGGCGGCGGTCGAACATCTGCACGACAAGAACCGGTGCCGGGGACTGTTTGCAACGCATTATCACGAGCTGACGGCGCTGTCTGAATCGCTGGCGCGACTCCAAAACGTTTCCATGCGCGTCAAGGAGTTCAAAGGCGATGTCGTCTTCCTGCATGAAGTGGCGCAAGGTCCGGCCGATCGCTCCTATGGCGTCGCCGTCGCGCGTCTTGCCGGCCTTCCTCGCGAAGTGATCGCCAGAGCCAATGAAATTCTGAAGCGGCTCGAAAGCGACCGGCGACGACCCGGCGCGTTTGAAGACCTCCCGCTATTTGCGTCACCGCCGACCCAACCGGAAGCGGCGCCCGCCGAGGGTTGCTTGCGCGCGGCGATCGAGGCGCTCGACCCTGATTCGATGTCGCCGAAAGACGCCCTTGCCGCGATCTATCAATTGAAATCTCTCGCTGAACCTGATTGATTGCTGCGTCGCAAAAAAGCGGCGAATCAATGCGGTCGAGAGCGTGAGCGAAAGCGGGGCCATCCTTAAATCCGGCGCCATCGGCGCGCGCCTTGAAGCCGCGATCGAAGAGGAACGATCGGGGAAGAGCTTTGGCGCCGTCGGCGTCGCCCTCAGAAAAGCGCTCGCGGAAGCAAGACCCGCCTTGCTTGAGCAATTCACCCGGGGCGACGTCATCGTCGCCAAGCTCGCGCAGATCATGGACGAGGCGCTGAAGGCGATCGCCGATCACGCCATGTCGACGCTGCCGGCGAAAGCTAAAGTTGCGATCGCGGCGACCGGCGGATATGGGCGGGGACAACTCGCGCCGCTCTCCGACATCGACCTCTTGATCCTTCATTCGGGCGTTGCGGAAGAGGCGCTGAAGCCGATCGTCAACGCGATCTTGTATCCGCTCTGGGATGCGGGGCTGGTCGTCGGGCAGGGGGTCCATACGCCGTCGACCGCCGTAAAGTTCGCAGAAAAGGATATGACGGCGATGACTGCCTATCTCGACGCCCGTCACATCTCCGGCGACGACAAGGTGTTCAAGGATTTCGCCTCGAAATTCGATTTGCTCCGCTGGCGCACCAAAGCGAAATTCGTCAAAGCCAAGCGAAGCGAACAGGAAGCGCGGCACGACAGTTCAAACCAGTCGCGCTATCTTTCCGAGCCGGACCTCAAGGAGGGAAAAGGCGGCCTTCGCGACATTCACGTCATCGGCTGGATCTATCGCGCGCTCTATGGTCGTTCATTAACTGACGCGCCGAAGCGCGGTGCGATTTTCGGACCGGCGGATGCGGAGTCGCTGAAGAAAGCCGAGCGCTTTCTCCTGTCGCTTCGCGTTCATCTTCATGATCTTCGGGGCCGTGCCGACGAGCGCCTCACCTTCGACATCCAGCCGGCGCTGGCGGAGCGGCTCGGCTACGCCGACCGCGCCGACATGAGCGCCGCCGAACGCATGATGAAGCATTATTTTGTCACCGCGATGGAAATCGGGCGCCTCACTCGAATTTTCTGGGCGCGCCTTGAGGAAGAGAACGCCAAGCTGCTCGACCGTACGCCGCTTCCCTTGCCCAAAGCGCTGTCGACGGACGAGGCGGGCGCCAAGGTCAATTTGCGGCTGAAGAATGGGCGGCTCGATTTCGCGAGCGCAAAGGCGGCGGAAAAGTCGCCGATCGATCTCTTCCGCTACTTTCGCGCCTTTGCAAAGAAACCGGAGATCGATTTTCACCCTGACGCGCTCGACCTCATTTCGAGACAGGCCGTCTCTGTGACGAGCGACGTTCGGCGCGATCCGACCATCGCCAGGCTCTTCGTCGCTTCCATATCGACCGCCAAGGATCCGGTGAAGCTACTTCGCGTGATGTCGGAGACCGGCCTTCTCGGGAAATACATACCGTCATTCGGACAGATCACCGGCCGCATCGAATATGGTCTTTATCGCCGATATTCGATTGACGAGCACATCTTCCAGTCGATTGGCGTGCTGGCGCAGATCGCCGATGAAGACCTGAAGGTGGAGCATCCGATCGCAACGGGGATATTGAAACGGCATGAGCGTCCAGAGATGTTTTACAACGCCGTGCTGCTGCACCAGGCCGGTTGGTCGCTGAAGGAGCAGACGGTCGAGAACGCCGAAGCCCTGGTCGGGCGAGTGGCGCGGCGCCTTGGCGCAAACGATGATGATGCGGCGTTGATCGCCTGGTGCGCTGCGCGCCCATTCCTGATGGTCCGTGTCGCCGAGCGGCGAAATCTTGCGGAAGCACGCGCGATTGCGGTCTTCGCCGCGGAGGTCGGCGCGCAGGACCGTCTCGATCTCCTGCTCGTCTTGACAGTCTGCCACCTGCGCGCCGTCAGCGCCGACGCATGGGATGAATGGACGCGGCGGCAGATCGCCTCGCTCTACTTCGGCACGGAATCCTGGCTGAAGGGCGGCGACGCGGCGCTTGCCGGCTGGATGGAGGAGCGATCGGTCGCCAGCCGGAAAGAAGCCGAAACGGCGCTCGCTGAGTGGCCAAAGGCGGAGCGCGCGGCATTCATGTGGCGATTGTCGGATGCGACGCTCGCGATGATGCACCCGGCGACTTTCGCGCGCGCCGCCGAACTCGCGCGCAATGCGGAAGTCTGCGGAGTCGCCGCATCAATCCGCGAGGATGCTGTCGAGGCGATCATCTACGCCGACGACAGAACCGGACTGTTCGCCGACTTGGCAGGCGCGATCGCCGGGGTCGGCGGAAACGTCCGAAGCGTTCATGCGCTCACGCTCGATGACGGCAAGATCATTGACGTATTCACACTGCAAGCGCCGGAGCACGCAGAGAGCGAGGCGCTCGCCGAATTCGTGCGCACCTTGCACCGCGCGCTGCTCGCGGCGGCGCGGGCAAGGCCTGCCGCTGGCCCGGCTCTTGGCCGGCGAATCGGCGATCGGCGCGCCATATTCGCGGTGCCGCCCGTTCGTCCGCGTCGATGCGGAGGCCTCCGACGAAGCGCTCGTCGTTGAGGCGGAAGGCCGCGACCGGCCCGGCCTCCTTTATTCCCTGACCTCGGCTCTCGCCGATCTCGGCGTCGCCATTCGCTCCGCCCACATCGCGACCTACGGCGAGCGGGCGGTTGACGCCTTCTATCTGCAGACGCCGGAAGGCGCGAAGATCGACAACCGTAAGACGATCGACGCGATCGAACAGCGCCTCTACGCGGTCCTGGGCGACGGCTCGGTCGGAAGGCCTGCGGCGAAAAAAGCTGCAGTTTGAGACTTGAACGAATTGCGTTAACGCCGACGCCACCAATCCGGCGGAATGTCCGCCGGCAAATCGTCAAAATCCGCGGCCAGACCCACCATTCATGAGCGGCAATCTTTTCAAATCCCTGGCGACCGTCAGCGGGATGACCATGGCGAGCCGTGTGCTCGGCTTTGCGCGGCAGGTGTTGATCGCGGGCGTCATCGGCGCGGGCGGCAATCCGGTCGCCGACGCGTTCTGGGCGGCCTTTCGACTACCGAATATGTTCCGCCGTCTGTTCGCCGAAGGCGCGTTTCAGGCGGCGTTCGTGCCGCTTTTTCAGGGCAAGCTCATCGGCGAAGACAAGGCCGCCGCCAAACAATTCGCCGAAGAGGTGATGGCGACGCTTCTTTTCATTCTTTTGGGCCTGACGGTCGTGGTCGAAATCGCCGCGCCGCTTTTTGTGCATCTCATAGCATCCGGATTCGCGGACGACCCGGAGAAGTTCGACCTGACGACGGTTTATCTTCGGATCATGTTTCCGTACCTTGCCTGCATGTCGATGGTCGGACTCCTCTCCGGCGTCCTCAACTCGCTCGACAAGTTCATGGCGTATGCGGGCGCGCCGCTGCTGTTGAATTTCTGCCAGATCGGCGCGATCCTCATTTTCGCAGGGGGCGGCATTCATGTGACCGGCGAAGCGCTCGCCTGGGCGACAGCGCTGAGCGGGCTTCTTCAGCTCTGGCTGCTGCTCTGGGGCGCGAAGCGGCAGGGTTATCTGCTGAAATGGCGCCGGCCGCGGATCACGCCGGGGGTGAAACGGCTCTTCGTCCTCGGTGCGCCGGGATTTCTTTCCGCCGGCGCGACGCAGATCAACATTATCGTCGGCACCAATATCGCGTCGCAGGAGCCCGGCGCCGTTTCCTGGCTGATGAACGCCGATCAGCTCTATCAGCTGCCGCTCGCCGTTGTCGGCACGGCGCTCGGCGTCGTGTTGCTGCCGATGCTGTCGCGTCGCGTGAAAGAGGGAGACGAGCAAGGCGCAATGCATGCGATCAACCGCTCGCTTGAGCTCTCTTCGGTTCTGACGCTGCCGGCCGCCGCGGCCTTCATCCTCATGGCGGCGCCGATCTGCGATGCGCTCTTTGTCGGATTCGCCACGGACGCGCTTTCGCTCTTTGGCGGCCGCAGTTCCGCGTTCACGCAGGAAGACGTCAAGTGGACGGGCTGGGCGCTGGCGATTTACGCGTGGGGATTGCCGGCGTTCGTCTGGCAGCGGATTTTCGCGCCGGCCTTTTTCGCGCGCGAAGACACGAAGGCGCCGATGAATTACGCGCTCGTTTCGATCGGCGTCAATACGGCGTTGGCGTTGGTCCTGTTCCCGATATTCGGCTTTCTCGCGGTCGCCTTCGCAACAGTCTTCGCCGCCTGGCTGCAGGTGCTGCAGCTTGCGTTCAACCTCTGGAAGCGCGGCCAGTTCCGGCCGGACGTGCGGCTCATGTCTCGCGCGCCGCGAATTCTGGCGGCGACGCTGGCGATGGCGGGGTTCGTCTGGTTTGCGCTTCAGCATTCCGACGCGATCGCGGATGTCCTATTCAATCGCTATTGGGCGGCGGTCATGATCATTGCGGTCGCCGGGCTCGCCGCTTACGGCCTCGCGCTCGTCACTCTTGGCGGCGTCAAACTCAGCGACTACAAGGCCTATTCCAGAAACCGCAAGAGCTTTTAGGACAGGCGACATGACCGGCTACAAGGGTCCGGAAAGGGTGTTTTCGGGCATCCAGCCGTCGGGCGGCATGCATCTTGGCAATTATCTCGGCGCGATCCGGAAATTCGTCGACATGCAGCACACGCATGACTGCTATTTCTGCGTCGTTGATATGCATGCCATCACGGTCTGGCAGGATCCGAAAAAGCTCCGGGATCAGACATTTCATATCGTCGCCTCCTATCTCGCCGCCGGCATCGATCCGAAGAAGGCCGCCGTGCTGCACCAATCGGGCGTGCCGGCGCATGCGGAGCTGGCCTGGATCTTCAATTGCGTCGCGCGCCTCGGCTGGCTCGATCGCATGACCCAGTTCAAGGACAAGGCTGGAAAGGACAAGGAACGCGCTTCGGTCGGCCTCTACACCTATCCGGTGCTGATGGCGGCTGACATTCTCGTTTACAAAGCGACGCATGTCCCTGTCGGCGAGGATCAAAAACAGCACCTCGAACTCGCACGAGACATCGCGGGCAAGTTCAATCGCGAATTCGGCGTTGAAGATTATTTTCCTTTGCCCGAGCCGCTCATCAAGGGTCCCGGCGCGCGCATCATGTCGCTTCGCGACGGCACGGCGAAAATGTCGAAGTCGGATCCCTCTGAGCAAGCGACGATTTATTTATCCGATGACGCTGACGCGATCGCGAAGAAGATCAAGAAGGCCAAGACCGATCCGGAACCCCTTCCGTCGGAAGCCGCCGGTCTCGAGGATCGTCCGGAGGCCGCCAATCTTGTCGGCATTTACGCCGCGCTGTCCGGCAAGACCGACGCCGAGGTGTTGAAAGAGTTTGGCGGCGAAGGATTTGGCAGGTTCAAGCCCGCGCTCGCCGATCTTGTCGTCGCGAAGATCGCGCCGATCGGCGCGGAGCTGCGCCGGCTCGAGGCGGACCCTACCTTTCTCCGATCCGTCCTGATGGACGGCGCGGAGCGGGCGAAGGCGATAGCCGACAAGACCGTCGCCGAAGTGAGGGAAATCGTCGGATTCGTCGTCTGATCGGCACGCTTCGTCGCATGCCCGGTTTGGCGCTGCTTGCGGACTTTGCTAGCGTGCTCCAGCTAGGAACCAAGTTGAAAAGGCGACCATGCGCAGCCACCTGACCGCCTTTGGAATCGGCGCCGGCCTGTCGCTGCTGGCCGCGGGCGCCTTTGCGCTTTTTGCGCCGGAGATCGCCCGTGGCGACGACGACGGCGAGGGCGTGCACATTGTCAATATAGGCAAGGGCGACAACGGTTCGTTCCATCTGAAAGATGATGAATTGAATCTTTCCGCGGACTGGAAGGGCGATTTCGAGTTCGCGGCGGACGGCCGGTCTTTGACCGCGCTCAAGGGGCGCCTTGAGATCAAGCGCGTTGAGGACGGGAAAACGCGCAAGGCCGTCTTCGAAAGCAAGTCCGGGGAAATTATCGCGGACACATCGATCGACGATGAGAAGGAGCATGGCCTCGCGGAAGCAAATCGCGCCGCCGCCGATCTCCTCCAACTTTTCGCGCGGGCTTCCGGCGTCAACGCAGGCAGCCGCGTCAGCGCGATACTCGCGTCCGGCGGCAAGGAGGCGGCGATCGCCGAGATTGGTCAGTTGGTCGGTTCGCACGCGGTCGGCGCCTATATCGAAGAATTGGCGAAACGGAGCTCGTTGACGAATGAGGACGTGCTGCTGCTCGCCGAGCGCGTAAAGGGACTCGACAGCGATTACGCCAAACGAAACGCGCTCTCCGCGCTGCTCAGCGCGCCGTCGCTCGGCGACGGCGCCCTAGCCGCAATCATCGATGTGGCGACGACGATCGAAGGCGATCACGAGTTGAGATTGATTATAGAGGACATTGCGGATCGGAAGGGCAGCGAGAAAACTTTCTCGGTCGCCACGCGTCTCCTCGACGAAATTGACGGCGACCACGAAGTGCGGCTCGCGGTCGAAGCGCTGCTTGAAAGCGAAAATATCAGCGGGGTTGACGCCGCGCGCGCGATCGATGCGGCGACCAAGTCAATTGAAGGAGATTATGAAATCCGCCTCGTCGCTGAAGCAGCGGGCGAGCGCCTGAACGACAGCGACGTCGCCGCTGCGGCGCTTCGCGCGATAGGGGCGATTGAGGGCGCGCATGAGCGTCGTCTCGCGATTGAGGAATTTGCCGGTTCTCTTGAAGAGGAATCCGGGCAATGGCTGGCGCTTATCGAACTGGCGAAAGGCGTAGACGGCGATCACGAGCGCCGCCTCGTCATAGAGGCGCTTCATGGAGAAGCGCCCGCGCGCGACGACATCCGCGCAGCGCTTCGGAAAATCGCGGAATTGATCGGCTCCGATCATGAGCGTCGTCTCGCTCTTGAGGCGATCGAATAGGGTCGCGACGCTATAATAGCGCCCTTACGGCGCGAGCAGACCCACCGATCATCCATGCCGGCGACGGCAATGTTTCGCCTCGGCGTGACGACGCGCCTGATCTGGACTAGTCTTGCCGCCTAGAGGGGCGCGCGCGATAGGATCGGTCAGCGCGATGGATGGATGACGTCAAAGCGGGAGCTTCCGAAAGTCCTCGGCCTTCGAGACCTTGTGCTGTTCACGGTCTCGGCGATCCTTTTGCTCGATACGATCGCCGCGTCGGCGTCGATCGGGGCGTCGAGCCTTTTCTGGTGGCTTTTTCTCGGCGCATTCTTTCTGATACCGATCGGCCTCATTACGTCGGAACTCGGCACCGCCTATCCGGAGGAGGGCGGGCTTTACGTCTGGATCCGACGCGGGCTTGGGCGTCATTGGGCGGCGCGCGCGGTCTGGGCCTATTGGGTCAATACGGCGATCTGGCTTCCCTCGATATTCGTTCTCTTTGCGGGCGTTTTCGCGCGCCTCTTCGATGTCGAGCTCACATTGTCGCAGCAAATCGGCGTCGGCATCGTGCTCGCGTGGCTGACGGCGCTTCTCGACATCCTGGGTCTGAGAATCGGGAAATGGGTGCCCAATCTCGGCGCCCTCTTCAAAATCGTCATCTTCTGCGTACTGATCGTCGCCGGCTGGCGATATGGACAAGCCCATGGTTTCGCCAATCCGATCAGCGCCGACTCGTTTCGTCCGGAATGGAAAGAAGGCCTCAAATACGTTCCTGCGATCGTCTACGGCATGCTCGGCTTTGAACTGGTTTCCGCGGCGAGCGGCGAAATCAGGCATCCCGCGCGCGACGTTCCTCTCAGCGTATTGATGTCGGGCATCATCGTTCTGGCCCTTTATTTTCTCGCGACGGCGGGGATTCTCTCAGCAATTCCGGCGCAGGACATCGACATCGTCGAAGGATTGGTCGACACGCTAGCCCTCTTCTTCGCCGAGATTCCGGGCGGCGGCATCATCGTCGTCGTGCTCGGCGTCATGGCCCTGTACACATTCTTTTCGAACGGTGCGACCTGGGCGATGGGATGCAATCGCGCGACTGCGGAAGCAGCGTCGGAGGGAGATTTGCCGAGCCTGTTTGCGATCCGCCATCCGCGGCACGGCGGACCGATCGGCGCTGCAATCCTGATGGGTCTCGTATGCACGATTGTGCTGCTTCTCTACGGCCGGGTCGCGACGTCGAACAGCGATCTTTTCTGGTCGCTGTTCTCCTTCAGCGCCGCTTTGATCATGTTGCCCTATATCGGCGTTGCGGTTTCCTTCGCACGACTGAGATTTAAGGACGGCGCCGCGCCGCGCCCCTTCAAGGTTCCGGGCGGCGCGCCGGTCGCGATAACGCTTGCGGCGATGTGCGTCGTCACGCTCGCCTTTTCGATTGCGCTCTTTGTTTATGTCCCCGGCGAGGGGCTCCAGAAGGCGACGCTGATCGGGGTCGTCGTTGTGCTGGCGATCGGAGAAGTCCTGATCCGGATCGGCATGGCGGAGCGATGGCTGCGCCGGCGGAAAGCCGGCTAGAGGCCGACCGCGTCGCGCATCCGGAACCACGTCATGCCGAGCGCCAGCATCGGACTGCCGATGAAATCGGCGGCGGGAATGCGGAAATGCCGTATCGCCTCGAACAAATCGACGCCCTCGGTCTTGGCGTCTACTGCGTCCGCAAGGATTTCACCGGCGATGTGGCTGCAATTGACGCCGTGTCCCGAATAGCCCTGAACGTAGAAAACGCCGTCGCTCAATTTCCCGATCAGCGGCACACGGTTCAACGGGATGCCGATCGCGCCTCCCCACGCGTACTCGACCTTGACGTCCGAGAGTTGTGGAAGAACGCGCTTCAGTCGCGGCAGCAGCGATCCCTCAATGTCAAGGATTTCCTTATTGGAATACGTGCAGCGCCCGCCGAATAGCAGGCGCTCGTCCGATGTGCGCCGAAAATAATCGAGCACCCAATTGGCGTCGCATACGCCGATATTATCCGGCAAGACGTCATGCGCTCGCGTGGGGCCGAGGATTTCCGTCGCGATCATGAAGGTCAGCGCCGGAAGCATGTATCCGCCAAGACGATCCTGATCGAGCTTGTGATAGGCGTTGCCTGCGAGAATGACCGATTTCGCGCGCACTTTTCCCGAGGCGGTCGTAACGACCGGCGCCGGACCAGGAGCGATCGACGTGACGAGGGTCTGCTCGAAAATCCTGGTGCCGAGCGTTTCCGCTGCGCATGCTTCTCCAAGGCAGAGATTTAAAGGGTGGCAGTGCGCGGCCTTCCGATCGATGAGGCCGCCGCAATAGGCGTCCGTCGCGACATGCGCGCGAAGCCCGTGCCTCTCGACAAGCGTCAGATGGCCCGCGTCGCCCTGCGCCTTGGCGTCGTCAAATTCCGCCTTGAGCGCCCTGTGTTGTTTCAGATTCGCGGAGACGGTCGCGGCGCCGTTCACATAGTCGCATTTAATTCCGAATTTCCCGATCCGCTGTTCGATGATCTCGTGGCCGCGGTATTTGGTGCGTCTCAGGAACTCGGCGGCCTTTTCGCCCAGCTGCTTCACCATCTCGCCTTCGCCGGACCAGCCGGGAAGGACCTGCCCGCCATTGCGGCCCGACGCGCCCCAACCGACGCGATGAGATTCAAGCAGAATGACCTTGCGGCCTCGTTCGGCGAGCGAGAGCGCCGACGCGACGCCGGAAAATCCGCCGCCGATGACGCAAACGTCGGCTTCCAGATCGCCCGCGAGCGGCGGGCGTAGAGGCGAGGCGTGCGCTGTCGCCGCGTACCAGGACCGGACATGTTCGCTCGGCGCACCCATAATTAGAACGTCGACAGATAGCTGTCATACTCGACATCGGTCACGCGCCGGTCGATCGTCGCCATCTCCTGCCGCTTGCAGGCGGTGAAAACGCGCGTCAGCAATTCGCCGTACATCGGCGCCAGCGCGCCGCCTGACTGAAAAATTTCAAGCGCCGGCCGCCATCCCAGCGCGAGTTTCGGCGCATTCGATTTGTAGGCGTTGCCGTCGAGCGCTGCGGGCGGCGTCACCTTCCTTTCAACGCCGTGCAGCACGCCGCCGAGAATCGCGGCGAGAACGAGATGCGGATTGGCGTCGGCGCCGGCGACTCGGTGCTCGAACCGGCGATTGGCGCCGGTGTCGGTCGGCACACGGACCGCCGCCGTCCGGTTCTCATATCCCCAGGTGGCGCGGGTCGGCGCATGCGAGCCTTCCTGGAAGCGCCGCCAGGAATTGAAATGAGGCGCAAAGAAAATCATCGCTTCTGGCGCAGTCTCGATGAGGCCGCCGATCGCCTGCATGAACAGGGCGTTTCCCTTTTCGCCGTCGCCGTCAAAAGCGTTGGCGCCCTTGTCGTCGAGCATGCTCATATGGACGTGCATCCCGTTGCCGGGAAGATCGCCGAAGGGTTTCGCCATGAACGAGGCGAGGAGGCCGTGTTTTGCGGCCACGCCCTTGATCGCGCGCTTCAGCAATACCGACTGATCAGCGGACTTCAGCACGTCCTTCTGATGTTTGAGGTTCACCTCAAACTGGCTCGGACCCGCTTCAATGACGGCGGTGTCGAGCGGCAGTCCCTGCGCATCGCAGGCGGCGTAAAGGTCGGTGAAAAAATCGCCATAGGCGTCAAGTTCGCTCATCGCGTAAACGCGGCCGTCGACAACGCGCCGGCCCGAGAACTGCGAACCCGGCGTCAGCGGCCGCCCGAGATCATCCGACTTTCCGGAGAGCAGATAGAATTCGAGTTCGACCGCCGCGACAGCGTGAAGTCCTTTCGCTGCAAGCCGGCGTTGCATCTCGGCGAGCAATTGGCGCGGGTCGGCGAGGAACGGTCGCCCGTCCGCTTCCGCCATCATGAGCAGCGCTTGCGCCGTTCTTTCCTTCGCCCAAGGCGTCGGGACGAGGCCAGGTTCCAAAGGGATGCAAACGCCGTCGCTGTCGCCCGTATCGACGACGAGGCCATTGTCGAAAACGTCCGTTCCCCAGACATCGACGCCGATGAGCGAGCGCGGGAGGCGGAGCCCGCCTTCGAAGAGCTTCATCGCGCCCTTCGCCGGCAGGCGCTTGCCGCGCGCGACGCCGTTCAGGTCGACGAGAAAAGCGTCGACGAATTTCAGATCGGGCGAGCCTGCGAGGAAGGCGCGCGCCTGCTCGGCCAGCTTCGGGTTAGCGACGTTCGGCATGTCAGCTCTTCTTCACATCGCGAAGCGTCAAATCGAGCGCTTTGCGCACCTTTGTGAAAAGCTCGTCGATTTCTTCGTCGCTGATGACGAGCGGCGGGCAAAGGAACATCGTCTCGCCGACCGCGCGCATCACGACGCCGGAACTGAAACAGTGGCCGCGGCAGGTCATGCCTGTCGCGCCCGAGGTGGAATAGCGCTCGCGCGTTTCCTTGTTCTTGACGAGTTCAACGGCGCCGAGGAGGCCGACGCCGCGCGTCTCGCCGACGAGCGGGTGATCCTCAAGCGCCTTCAACCCGGCCTGGAATTTCGTCGCCGCCGCTTGTCCGCGCGGGCCGACGAGGCCGCGTTCCGTGATCATCTCGATATTGCGAATAGCGACCGCGCAGGCGACCGGATGCCCGGAATAGGTGTAGCCGTGGGCCATCTCGGTGTTGGAATCGATAATTGGCCTGGCGACGCGCTCATTGAGGGCGACAGCGGAAAGGGGTTGGTATCCGCTCGTCATGCCCTTCGCCATCGTCATGATGTCGGGCGTCACGCCGTAAGTCTGACAGCCGAACCAGGAACCGGTGCGGCCGAATCCGCAGATGACTTCGTCGGACCAGAACAGGACGTCGTATTTCCGGCAGATTTTTTCGATTTCCGGCCAATAGCCGTCCGGCGGCGTCATCAACCCGCCGGCGCCCATGACGGGTTCCCCGGCAAAAGCGGCGACGTTCTCAGGCCCGAGTTCGAGAATCTTGTCTTCAAGCGCCTTCGCGCAGCGATGCGCAAATTCGCGTTCGCTTTCGCCGCTTGCGCCGTATTGATAAAAGCACGGCGTCGGGCCGATATGATGGAAGCGCGGCAGCGGAAGGTCGAAAATCCCCTGCATGAAGGGAAGTCCGGAGAGGCTCGCGCCGCCGATTGTTGATCCGTGATAGGCGCGCTGACGGCTGATGATCGCTTTTTTCGACGGCTTTCCCATCAGGTTCCAATAATACCAGATGAGCTTGATGGCGCTGTCGACCGCCTCCGACCCCGACGACGAAAAGAGGAACTGATTGACGCCATTCGGCGTCTTCGTCGCGATCAGCGCCGCGAGTTCGGCCGCATATGGCGTCGTCGTCTGGAAAAAGAGATTGTAGTAAGACAGCTTCTTCATCGTGTCATAAGCGGTACGCGCGAGGTCTTCATCGCCGTAACCAAGCTGAACGCACCAAAGGCCGGCCATGCCGTCGAGAATCTTGTTCCCTTCGGAATCGTGAATGTAGACGCCTTCCGCGCTCGTAATGACCCGCGGCCCCTTCTCGCGCAGATCGTGATGCATGGTGAACGGGTGAAGATGGTTTGCGTTATCGAGGTCGCGGATGTGGCGCGTATAATTGGACGTCGTCATGGAAAGTTCCGCTCGTTCAGACGTTGGTCATGAGAAACCGCACGTCCCAGGGGCTGAGGACGGCGGAGCGATGTTCGTATTCGGACCGTTTGATGCTGCAGTAGGTTTCGACGAAACTGTCGCCGAACACACGGCGAAGCGCGGCCGATTTTGAGAAATTGTCGACGCCCTCCATCAGCGATTTCGGGAGCGGCCGCTCGCGATCCTGATAGCCTTCGCCGAGATATTCCTCGCGGGGCTCGATCTTCTCCATCATGCCGACATATCCGCAGGCGAGCGATGCGGCGACGCCGAGATAAGGATTGATGTCGGCGCCCGGGATGCGGTTCTCGACCCGCCTTGCTTCAGGGCTCGACGAAGGCACGCGCAGGCCGACGGTCCTGTTTTCGCGGCTCCAATGGGTCGTCGTCGGCGCGCTCATGAACGCCTCGAACCGGTTGTACGAGTTGGTGTACGGCGCCAGGAGCGGCATCGCCGCCGGCAGATAGGTCTGCAGCCCGCCGATGAAATACCGGAATAGGTCGCTGTCGGCGCCGCTCTCGTTCGTGAAAATGTTTCTCTTCGTCTTTGAATCGACGATGCTCTGATGGAGGTGGATCGAGGAGCCGGAATTGTTCGCGTAGGGCTTCGCCATGAACGTCACGAACATGTTGTGGCGGAGCGCGACCTGACGCGTCAGGCGCTTGAACAGGAACATCTGGTCGGCGACGCTCATCGCTTCGTTGTGACGGATGTTCACTTCGAACTGGCAGGGGCCGTCTTCGTGGATGAGCGTGTCGAGATCGATGCGCTGAATTTCACAGAATTGGTAGATTTCCTCGAACAGCTTGTCGAACTCGTCAATGGCGTCAAGGCTGTAAACATGCTGGCCGAACTCCGGCAAGCCCGAGCGCCCGCCGGGCGTGCGCGGTTCGATGATGACGTCGCTATAGCGATCGATCAGGTAGAACTCGATCTCCGGCCCGACAATCGGCGTCCAGCCCTGTTCCGCATAGAGATTGATGATGTTGCGCAAAACCTGACGCGGCGCGATCGGCGTCGGCGTTCCCTGATCCGTCATGCTGTCGCAGATGAGGCTCGCCGTCGGATCATTGTTCCACGGCGCGAGGTGGATGGTCGACAGATCGGGAATCATCACGAGGTCGCGTTCCGTCGTCGCGACCGCTGGCGAAAAGATGATCTCGCCTTGCACGCTGATCGCGTAGACGGTTTCCGGAATCCGGAGGCTCTTGTTCTTGATCCCGTTCAAGAAGAGAGCAGGGGTCATCGTCTTGCCGCGCGCCGTCCCCGTGAGATCGGGGACGAGGCACGCGACATCCTGAACGCGATTGCGCCGAAGCCAATCTTCGAGCTCTTTGAAATCCATTGTTTCCGCCTTGAGCCGCCCCGCAACAGGGGAGCGGCCCTTGACCTACACTCCCGCCGGCGCGGCCCTGGCGCGCAAGCCGAACCAGCGGTTCGACCCGTCGCACTTCAGGTGCGCCGCAGGAAAAAGAACGCGGCGCAAGGAGAATGTGATCACAATTACAGGGCCGCGCGGCGTTCGGCAAGGGGGGCGAAAAACCTTGCAGATTTAATCAGAAATGGCGAGATTGCGACGCCCTTACGTATTTACATTTTTTGGAACGAAGCAGTCGTTGAAACGCGCCCTTGTTCGTCAGCAGGCTGAAGGCGCCGCACCGACGGCGCGCGCCGCGCGGCGAAAGCGGCCGCCGGTCGTTCACGAAGAGGTTTATGCAAAACTTCGACGCGCCATCATCGACGGTCAGCTTGAGCCCGGACGAGCGCTATCCGTCAGAACGCTCGCCGCGCAGTTTTCGGTCAGCGCGATGCCGGCGCGAGAATCGATTCGCCGGCTTGTGGCGCTCGGCGCCCTCGAAATGACGCCAACACGCAGAATCATGGTTGCGCGCATGACGCCGTCGAAGGTCGAGGAACTGACCGAAGCGCGCATACCGCTGGAAACGCGGCTCGCCGTTCGCGCAATGCAACGTACGGACGGCAAGGCGAAGAGTCGTCAATCGCTGGTCAGCCGCCTGTCGAAAATTGACGAACGGCTCGACGCCGCGATCGAACGAGGCGATGTCGCGGCCTATTCGAAAGCCAACAGCGATTTTCATTTTGCGCTTTATGCAGCCGCAGACGCGCCGGTGCTGCTCGGCGTCGTCGAAAGCCTCTGGCTGCAGATCGGCCCGTTCATGCGCGTCGTCATTCAGCGCCTCGGCGCCTCGACAATGGTCGATCAGCACAAACAGGCGATCGACGCCTTGGTCGCGGGCGACGTCCGAAAGTTGGAGAAGTCGATACGGCTCGATATTCTCGAAGGCATGACGCGGATCGGTGACGCCGTCGCGCGCGCCTAGCGCGATTTATTCGTCCGGCGCATCAAAAACCTTTCGGCCCGCGAACCAGGTCTCGAGAGCCTTGGTGTCGCTGATTTTGTCTGTCGACCCCGATGCGGCTAGCGCAAAGATATCCTGATCGACGACGACGAGATCAGCTTTCTTGCCTCTTTCGAGCGAGCCGACGATGTCGTCCTGTTTCAGCGCTTTGGCCGTGTTGATCGTGTAAGCGTCGACCGCGTCGAATATTGAAAGCGATTCGCTCGCGTTGAGCGCACCTGCCCCGAAAATGTTCCGGCTGACGGCGCCTTCAATGTTGACGAAGGGTCTTGGATCGCGGGTGTCGACCGGCGCGTCTGAGCCGGCGATGATGACGCCGCCCGCCTTCCGGATCGTCTCCGCCGGGTAAACGTTCTTCATGTAATAGCCATTCGGGTTGTAGATGCCGCCCGGGCCGTCGACGCGGTCGATGAAGGGTATGACCGAGAGGTCGTATTCAGGATCGACTGTCGCCCAGGCGAAAGTCAGGGAGGCGTAGGCGCCGAGTTCCTTGAACCTCGCGACGTCCACGGGACGAACGAGTTGAAGGTGCGTCACGATATGGCGCGTCTTCGATCCGTGGTCGCCTTGCGTATTCTCAATGGCGTCGAGAGCCGTCTTCACCGCTCGGTCGCCGATCGCGTGAATGTGGAAGGTGAAACCCGCCTTGTCGCCGAGATTGACGTAATCGCGGATGACGCTTTCTGGATGCTGCAGGACGCCGGGGCTCTTGACGCATTGCAAGGGATGAAACCCGTAACCCTTGATGAAGGAAACCGGATCGGCCGGCTCGCCCTTCGAAGCGACGGCGCGCGCGTCCGTGCAAGCCTCGCTGTCGAGATCGACATAGCCGGCGACGCGAACGCTGTCGCCGTCCGGCACGTAAATGGGCTGGAGGAAATCTCTGGAAAGAGCGGCGTTCGGCAAAGTAGGCGGCGTCGCGAACGGATCGCCCTCCATCACGCCGTCGGCGAAGAGTTTGAGATAGGTCGCTTTGACGTATCGCGAGTCCGCATACTTTTTCCGGACAGCGTCCGCTTCCATAAAAAGCGCCGCGAAATCGACGGCCCCGTCATCTTTCGTGTAGCGGCTCGGATCAAAATAGAGGGCAAGCGTCGCGCGGCCGTAAAACTCCCCGCGTGCGAGCAGGGTGTCGTAGATCGGCTGCGTGTTCGTGCGCGCCGCAGCGTCCATGAACGACGTGATCCCCCGCGACAGCGTCACTTCCATCAGGCGCTCCGGATGAGCGAGACGCTTGGCGTGCTCCGCTTCTTCAATACCGGCGGTGTCCAACCGCTGGTAAATATAGGATTCGGTGAGTTGTCCATTCGGCTCGCCATCCTGATCGACGCCGACATATTGCGCGAGATCGGCGAAGTCGGTCTTCAGCGTCTTGGCGGAAAGGCCGACAATTTCGCCCTTCGCGTTCTTCGCAGTCGCCAGCGCCAGCGAATTCACCGCGAAATGATGGCCGTCCGTTCCTTCAAGGAGGACCGGATTATTCGGCGCGGCGACGTCGAGCGCGGCGCGGATCGTCTTGAACTGCGACCCTGGCTGATTGCCCCGTTCGAACTCCCAAAGCGCTGCGTACATCCATTCGCCGGGTTTCGGCTTGAAGCGGGCGACGCATCCGGCGACGAACGCGGACAGCTGATCGAGCGGCAAGACCCTCTTGTCGATCGTGCAGGTGTCGACCGCCATCGCGCTGATCGGATGAAGATGCGCGTCGTGCAGTCCGGGCAGCACGAGCTTGCCGCCAAGATCGACGCGCGTCGTTTCCGGCCCCGCATAGCGCTCCGCCTTTTCGGAAGTCCCGACAAAGACGATTTCGTCGCCTTTGATCGCGATCGCCTCGACGAAGGAGCGCTCCCGATCGGCAGTGTAGATTTTGCCCCCGGTCATGACGACGTCGGCGGCGTTGTCGGCGCTGCTGGCGCAGGCGGCGAGCGCGACCGAAGCAGCGAGGACCAGTGATCCGCGACGGCGTGTCGCCGCTGAAGGGCCCCTCTCTGGCCGCGCCGTCTCTGAATTATTTCGCAACGACATATGATCCGCCCCGATTGTCCGCCGCCACGCCGGCGCGTATGCATCTCAAACGATTGCGGGCCCCATGGCAACGGAGCGGCGTTGAAGATCGACAGCTTATTGCAGCAGGGATTTGCCGCGTTGCAGGCCGGGCGACCTCGCGATGCGGCGGAATATTGCCGCCGCGCCATCGCGATCGAACCAACGAAAGCGGAAGCCCATTTCCTCGTCGGCCTCGTCGCCCTTGACATGAACGATTTGAAGACGGCGACGCGCGGCTTCGGATCGGTCACGAAAATCGATCCCGATCATGCGGCGGCTTGGGCGCAACTGGCGCGCCTATTCATGCGCATGGGCCAGCCGGCGCGAGCAGAAAAGGCGGTCGCCGAGGCAAAACGCGCCGGAATCACGGAAGCGCCGGTCGCCGATCTCGTCGGCGTCGTGTCCTCGCTCCTTGGCGATCAGAAGGAAGCCAGGCGCTGGTATGCGCTTGCCTGCGAAAAGGCGCCCGATAGTCACGAATTCGCGGTCAACCTTGCGACCGCCTGCATTTTCCTCGGTGAGAATGATGAGGCGAAAATCATTCTCGAGAAAACTCTGAAGCGCAACGGCGATGTGGCGCAGGCGCAGTGGCTTTATTCTTCGCTGATCAGGTCGGAATCGACCAAGCGCGCAAAAACGCTTGCAACGCGAGCTGCTTCGGCGGACGCGCATTCAGCCGCATTCCTCTATTATGCAGCCGGCAAAGAGTTCGAGGATTGCGGCGAATGGGACAGGGCGTTCGCCGCATTCGATGCTGGCGCGCAGGCGAAACGCTCGCTGATCGATTATGACGAGGCGGCCGAAGCCGCCATGTTTGACGCCTTGATCGAGACATTTACGCCAGAATGGCGAGCCGTGGTCGCAGGGGGCTGCCTCGATCCGGCGCCGATTTTCGTCATAGGCATGCCGCGCACCGGGACGACGCTGATCGAACGGATCATCACGAGCCATTCGATGGTTGAATCCGCCGGCGAGCTTCAACAGTTCGGGCTTTCGGCGCGACGCCTTACGCCCGACGCCGACGCGGCGCGGTTCTCGGCGGCGAACGTCCGCAAATGGGCGTCGATCGATCTGAAGGCGCTCGGCGCGGAATATCTGCGCGTTTCGGCGCCGATGCGCGGCGGCAAACCGCGCTTCGTCGATAAGCTGCCGAACAATTTTCTCCATGTGCCGCTGATCCTTGCCGCGTTGCCGAACGCAAAGATCGTTCATCTGACGCGCCATCCGATGGACGCGTGCTTTGCGAGCTTCAAACAGCTGTTCGCCGACGCCTATTTTCACTCTTACGACCAGCGCGAAATGGCGCGCCATTACATCCGCTATTGGAGGCTCATGGAGCATTGGCGGCGGGTGTATCCGGGCCGCATTCTTGACGTTGCCTACGAAGCCGTCGTTTCGGACGTCGAGCCGGAGGCGCGCCGGCTGATCGCGCATCTCGGGCTTGCGTGGGAGGAGGCGTGCCTGCGATTTCACGAGCGCGATGACGCCGTCGCCACCGCGAGCGCGGTCCAGGTCCGTGAACCGGCCCATACCCGCTCGGTCGGCCGCTGGCGGCGCTATGAAGGGCGGCTTCAAACCATGGCGCAGGAGCTTTCAGCGGCCGGTGTGGTTTTGTGATCACAATCGCCGGTCCATACGGGGACGGCATGGACCCCGCGCCGCATGAAGAGCGTTGTCAGAAGGAGCGACCGCGCTGTAAGATTCGCTGAGTCTGATTGAGCGGCAGGGAGGGGAGAGCCGTCGGTTAGTAACAGGAGGGAATCATGCGCGCGACCACCACCCGTATCATTCTGAAGCGGGCGCTGCTCGCCAGCGGCTCCGCCGCCGCCATGGCGCTCGGCGGCGCTGCGATGGCGCAGGACGACGAGATCATCGTCACCGCCCAGAAGCGCGCTGAGTCGATCCAGGACGTGCCGCTCGCAATCACTGCATACGGCGGCGAATTCATCCGCGACGTCAATCTCGACGACGTCAAAGATCTTGTGACCTTCACGCCGGGCGTCACCGGCAACACGTTCGACAGCTTCATCGACTACATCAACGTCCGCGGCATCTCGACGAACGATTTCGGCGTCGGCGGCGATCCGTCGGTGCCGTTCTTCAAGAATGGCCTTTATCAGGGCCGCAACGGCGCCGTCGTCACGACGCTTTATGACATTGAGCGCGCGGAAGTTCTGCGCGGCCCGCAAGGGTTCCTGTTCGGACGCAATGCGATCGGCGGCGCCTTCAACATCATTACGGCGCGTCCGAAACTCGACGCCTTCGGCGGCTATGCCGAGATCGACGTCGGCGAAGAGGGCCGCGTCGTCGGCGAAGCGGCGCTGAACATCCCGCTTTCGGAGAAATTCGGCATCCGCTTGTCTGGCTACGCCGGCAAGGAAGACGGCTATGTCGACAATCTCTCTTATCCGGGCGCTGATCCCCTCATCGGATTCCGCAAGGGCGCGGGCCGGATTTCGGCGCTCTACGAGGACGGCGACTTCGACGCGCTCCTCACGGTCGAAATTGAAAAACGCAACCAGTCAGGCTCCGTTTACCGCGCGACGGAACTTGGCGACAGCTGGAACAATCTCGTCAGCCTCTTCGGCGTTTCCATGCGCGGCGACGGCCGCGACATCGATAGCGATCTCGGGCTCGGCGAAGACGACGACGCCGACATTTTCAGCGCCGGTCTTGAAATCAACATTCCGGTCGGATCGCTGACGCTGACGTCGCTTACCGGATACAAGAAGCACTCCTATATTTACGCCGAAGATTTCGACGGCACGCCGCTCAACATCAACGACTACGCGCAAGATCAGGACGGCGAATATTTCGAACAGGAATTGCGTCTCGTCTCCGGCGATGAAGGCCCCTTCTCGTGGTATGCT
Organism: uncultured Alphaproteobacteria bacterium; assembly: GCA_963765165.1. Lineage (GTDB taxonomy): Bacteria > Pseudomonadota > Alphaproteobacteria > Caulobacterales > Parvularculaceae > Amphiplicatus. Next base: position 261,212 of record CAVXVQ010000002.1, on the reverse strand, counting down.
GGCGCGTCTTTTTATGACGAGAACATCGACGCGCTCTTCTCGCAGCACGGCAATGAAGACGTGATGTGCAATTTCTACCTGAACTATTACGGGTTTTCGAACTGCTCCGACTATTTCGCCTATTACGGCTACGTCTTCACGCCGAGCCCCGAGGGGCTGCTTGAACAGAACCGGGTGCGCGGCCGCTATCACGGCTGGGCGGCCTACATCGATACGACTTATAAATTCTCGGAACAGTTCGACGTCGGCGTTGGACTTCGCTATTCGGACGACACGAAGAATTTCGGCATCTGGGGGCTTCCGGTCTCAAGCCAGCTCGGGCCCTATTTCGCGCTCGGGTTCACGTCGACGGACTATCTGACCGACAAGCAGAGCTGGGACGCCTTCACGCCGCGCTTCATCACGCGCTGGCGGCCAAGCGACGAGTGGATGGTGTTCGCCAGCGCCACGCGCGGCTTCAAATCGGGCGGCTTCGGCTCGTTCACAATCGCCGAAAGCGCGCTCGCTTTTTGCGGGCCGTTCTCGACGAGCTGCCTCAACCTCAATCCCGGCGATGCGACGCCGAACACGTTCGAGCCAGAAAAGGCGTGGTCCTATGAAATCGGAACCAAGGGAAACCTCGGCGGGCTGAAGCTCGACGCCAACGTTTATTATTACACATATAAGGACCTTCAGGTCATCGTGCCGGGCGTCGGCGGGGGTATTCTTGTTGATAACGTCGGCAAAGTGACCGGCTGGGGCGTCGAGGGATCGGCGACCGCGCCGCTCGGCCCCAATTTCGATTTGATGCTTTCGGCGGCATGGGCGGACTCCGAAGTTTCGGATGCGCAGGCGCTCTGCGACGGTACGCTCGCCTGCGAAGGCCAGCCCCAGCCGACGGTGCCGAAGTTTTCTGGCTCGGCGATCCTGCGCTTCACCGCACCTCTCGGGCCGGGCGAACTCAAGGCCGCAGCGGAGCTCTTCGGGCAGACGGACACCTATGGCGGGCTCTTGCGCCTGCCTGAAGCGCAGAACGACGGCTACGCCGAACTCGCGCTCCGTCTCGGCTATCAGGCGAACGCCGGCTGGTCAGTCACCGGCTACGTCGAGAACCTCACCAATGTGCTCTATTACTCAGGCGCCGCGGAAGGCGGCGACATCCTGCCCGCGCATTACTTCGGCCCGTCACGGCCGCGCACCTTTGGCGTCCGCATGACATACGACTTCGGCGGCTAGGGCGCGCGGCTGCTTGCCGCCGTGGCGCCAATCGAGCGATAAGGTACGGCATGCGCGCATGAGCGCGTCATGCCGGCCTTTGGATGATTGAAACGCGCCTCGCTCCATGCAGATCAAGCCCGGCATCGCCTACAATACGTTCAAATACACGATGTATGCGCTCCTCATCGTCAATATGGGGGCGTTCTTCGAGGCGAACAGCGCGGCGGAAGCGGCGACCTTCAAGGACGGCGTCTCCATCGGCGAATTCATCGTCGCCTACGCTGACGCGATCAATTCGCTCGCGTGGATCGGTCTGCTTTTGATGTTCGAAATCGAGACGTCTTACGAGCCGCCCGAGCGCCACAGGAAATGGGCGACGCCGCTCATCGGCGCCGTCACGCTCTTTTTCTGGGCCTTCATTCTCTATTCTTTTTACGGTTATGTCGGCGGCCTCGACATGCTTGGCGGGTTTGCAGCCTATTCCGGACCGGACCCTTGCGCGCGCGCCGGAACCGAAGCGCTGTTCGCCGTCACTCTCGACGACTATGCGGCACTCGACGCCGACAATTGCAGAATGCTCGCCGCCGGCGCCCTTTACAGCGCCGATCTCAACATGTTTGCGACGCCGGACAATTTCAGCCTCGTCAAGAAGCTTGTGTGGACGGACGTGTCGAACGCCGGCGCTTGGATCGTCGTCGCGGCGATCATCGAGCTTGAGATCGTCATGCGCATTGCGCGCCGCGCGACGCCTCGGTTCCTGCGCATTAGTCGCGCCGTCGCGGCGCCGTTCTGGATCGTCCTTATCGTCAACGTCTTCTACTGGTGGGCGCTTTCATCGGCGCTGGACGCATGGGACGCCTTTCTCTGGATCGTCGCGTTCTTCTTCATCGAACTGAACATGATCGCCAAGCATGAAGAGAATGCGCGCCGACGCGCCGGCGAGATCCCGGCCTAACCATTTTAGCAATCGGAATCCTCCATGAGTCTGAAAAACACGCCTTCGCTGCTTGAGCGCCACCGCGCCGTGATGCCCGCCTGGCTCGGCCTTTATTACAAGGAGCCGATTTCACTCGTCTCGGGCGAAGGCCGGCGCGTCAGGGATTCGGACGGGAACGAGTATCTCGATTTTTTCGCGGGCATCCTGACGAACATGCTCGGCTATTCCGTCCCGGAGGTCGTCGAGGAAATCCGCGATCAAGCCGGCAAGATGCTTCACACGTCGACGCTTTATCTCATCGAGTCGCAGGTCGATCTCGCCGAGGAAATCGCCGCGCTGTCAGGCATTCCCGATGCGCGCGTCTTCTTCACCACTTCTGGAAGCGAAGCAAACGACGCGGCGTTGATGCTCGCGACCGCCCATCGGCGGTCGAACCAAGTTCTCGCGATGCGATATTCCTATCATGGGCGCACGATGTCGACGGTGCCGGTTACGGGGCACTCAACCTGGTCGCCATCGTCGCTTTCGCCCTTCATGGTGAACTACCTTCAGGGGAGCTATCCCTATCGGAGCCCGTTCGCGCATCTGAAGGCAGCGGACTACATCGAAGCCTGCGTCAACGACTTGAAGGAGATCCTCGACGTCGCGACCGCTGGCGATGTCGCCTGCCTCATCGCCGAACCGATCACCGGCGTCGGCGGGTTCGGGACGCCGCCGGATGGGTTGTTCGGCGCCTTCCAGAAGGTGCTGAAGGAGCGAGGCATCCTCTTCATCAGCGACGAAGTGCAGACGGGATGGGGCCGCACGGGCGAGAATTTCTGGGGCTATCAGGCGCATGGCGTTGCGCCAGACATCATCACCTTCGCGAAAGGCGTCGGCAACGGTCTCGCCATTGGCGGCGTCATTGCGCGCGCCGAAGTGATGAACTGCTTCAAGGTGAACTCGCTGTCGACCTTTGGCGGAAATCCGCTGGCGACGCGCGGGGCGCTCGCGACGCTTCGCTACCTAAAGAAACACAACCTGCAGAAAAATGCGCTCGACCGCGGGCGCGAGCTTCGCGACGGCCTTGAGAAGATCGCCGCCCGGTCGAAAACGATCGGCGAGGTCCGCGGCAAAGGACTGATGCAAGGGATCGAGTTCGTCGAGCCGGGCACGAAGAAGCCGAATTCCGCGATCTCACTGGCGCTGCTGGAAGAAACGCGTGCGCGCGGTCTCTTGATCGGGCGGGGAGGCCTTTACGGCAATACGAACCGCATCGCGCCGCCGCTGACGATCACGCCTGACGAGGTGAAAGAGGGCCTTGGCATCCTGGAGGCCGCAATGAAAGCGATCGAGTAGGCGCTTAGCCGACTGCAAATAAAAAGCCCCGCGGCGAACCGCGGGGCTTTCAATTTCAGACAAGATTGAACCTAGAAGTTCAAGGTCGCCGAGACGCCGAAGATGCGCGGCTCGTTGACGAAGCCCGTCAAATTGTTGAAGTCGATCGCGCCCTTGACGTTTTCCGCGTCAAGGATGTTGCGCGCAAAGACCGCGAGATCGACCTTGCCGTCCTTGCAGAGATAGCCGAGGCGGAGGCCCCCTTCGACGTTTCCGCTCGTGAAGAATTCGGCGGAACTCATAGAGGAAGAGGTTTGTCTTGCCTTGGCCGGCCCAATCGGTGAACGCATAGAGTTCCGAGCCGTCGCCGACCGGGATCGCCGCACGCGCGGTGATGTTCCATGTCCACTTCGGCGCTTGCGGGAAGGGGTTGCCGGTGATCAGCGCATTGCCGAGGCCGTCGATCGGATCCGTGACGGTGCATCCGCCGCCGCAAGCAGCGACCGCAAGGCCGGGCTCGGTGATCTCGGTGTCGTTGTAGCTGAGGCCGCCCGTAAGCAGGAAATTGTCGGACATGAGCCATTCGAGGTCGGCTTCAAAGCCCCAGGCCTTGCCATCCGCATTCACGAGCTGGTTGAAATTGCCGAGCCCGCCGATTGCCGAGAACTGCAGATCGTTGGCGTCGTAATAGAAGCCGGTCGCGTTGAAGCGCATCCGATTGTTGAAGAGCTCCGACTTCATGCCGGCTTCGAACGATTGAATCGTTTCGGACGTCGCGATCGTCGGCGAGCCGAAGAAGGCGACGTCGCGGCCCTGGATGGTCGGGGCGCGGAAGCCGCGCGCGATCCGCGCATAGAAATTGACGCTGTCCGAGGCGGCGAACATCATCGCTGCGTCCCAGCTCACTTTTTCATCGCTGACGCTGACGTCTGCGACCGGGATCGGCGACGCGATTGCGGTGAAATCCTTGTCGTCTTCCGTATACCGAACGCCGCCGGTCAGCGTGACGCGCTCCGAAAGCTCAAAGGCTCCTTGCGCGAACACCGCCCAGCTCTGGTTGTCATGGCGAACAGTCGAGGCCGCGACGAAGAACGGGTTCGTCGTGATCGTCAGATCGCTATCGAAATAGAAGAAGCCGGCCTGCCAGTTGAACATGCCGTCATTTTCGCTGGCGAAGCGCACTTCCTGCGTGAACTGATCAAGATCGTCGACTGAGTCGAGCGTGTCCGACGGGAAGGGGATCGGGCCAGGAAATGAGCCGTCTGGCAGGAACACGGCGCCCGAACCGCCGTCGATATCGCCGCGTCCCGCGCCGTTCGCGGTCTCGATGGCGGTGATCGACGTCAAGACCACGCTGCCAAAGTCGATCCCGACTTTCGCCGACCCGCCGTAATTGTGATAATGCTGGCGGTTTCCGGCGCCGCCATCATACCAGACGACGTCGCGGTCGAAATTGGCGTTAAGGTCGTTGCTGCCCGGCGAAAAGATGTTGGCGCGGAAAAGCTCCGATGTCGCATCAAGGTCGCGGCCGTGCACGTTCAACAAGGCCGAGAACACCTCGCCGGGCGCAAATTGCAGCTGGAAGCGTCCAGCAAGGTCTTCGAAATCGCCATAGACGTCTTCGCGGGCGTCAAAGCCGTTCTGGATGACGCCGCCATTATCGATCCACGGGCTGCGGCGCTGATAGAGCATCGACGCACGATAGGAGAGGCTGTCCGTCAGCGGACCGCCGATCGCCGATTCAACCTTCGCCGTGTTGTAGGTTCCGTACGTTCCGGACAGATAGCCGTTCGTTTCATCGCTCGGCTTCGCCGTGTCGAACTTCACGATGCCGGCCGGCGTGTTGCGGCCGAAGAGAGTTCCCTGCGGCCCGCGCAGAACTTCGATGGCGGCGAGGTCGAACAGCGGAAAGGATTTCAGCGTGACGTTCTCCATCACGACTTCATCCATGATGATCGACACCGGCTGCGACGCCGCGAGGTCGAAATCGGTGTTGCCGAGGCCGCGGATATAAAAGCGCGGCGCGATGCGGCCGTTCGATGATTCCGCGTAGAGGCCCGGAACGCGCGTCGCGAGCGCGCGGATATCTTCACCGCCAGCGAGGATCGAGGCGAGGCGGTCTTCCGGCATGGTCGTCACCGAAATCGGCACTTCCTGCTGGTTTTCTTCGCGGCGTTGCGCGGTGACAGTGATTTCATCGAGGCCTTCGCGCGCGGCCGGCGCGTCCTGCGCCATCGCGGGTGAGGCGATCGCAAGCGCCAGCGCCGACACGCTCGAAAGCGCCGCGCCAAGCCCGCAAGAAAAACGGATAAGTCGTTGGGTCTGAGCCATTGTTGAAGGTTCCCTTGAAGATTTCCCACGCCGAAGCGGGCGGCCCCTGGGTCCGCCAGCCAGTCGAAGCGCACAATAGTCAGCTTCACCCGCGCAGAAAGCGCCGCAGCTGTGTTTTGTGACGTTTCCGCAAAGCTGTGGCCGCGGCGCATCGCGGCGTCACGCGAGCAGTTTCCGCGCCGACAAGTAAAGGTAGTCCGCCATCGAATGGTCGGCGACTTCTTGCAGCTCTCTGGTTAGGGATGGCTTTTTTTCCACATAGGGCCTGAAGCCGGAAGACGCCCAGACCGCGTCGTACCAGTGCGGCGCCCACGGCCCGTCTTCTTCTCTTCGTCCCGGCGCCCAGGAAAGCATTGCCGGATCGTAAGGAACATCGAGCGCCCCGGTGAGCGCTTTCAGGGCGGTCTCAGGGGACTTTTGAATGTCGGCTGCGTCGACGATCGGGCAGGGAAGCCCCTGCGCCGTCAGCCTGTCGAAAATTCTTCGTTCGATGGCGTAGCTGCGCGCGATCGGGCTCACGTCCTCGAATTTGTTTGAGAAAGACGCGACCATGGCGCGCGGGTCGCGGATCAACAGGAAGTTTCGCCACCCTTCAAGAAATGAAAAATCGACGGCGTCCGGCAAATGATAGGCGATGTGTTTCAGGAACAGGATCGGCCGATCAGACGATCTCATCCCGATCCAGTCGATGACGCCCGTCCATGTCGAGGGATAAGCGGCGAGCGTTTCCTTCCGGTACGGATGATCGGCGCCCGACTGCGCCAGGTAATAGGCGTAGAAGGGCTCATCGATCGCAACGGTATCGGCTCTGGCGCCGAAGGATCGCATCATCGTCGTCGAGATGTTGCGCGGCCCGGACCACATGGAGACGAAGATCGTCACGCGCCGAGCCCAATGTCCCAAGCCTTCAGCACCTTTTTCGGCGCCATCTGCCGCCACACACGGATGAGATTGGCGCGGATCCATTCGCTGTCGATGCGATCAGGGCGCGCCAGCACCAGCTGGTGAGCTTTATAGTGAGGCGTGAAAAAGAAGGTGTCCGGATCGGTCTCAACGAGCATGTCGCGCTCGTCGAATGAAACCTTGAACACCGGGGCGTCCTCCGACGGACTCCAGAAGAACCAGAGCTTGCCATGCGCTTTGAGGCATGGCTGCCCCCATGACACAGCTTCGGTGACGCCGGGAAAGCCTAGCGACAATGCGAGCTTGCGAAGGTCTTCATAGGTGAGGGCCTTTTTCGTGCGCGCGGACGGCTTCGACTTCCGCGTCGCTTTTTTCTTCGCTGTCACTTTGCGCCGCCCTTGGGGCCGTTGCCGCATTTAAGGCCGACGGCGAGCAGTTTCGCCCATGCGTCTTCGGGTGAGGAGGCGTATTGAAAAAGCGTCAGGTCGTCGCCCTCTATCATGCCGTGGTCGACGAGGTGACTGAAGTTGACGGCCTTTCGCCAATAGCCTTCGTCATAAAGAATGACGGGAATTCTTTCGCCCTTGCCGGTCTGCGCGAGCGTCAGCAGTTCAAAAAGTTCGTCGAATGTGCCGAACCCGCCGGGGAAGATCGCCAGCGCTTTCGCGCGCATGGCGAAGTGCATCTTGCGCATCGCGAAATAGTGGAACTGGAACGTCAGGTCGGGCGTCGAATAGGCGTTCGGTTCCTGCTCTCTCGGCAGGCGTATGTTGAAACCGATCGATGGCGCGCCGACGTCAGAAGCGCCGCGGTTCGCGGCTTCCATGACGCCGCCGCCGCCGCCGGTCGCAATGACGTTTTCGCGCTTGCCGTCATGATTGAGATCTTTCGCGCCACCGCGCTCGGACGCGATGGCGGCGAATTCACGGGCGGCGTCATACCAGCGTGCGTGCTCGCCCTTGCCATTCTCGCTGATGCGCGCCGAACCGAATACGACGATCGTCGACTTGACGCCCCAGGCTCGGAGCGCTTCCTCGGCCTTTTCATACTCAAGATGAAAGCGGAGCCCGCGCCGGGCGTCGCCGAGCAGGAAATCCTGATCGAGCGCGGCGAGGCGAAAGGCGGGGGCGGCGAGCTGGGCGGCGTTGGAAGGCTTGTCCTTGGACATGATCTGAACTTAACGGCCGTCGCCGCGTCCTGTCGAGCGCGCCGGCGACCGTTGCACGCCTAACGTCCTCTCGCCGCTTCTTGCGCGACGCGCTCCTTGTAGAGGTTTTGCAGCCGTTCGACCATCGGACCGCGCCCGTCTGAAATCGTCCGGCCGTCGATCTCGTGAACGGGCGTGACGCCAGCAAAGGTCCCGGTGACGAAAGCCTCTTCCGATCCATAAACGTCATGCAGGGAAAAGTTCCGTTCGCGGGCGACGAGGCCGTGCGCGCGCGCAAGCTCCAGAACGACGCCGCGTGTGATGCCGCCGAGGCAATAATCGCCGGTCGAGGTCCAGATTTCGCCATCCTTCACGATGAAGAAATGCGTTGAATTGCACGTCGCGACAAATCCGTGCGGATCGAGCATCAAGGCCTCATCGGCGCCGGCTTTCGTTGCCTGGATGCAGGCCATGATGCAATTGAGTTTCGAATGCGAATTGAGCTTTTGATCCTGCACGTCCGGATAGCCGCGGCGCACATGCACGGTAAAGAGGCGCTTTCCCTTCGACGCGGTTTCAGCGACCGGGCGCTTGAACTCAGGCACGATGACGATCGTCGGCCCGCCGATCGTTGCGCGCGGATCCTGATAAGGCGTCGACTTGACGCCGCGCGACACCATCAGACGAATGTGGACGCCTTCATGAGCGTTGTTGGCGTCAAGGCAATCATAGAGCCGCTTTTTCAACGCCTCCTTTGACAGCCCCATGTCGAAATCGAGCGACTTCGCGCCGTCCCACAGGCGTTTCAAATGACGGTCAAGAAATGCAATGACGCTTTTCCCGTCTCGACCCGGATGGACGCGCAGCCCCTCCCAGACACCGTCGCCGAGCACAAATCCCGAATCGAAAACGGAGACCTTCGCTTCGTATCGGGGAAACAAGGCGCCGTTAATGTCGATCAGGATCGTTTCGTTGCGCGGGTCAGGATCGTAAGCGTGAGTTGAATAGGTCATGGCGTTACGGTATGTTGCTTGCTGCAGCGCGGCAGCGGAATTCTCAGTTTACAGACTTCACGCAGCGTGAAAAGCCGCATATAAGCGCGACCGCTGTTTTGGGAGAGCGGCAGCTGCTATTCAATTCGTTGACGTTCGTCGTCTTTTTCGCGTTTGTCGTCGCGCTGCACAGCGCGCCGCTCCCGTGGCGCGTGAAGAAAATCAACCTTTTGATCGCGAGCCTCATCTTTTACGGCGCATGGAGCCCGCCTTTCGTGCTCCTGCTGCTGTTATCGACCGTCGTCGACTGGTTTGCGGCGCGCTGGATCAATGGAGCGAAGACCGAAGGCCGCCGCCGGCTGTTCCTCCTGATTTCGCTCGCCGGAAACCTCGGGATGCTCAGCTATTTCAAGTATGGCGGCTTCCTTCTGGAGAATTTCACGGCGCTGATGAACGCGGCCGGCGTCGCCTACAAGGCGCCGGAGTGGTCGATCATTCTGCCGGTCGGGATTTCATTCTACACCTTTCAGACGCTTGCCTACACGCTCGATGTCTTCCTTCGCCGCGCGGCGCCGACGAAGTCGTTGCTCGATTTTGCGCTTTTCGTGACGTTCTTCCCACAACTCGTCGCCGGCCCGATCGTCAGGCCGTCGCAGCTCGTTCCGCAATTCGCGGAGCCGAAGCAGGCGACCGCCCCGACAATTTTACTGGGGCCTCGCGCTGATGACGGTCGGACTCTTCGAGAAGGTTGTGCTCGCGGATTCCTTCCTTGCGCCGGCCGCGGACGGCGCCTTTGGACATAAGGCGCCCTCGCGCCTCTCGACGCATGGACAGGGGTCCTCGCGTTTTCGGGGCAAATCTTCTTCGACTTTTCGGGATATTCGACGACGGCGATCGGGTCGGCGCTCTGTCTTGGCTTCGCCCTGCCAAACAACTTCCAGCTATCCCTATGCGGCGATCGGATTTTCCGACTTCTGGCGACGCTGGCACATCTCGCTGTCGACGTGGCTTCGCGACTATCTCTACATCCCGCTCGGCGGCAACCAGAAGGGCAGGCTGCGCACCTACGCCAATTTGATGATCACGATGCTGCTTGGCGGCCTCTGGCACGGCGCCAGCTGGACCTTCGTCGTCTGGGGCGGACTGCACGGACTCTATCTCGCCGTCGAGCGCTTCCTGAAGGAAACCATTCCGGACCGCGAATGGTTCAAGGCGCTCTGGTTCCGCATGGCGATGGCGATGCTGACCTATTTCCTCATCAACATCACCTGGGTCTTTTTCCGCGCGCAGAACTTTGGCGACGCAAAGATGTTTCTCGCATCGATGTTCGCGCTGGCGCCGCGATGGCGCAAAGGTCCTCTATTGGAACGACATCATCCCGGCGGCGGTCGTCATCGCCGGCATGGTCTTCGCTCACTGGCGCATGCGTTCGACGACGCTCGAAGCGGTCGTTGAGCGCACGCCCGCATGGATCGTCGGCGCCGTCTGGGCGTTCATGCTGTTCATGCTCGTCATCACCCAGGGGTCGGACAGCGCCTTCATCTATTTCCAGTTCTAGATCATGTAAGAAATGGCAATGCAGAAAAAGCCGCTTCAGTTTTTCGACCCGGAGCATGTCGAACGCGCGACGCCCAAGCACTCCGTGGCGAATGCTGGCGCTTCGCCGCGCTCGGCGCTGACCGCGGCGCTTGACCGGCGGCTGGGAATTCTACTGGCGCGGCAAGGGGCTGACCGCCGGCGACTTCAAGAACACCGCATCGCTCTGGGCGGAGGCGCGACGCAAGGCGACGGGCGACGCGACCGTCATCATCGGGTCGTCCCGCATCTTTTTCGACATCGATCTCGACATCTGGGAGGAGATCAGCGGCGTCAGGCCGGTGCAGCTCGCGCTCGAAGGAACGAGCCCCAGAATTTTTCTGAAAGATCTCGCGAATGACGAGGCGTTCCGCGGCAAGGTCATCGTCGGCGTCACGCGCGCCGCTTTTCTTCACGACCGAAGGCGGGCTGCGCGCGAGCGTTCTCTGACTACATCAAAGACGAAACCCTCTCGCAACGCGCCGATCATCTGTTGTCAAAGCCTCTTGAACGAACGTTCGCCTTCATCGACGAGCAGTCGCGGCCAAAGCGCCAGATTCATATCTGGCCAGCGCCCTTGCGCGAAGGTATGCAGCCGAAGTTTGATCCGCGGAAACTTGAAATCGCTCAAGGAAGACCGCAACGCCAAATTGTGGTCGCGTGTCGTCACTGACGAGGCGTATCGCGAGGAGGCGAAGGCGCAGTGGTTGATCGGGCTGAAATTATTCGCGCCGCCGCCGGGCCCGAATGGCGAACCGCCCAAGCAGATGCCGGACGAAGCGATCAACGCCGTCATCGCCGAAGTGCAGGCGAATATCGACAAGATCAGGGCGCGCGGCGGCGACGTCGCGTTCATGCGGCTGCCCTATGACGGCGCCTTCGCTGTCGCCGAAGACAATGGCTTTCCGCGCGAGCGCTTCTGGGACCGGCTGGTCGCGCAAACGAACAGCGTCGGCGTCGCCTGGCAGGATTATCCGGAACTCAACGGACACTATATTCCGGAATGGTCGCATCTCGCGGCTGAAGATTCGCGCAATTACACACGCGCGGTGACGCCCATCTTTTACGAGAAGACAGGTTGGCCAACCAAGGCGAAGGGCTGATCTACCGCTTCCTGTCAGTTCAGGGCTTGGCGCCGGCCAGCGCGAAAGCGGCGGTCACCTGTTCACGAACCTCAAAAGGCTGCGGCGTCAGAACGAAATTGACCGCGGGCGTGATGCGGCTGCCGGTGACGATGATTTCGTCCTCCGCCGGGCCGAATGCCGGAAGGGGTTTTTCCTCGTCAAAGCCTTCACCGTACTGGAGCCTTGCCGGCGCCCCGAGCGTCGCCCCCGCGGCGTTCGCAAGCCTTTCCGCTTTCGTGCGCGCGTTCTTCATCGCAAGAGAGGCCGCTTCCGATTTCGCCGCGTCATAGTCGATGACCGAAAAGCCCCTGAGCGCCGCCTCGACGGCGCCGAACTGCGTCAGAAGCGACAACGCGTTGCCGGCGGCGCCAGCCGGCGCGCCTGTCGCCCTTAGTTCAACTTTGGCGATGTATCCCGTGACCGGGCATGCGTCCCGCTGTTCGTAATCCGCGAGTTTCATGCACGCGAAATCGAAGACCGGCTCGATCGCGGCGGTCGACGGGTCGATCTCGATCCTCTCGAGGCCTTCGAGCCGCGGCATTTCGGAAGTAATTCGTGACAGCGTCGCCGCTACTTTCGAAAGCGCGGCCGCCTGGGTTGCTTCATTCGACTGAAGCGTCGCGCCGAGCGTGAATATTTCCGGCGTAACAAGCACGGAGCCTTCCCCGTCGACGACGACGACATTCGTCTCACCTTTTGGCAGGCATCCTGTCAGCAGCGCTGCAAGCGCCGCGACGATGACAAATCGCATGAATTGACCCCTGGTTGCCCCCGGACCGCATACTGGCGCAAACGCCTGGCGAGCGCCAGCGGCTCGAAACCAGCGGATTGCACGCTCGCCATCACCCAAGCGCGATGCGCTAAGGCCACTTCGCCAGCGGCGGCAAGGACGACAGGATCGCTTCGACATTGCCGCCGGTTTTCAGGCCGAAAGTCGTCCCGCGATCGTACAGGAGGTTATACTCGGCGTAGCGCCCGCGCCGGACAAGTTGCTCTTCGCGGTCTTCCTCCGTCCACGGCGTATTCATGCGCCGCGCGACGAGTTTCGGATAGATGTCGAGAAACGCGCGCGCCGACATCCTGCGTGAAGGCGAAATCTTTGTCCCAGTCGCCAGAATTGTGCCGGTCGTAGAAAATGCCGCCGACGCCGCGCGGCTCGCTCCGGTGCGGCAGGTAGAAATATTCATCGCACCATTTCTTGTATTTTGGATGCCATTCAGGATCGTGCGGATCGCAGGCGGCTTTCATCGCAGCGTGGAAGGCGCGCGTGTCTTCGTGTTCATCGCTGCGATAGCGGTCGAGCATCGGGGTCAGATCGCCGCCGCCGCCGAACCAAAGCTTCGTCGTCACGATCATCCGCGTGTTCATATGGGCGGACGGCACATGCGGGTTTCGGGTATGGGCGATCAAAGAGACGCCTGCATGCCCAGAAACGCGGATCGTCCTCCGCGCCCGGCATCTGATTGCGGAACTCTTCGGAGAACTCGCCATGAACTTCCGAAAAGTGCACGCCGACCTTTTCGAAGATGCGACCATGCATCATCGCCATGACGCCGCCGCCAAGCGCTTCCAATCCGTCGCCGCGATGCCAAGGCTTTTTCTCGAACCTACTGGGCGTCGTGCCACTATAAAGGTGGTCCCGCCTCCTCTTCGACGCGCTCGAACGCGGCGATCAAAGAGGATCTGCAGGTCGGCAAACCAGTCTTCACCGCAGTGTTTTTTTTCTGTTCCAGCTCGATCATTGGATGTCTCCTTGCCACCACCCCACCTGCCGACGCGTTTCCGCGAGCGCAATAGCGCCGGCTGCCGCGGCGTTGAGGGACCGTGCGCGGCTGGCGATGGGGATGCGTATGATTGAATTGCACGCAACTCGGACTTCGTCTGGAACGCCGGCGCTTTCCTGACCGATCAACAAAAGATCCGTTTCCGCGAAGGCGAAATCCCAAAGCGCCGCTGTCCCTTTGGTGGATAACAGGATTAGCCGCCCCGACCGACGCTCGGCGCTTTGCGAAAACGTCCGCCAGGAAGAATGAAGCGTCGGCGGGGCGAGGGCGCGTAATCCATCGCGGCACGCTTCAAACCCTTGGCATCCGGCGGAAAGCCGCAGGGTTCGATGATGTCGACACCGGCGCCGAAACAGGCCGCCGCGCGAATCCCGGCGCCGGCGTTCTGGGCTATCTCCGGCTGATAAAGGACGAGCCGCATCGGCGTTCCCAACTCCTTATTCCACAGGCGCTTTTTAAACGGATCGAAGCGTTCTCGCGACGCTAGGCCGCAGCCGGGCGTTTTCCGATCAAGGGTGTTTCGCTTGATCGTGGAAAACGCCCTGAAATAACATCCGGCGTGCCGAACCCTTGCGCGACCATTCGCGCAAGGGTTGGCGCGGGGGATCGGCTGGACTTGGCCTAGTAACTCGTGCCAGACGGGACCCCAAAATCCCGCCTTTTCGGCCGCGCTCGCGGTCGTCAAGCGATCAGGCGGCGCAGAGCGTTAAGGATCAAGAGGGCGATGGGCGCGACCAAAGACACGCACGAGGCGGAGCCGACCCGCCGCGACTTCATTCATATTCTCGCCGGCACCACCGCGATCGTCGGCGCCGCCGGGGTCGCGGTCCCGCTGATCCATCAGATGAACCCCGACGCCTCGGTGCTGGCGCTGTCCACCAAAGAGGTCGATCTCTCGGCGCTCGAAGTCGGCCAGGCGATCAAAGTGATGTGGCAGGGCAAGCCCGTCTTCATTCGCCGCCGCACTGCGGAAGAAATCAGAGGCGTTGAAGAAACGCCGATGGCGGATTTGAAGGACTTGAAGGCGCGCAACGGCAATATCGCCGCGAACGCCGACGCGAAGACAAGAACCGGGTCATCAAGGCGGAATACATCGTCGTCTGTCGGCGTCTGCACGCACCTCGGCTGCGTCCCGCTCGGCTCGTCGCAAGGCGAAGTCCGCGGCGATTTCGGCGGCTGGTTCTGTCCCTGCCACGGCTCGCACTATGATAACGCCGGCCGGATCCGCAAAGGTCCGGCGCCGGAGAACCTCGCGGTTCCCAAATACCAGTTCGTCACCGACACTACGATCCGCATCGGCTAGGAGAAAAGACCGGTGAGCCATCCCTCGACCTATAAACCGGGCAGCGCGATCGAACGCTGGCTCGACAGGCGTTTGCCGATCGTCCGCTTCTCGGACGACTTCATGAATTTCCCGACGCCGAAGAACCTCAATTACTGGTGGACGTTCGGCGCGATCCTCGTCGTCTGCCTCGTCATCCAGATCATCACCGGCGTCGTGCTCGCCATGCACTACGTGCCGCACAAGGATCTCGCCTTCAACAGCGTCGAGCACATCATGCGCGACGTGAATTACGGCGACATCATCCGCTATACGCATGCGAACGGCGGGTCGATGTTCTTCCTCGCCGTCTACATCCATATGTTCCGCGGCCTCTATTACGGATCATACAAAGAGCCGCGCGAGATGAACTGGATACTCGGCGTTGTCATTTTCCTCCTGATGATGGCGACGGCGTTCATGGGCTACGTCTTGCCGTGGGGCCAGATGTCGTTCTGGGGCGCGACCGTCATCACCAACTTCTTCACGGCGTTCCCGATCGTGGGGGAAGGGATCAAGACGCTGCTGCTCGGCGGGCCGTCTGTCGACAACGCGACGCTCAACCGCTTCTATTCGCTGCACTATCTTCTGCCGTTCGCCATTTTCGGCGTCGTCGTGCTGCACATCTGGGCGTTCCACATCTCCGGGCAACAACAACCCGACGGGCGTCGATGTGAAGGACGTCAAGAAGGACACGGTTCCATTCCATCCATATTACACGGTGAAGGACGGATTCGGGATCGCCGTGTTCATGATGCTCTTTGCTGCGTTCGTCTTCTTCAACCCGAACGGCGCTCGGCCATCCGGACAATTACATCGCCCGCGAACCCGCTGGTGACGCCGGCGCACATCGTGCCGGAATGGTACTTCCTGCCGTTCTACGCGATCCTCAAGGCGATCACGATCGACATCGGCCCGATCTCGTCGAAGCTCGGCGGCGTCATCGCCATGTTTGGCTCGATCATGGTGCTCTTCGTGCTCCCCTGGCTCGACACCTCGAAAGTGCGGTCGATGCGCTATCGCCCGGTCGCGCAGCTCTGGTTCCTGCTCTTCGTCCTCGCCGTGTCTGGCGCTCGGCTATTTCGGGGGCCAGCAGCCGGAGGGCTGGTACGTGATGGGCTCGCAGATCGCGACCGCCTATTACTTCGCCTTCTTCCTTGTCATCCTGCCGCTTCTCGGCGTGTTTGAAAAAGCAACGCCCCAGCCGAAGTCGATCGCCGACAGCGTGCTCAAACGCGAGAAGGCCGAGAGCGGCATGATCGCTCAAGCTGCCGAGTAAAAATTCAAGAGATGGCCCCAATTATGAAGGCGAAGAAATCACTCCGCATGCTGATCGCTGCAACGGCGGGCTTTGCGCTCGCCGCCGGCGCAGCCGAGGCCGCAGGCGGCAAGGCGCTCGAATACAGGCACAATCACTGGCACTTCAGCGGACCGTTCGGCGCCTACGACAAGGAAGCGGTCCAGCGCGGCTTTCAAGTTTATCGCACGGTCTGCGCGAGCTGCCATGCGGTCGAACAACTCTCGTTCCGCAATCTCGGCGACGCCGGCGGACCCTTCCATCTTGAGGAATGTCCGGCGGGCGTTGCGGCGGGAACCGACTGTTCCAAGCCGAGCGACAATCCGGTCGTCAAGGCGATTGCGGCGGAATACGAAGTCACCGACGGCCCCGACGATTCCGGCGACATGTTCAAGCGTCCCGGCCTGCCGGCTGACAAGATCCCCGGCCCCTACGCGAACGAACAACAAGCGCGCGCCGCGAACGGCGGCGCTTTCCCGCCGAACCTCGCGCTCATCATAAAGGCGCGCCATCATGGACCGGATTACGTCTACAGTCTGCTGACTGGCTATCAGGACGCGCCGATCACGGTGACGTTGGGGCCGACGCAACACTACAATCCGTATTTCGCCGGCGACATGGCACAGCTCCTGAAGCCGGAATACCTCAACGAGGAGGGGCACCCGCTTGAGGGCTTCGACGTGCCGCCCGGCGGCGTGCTCGCGATGAAGGCTCCGCTCGCCGACGGCATCGTCGATTACGCCGACGAGGCCGTGCCCGAAACCGTCGACCAGTATGCGAAAGACGTCGTCGAGTTTCTGACCTGGGCGTCCGAGCCCCGGATGGAACAGAGAAAGAGCCTTGGCATCGTGACGATGGGGTACCTCCTCATCCTCACGCTGATCTTGTTCTTCTCGTACAGGGCGATCTGGACGAAGGTCGACCACTAGAATTGCATCGATGGCGATTAATGCCCTGGCGCGAGAGCGTCCGGGGCTTTTTTAATTCATGCGCCATGGCAACCCGCCGCTTATCTTCCGGCTATCGCTTCCTACATGGTGACGAACTCGGTAGGCTGCGCGCTGAGAAGAGGGAGCGTCTCTATGACTGACTCGAAAAGCGCGGACGCGACCGCCGCCTGCGGCGCCTATCTTCTCGTCGCCTTTGCGGACGCGCGCGTGGCGGCCGTCGAAGAGGCGCGGTTTCTCGGCGGCGTCGTCAATGATCGGGCGTTCAGGCATATCGCGCCCGCGGCGCTCGCCGGCGAATACAGCCGACTGCTCGCGGCGCTCGGCGTTGATTATGATCGCCGCCGAGGCGGAAATCCTCGGCGCGATCGGCTCCATCAAGAGCGACAAGCGATGCGTCAATGCGGTGAAACTCGCGGCGCGCAACGCCGTCATCGCGGACCAGCTTTTGAGGCCGCAGGAAGAGATCGTACTCGCCCGCATCGCGCGCGCGCTTGGTCTTGATCCGGACGATTTTTGATGACGCGGCGGGTCGTCGGCATCATCGGCGGCTCCGGCGTCTACACGCTCGATGCGCTGCAAAGCCTCAATCGCCGCGATATTGAGACGCCATGGGGTTCGCCGTCGAGCGCGCTGACGACTGGCGTTCTCGCGGGCGTCGACGTGATCTTTCTCGCACGTCACGGCGAGGGCCATCGCATTCCGCCGGGCGAGATCAATTTTCGGGCGAATATTGACGCGATGAAACGTCTCGGCGCGACGGACATTATTTCAGTCTCGGCTTGCGGCTCGTTTCGCGAGGAATTGGCGCCCGGAACTTTCGTCATCGCCGATCAGTTCATCGACCGGACGTCGGGACGGGAGAAAAGTTTCTTCGGCACGGGCTGCGTCGCGCATGTGTCGATGGCGAGGCCCGTATGCCCGGCCCTCGGCGATGCGCTTCAGGC
This sequence comes from uncultured Alphaproteobacteria bacterium, assembly GCA_963765165.1. Taxonomy (GTDB): domain Bacteria; phylum Pseudomonadota; class Alphaproteobacteria; order Caulobacterales; family Parvularculaceae; genus Amphiplicatus. The sequence continues at coordinate 243,393 of CAVXVQ010000002.1, read as the reverse complement.
GTCCTGCGCCGCGCTTGCCATCCCGCATCGTCGCGGCGGGACTTACCTTTGCATCGACGGCCCGCAATTCTCGTCGCTCGCCGAGTCGCTGCTCTACAAATCCTGGGGGTGCGACGTCATCGGCATGACCAACATGCCTGAGGCAAAGCTCGCGCGCGAGGCGGAGCTTCCCTATGCGACGCTTGCGATGGTGACGGATTACGATTGCTGGCGCGAGGAAAGCGGGCCCGTCGAGGTCGCCGGGATTCTCGAAATCATGCGCCGGAACACGGAGGCCGCGCGCAGGCTCATCGCCGACGTCGTCGCTCGTCTTGGGCCGACGCGGGAGATGTCGCCACTTGGAATAGAGCGCACGCTCGACTTCGCAATCATCACGCCAGCGAGCGCCCGCGATCCGGAGACGATGCGAAAGCTCGACGCGGTGGCGGGCAGGGTGTTGCGCAAGGAATAGTCGCGGTCCGTTGCTCGATGCGTTCTTTACGCGTTGAAGCGGAACAACATCACGTCGCCGTCCCTGACGACGTATTCCTTGCCTTCAAGGCGCATTTTTCCGGCTTCCTTGGCGCCGACCTCGCCGCTTAGCCTCACATAGTCGTCGAAGGCGATCGTTTCGGCGCGGATGAAGCCGCGCTCGAAATCCGTGTGAATGACGCCGGCGGCCTGCGGAGCCGTCGCGCCGACGGGGATCGTCCATGCGCGCGCTTCCTTCGGTCCGGCGGTGAAATAGGTTTGCAGACCGAGCAGACCGAACGCCTCGCGGATCAGACGATTGAGACCCGGTTCTTCGAGATCCATCGACTGAAGGAACTCCTTTTGCTCGCTGTCATCGAGCGGCGCGATTTCGGATTCGATGCGCGCGGAGATGGCGACGAATGCGGCGCCTTCCTTTTTCGCCGCTTCCTCGACGCGTCTGGAATAGGCGTTTCCGGTTGCGGCTGACGCCTCATCGACATTGGCGACGAAAAGAACCGGCTTTTGGGTGAGGAGCTGAAGGCCTTTCCACGCCTTCATTTCCTCAGCAGCGACATCGACGCGCCTCGCGGGTTCGCCGTCACGGAGCAGGGCCAGTGCGCGATCGACGAGCGACAACAGCGCCTTTGATTCCTTGTCGCCGCTCTTCGCTTTCTTCTCGAGCGCGCTGCGGCGCTTTTCGAGGCTGTCGAGATCGGCGAGCATCAATTCAGTTTCGACGATTTCGAAGTCGGAGAGCGGGTCGATCTTGCCCGACACATGGGTTACGTCGTCATCATCGAAACACCGGAGCACGTAAATAACGGCGTCGGTCTCGCGGATGTTGGCGAGAAACTGATTGCCGAGACCTTCGCCCTTCGAGGCGCCTTTGACGAGGCCGGCGATGTCGACGAACTGCATGCGCGCGGGGACGATCTGCTGCGAGCCGGCGATCTCGGCGAGTTTGGAAAGGCGCGGCTCCGGCACCGCAACGTCGCCGACATTCGGCTCGATGGTGCAGAAGGGATAGTTCGCCGCCTGCGCTGCGGCGGTGCGCGTCAGCGCGTTGAATAGCGTCGACTTGCCGACGTTCGGCAGGCCGACGATGCCGCAGGAAAGCGCCATTTCTAATCTTCTTTCTTGGTGAAGAGCTTGTTCAGCGCGTCCATCATCGCGTTTGGCGTCCCTTGCGTTTTCCGAAGATCAGGGCGCGGCGGCGCGTCCGCTCCTGGCGCACTTTTCGGGTTCGGCGGCGCCAGCAGCTGCGCGACAGCTGTTGCAAAGCGCGCATCGCCCTCGACAAGGAACGGCGCGGATTTCGCCATCGCCGCGAGGAGTGGATCGAGCCAGTCGCAATCTGCTTTCGCGAAATCGCCGAGCACGTGACCGGTCACACGCGTCTTGTCGCCCGGATGGCCGATGCCGATGCGCACGCGCCGAAAGTCGTTCCCGATATGCTCGTCGATCGAGCGAAGCCCGTTATGACCCGCATTGCCGCCGCCAAGTTTCGCCTTGATCTTGCCGGCGGCGAGATCGAGCTCGTCGTGAAAGACGACGATTTCGGCGGGCGTCATCTTGTGAAAGCGCATTGCCGCGCCGACAGAAAGTCCTGAATTGTTCATGTACGTCGATGGTTTCAAGGCGACCGCCTTGGCGCCGCCAAGCTCGCCCTCGCGAATTTCGCCCTGGAACTTCTTGCGTGATGAGCCGAAGCCATGCGCATCGGCGATGGCGTCGACGGCCATGTAGCCAACATTGTGCCGGTGGCGCCTGTATTTTTCGCCGGGATTGCCGAGGCCAACGAGAAGCAGCATCGCTCAATCTTTCGGCGGACGCGAGAAATCGACCGCGGGCGGACTTAGGCCTTTTTCCCGCCCTTGTCGCCGCCCTTTGCGTCGCCCACTTTTGCGGCCTCTGCGTCAGGCGCTTTTTGCGCAATCGCCGGAACTTCAGCCGAGGCGGCTTCCGCGGCCTTCTCTTCTTCTTCCGACCTCAGCGCCGACGGCGCGGCGATCGTCGCGATCGTAAAGTCGCGGTCCTTGATGACCGGCGTCACGCCTTCGGGAAGCTTGATCGCGGAGATCTTGATCGCGTCGCCGATGTCGAGGCCGTCGACATCCGCTTCGAGATATTCCGGGATCGCCGTCGCTGGCGCATAAACTTCAACCTCGTGGCGGACGATGTTCAACACGCCGCCGCGCTTGATGCCGGGCGACTTGTCCTCGTTGAGGAAGCGCACGGTGATCGCGACGTCGATGCGGGTGTTTTCGTCAACGCGCATCATGTCGACGTGGATCGGAAGATCCGTCACCGGATTGACCTGCACCTGGCGGGCGAGGACAGGCTGGAGATAGTCCTGACCCGGGACGTCGATCTTGGCGAGGTGCGAGCGCATGCGGCCCGCCGCATAGGCGGTGAGGACTTCCTTGCGCTTGAGGCGGATCGCGACCGGGCCCGTGTCGCCGCCGTAAAGGACGCCGGGGATCCAGCCGTTGCGACGCGCATCGCGAGCGCCGCCGGTGCCGGTCCGCTCGCGGACTTCGCAATAGAAAACGTCGGTCTCGGCCATGACGGGCCCCTTATGCAAAGAAGCCGCGGCTCCGGTGAGGCGATTTCACCCCGGCGCAGCGCGGCTCGTTCGTGATTGAGCGGGGGTCTATAGAGGAAAGGCTATGGCGAGGCAAGGCGCTGAAGGCCGGGTTTTAAGGCCCTTAATCCCCCTGCGCCGGGCCTGTCTGATAATCAGGCCAAGCGCTCTCAAGGAAGCTCCGATAAAGGGCGCCGAGCCTTGGGTCGGCCTCAAGAGCGGCCAGGTTCGCAGCGACCGTCGCCGGGTCCCGCCGGGCGATCGGACCCGTCATTGAGTTCTGCGGATTCTCGCGGAAACGGTCGACGACGCCGGCGAGGTAAAACGCAAGAGCGGCTTGCGGCGCCGCCGGGAAACGCGTTGCAAAAGCGCGCGCCGTTTCGTTCCAGACATGCGCGGCGAAGTTTCCGGAAATCACGGCGAGCGCATGATAGAAAGCGCGGTCCTCGGCCTTCACTTCAAATTCAGGATTGGTCGCCCCCGGAAAGATTGCCGCAAAAGGCGCGGATCCCGCGTCTCGCGCAATGGCGATCTTTGCCATCGTGTCAGCGGGCAGCGGCGTTTTCGGAAACGAGTAGAGAAAGTGGTAGCCGCGCATGCCGGGGATCGTTAGCGCGCCCGAAAAATGGATCGCCGGTCGCTCGCCGATGGCTGGTTTCCACGCCGAGAACCATGATGCGAGGACGCCATCCGGGATCGCTGCCGCTACAATGTCGACCGTCGCCAGAATTGCGCTGACGGCCGAGACGTGCTTGTCCGCTTGCTCATGGCTGATCGGCGCGACGTCGGCTCCGAGATGGCGCGCATAGTGCGCGAAACTCGTCCCGACCCGTCCTGTTCCGAAGACCGCAATCCGCATCCCGTCCCGCCCTTTTGGCGCCGCGTCTCATCTTAATCTTGCGCGCGAGCCAATTGGCCCTTATTTGACTGCCCGTGACCAGATAATTTGGGCCGAATTCGACAACGCCTAGCCTGAGCAGAACATTGCCTTCCACCCGCAACCTGTCCCGGCCTAGCCTCGCTTTCTGAATTGCCTCCCGAACTAGACGGTCCGCTTAACCCGCGTTTCGCCTTCCGCGAAACGCTATTTGACCGCCGGCCCGGATCGCAGATCCAGGCCAATAGATCAGGAGATCAGCATGGCGACAGGCACAGTGAAATGGTTCAACGCGACCAAGGGCTTTGGTTTCATCCAGCCGGACGATGGCGGGAAGGACGTGTTCGTGCACGTGACGGCAGTCCAGCAAGCCGGCCTTACTGGCCTCAATGAAGGTCAGAAGGTTTCCTTTGACCTCGCGACGGACCGCGGCAAGGCTTCGGCGTCGAACCTGAAGGTCGCCCGCTAAGGGATTGACCCCTAAGGGTTGAATTCGGCGCTCCTCCGGAAACGGGCGGGGCGCCGTTTTGTTTTGGGCCGTTCCTGGCGGTAGGATTGGCGTCGGGGATTGGGAATTCGATCGATGGGAAGTCCGAGGGTCGAGGAAGTCCGGCATGGCGAGCCGGCAAGCGGCTATGCGGCGAGCGGGCTTATTTTCGCTGGCATGACGGCGCTGTGGGCGATCGTCGTGCACGACGACCCGTATTATCGCGTGGCGCCGGTCCTTGGCGTCCAGCTGCCGTTGACGATGCTCGCCTATCTGGTCGTCATGCCGGTCATCGGGCTCTTCGTCGGGCTCTGGCGCTATGATCGGCGCCATCACGGCGGCGCTTTCAGTTTTGGCGGAAAGCTTATCGCGCGCGGCGTTCATTTCACCTACGCGCATTCCCTGCTTGTTCTGTTCACCGTCGCGATGGCGACCGACTATTTCCTCGGCCTCAATCTCGATGAACAGGTGAAGGCGATCGACGATCGGTTCTTTGACGTCGCCGCGCGCTTTGCGCCATGGCTTGCGTCCTATCTCGCCGGGTTCAATTTCGGCCGCGCAACGCGCATCAGCCGCGACTACAAGTCGCTCGCTGGCGACTTCGCCGCCGTGTCCGAAGCGAAATTCGGCGACGAAGCATTGGGTCCTCCGGCGCTCGGCGTGACCGAAAAGCCGACGAAAAAGCTGAAGGCGCCGAAACCGAAAAAAGACAAGAAAATGCGGGCCGAGCCTGTGCTTGGCGCAGGGCTGGAACCGCTGTTCGATCAGGGCGATCTTGCAAGGCCGGAACCGGCGCTGACGTCATCTGGCCTGCCACAACCGGCGGCCGCTGCGCCGCTTCCCGCAGAATCAGGATTTCCTGCCGCCGCAAGATTTCAGCAAATTGCGGCCAGGCCTGCGCGAGTTGCGCTAGCGCGTCGAGCGACAAATACTCAAAACTTGCATTGTCACGCCCGGGCTTGCCCCGGGCATCCACGCCGCATGGATCGCCGGAACAAGTCCGCGATTAAAGAGTGTGCTGTTGCAAATCAAACACCCGGCGCGCTAATCCGCGCAAACATCAAAGCGAGGCGTTCGGCGTTTACGCCGCGCCTTCCTTTTCAATCCGTGCGATCAGAGCGTCGATACTGTTCTGGGCGATGAACGCGGAGAACTCTTCGCGCTTCACCAGCATGATCGAAACGCCGCCGACGATGATGTCGATAGCTTTTTGCTCGCCGGTGCGAAGTTTCCTCACGCGCCAGTCGACATTGATCGGCGGACCGTCCCTGCGGGTGAACTGCGTGCGGACGATGACGTCGCGCGCGCCGAGCGCCTTGGCGTCGATGACCTCGAGCGGCCGGCCGACGATGTCCGCGAACTGGTCGGCGTAAAGGCGTGTGAGATAAGGCGAGAACGCCGCGTCATAGCGCGCGATCTGCGCCTCGGTCATCGATTTCCTGATGTCGCCGATCATGAACTTGCCGATGACGTCGAGGGCAAGGCCCTCGCCGAGGACGGCCTGAAAATCCTTGAGCTGCTCGGCCTCGGTCTTGTCCGATGTCAGCGCCGCCGTCGCCTTGTCGGTGAGGCCCTTGGCGAAGGCGACCGCGTCGTCAATCGATGCGCCTGCTTGTTCGGCGGCCGGCGTCGTTTCCTCGGCCTGGAGAGGCGCGGCGACTGCGAGCGCGATGAAGCTTGCGGCGAAAGCGGCGACGGTCTTCTTCATCACAGGTTCCTTCATCCGGCGCGACGGCGTTTGTCCGACGCGACATAGAAACGAATTGCGGCGGGAATAGAGCGCTCTAGCGACAAATTCCCGTGATTTCCGGCACTTTAACCGAGTTTCTTGCCTTCAAACAGGCGGAACGTGACCGGGAGCACGATCAGCGTGCACAAGAGGGTGAAGCCGATGGCGATCGACAAGAGTTCGCCCATGCTGGCGGTGCCCCGGTGCGGCGACAACATCAGGCTGCCAAAGGAAGCGATGGTCGTCAGCGCTGAAAAGAGCACGGCGCGCGGCGTCGAGGCGCCAAAAACGGTATCCTTGTCGTGGTCGATGTGACGGCGCCGCATGACAAGGTGAATGCCGCTGTCGATGCCGATGCCGAGAAGGAGCGGCAGGACGATGACGTTTGCATAGTTGAACGGAATATCGAGCAGGACGCCCGCTGCGGCGGTCAGAACGGCGGCGAGCGCGAGCGGGAAGAGCATCAGCAAAACTTCATCAAGGCGGCGCAGTAAAACGAGCAGGAACAGCCCGATGACGCCGAACGCGATTGCGGAAGCCTGCAGCATCGATCCCGAAATCACTTCGCCCGCTTTTTGCGTCTGGATGGCGCCGCCGGAAATTGTCGGAAATTCCGCTTCGACAGCGCGCACGAACTGTTTCAGTTTCGCCGGATCGCGAACGTCCTCTTTCGGCAGAATGTCGACACGCCATTTTCCATCGGCTGAGAGATAGCGACGCTTCAAATTGCCCGGCAGCGCGTCGATGTCGATGAAGTTGACATTGAACTGCCCCCTCAACCGGTCAACGAGCGCCGGCCAGTACGCAAAAATATTCGCCTCGGTTTTCGAGAGCGCTGCTTCATTTCCGGCGATCGCGCCAAGCGCGTCAGCGAGTTCGACGCGCGGACGTGTCCTCAGCGTAGGCGGTTTCAAGGCGGGCTTTCAGTTTCGCGGCGCCGTCGGCGGCGGACGGCGAGGCGTTCTTGTCCTCGACGGCGTCAAGAGCGAAAACGAGCGGACCCGACGCGTAATCGACAAGGTCGAGCTTGTCTTCCTGATTGTCAGGAATGAAATCGGGTAGAGCGCGCACGCCGCCCACAAGGTCGATGGCGCGCGCCTTCGTCGCTGCAGCGGCGGCTTCCCCTTCGCTCGCGGCGACGAGCGTCAATCGGTAGGGGATCGTGTCCTTGTCGGCGAACAGCAGGTTGAAGCCGGCGACGGACGGCGAATTCGGATCGCGAAGACTCATGGGATCGGCGTCAAACCTGGATTGCGGCAGCAGGAACAGCGCGAAGACGCCGGCCCCGATGGTCGCGATCGCAAGCGGCACAGAGAGGAAGTCGAGCAGCCCCCGCCGCGCCTGACGCTTTTTGAATGTCCGGCCTTCGCCGCCCATGGCGCCGAGCGCTGCGGGAATGAATGTAAGAGTGACGAAAAGCGCGACGAGCACCCCGACGCCGGCGATGATTCCAAGCTGAGCAATGCCCCGAAACGCTGTCGGGATGAACGCGAAGAAGCCGAGCATCGTCGTCAATGTTGCAAGCACCAGTCCGGCGCCGACGTCGTGAACGGCGCCTTTGAGAGCCAAAGGCAATGGCTGATCGCTGCTGCGTCGCTCCTGGAAATGCAGAAGAAGGTGGATCGCGTAATCGATGCCGAGACCGACAAGAAGGACGGTGAATGCGACTGAAACGAGATTAAGTTCGCCGATCGTCGCTGCGGCGAAGGCTGCTGTGAAGATGATCGTGATGACGAGGGAGAAACTGGTAACGATCGATAAAAACGCCGAGCGGAAACAGATCATCAGCAAGGCGGCGACCGCCAAAAAGGAAATGAGGAATGAAATTTCGATGCCGGTCGTCACTGCGGCGAGTTCGTCGGCGCGCAGCGCCGGGTCGCCGGTGATGAACGTCTCGACGCGGCCGTCGAAGGATTTCTCGATATCGCCGATTTCCCTTCTCAGCTCGACGAGAGCGGGCTTTGCCGGCTGAAGGCGCGTGAAGTCGAGTTTCGGCGTGACGTAGACCATGCGAACATGGCCGGCTGTCGGGCGCCTCGTCGGTCGCAAGTGCGCCCATCCACGAAAACGGCCGCGTCTCGTCCTTTGCGCTGGCTTCAACGACATCCGCCATCTCGGCGTAAATCTTTGCGAGCGTATCGCGGCCAAGGTCCGATCGTTCGGAAAGTTCGTCGTTTTCGGCGAGCGTTGTGAACAACCGCCCTGCTGTCGGCGCCTTGATCAGCGTCTCGAAGAGACCGGACGCTTTCGACATCTGCGTCAGGCGGCGCTCCAGATCGTCCGTTTCGAGATAGAGAAGCCCGTTTTCGAGGAAGAACGGCTCGGCCGATGGCGCAAAGACAGCGTCAAAGGTCGCCGGATTTGCAAGCGCTCGCTTGCGCAGTTCGGCGGCAAAGGCGTCCGCCTCGTCAAGCGTCGGCGCCCGGACGATTACCGCGATGTCGTTCTTCACTTCCGGAAACGCTTCGCGGAGTTCCCGCGCGCGCACCTGGAAGTCGAGCGTCGGATCGAGCATGGCGCTCGTATCGGTGTTAACCTTGAGATTGGTCGCCGCGTACCAGCCGGCCGCCGCGGTTGCGACGATGAACAAGACCAAAAGCGCCGCGCCCGCGCGCCGCGACAGGTCGGTCCAGCCGGTCAGCATCCGTTCGATCAGATCGAGCATGGGCCGCTTGTCGGAAGTCGCTTTCGAAACATGGGGTTCCGACTATAGGGAGGTTCGATTCTTGAGGGCAATGGCGAATGCCGCTCGCTGTCCCGCTTGCCGCCGCTTTCGGCCAAGGCTAAGGCTTGCCGCAAATGGCAGGAAAGACAGATATTTCAAAGGACTTGGCGTTTCTCGACGGCAAGCGACGAGAGATGACCGACCGCCTGCGCGAGTGGTGCGCAATCAACACAGGCGCCGCAAATCTTGAGGGCCTTTCTGAAATGCACGAAGCGCTCGGCGCGGCGTTCGCCGCGCTCGGCGCCGATGTCGAAACGCTTCCCTCGCAGCCGCAATCGCTCGTCACCGCAAAGGGCGAAATCGCGGAGCGCCAGCTCGGCGATTGCCTCAGGATCGTGAAGCGCCCCCAGGCGCCCGTGCGCGTTCTGCTGGCGGGCCACATGGATACGGTTTTCGCCGCCGACCACGCCTTTCAGTCGGACCGCATGATCGACGCCGATACGATGAACGCGCCCGGCGGGGCCGACATGAAGGGCGGCATCCTCGTGATGCTGTATGCGTTAATGGCGGTCGAGCGTTCGCGCTTCGCTGATCGCATCGGCTATGAGGTCATTCTCAACGCCGACGAGGAAATCGGTTCCCCCGGTTCTGCGGCCCTCCTCGCTCGAGGCGGCGAAGCGCGCTCAATTCGCGATGGTCTACGAACCGGCGATGGCGGACGGCACGCTCGCGGGCGCCCGCAAGGGCAGCGGCAATTTCTCGGCGATATTCACGGGCAGGGCGACGCACGCCGGCCGCGATCATGCGTCGGGACGCAACGCGGTGGTCGCCGCCGCGCAGTTCATGACGGCGCTCGATGCGCTGTCAGGAAAGCGCGCCGGTCTTACCGTCAATGTCGCGAAAATGGACGGCGGCGGCCCGAACAATGTCGTTCCTGACAACGCCGTTGTCCGGTTCAACGCGCGCGTCGAAAAAAGCGACGACGCCGACTGGTTTATGAATGAAGCGCGCCGATTGATCGCCGCCGTCAATGCGCGCGAAGGCTTTGGCGCGCATTTGCACGGCTCGTTCGGCCGCCCGCCGAAACCGATGACGCCGCAATTGGAAGCATTTTTCCGCGCGCTGAAAGATTGCGGCGTCGAGCTTGGCCTCGACATCGGCTGGAAGGCGACGGGCGGCGTTTGCGACGGCAACAACATCGCCGCCGCCGGCATTCCCGTCATCGACACGCTTGGCGCGCGCGGCGGCGACATTCACAGCGCCAATGAATTCGTGAAACTCGACAGTCTCGAAGAGCGCGCGCGGCTCTCCGCGCTTTTGCTGCTTCGCGTCGCCGCCGGCGACATTCAAAATCCCGGAGCCAAACTCCAATGAGCGTGCCCTGCATCCGTCCGGTCCGCCCGGAGGACTACAACCAGCTGCGCGAATTCGCGAGCCAGACCGGCGGCGGCATGACCAATCTGCCGAACGACGACGACGCCCTCAAAGAGCGCATCGACCGCGCGGTCGCGAGCTTTGCGAGCAACGCGACGGCACCCGGCGGGGAGGTCTACATGATGGTGCTGGAAGACGGCGGGCGTGTCATGGGCACAACCGGCGTCTTTTCCGCGATCGGCCTCAAGGAAGGCTTCATCAATTACAAGCTGATCGACGAAGTCCATTATTCGGAAGAATTCAAGCTGACGACGCGGCGCACAGTGCTGATGCCCTCGCACGACTTCACCGCCTGCGCCGAGGTCGGGATGCTCTTCGTCGCGCCGGAAGCGAGGAGGGGCGGGTGGGGAAAGCTCCTCGCACGGTCGCGCTACCTCTTCATCGCCCAAAAGCCGGAGATCATCGCCGACCACATCTGCGCGGAGCTGAGGGGCTGGCGCGGTCCGAACGGCGAACAGCCCTTCTGGGAGTCGGTCGGCCGCAATTTTTTCGAAATGGGATTTGAGGAGGCCGATCTTCACAACGCCGCGTGCGGCAATCAGTTCATTCAGGACCTGATGCCGCGCCATCCGGTCTACACCGTGTTTCTCTCGCCGGAAGCGCGCGCCTGCATCGGCAAGGCGCACGAAAGCGCGCAAGCGGCGTATGACATGCTGGTCGCCGAAGGCTTCGAGTGGGACAACTACATCGACATTTTCGACGGCGGGCCGCTCGTCGATGCGAAGACGAGCCAGATCAGGACGATCCGCGAGAGCCGCTCGAAACGCGTCTTTGCGACGGGAGAAGTTGAAAGCGGCGAGACCTTTCTGATGGCGGCGGGCGCCGTCTCCACGTTCCGCTGCGTCCGGCAAAAAGCGCAGATCGACGGCGAGTCGCTCATCATCTCGAAAGCGACAGCCAAGGCCCTGAACGTGAAAGTCGGCGATAGCGTTCGCTGCGTGGCGTGGTGATTTATGAACAAGCTCTTCATCAACGGCGAATGGCGCGACGGACGCGGCGCGGCGATCAAGTCCTTTGACCCCTCGACCGGCGAGCAGGTATTCGAGGCCGCGTCGGCGACCAAAGTCGACGTGCAGGACGCCGTCAGCGCCGCGCGAAAAGCTTTCGCCGGCTGGGCGCTGACGCCGCTCGAAGAGCGCGTCGCCATCATGCGCCGCTACAAGGAGATCATCGAGCGCGACGCGGAAGAACTGGCGACGCTGATCTCGAAGGAGACCGGCAAGCCGTTCTGGGAAACGAAGTCGGAGAGCGCGACCGTCGCCGGCAAGGTCGACATTTCGATTCGCGCTTATGAAGAACGCACGGGAACGAAAGAAACCGCGACTGGCGCGACGCGCGGCGTGCTGCGGCACAAGCCGCATGGCGTGATGGCGGTCCTTGGGCCGTTCAATTTCCCGGCGCATCTCCCGAACGGGCACATCGTGCCGGCGCTGATCGCCGGCAACACGGTCGTTTTCAAGCCCTCCGAACTCGCCCCCGGTCCCGGCGGCTTCATCGTGCAGGCGATGGAGGAGGCGGGCGTTCCAAATGGCGTCGTCAACCTCGTTCATGGCGCGCGCGAGACAGGCGAAGCGCTGCTCGACGCCGATGGGTTGGGCGGCGTTCTCTTCACCGGCGGCTACAAGACCGGGCTCGTCATCCACAAGAAATTCGCCGATCGGCTCGAAATCATCACTGCGCTCGAACTCGGCGGCAACAATCCGCTGATCTGGTGGGATACGGACGATATTGACGCCGCCGCGTGGACCGTCATCCAGTCGGCGTTCCTGACGTCGGGTCAGCGCTGCACCTGCGCGCGCCGCCTCATCGTGCCGGAGGGATCGCAAGGCGACAAATTCATCGATGCGCTCGCCCGGTATCGCGACCGCCTCATCGTCGATCAGCCCTTCGCGGACCCGCAGCCCTTCATGGGCCCGGTCATCTCGCCGCGCGCGGCGGAGGCGCTCGAACGCGCCTTCGACTTCCGCGCGGAGCAGGGCGGGGAAGTCATCCGCGCGCTGTCCGTGCAGGATGAAGGATCGGCGTTCGTCTCGCCGGGGATCATCGACCTTACGGGCGCCAGCGCCATTCCGGACGAGGAGCATTTCGGCCCGATGCTCGCTGTCTATCGCGCCGCCGATTTCGACGCCGCGATCGCGCGGGCGAACAAGACTGCCTTCGGCCTTTCCGCGGGCGTCCTCACCGACGATCCGAAGAAGTGGGAAAAATTTCTCGCCCTTTCACGCGCCGGCATCGTCAACTGGAACCGCCAGACGACTGGCGCATCTTCCGCCGCGCCGTTCGGTGGCGTCGGCCATTCCGGCAATCACCGCCCGTCGGCCTATTACGCGGCAGATTACTGCGCGTATCCGGTGGCGAGCATGGAGGGCGAGAAGCTGCTTGGCATGGCGAGCGGGCAGGTGGGGGTGAAGTGACCCACCACGAAATCAACTTCGACGGCCTCATCGGCCCGACGCATAATTACGCGGGGCTGTCGTTCGGCAATCTCGCTTCGCAAAAGAACAAGGGCGCCGCCTCGAACCCGCGCGCGGCGGTGCTGCAAGGCCTTGCAAAGATGCGCGCGGTCAAAGCGCTTGGCCTTCATCAGGGTTTTTTGCCGCCGCAGGATCGCCCGCATCTGAAAACGCTGCGCGCGCTCGGGTTTGCCGGAACCGACAAACAGATCATCGAGAAAGTGGCGCGCGCGTCGCCGGAAATTCTCGCGAATTGCTATGCGGCGTCGTCGATGTGGACCGCGAACGCGGGCACGGTCGCACCGTCGCCGGACACGGCTGACGGCAAGGTTCACTTCACGCCTGCCAATCTCGCGACGAATTTCCATCGCGCAATCGAAGGAGATACGACCGCGCGCGTGCTGAAACATATCTTCGCGAGCGAAGGACACTTCGTCCATCACCCGCTTTTGCCCGGCGGCGTTCACTTTGGCGATGAAGGCGCGGCGAACCATGGCCGCCTTGCGCCGAACCATGGCGACAAGGGCGTTCATCTTTTTGTTTACGGGATCGACGGCGACAAGTTCCCTGCGCGCCAAAAGCTGCGCGCGAGCGAGGCCGTCGCTCGCAGCCATCAGCTGGATCCTACGAAAACAGTCTTCGTGCAGCAGTCGAAAGCCACGCTAGACGCCGGGGCCTTTCATAACGACGTCGTCGGCGTCGCGAACGGTACGGCGCTATTCCTTCATGAACAAAGCTTTGAAGACCGCGCCGGCGCCGTTTCGGCGATCCGCAAGGCCGCGCCTTTCGTCGAAATTGTCGAGGCGCCTGCGTCGCAAGTGAGCCTCGAAGACGCTATCACGTCCTATCTCTTCAACTCGCAGCTATTGTCGCTGCCGGGCGGCGAGATGGCGCTAATCCTGCCGAAAGAGTCGGAAGAAAACCCGCGCGTCAAAGGTTTCATTGATGAGACTTTGTCTAAGAACAACCCGATCAACCGCGCGATCTTCATGGATGTGCGCGAGTCGATGCGAAATGGCGGTGGCCCTGCCTGTTTGCGCCTGCGCGTTGTGCTGTCGGATGGAGAACTGGCGGCGACCAATCAGAGTTTCATGCTCGACGACGCGAAATTCGACGCGCTTGAGGCGTGGGCGAAAAAGCATTATCGCGACCGCCTGTCGCCCGACGATCTCAAGGATCCCGCCTTCATGGTGGAAGCGCTCGCAGCGATCGACGCGTTAACGCAGATCCTCAACATGGGCGCGTTCTACGATTTTCAGCGCTGAGACTTCTTCGCCGCTTTCATCACCTTCCGCGCCTCATCCCCCATCAGATACCTCGCCCCCGCGCCGTTCGCGCGCGCGGCGTCGCCGGGATTATAGAGCGCGCAGGATTTCAGCGAGAGACAGCCGCAGCCGATGCAGTTTGTCAGCGTATCGCGCAGCCGCGTCAACGCCGCGATGCGCTCGTCGAGGAGAGGGCGCCAGCTTTTCGATAACCGCTCCCAATCCTCCTTCGTTGGCGTGCGCTTGTCGGGGAGGGCGGCGAGGGCGTTCCTGATGTCGTCGAGCGTGAGCCCGACCGCTTGCGCCGCGCGGATGAAGGCGACGCGGCGCATTTCGCTGCGCGGATAATAGCGCCGTCCGCCCGCGCTCCGCGCCGACGCGATCAACCCTTCTGCCTCGTAAAAGCGGAGCGCGCTCGCCGCGACGCCGGCGCGCCGCGCGAGGTCGCCGATAGAGATCATAGGGCTTTTCATGAGGTGGGCCTTCGCCGGGTTCCGATGCGGATTTCCACCCGCATTTTTATTGCTTGACTTAAAGCTAACTTTAACTTGCATAAATCGCGCATGCAACACGCAGCAGGCCTTTTGAGGGACCTGCCCCCGACGGTCGCGGATGCGCCGCAGGCGGGCGATGAGTGGGCGAGAAGCCCTGTTTCAGCCTTGAGCGACGCGGCGCTCGTCGACGCCGCCGCAGAGGCGATCGCGGCGCCAAAACACGAGGCCGATTCGTCGTTCCTGACCCATGCGCCGCTGGAGCTTGCGGCGCGCGCGGGCCTTTTGCCGATGGTCGCGCCCGGCGCGCGCGATCAGGCGCGGCGGCGCATCGCCGCAATCGCCGCCGAATACGCCCGGCAAGGGGATGAAGTCGAAACCACGCCGAAGAATTATGCCGATCAGCGCGCCGCTCTACGCGCCTTGATCGCGGCCTTGCGCGAAGGCGACGCGGATGACGTTGACGCGGTGCTCCTCTATCTCGCGCCGCGCGCGTCCGTGCTCGATCTTCGGGGCGCTCTCGTCGATGAGGTGACGCCGATGCTCGGCGCAGCGGCGCATGCGCCGATCCTTCTCGCTGAACTGCCTCGCCTTGAAGCGCGCGTCAGCGGAGCGGCTGGGACTCTTGCGCGCGCCGTTGCGCCAGATCGCGAGAATGGCGGAGGCGCGCATCACCTGGCACGAACGCACGCGCGGCGAAGCGTTTGCCGGCGATGCGGAGGCGGAGTTGAAGACGCGCCTCGCCGCGCCGCCGACGGTTCGCTCGCCCTCCGCTCTACATCGCGCCGACGATGCTGGCGGTCGAAGCAAACGCCTATGCGGAACACCTGCTCGCCGATGTAACCGCAGGACTTTCTGTCGAGGCGGCGACGCGCGCGATCCTGCGCATCGGCGCCTTGTCGATGGTGCAGGACGATCCCGACCACGCGCCTTATGGCTGGAGCCATGCGCTCACGATGCCGCAGGGCGTTCTCGCCTGCGCCGACGCATCGCGCGACAAGACGATGATCGTGCGCATCGCCGCGACCCATGCGCTTGGCTTTCGCGCGACGCTCGGCAAGACGAGGATCGCCGATGAGCCTCCGCCGCGTCCTCGATCAAGCGAATACCTCAATGTCGAACCGATTGAAGCGGCCGGCGCCGTTTATCATGCGGCGGCAGATCAAATTCCGAAGATCAAAACGGCGCTCGCGACGAGAGCGGCGACGCATCGCGACGCTCATCTCGCGAAATACACGCTCGCCAGTTTCGACGCCGCGGCGCGAGACCCGGCGGCAGCGCGGCTGTTCCTAGCCGCCGCCGCCTATCTCGGCGCATGGTGGGACGCGCACCCTGAAACGTCTTTCGAATGAGGCTCAGCGGCCGGCGCTCGGCGGCAGCGGCATCACGACTTTCCGCTCGACTTCGCGCAAGGTGAAACTCGACTCGACCGTCGCGACTTTCGGCATGCGGAGGATCGTTTCGGACAGGAAGGCCTCATAAGCCGAAAGGCTCGGAATGACCACGCGAATGAAATAATCGAACTTCCCGGTCACGAGATAGCACTCCATCACCTCGGGGCGCTTTTTGATCTGCGCCTCAAACTCGCGCAGCGTCTGGTCGTCCTCCCGCTCGAGCTTGACGAGAATGATGACGGTGACGTTGACGCCGAGCGTCTCGCGGTTGAGTTCCGCGTGATATCCCTTGATGACGCCTTCGGTTTCGAGCCGCCGCAGTCGGCGCAGGCAAGGCGTCGGCGAGAGGCCAACTTTCTCGGCGAGCTCGGCGTTCGTCATCCTCGCGTCCTCCTGAAGATGGCGGAGGATGCTATGGTCGATTTGGTCGAGCTTCATGGAAAGCTGGTTCCCAAGCTGCCGGCTTCGCGCCAGAAAGCGCTGCTTATTTAGCAGCATCTGCTAAGTGTCAAGCGAAGCGGGCCCCGAATTGGAGAAAACGGCCTTTCCAATCGCCTTAGTGTCGTGCGCCGACGGCGAAGAATCGCCGCGCAAAAAAAACTCGACGGAGGAGACATGATCGCTGAAGAAATCGCCGTCGATGGCTGGCGCAAGGTTGTCCATTTCACGGACGCGGCGAGCGGCCTTGATGCGATCATTGCGGTTCATGATGCGACGCTCGGACCGGCTTGCGGCGGGTGCCGCATTCGCGCCTATGAATCGTTCGACGCGGCGCTCGACGACGTGAAGCGCCTGTCGCGCGGCATGACGTTCAAGAATGCGCTCGGCGGCATTCCCTTCGGCGGCGGCAAGGGCGTCATCATCGCAGATCCGAAAACGCAGAAGACAGCCGCTTTGATGCGCGCCTTCGGGCGTGCCGTCGCGAGCCTCGACGGCCTTTATTACACGGCGGAAGATTCAGGCGTCACCGAGCACGATCTCGAAATCGTTCGCGAAGTGACGAAATACGCAGCAGGCGTCGCGCAAAAGGGCGTAGGCGGCAACCCGTCGCCATTCACGGCCCGCGGCGTCTGGCGCGGAATCCAGGCGGCGGCGACGCACAAGCTCGGACGCACGTCATTAAAAGATCTCAGCGTATCGGTCCTCGGCGTCGGCGCCGTCGGCATGGCGCTCGCCGACCTTCTCCACGAGGAAGGCGCAAAACTGACCGTCGCGGACGTCAACGAGGCGGCGGTCGCGGAAGCCGTCAGGCGCTTTGGCGCCGTGGCGGTTGCGCCCGCCGACTGCATCGCGGCCGATGTCGACATCTTCAGCCCCTGCGCTCTTGGCGGCGCGATCAACAAGGATTCGATCGGACGGCTCAAGGCGAGGATCGTCGCTGGCGCCGCGAACAACCAGCTCGCGACGCCGGACATGGACCGGGCGCTATTCGATCGCGGCGTACTCTACGCGCCGGACTACGTCATCAACGCCGCCGGCGTCATCTCGGTCGGTATGGAAATCCTCGGCCAATGGAACGAGCGCGATCTTAACGCCCGCATCGACCGAATTGGCGATACGCTGACGGGCATTTTCGAACGCTCAGTGCAGAGCGGGCGACCGACCGGTGAAATCGCCGACGAGTTGGCGCTCGAAGTGATCGCCGCGAAGAAAGCAGCCTAAGCCGCTTTCCTTCTTATAAACGCCCGGTCAGCGACACGCGAAATGCGCGCGGGCTTCCCGGCGTGATGTTGTTGTCATTATGCGCCGTGCCGAAATAGGTCTCGTCGAACAGGTTCTCGACATTCAGCTGCGCCTCGAACCGCTCGTTCAGCGTGTAGTAGATCGCGGCGTCGACGCGCGTGAATCCGGGAAGGGTGACGGCGTTCGATATCGACGCGAATTGATCGGTCTGGTGGATGACGCCGACGCTGCCGCGCCAATGGTCGGTGAAGGTGTAGGCGTTCCAGATCGCGAAGGCGTGCCTCGGCGCCAGCGGAACTTCACTGCCTGCCGCGGCGGCCGCCGTATCGCGGGTGATTTCCGCGTCCTGCAGCGTGTAGCCGGCGAGAATTTCCCAGCGATCGGTCATTGATCCGGCGAGCGAGAGTTCGAACCCTTTGCTTCGCTGCGCGCCGGTCAAAACCGTCTGGCTCGTCAGCGGATCAATCGCGCGCGTGTTTTCGCGGTCGAGACGGTAAACCGCCGCCGAAAGCGTCAGGCCCGCGCGCGGCTCCCATTTGACGCCGGCTTCGATGTTCTCGAATGTTTCGGGCTCAAGCGCCGCCGTTGTCGGCGATAGCGATCCGAACTGGTCGCCGGATTGCGGCAGGAAGGATTTCGAATAGCTCGCGTAAAGTGAAGAACTCGCCGTCGGCTTCACGATGACGCCGCCGCGCGGGCTCCATTCGGCGTCGACGCGTTCAAGATCGGTTGGCGTCAGATTGTCGGAAAACTCGAGATCGAAGCGATCGTAACGGACGCCAGCGATCAGTTGCAGCCATGAGGCGACGTCGATCTGGTCCTGAATATAGGCGGACGCCGTCGATAAATCGACGTGGTTGTCGTTCTGCAGACCGAGGAAAATTGCGGGAGCGTAGGTTGTCGGCGCCGCGACGTTGACGATGCCCGCCGCATTGTTGTTCGCCGATCGAAGGTTATCCGTGTCCTGCACGCCGACCTCGCCGCCGATCAGGATGGTGTGGGCGATCGATCCCATCTGCGCTTTCCAGATGAGGTCGGTCTGATTGAAGAAATTCTGGCGATGCGCGCCGCTGAAATACGCCTGCAGCGCGACATCGCCATTCGCCGCGACTGGCGAATTTGCATGCACGTTCTGATAATATTTGTCGTAGTCCGCGATACGCATGTGATTGCGAAGGGTCAGCGCATCGCTGAAGTCGTGTGAAACGGCGAAGTCGCCGGCGTGAACGTCGACGTCGCTGAAGGAAGCGTCCGGATTACCGAAATAGGCGCGACGGTCGCCAGCATAGGGGAGGCCGTTTTCAGACGGCACGCCGCGATCGACGGTGCGCTGGTCGCTGACATACTCATAGGTCACGTCGACCGACGTCGCGCCCGTCGGCGTGAAGCGCAAAGTCGGGTTAATTCCGAAACGCTCAATGCCGGTGAAATCGCGGTAGCTGTCGGAATTCTCATAAAAGGCGTTGAGCCGCCCGGCCGCCGAGTCGGAAAACGCGACGCCGGCGTCGATCGCGCCGCGCGCAAAACCAAACGAGCCGCCTTGAAGGGTCAGCGCCTGCACCGGCTCGAAACCCGCCGTCTTCGTTACGCGGTTGATGACGCCGCCGGCGCCGCCGCGTCCGAAGATCATCGCGTTCGGGCCTTTGAGAATTTCGATTCGCTCGGCGTTGTAGAGATCGCGGTAATATTGAACGTCGTCACGAACGCCATCGACATAGAAATCTGCGGTCGAGGAGTTGCCGCGCAGGGTCGGCGCATCGCGGTGGCCCTCGCCCTGGCCCATCGAGACGCCCGGCACGTAGCGCACGACGTCCGCCATCGAGCGCATCATCTGATCGTCGATGAGATCGCGGGTGATGAGTGAAATCGACTGGGGAATGTCGACGAGGAGGGTGTCGGTCTTGGTCGCGCTCGCCGTATGCTCGCTTGCATATTCGACGCGCTCGCCAGTGACGACGACCTGGTCGGCGATCATGGCGAGCTTCATATCAAGGCTGTCTTCAGCACGCAGAGACGTCGCCCCCAGGGAAAGGGCCGATCCCGCCAGCAAGCCAATCGTCGCGCTTTTTCCGGTCATCCCCATCTTCGACTCTCTAGTTAAGAACCATTCGCAACTGAGCCTCGGTAGCAGGGCATTTTTTCATTTGCAAGTGATTATCAATTACAGGGGCGCGACGATTTCGCCGATCCGACCGCCTCCAGCGCCAGGGCGGATTTCAACGCCGGGATCGGGCCGCTACCAAGGGACCAGCGGAAATGTCTCCGTCGGCCCTTGTTGGAGTTTCTGGATGCGGATTGCGTTGGTTCTGGCGGTTCTCGTTGGCGCGGCGACGAACGCCAGCGCCGGCGGGATCGAGTCGCGCACGATCGATCTCAAGGATTTCACCGCGATCGAAATCAGCGGCGCCTATGAACTCGACGTTTCGGTCGGCGAAGATTACGCGATCGAACTTTCCGGGCCATCTGAAGAAATGTCGCGCGCGGAAGCGAGCGTCAAAAACGGCTCCCTTTTGCTCGCAACGAAGAAACGTCTGCGCGGCGTCAAACAGCATGGCGACCGCAACGGGCTTCGCGCCGTCGTCACCATGCCCGCGCTCGAACGGCTGTCGGTGTCGGGCGTCACGGATGCGGACATTCGCGGCGTCGATGCCGGCGCCTTCCGGATCAATCTTTCGGGCGTCGGCGAAGTGACGATCGAAGGACGCTGCGGCAATCTCGAAGCGCGCGTCTCGGGTGTCGGTGAACTGGACGCCAAGAGCCTTAAATGCGCTGTCGCCGATGTCGCGCTGTCAGGCATGGGCGAGGCGTCCGTCTTCGCGCGCGAGACGGCGAGAGCGGAAGTGTCGGGTATGGGTGAGATCAACATCTACGGTTCTCCGAAAACCGTCGACAAGCGGGGCGGCTTCTTCTCGGAGATCGCCGTCCACTGATATCGGCCATAAAATGGTATTGGGGCGAAGCTGGGAGAAAGAAAATGAAACTGTTTCTGGGGTTCATCGTCGGATTGGTCATCGCCGGCGCCATTGCGGCGACGGCGCTCAAGGTCGCGTGGGGCGACATCAGCGATATCGGGTCGCGCGACAGGGGCGAGGATGTGACGAAAACGGTCGAGGCGGCCGATTTTGATCGTATCGAAGTCGCGGGCATTTTCGAACTCGATGTGACGGTCGGCGGCGACGCCTATTCCGTAACGCTGTCAGGCAAGGAAGCAGACCTTGCCCGTACGACAGCGGAAGTCCGGGACGGCGAGCTTGTGCTCGACACGCATGAGCGCGACGAAAGCGGCAAACGCAAATTCGTCAAACACGGAATTACAGCGACGATCTCGATGCCGGCGCTGAACGCGGTCGATATCGCCGGCGTCGTTGATGGCGAGATCAAGGGCGTCAATGCGGAAGTGTTCGACGCCGACATTTCAGGCGTCGGCGAGTTGAAGCTTTCGGGAACCTGCGGCGCGCTCGACGCGGATGTCTCCGGCGTCGGCGAGCTTGACGCCGAAGGGCTCGAGTGCCGCACGGTGATTGTCGAAGTTTCCGGCGTCGGCGAAGCGAAGGTCTATGCGACGGAATCCGTGGACGCCGAAATCGCCGGCATCGGGAAGATCGAAATTTCCGGGTCGCCGACGAACGTGTCGAAATCGCAATCGAGCCCCCTGGGCCGGATCAGCGTGAAGTAAGCGAAATTGCGCGTCGCCGGATTTCGGCGGCGCGCTTTGGCTTAATCGCCCCACGCTGGAAGGTGATCGCAGAGAAGTCTGCAAACGATCAGGCTCCGGGCTTGCCTATGAGGCCGGACGCCGCCACAAGAAATAATGGCGGGTTGAATCTCCAACAGAAGGGCGGGGCATGCACGGCGGCGCACCTTTGATCACGACGCTCGTCGCCGCCCTTGTTCTAGCCTTTATCTTTGGAGCGCTCGCCAACCGGTTCAGGCTCCCCCCGCTCGTCGGCTATCTGATCGCCGGCGTCGTCGTCGGGCCCTACACGCCCGGTTTCGTCGCCGACCAGTCGCTCGGCGCGCAGCTCGCCGACCTTGGCGTCATCCTCTTGATGTTCGGAGTCGGGCTTCAATTCTCGCCGCGCGATCTCCTGAGCGTGCGGGCTCTGGCGATTTCCGGGAACCATCATCCAGATCGCGCTCACGACGCCGCTCGGCGCGGCGGTCGGGCTAATGCTCGGATGGCCGATCGATTTGGCGTTCCTCTTCGGATTCGCGCTTTCAATCGCGTCGACCGTCGTGCTGCTGAAGGCGCTGCAGGACAGGCGCCTCATCGAGACCGAGCGCGGACGGCTGACGATCGGATGGGCGGTCGCTGAGGACCTCGCGACCGTACTCGCCCTCGTTATGATTCCGGTCTTCGCGAGCATATCAGGCGGCGAACTGGTCGTGCTGCGCGACCCGCTCGCCATTCGTCTGTTCGGCGCTGAGGCCGGACTGTTCGGCCTCCTCGCTTTTACGGTCCTTCAGATAGGCGCTTTCGTCGCGCTGATGCTCGTCGTCGGCAAGCGCGTCATTCCCTGGATCCTTCATTGGGTCGCGCATACAGGATCGCGCGAACTCTTTCGGCTCGCGGTTCTCGCGATCGCGCTCGGCGCGGCGCTCGGATCGGCGTCAATGTTCGGCGTATCGCTTGCGATCGGCGCCTTCTTCGCCGGGATGATCCTCGCCGAGAGCGAATTGTCGCAGACCGCCGCGCAGGAAACGCTCCCTCTGCGAGACGCTTTTGCGGTCCTGTTTTTCGTGTCCGTCGGAATGCTCTTCAATCCGTCGATCCTCATTGAGCATCCGCTGGCGGTCGGCGCCGTCGTGTTCATCGTCGTCGTAGCGCGCGCGGCGATCCACGTCGGGATTGCAACGCTGTTTGGCTACAGACTGGAAACGGGCTTCACCATCGCCGCGAGCCGCAGCCCGATCGGTGAGTTTTCGTTCATTATCGCAAGCCTCGGCGGCTCCCTCGGCTTGCTTCCCTGAGATGGCCCGCGATCTGATTGTCGCCGGCGCGCTTTTCTCGATCGTCATGAATTCCGGCGTGTTCTGGGTTTTTGACCGGATCGAAGAGCGCATCGGCGAACGTCGCCGCCGGCAAGGCGTCTCTGCCGCCGACGTCGGTGCGTCAGGGAGCCGGGGCGCTGCGGAGGACGCGATCGCGCCGGCAGTGAGCGCTGCGGACGATGCGGGCGCCGGCGACGACCTGCGTCCGACCGTTAAATCGGGCCACACGATCGTTGTCGGGTTTGGCCGCGTCGGGCGGACCATTGCGCAAGGTCTCGCCGCCAGCGGCGAGCCGTTCGTCATCCTTGAAGAATCCGAAGTGCGCCTCGCCGAAGCTCGAACGGCGGGGTACGAAGCGATTTACGGGAATGGCGCGCGCCAGGACGCGCTCGAACTCGCAAATGCCCCGGCGGCGCGATCGCTTTTGATCGCGATCCCGAATTCTTTCGACGCCGGCGCCATCGTCGAAAAGGCTCGCGCGCTCAATCCGGCGCTGCGGATCATCGTTCGCGCGCAGACCGACCCCGAAGACGAACATCTCAAATCGCTCGGCGCATCCTCGGTCGTGCTCACCGGACGCGAAATCGCGCGCGGCATGCTCGAAAAAATTGCTCCGCCGCCAAAGGCCGCGTCCTAGCGATTTGTCCTGCGACACCGGCGCACGTCGGGATTGTATCAGCGTGCAGGCATGCTACTGTCGGTCGGCTTCGATTCACCTGATGCAGTATGGCGCGCGCACAAGAGTTCGACTGGGTCGGTTGCCTTCCGGAAGACGTGCGAACGGCGCTGCTCGC
This sequence comes from uncultured Alphaproteobacteria bacterium, assembly GCA_963765165.1. Lineage (GTDB taxonomy): Bacteria > Pseudomonadota > Alphaproteobacteria > Caulobacterales > Parvularculaceae > Amphiplicatus. The sequence goes on along the minus strand of CAVXVQ010000002.1, from coordinate 220,092 downwards.
CGAGACCGTAAAAGTGGCGATGCCTGCAGGCACGATGCTCTACGAACGCAATGCTCCGGCGACTGGCGTTTATCGCCTCAAACAGGGGCGCGTTCGCCAGTTTTTTCTGACGGCGTCAGGAAGGGAGCATGTCGCGAAGATCTGCGACCCGGTCGAAACCGTCGGCGACCTCGCCGCGATCGACGGCAAGCCGCGCATGCTGTTCTCGCAGACGGTGACGGATTGCGATTTCGAATTCCTGCCGATCGAAAAACTTCCGCGCCTGCGCGCCAAATATCGAGCAATTGACGAGGCCCTCGTAGTGCACCTTGCTTCTGCGCTGCGGATGGCGATGCAATTCATCGAGGAGGCGACGACCTTTGACCTTCCCATGCGGGTCGCGTCGCGCCTCTACTGGCTGTCCTTCGAAACGCCGAGCGCGACAAACGACGAGATCGACGTGCGAATCTCGCAAGGCGAACTCGCTCTTATGGTCGGTGCATCGCGTCAGGCCATCAATCGGGCGCTGGGCGATCTTCAAAAGTGCGGGGCCATCCGCATCAGCTACGGCTCTATCGCCATTACAGACCGGCGAAGGCTCAAGGAATTCATTGCACAGGCTGGCGACGCTGCGGCCAGGGATTAGAACTCGGCGCCGCTGCTCGTGAAAGAGTCGGCACTGCATTGGATCCGGATTGTCATTCCGGCGACAGTCATCCCCGCCGACCTGGGCTAGTGATGTGATCACGTTTCCGCCGCCAAAGGCGGATGCACGAAATGACACGCCGTCGCTATCTCTCCCCAGAGGCGGCGTCTCAGCCTCCCGGAGCGATCCGGGAGGCATTTTTTTGACTAATGGCCTCGCTCCAGGAACGCCTTCAGCAAGGCGGCGCTGTTTCGTTCTTCATCTTTCGCCGCGTAGACAAAGGTGACCGCGCCTCCCGCGCATTGCGCGCGCAAGGCGGCGACGGCGGCCTTGTTCGCCTCAAGCTCGGCGCGGTAACGACGCTGGAATTCCGGCCATTTTTCGGGATCGTGGCCATACCATTGACGAAGACCGGGGGAGGGCGAGACCTCTTTCATCCACTGGTCGATGACCGCCGCCTCCTTCGTCAACCCGCGCGGCCAGAGCCGCTCGACCAGAATCCGGAAGCCGTCGGACGCCGCCGGCTCCTCGTAAACGCGTTTCAGTCGGATTTTCATGGCGCCATCTATAGCGGGAACCGACGCCCCGCGCCTTCCCTCGAGGGGGCAACCGCCTTAAGACGCGGGCCGCATGGAACAGATCTGGACCTTTCTGACCTCGCGGCCGACCGATCAGGGCTGGCTCTGGTGGCTTATCCCGACGACCTTGCAGGCGCTGGCGCTTGTCGTCGCGCTGCTCCTCGCGCAGGCGTTCCTGATGTATTTCGACCGCAAGGTCTGGGCGGCGGTGCAGATGAGGAAGGGTCCGAACGTCGTCGGGCCGTTCGGAATCCTTCAGTCCTTCGCCGACCTCTTCAAATTCGTCTTCAAGGAAATCGTCATTCCGGCGGGGGCGAACAAGGCGCTGTTCCTCCTTGCGCCGATCATCACGTTTGTTCTGGCGCTGGTCAGCTGGGCGGTCATTCCGGTCGGGCCGGGCATGGTCGGCGCCGACATCAATGTCGGCATTCTTTATCTCTTCGCGATCTCCTCGCTCGGCGTTTACGGGATCATCATCGGCGGCTGGGCGTCGAACTCGAAATACGGGTTCCTCGGCGCGCTGCGTTCAGCGGCGCAGATGGTCTCTTACGAGGTCTCGATCGGCTTCGTCATCATCACGGTCCTCTTGCTCGTCGGCTCGCTCAACCTCTCGGACATCGTGAATTCGCAGGCGCGCGCGGGCGGCGGCTTCTGGAACTGGAATTTCATTCCGCTCTTCCCGATGTTCGTCGTCTTCTTCATCTCGGCGCTCGCCGAGACGAACCGGCCGCCCTTCGATTTGCCGGAAGCCGAATCCGAACTCGTCGCCGGTTATCAGGTCGAATATTCCTCGACCCTGTTCCTGATGTTCATGATCGGCGAACTCGCCAATATCGTCCTCATGTGCGCGATGCTGACGCTCCTCTTCTTCGGCGGCTGGCATTCGCCGATCCCGGCGGCGTGGGCGCCGTGGCTGGAGGGCATTCCCGTCTTCTGGTTCATGCTGAAGACGTTCTTCTTCTTCTTCATGTTCGCGATGGTGAAGGCGATCGTGCCGCGCTATCGCTATGACCAGCTGATGCGGATCGGCTGGAAAATTTTCCTCCCGCTGTCGCTTGGCTGGGTGATCGTGGTCGCCGGCGTCATGCTCGCGATCCCGCAGGTCGAGGACTACTTCCAGAGCTGGAGATCGTAGAGCAATGTCCCGCATCGTTCAGGCGCTGAACGGCCTCATGCTGAAAGACTTCGTCGGCGCGTTCTTCCTCGCGATGAAGTATTATTTCCGCCCCAAGGCGACGATCAATTATCCCTTCGAGAAGGGGCCGCTGTCGCCGCGTTTTCGCGGCGAGCATGCGCTCCGCCGCTATCCGAACGGAGAAGAACGCTGCATCGCCTGCAAGCTCTGCGAGGCGATCTGCCCGGCGCAGGCGATCACGATCGAAGCCGAACCGCGCGAGGACGGCTCGCGCAGAACGACGCGTTACGACATCGACATGACGAAGTGCATCTATTGCGGCTTCTGTCAGGAAGCTTGCCCCGTGGACGCGATCGTCGAAGGCCCGAACTTCGAATACGCGACCGAAACGCGCGAGGAGCTCTTCTACGACAAGAACAAGCTGCTCGCGAACGGCGACCGCTGGGAGCGCGAGATCGCGAAGAATCTGGAGATCGATGCGCCGTATCGGTGAGGCGTCGGTTCGCGCCGAGCATTAGGCAACGGAATCCATCTCCGCGCAAATGCCGAATTTGGGGTATCATGCAGTGGAAAGCGAGGCGAAATTCGCTCCGGGCTTGGCGTAATGTTTGCCATGTGGCTGGTTCTATCGGTGCGTAGCGCCCATGCGGTATCGAGCGATGGCAAGCAGAGAATGATTGCGCGGTCCAGTCCCTACGATTCTCCTGCCCAAAGGTCGATGGCGCGGTTACCGCCTGAATTTAGTTGGCGACGAGGACGTTGCGAGAAGCATTGCCCTCGCTGTAATTGATGGCGTAGGGCTGACGTCAATCAGACCTGGAAGGTATGAACTCATCGTTCGTGATGAGAATTCACATTGGGCGGCCTTTCAGTCTTTAACTGAAGTACCAAGAAGCGCTGCGTCGCGGTAATCTTGCAAATGTTGGATTTGGCGGCGGCGGCATGTCGATGCGCATTTCGAAGTGCGATGGCGCAATCTCCGACGTGTATTTTCAGCGATAGGTTAATCGCAATGCCTCAGATCTCGGAAATGGCTCTCATTAGCGCTCCCGCCACGATCTCCATAAGCAGCGGCGTCGTCATGATCGTGCGGGGATCGGCCTCCGCTTCCTCCCATTCGCGCGCTACCTCATCCGCCCATTGATTTGTGACCACGCCGCGCTCGGCGAGGCGATGGGCGTGGGGGACAATGAACGTCTTCGGCCATTGCCAGGTGAAATCCTTCGGCGTCGTGGTGAAGACGATCGGGTTCGCCTCGACGATTTTAAGGCCTGCGTCAGGCAAAGCGGGGAGCAGGGTCCGCGCGACGTCGATATTGCCGGCGTTCTGATGCCAGTCGCGGATCGCCGTCTCGACGAACTCGTCGAGTTTTGGCCGGGGGGCGTCCAGCGCATGACGCCCCAGTCGAAATAATCGTGACAGATGAACTTGCCGCCGGGACGGAGCGCGCCGGCAAGCTTCTTCAAGACCAGAACCGGGTCCGCGATAAAAATGAACACCCAGCGGATGAAGACGGCGTCGACGCTCGAGACCGGAATCTGGTCGAGCATGAGATCGACATTATGAAGCGTGACGTTGGAGAGCCCGCGCGCGCGGGCGCCCGCTTCGATCGCGTCGCGAAAATTCTCCGACCGGTCGAGTGCATGGACCTTGCCGGCGGGACCGACGATTTCGGCGAGGTCAAGCGTCGCATGGCCGGGGCCCGGCGCCGGCGTCGATCACCACGGATCCGTCGGTGATTCCGGCGCGGCGCCAGACATCGAGCGTCCGCGCGCGCCAGACCCGGTGCTGGACCCCGAGCCGCCAGGCTTCGACATCGTGGGTGCCAAGATAATAGCTGCGCTCTTCGGACATGACCGGCTCCCTTCAGCCTGCGCCGCTTGTAGACCCAATCCGAGCGAAGGGGCGCCCAGTTCTTGTGGAAAATGCATCAGAAGGGCTTGATTTCGCCGCGCCTTCGCCCTTTGCAAAGCCCTTCGGCGCGGTCTAAAACCCGCCGCACTTCAAGAAGGCGCAACCGGCGGCAAACCCTTGTTTCCGGCGGCGCATCCCTTCAATTCCGTCGCCTGTCCGGCGGCCCGCGGGAGGTCCCCCCGGAGTCGCTGAAAGAGTCCTGATGACGCTCGCCGCTTTCGCATTCTGGGTCTTTGCGCTCTCCGCGGTCGCTTCGGGCCTCATGGTCATCTCTTCGCGAAACCCGGTTCACTCCGTCCTCTTCCTCATCCTTGCGTTCATTTCGGCGGCGGGTCTCTTCGTTTTGCTGGGGGCTGAATACCTCGCGATGCTGCTGGTTGTCGTTTACGTTGGCGCGGTCGCGGTCCTGTTCCTGTTCGTCGTCATGATGCTCGATGTCGACTTCGTCGAGATGAAGCAGGGGTTCCTGCAATATCTGCCGATCGGGGCCGCCATCGCCCTGGTTGTCGTCGTCGAGCTGATCCTCGCCTTCGCGACCTGGAAGATGCCGTCAAACGACACATTCGCCGCCGCTCATCCGATGGCGACCGCCGGATCGCCGCTCGCGGAACCCGGCGCGCCGACGAACATCGAAGGGCTCGGCCTCGTCCTATACACCGACTATGTCCACTATTTTCAGATCGCCGGCATGATCCTTCTCGTCGCCATGATCGGCGCGATCGTCCTCACTTTCCGGACGCGCGAGGGGCTCAAGAAGCAAGATCCCGGCGGCGCAGGTCGCGCGTCGGCGTGACGCGAGCGTCGAATTGAAGAAAGTCAGAACGGGCCAAGGAATCTAGGAATGGGGATCCAAGCATGATCGGGCTCGGGCATTATCTCAGCGTCGCCGCCGTCCTCTTTGCGATCGGCATGGCCGGCATCTTCGTCAACCGCAAGAATGTCATCATCATCCTTGATGTCGATCGAGCTGATGCTGCTTGCGGTCAACATCAACCTCGTCGCGTTCTCCCAGTTCCTCGGCGATCTCGTCGGTCAGGTGTTCGCGTTCATGGTGCTGACGGTCGCCGCGGCGGAATCGGCGGTCGGCCTTGCGATCCTCGTCGCTTTCTTCCGCAACCGCGGCGACATCGCTGTCGATGACGCCAATCTGATGAAGAACTAGGCCCGATGGATTTCGCACCCTTTGTCGTCTTGCTGCCGCTCTTCGGCGCGCTCCTCGCGATGCCGCTCGGCCGCATGCTCGGCCCGCGCGCGGCGGAGGTCACGACGACCGCGCTCGTCGGCGTCGCGGCGCTTCTCGCCTGGGCGATCTTCTTCGATGTCGCCGGCGCCGGCAACGCGCGGACCATCTCGCTCTTCACCTGGTTTTCGTCCGGCGATTTTTACGCGGATTGGGCGGTCAGGCTCGACACGCTGTCGGCGGTGATGCTCGTCGTCGTCAATTCGGTGTCGTTCCTCGTTCACGCCTATTCGATCGGCTACATGCACGAGGACGACGGACGCCCGCGCTTTTTCGCGTATCTCTCGCTCTTCACTTTCGCGATGCTGTCGCTGGTGACGGCGGACAACTTCCTGCAGCTCTTCTTCGGCTGGGAAGGCGTCGGCCTCGCGTCCTATCTGCTGATCGGCTTCTGGTTCAAAAAGAAATCCGCGAATGACGCGGCGATCAAGGCGTTCGTCGTCAACCGCGTCGGCGATTTCGGGTTTGCGCTCGGGATTTTCTGCGTTTTCTACGTTTTCGGTTCGGTGCGCTTCGACGAGGTGTTCGGCGCCGTCGCGACGAATGCGGTCGTGACGCCTTTCGGCATGACGACGGGCGCGCCGATCCGCGATTTGACGATCACCTTCCTCGACTGGAATTTCCACGCCCTGACCGTGATATCGGTGCTCCTCTTCATCGGCGCGATGGGGAAGTCCGCGCAATTCCTGCTGCACACCTGGCTCCCGGACGCGATGGAGGGCCCGACGCCGGTCTCAGCGCTCATCCACGCGGCGACCATGGTGACCGCCGGCGTCTTTCTCGTCTGCCGCTGCTCGGTCTTTTACGAATATGCGCCGGACGCCGCCGCGCTCGTCACCCTTGTCGGGGCGACGACGGCGTTCTTCGCGGCGACGGTCGGTCTTCTCCAGGACGACATCAAGAAGATCGTCGCCTATTCGACCTGCTCCCAGCTTGGCTACATGTTCTTCGCGGCGGGCGTCGGCGCCTATGGCGCGGCGATGTTCCACCTTTTCACGCACGCCTTCTTCAAGGCGCTTTTGTTCCTCGGATCGGGCGCCGTCATTCACGGCCTTCATCACGAGCAGGACATCAAGAAGATGGGCGGCGTCAAAACGCTGCTTCCGCTGACGACGCTGCTGATGGTCATCGGCACCTTGTCGATCACCGGCGTCGGCATTCCGGGCAGCGCGGAGTGGTTTGGCGTTCCGGTCGGGTTCGCCGGCTTCGTCTCGAAGGACATGATCCTCGAAAGCGCCTATGCGGCGGGCGAGGCGGGCAAGGCGTTCGGCTATTTTGCCTTTGTGCTGGGGATCGCCGCGGCGGTCATGACGGCGTTCTATTCGTGGCGGCTCATCTTCCTGACATTCTACGGCCCGACCCGCGTTCCAGAGAGCGTGCGCAAGCATCCCCATGACGTTCCTTCCGTCATGCACGCACCGCTCGTCGTGCTTGCGATCGGCGCAATATTCGCCGGCATGATCTTCTTCAACGACTTCGTCGGATCGAACGCCGACAAATTCTGGAATGGCGCTCTTTACTCGGCGGCGGATCACGCGCCGGCGCATGAAGCCGCGCCGGCCGAACACGGCGCGCCAGCGGCGTCCCATGACGAGGAAGCCGCCGAGGCGACCCATGACGGCGGGCATCATTTCCCGATATGGGTCCTCTGGGCGCCGTTCGTCGCAATGCTTTCGGGCCTTGGCGCCGCCGCCTTCCAATATCTGCGCGGCGATCCGTTCCGTCCGGGTCTTCCTGAGGCCCGGCGGCATGATCTACGCCTTCCTCAAGAACAAATGGTATTTCGACGAGATCTACGACTTCCTGTTCGTGAAGCCCGCGCTCGCGCTCGGCCGGTTCCTCTGGATCGACGGCGACGGGAAAACGATCGACGGCGTCGGACCTGACGGCATCGCGTCGACCGTCGCGGCGAGCGCGCGCCGGATCGTCAAGGTGCAGTCGGGCTACATGTATCACTACGCCTTCATCATGCTCGTCGGCATCGCGGCGCTCGTCACCTTCATCATCGTCCGCATGGGAGGCGTCAGGTGAACGACCTCATGACGGAAAGCCTCTCCGGCCAACCCTGGCTGTCGCTGCTGACCTTTCTGCCGCTCGTCGGCGCCTTCGGCATCGCGCTTCGGCAGATGATCGCCAAGCGCGACGCGAACGGCGAGATCGGCCAGGCGGAACAGGCGCAGATCGACGCGGTCGCGCGCCGCGTCGCGATGCTGTTCACCGCCGGTGCGTTCATCGTGTCGGTCTACATCTTCTTCGCCTATTACGATCGTTCCGTCGGCGGCTATCAGCTGGTCGAGAGAGCGGACTGGATCGGCGGCGGCATCGCCTACAAGATGGGCGTCGACGGGATTTCGATCCTGTTCGTGCTGTTGACGACTTTCATCATGCCGATCTGCATCGCCGCGTCGAAGACGATCGAGAAGCGCGTGCCGGAATACATGATCGCGTTCCTCGCCATGGAGACGCTCATTCTCGGCGTCTTCTGCGCGCTCGATCTCATCGTCTTCTACCTTTTCTTCGAGGCGAGCCTCATCCCGATGTTCCTCATCATTGGCGTCTGGGGGTCGAAAGGCGTCAAGGAATTCGGCGGCGTTTCGATGCCGAGCCGCGTCTATGCCGCGATCAAGTTCTTCCTTTATACGCTCCTCGGCTCGGTGCTGATGCTCGTCGCGCATCATCTGGATGTGGCGCTACGCCGGCACGACCGACATTCCGACCTTGCAGCAGACCGCCTTTCCAGAGGGCGCGCAGAAATGGCTATGGGTTGCGTTCTTCGCGTCGTTTGCGGTGAAGATGCCGATGTGGCCGGTGCACACCTGGCTTCCGGACGCGCACGTTCAGGCGCCGACGGCGGGCTCCGTCGTTCTCGCCGCGATCCTCCTCAAGATGGGGGGCTACGGATTCTTGCGCTTTTCGCTGCCGATGTTTCCGATCGCCAGCGCCGATTTCGCGCCATTCGTCTACGCGCTGTCGATCGTCGCCATCGTCTACACGTCGCTCGTCGCGCTGGCGCAGGAGGACATGAAAAAGCTGATCGCCTATTCGTCCGTCGCCCATATGGGCTTCGTGACGATGGGCATTTTCACCGGCACGACGCAGGGGATCGAGGGCGGTCTCTTTCAGATGCTCTCCCACGGCTTCATCTCAGGCGCGCTCTTCTTGTGCGTCGGCGTCCTCTATGACCGCATCCATACGCGTGAGATCGCGGCCTATGGCGGCCTCGTCCACAAGATGCCGTTTTACGCGTTCCTCTTTCTCTTCTTCACGTTGGGAAATGTCGGCCTGCCGGGGATTTCAGGATTCGTCGGCGAATTCCTGGCCATGGCCGGCGCCTTCAAGGTGAATTCCTGGATCGCCTTCTTCGCGGCGTTCGGCGTCATTCTTTCCGCCGCCTACGCGCTCCGCCTTTACCGGCAGGTGATGTATGGGGACATCACCAAGCAAAAGCTGATGGCGATCACCGACGTCGATACGCGCGAAATGCTGATGCTCGGCGCGCTCCTTGTCTTCGCCCTGTTCCTCGGCGTTTATCCGCAGCCGGCGCTCGCCGTTTTTGCGCCCTCGGTCGACCTCCTTATCTCCAATTATGACGCGGCGCTCGCCGGCGCCTTCGGAGCGCCGCAATGAGCCTTTCAGAGACGCTGTTCTGGTGCATCCCTGAGCTGATGCTCGCGCTCGGCGGCATGGCGCTGCTGATTGTCGGCGTCTTTCTCGGCGACAAATCCTCGCGGCTCATTTCGACGGCGTCGATCGCGCTCCTCATCGCCGCGCTTCTCGTCGTCGCCGCGCTCAATGTGACGCCGGGGCACGACCTTTTCGGCGGCTCCTTCCGGGTCGACGCCTTTTCGTCCTTCATGAAGATGCTCATTTTCGCGGCGGCGGCGCTCGCGATCTTGATGTCGGACAAATACCTGGCGGGCGAACAGCTTGGCCGGTTCGAATACCCGGTGCTGATCGTTCTCGCGGCCCTCGGCATGGCGCTGATGGTGTCGGCGAACGACCTCATCGCCCTTTACATGGGGGTCGAGGCGCAAAGCCTCGCGCTTTACATCCTCGCCGCCTTCAACCGCGACAGCCGCCGCTCGACCGAGGCGGGTCTTAAATATTTCGTGCTCGGCGCCTTGTCGTCGTGCCTCCTCCTTTACGGCGCCTCGCTCATTTACGGATTCACCGGAGCGACGCAGTTCGACGCGATCGCGAGAGTCGCCGCCGAAGGCGAAAATATAGGCCTCGTCATCGGTCTCGTGTTCCTGATCTCCGGCCTCGCGTTCAAGGTGTCGGCGGCGCCGTTCCACATGTGGACGCCCGACGTTTACGAGGGCGCGCCGACGCCGGTGACGGCGTTCTTCGCCGCAGCGCCGAAGCTCGCAGCGATGGCCCTTTTCGCTCGCGCAATGGTGACGCCGTTCGCCGAAATCATCGACGAGTGGCGACCGATCCTCGCGATCCTCGCTGTCGCTTCGATGACGGTCGGCGCGTTTTCCGCGATCGCTCAGACGAACATCAAGCGACTGATGGCCTATTCTTCGATCGGGCACATGGGTTACGCGCTGATCGGGTTGACCGCCGGCGATGAACAGGGGGTCGGCTCCGTCCTCATCTACATGACGATCTACGCCGTCACGACAGTCGGCGCCTTCGCCTGCATCTTGTTGATGCGCCGGCGCGGCGGCATGACTGAAACGATCGACGATCTCGCGGGCCTGACCAAGACCAACCCCGGTCTCGGCCTCATCCTGACGATCCTTCTTCTGTCGCTTGCGGGCGTGCCGCCGGCCGCCGGCTTTTTTGCGAAGCTCTTCGTCTTCCAGGCGGCGATCGCGCAGGACCTCATCTGGCTTGCGGTCGTCGGAGCGGTGCTCAGCGTCGTTTCCGCCTATTACTACCTTCGCATCATCTGGATCATGTGGTTCAACGAGCCGGCGCCCGCATTCGAGCGCGAAGTCGGCTCGCGTCTGGGCCTCACGGCGTTCGGATCGGCGGCGCTCGTATTCCCGGTGCTCCTCATTTTCATGGGACCGCTCATCGGCGCGGCGCGGAGCGCCGCAGCCTCGCTCTTTTAGGAAATGAACGGGCCGCTTTCCTCCGGGGCGCGGGTCGAAATCTTCGAGATGCTGGATTCGACAAGTCTCGAGGCGAAGCGGCGCGCGGCGGCGGGCGAAGCGGGGCCGCTCTGGCTGATCGCCCTCAAACAAACCTCCGGCTACGGACGGCGCGGGTCCGAATGGCGACAGCAGGAAGGCGATGTCGCCGCAACATTTCTGTTTCGGCCGCAGGCGCCAAGCGATGTGCTGCCTCAGCTATCCTTTGTCGCCGCGCTTGGCTTGTCCGACGCGATCCTGCGCTTCGCGCCGAGGGCGGCGTTGACGCTGAAATGGCCGAATGACGTGCTGGCGGGCGGCGGCAAGATCGCCGGACTTCTCCTTGAACTCGTCGGCTCCGCGCCCGCGCCAAAATCCCCGCTCGTCGCGCTTGGCGTCGGGGTCAATGTCGTCTCCGCGCCCCCGGATCTCGATTATCCGACCGCCCGCCTCATCGATTTCACGAACGGCGCGCCACCGCTCCCGCGCGCCTTCATCGAAACGCTCGATGAAGCCTTCGCCGTGTGGCGCCGCCGCTGGGAACAGGAAGGCTTCGGCCCCGTTCGCGCCGCGTGGCTGGCGCGCGCCGACAGTTTGGGGCAGAGCATCAAGGTTCGCCTGCCGGGCGAGGTGGTCGAAGGGGTTTTCCATGACCTCGATCTCTCCGGCGCGCTGATACTAGACTGCGGCGGGAAGCGCCGGACGATCGCGGCCGGCGCCGTGCTTGCGCCGGCGCGCTGAAATCAGGACCTGCGAGGACGATATGCTGATCGCCATCGACGTCGGCAACACCAATTCGGTGATCGCGCTTTTTGACGGCAAGGGCGCGCGCGCGCAGTGGCGCACCTCGACCTCGTCGACGCGGACGGCGGACGAATACGCCGCGTGGCTATCGCAGATAATGGCGATGGAAGGCTTCAAGCTTTCCGACATCAAGGACTGCATCATCTCGAACGTGGTGCCGCAGTCGCTTTTTCATTTTCGCAATCTCTCGAGGCGCTATTTCAACTGCGAACCCTTCGTCGTCACGCGCGGCGTCGATCCCCGGCGTCGAGGTCAGGATCCCGAAGCCCTCTGAAGCGGGCGCGGACCGCCTCGTCAACGCCGTCGGCGCCTTCGTCCAATATGGCGGCCCGCTCGTCGTCGTCGACAGCGGCACGGCGACCAATTTCGACATCGTCGGCAAGGACGGCGGATTTGAAGGCGGCATTATTTCGCCGGGCATCAACCTCTCGATGCAGGCGCTGCACGACGCCGCCGCGCAATTGCCGCGCGTTGCGATCGAGCGCCCGGCGCGCGTCATCGGCAAGGACACGGTCGGCGCCATGCAGTCAGGCGTCTTCTGGGGCTATATCAGCCTCATCGAAGGGCTCGTCGCCCGCATCAAGGAAGAATATCCAGAGCCCCTCAAAGTCGTTGCGACCGGCGGCATCGCGTCGCTCTTTCAGGGCGCCACCGACTGCATCGACATTTTCGACGCCGACCTGACCATTCGCGGGCTGTTCGAAATTCATAACCGCGTGAAGGCGAAAGGCTGATGGCGAGGGACGAGTTCGTATTCCTTCCGCTCGGCGGCTCCGGCGAAATCGGCATGAACATGAACCTTTACGGGTTCGGACCGCCGAATGCGCGCAAATGGATCATGATCGATTGCGGCGTGATGTTCGGCGACCTGTCGACGCCGGGCGTCGAACTCATCTGCGCCGATCCGACCTTCATCATGGAGGAGCGGGAGAACCTCCTCGCGCTCATTTTGACGCACGGCCATGAAGACCATATCGGCGCCGTCGGCCTCCTCGCGCCGGATTTCAAATGCCCCGTCTATGCGACGGCGTTCACCGCAAAGCTCGTCGAGAGCAAACTTGAAGAGCGCGGCGCGAAGATCGACATGCGCGTCATCGATCTCGGCGCGCGGCTGACGATCGGGCCGTTCGACATTGAATTCGTAACGCTCACCCATTCGATCCCGGAACCGAACGGCGTCATCATCAGGACGCCGCTCGGCATGGCGCTTCACACCGGCGACTGGAAAATCGATCCCGAACCGACGCTTGGGCCGGTGACGGATTCGCCGACCTTGAAGGCGATCGGCGATGCGGGCGTTCTCGTCATGATTTGCGATTCGACCAACGTTCTTTCAAAAGGCGAATCCGGATCCGAGATGCGCGTCAAGGAAAGCCTGACGAAAATCATCGCCAAACAGACCGGGCGCGTCGCAGTGACGACGTTCGCATCGAACGTCAGCCGCGTCGTTTCGATATGCGCCGCCGCCAAAGCGGCGGATCGCTCCGTCTGCCTTCTCGGGCGTTCGATGCTGCGGATCGTCGGCGCCGCGCGCGATGTCGGCATCCTTCCCGAAGGCGTCAGTTTCGTCGAGCCGCAAGAGGCGGGCTTCCTGCCGAAGGAGCACGTTCTCTATCTTTGCACCGGCAGCCAGGGCGAGCCGCGCGCCGCGCTTTCGCGCATCGCGCGGGACGATCATCGCGACCTCGTTCTCACCGAGGGCGACACTGTCATTTTCTCGTCGAAGATCATTCCCGGCAATGAACGGGAGATTTTCACGCTCATCAACGATCTTGTCGAACTCGGCGTTCATATCATCACCGAGAAGGATGCGTTCACCCACGTCTCCGGACATCCGAACCGTGAGGAACTGCGGAAAATGTATGAGTGGGTGCGTCCGAAATACGCGATCCCGGTTCACGGCGAGGCGCGCCATCTTGAAGCGCATGCCGAATTCGCGATGACGCTCGGCGTCAAGGATGCGATCGCGCCGCGCAACGGCGACCTTATTCGCCTTGCGCCTGGCGAGCCCGCCGTCATCGACGAGGCGCCGGCGGGTCGCTGGATCCTTGACGGCACGATCTTGATGCCGGAGGGCTCAGGCCCGATGCGCGAGCGTCGCAAGCTTTCTTTTGCGGGGCTTGTCATCGTCGCGCTCGCCATCGAAGAGCACGGAACCTTCGCCGCGCCGCCGGCGATTTCGATCATCGGCGCGCCGAAAGAGGCGCCGGGCGTCGACGACATCGCCGCGCTTATCGCCGAAAAGGTCGAGAACGCGGTCATGTCGCTCGCGAAAAACAAGCGTCAGGACGATGAGGCGGTCGATCTCGCAGCGACGCGCGCCGTCAGGAACGAGATGACCGCGATCTGGGGCAAGCGTCCGGGCGTCGCCATCCTGGTGCAAAGGGTCTGAACCGATGAGCGTGCCGGGTGCGATCGTCATTTTCGTCATGGTCTGGTGGTGCGCGTTCTTCGCGATGCTGCCGATCGGCGTCAAAGGGCGATGGGAGAGCGATGGCGACGGGGTCGAGGGCGCCGACCCTGGCGCGCCGTCCGATCCGAACCTGAAGAAGAAGGCGATCTGGGCCACCATGATTGCGGTTCCGGTCACCGCGACGATCGCCGCCGTCATCATCAGCGGCGTGATTAATTTTCGCGATTAAGTCCCTCACGCGCTTGATCAATCCGGCGGGCTCGCTTACGGCTCCGACCGTCAACTGACGCATCGCCGTTCAATCTTCGGGAGCGGAAAGCCATGCCCGATCCTGTCATCCTTGACGACCGCGACAGGCGCGCGGAGCGGCCCTATACCCGAAGGGGAAGCGTCCGCCCTTCATGACGAACTGACCCTCGCCGAACGCTATGTCGAGCCGGTCGCCCACGCGATCGAGGCGAGGGATGTCGCGCGCATCGAGGCGCTGTTCGACGCGTTGCATCCGGCCGATCTCGCTGACGTCATCGCCCTTCTCGACGAGGCTAATCGTCTTGCGCTGATCGACCTCCTTGGCGGATCGCTGCCGGCGGAAGTGCTCCCGGAACTCGATGCGAGCCTCACCGAGGAAGTCGTCTCGGCGATGCGGCCCGAAGCGGTCGCCGAGGCGGTCGGCGAGCTCGACACCGACGACGCGGCGTTCATTCTTGAGGACCTCGATGAGGAGACTCGCGCTGACATTCTTTCGAAGGCGTCGGCGGATGACCAGATCGCCCTCGCGCAGGCCTTCGACTACGAGGAGGAATCCGCCGGGCGCCTGATGCAGCGCGAGGTTTTCGCCGCGCCCGCCTTCTGGACCGTCGGGCAGATCATCGACCGCATGCGCGGCAAGGAAACGCTTCCCGACCGCTTTTACGAAGTCTTCGTCGTCGATCCCGCGAACAAGCCGATCGGTGCGGTGCCGCTCGCGACCTTGCTGAAGACGCAGCGCGACGTTCCGATCGACAGCATCATGCATGAAGACCTGAGGACGATCCCCGTCGCGATGGACCAGGAGGACGTCGCCTATAAATTCGAGCAATACAATCTGATCTCGGCCCCTGTCGTTGACGAAGCGGGACGCCTCATCGGCATGATCACCGTCGACGACGTCGTCGAGATCGTTCACGCCGAGAGTAGGGAAGACATGCTCGCCCTCGGCGGCGTTGGCACGGATTCCGGCATTACGGATTCGGTCATCGAAACCGTCCGCTCTCGGTTTTCCTGGCTCGCCGTCAATCTCGGCACGGCGATCGTCGCATCGCTCGTCATTTCGCATGTTCGGCGCGGCGATCGAGCAGGTCGTCGCCCTCGCCGTGCTGATGCCGATCGTCGCGTCGATGGGCGGAAACGCGGGGACGCAGACGTTGACGATCGCGGTCAGAAGCCTTGCGACGCGCGAACTCACCGCCTCGAACGCCGCGCGCATCGTCTGGCGCGAAACGATTGTCGGCGGCCTTAACGGCATCTTGTTCGCGGTCATTATGGGCGCTCTCGCGGGCTTCTGGCATGCGAGCATGGGCGCCAGCGAAGGCGAATCGATCCGGCTCGCGCTCGTCATCGGCGCGGCGATGATCATCAACCTGATCGCCGCGGGTCTTGCCGGCATCCTCGTGCCGCTCGGCCTGCAGCGCGCGGGCGCCGACCCCGCAGTGTCGTCGGCGGTGTTCGTGACGACGGTGACCGACGTCGTCGGCTTTTTCGTGTTTCTGGGTCTCGCGGCGCTCGTCCTCCTGTAGCAGCCGTTTTCGCCTTTCAGGCGATTTCCTCCGTATAAATACAATTTCTGCGGCGCTTGAATCCACCGCCTGAGGCGCCAATTGAACCCGATGACGAGGCAAGCCGCGCCATCGCGTGGGTCCTCGGCGCTTTGACAAGTGAATATTTGCGACCGCGTTTCGGCCCATGGGCTGGCCGGCGCAGGCGAAATGGCCGCATGCGGCGGACCGTTTCGCCAATAACCCTCGCGGCGCAACCGACGCCGGCGAGAACGACGGCGCGCGTGGTCCGCTGTACGTCAAAAAGCCCCCGGCAGAAGGGGCGCCTTTTCGGGCGGAAGGCGGCGGAACAAGCCAAAAATACGGAAAGCTCGGAACCGGAAAGGCCAGGCCAAAAAGAACGGGCGCGCCTTTCGAGCGCGCCCGTCATCCCCCAGCCGTAAGTTCTTTATTCGATCCGTGCTTTGGGCGTCCGTCCAAAAACGAGCCACACGCCGATTATGCCAAAGAGCAAGATCAACATCGTCGCCGGCTCCGGCACGTCGTCAGGCGGGGGCGGCGGCGGGCACTCAGGATCGGTTTTCGGATCGCAAGGTGGCTTGCCGGGCGTTCCGGGAATGATCGGCGGGACGACATAGCGAGGGAGTTCAAAGGGCGGGATATAGGGCGGCGCCCATTCCGTCACCTTCGGCGGAAATACCGGCTCGTCGGGCGTCACGGTCGGCGGCACGAGCGCCGGCGGTTCGGGAGCCCGCCCTGGTTTCCGAGGCGCCGGGGTATATCCGGCGAGCCGTTTCGGAACGGGGCGGGATCCTAAAAAGACCCGTCTGGCTTTCGTTCGCCTTCGCCGCAGCAGCCGCAATTGATGACGATGTCGTTGCGGATGTCGCCGACGGCGCGCGCGTAAAGCTCCGCCGCCGCTTTTTCATCGAGGGGCTTGTTTCGATTGCCGAAACCGCCCGTCCAGATGATCGCGGCGGCAAGGATCGTCGCAGCGATGATATTGCCTAGTCCATTGCCCATCATATGAGCCACCACACCTACGCACCCGGGTACTGTTAACGACGGCGAGGAAACCGCCAGAACAATTCGCTTTCGGGAATCGGGCCGGGCGCCGACTCCCCCAGGCAGAACCACTTCCAAGGATCGTGCCAAGCGGAGACGTGCTGGGCCCGGTCAAAAACAGGTGGTTGACCGCCACTCGAAAAAGAGCCCTGCCGCTCGCCGGGCGACACCGTTCCGCCGGGGTTCAACCCATTGGGGTAATGGTACCCGAATCAGGCGGTTAGGCCAGATGCGGCGAATCCGTCACTATCATTCCGGTAAAAGGGCGCGCCTGAAGCCGCTTCTACCCAGCGGGCGAGGCTCATGCTAAGAATCGTTAACACGGCTCTGGGGAGCCCGGCGGAGGGACAGCTTGGTCCGGACCGCATGGTCGCGTGACGAGGGGATTGGCGGGTCAGGATGAAGACGGGAGCGACCGGGCTCAATCTGATCAAAGGCTATGAAGGCCTTCGGATGTCCGCCCACTATACGCCCGGCGAGGAGTGGACGGTCGGCTACGGCCATACGTCGACCGCCCGCCATGGCATGAGCGTGACCGAGGGCGACGCCGAACGGCTTTTGCGCAACGACGTGATGCCGATCGAAAAGCTGATCGCAGACACCGTCCGTGCGCCGCTTAATCAGAATGAACACGATGCGGTCGTCTCGCTGATCTTCAACATCGGCGAAGCGAACTGGAAACGGTCGACCGTCCTTCGAAAGCTCAATGAAGGCGACAAGCTCGCCGCCGCCCGCGCCTTTGAAATGTGGACGAAGGCGCGCGTCAGCGGCGAACTCGTCGCGCTCGACGGTCTCGTGCGCCGCCGCGCCGCCGAGAAATCTCTCTTCCTGATGCCGACGGACGCTTCGCTGGTTGTTCCGACTGCGGATGTTCGTCCGGCCGCCGAGTGCGAGCTCGACTTCAAATCGGATCGCGAACTCAAGGCGTCGCCGGTCGTCGACTTCGACCGAAAGGCGAACGGCAAGGCGCTGACGCTGTCGAACGAGGAGAGAGCCGCTCGCTCGCGCGCGCTCTTCGCCGCGACGCAAGCGCTCTCCGTCGATCCGTCGAAAATGATCATCACCAAAGCGGAAGAGCACGCCGATATGGGCGTGACGATCGGCGCCTTGCTCGCCGGCGTTCTTGCGATGGCGATGACCGGCCTTGGCGGCATTCTCCTGATCGGACAGGAGTTCCCGCGCTTCGCGGAACGGATAGGGCTTGGCTACGATCGCTTCGTCGCGATCTTTGAAAGCCTGCCGATGTGGCTCGCGGCGGTCGGCGCGGCGATCTGCTATTTCATCCTCTATATTCTGGTAAAACGCGTCGCGCGGCACGACCTCAAGCGGGAACGGGCCCAGGAATTCGCCCGCCTTCGCGCCGCGGAATAAAAAGCCGAACCGGAACGTCGAAAGAAGCGGCGGCCGTGCGGTTACGCGGGGTCGACCGGCCAGTTGTCGATCAGGCGCGTCTTGCCGAGGATGACCGCGGCGAAAATGCGCGACGGTTTTTCAACAGCGCCGGGTCCCATCGGCGCCAGGAGATCGGCGCTTCTGACGTCGAGGTAGTCGATACGGTCAAATCCCGCGGCTTCTATTTCGAGCCGACCGGTTGCGATGCCGTCGGCAACAGCGCCGCCTGACGCGAGCACATCCGCCATTCTTTTCAAAACGAGATTGAGCGCGCCAGCGATCCGCCGGTGGTCGGCGCTGAGATAGGCGTTGCGAGAGGACATCGCGAGGCCGTCCGCTTCGCGAACGATCGGCGCGCCGACGATTTCGACCGCCATGTTGAGGTCCTTCACCATGCGCCGGATGACAAGGAGTTGCTGAAAGTCCTTTTCTCCGAAGACGGCGATATCGGGACGCGCCTGATTGAGCAGCTTGCAGACGACCGTGGCGACGCCGCCGAAAAAGTGCGGCCGGGAGGCGCCGCAAAGGCCCTGCGCAACGTCCGATACCGTGATCGAGGTCTGAAAGCCTTCGGGATACATCTCCTCGGGCGCCGGAATGTAGGCGAGGTGGCAGCCGGCTTTCTGGAGAAGGTCGAGGTCGTTCGCCTCCTGCCGGGGGTAGGCCCCGAAATCTTCATTTGGAGCGAACTGGGCCGGATTCACGAAAATGCTGGCGACCGTCTTTCGAGCAATCGAGTTCGACCGGCGAATCAGGGAGAGGTGACCATCATGCAAAGCCCCCATGGTTGGGACCAGACCCACGGACTCGCCCGCTGCACGCCAGCCGTCTATGCGGGCCCGAAGCGCTTTTACCGAGCGGGCAACCCCTATTTGAGAATCGACGGCGGCTGCGGGCATGCTATAGGTCCCTTCAGTGGGCGGCTGGGGTCGGAGAGGCTAATGCGACAAGCGAACGTCGCTTTCAAGGCTGTAAGGGTCGGCGCGGCGAAGCAGGTCTTCGCGGCGGCGTTGCTCATGCTTGCTCAAGGGTGCGCGGTTTTGAGCGGCAAGCCGGACCCCGATCTCGTCGCGGCCCATGAAGACCAACTTCGCGTCGCACGTGCCGAAGTTGGCGCCCTGCAAGCGGAAGTCGAGAAGCTTTCTGCGGCCAAAGAGAGCCTTGAAACAAAGCTCGCCGAGCTCGAGCGGAAATCGCGCCTCGCCGCGCTGGGTCCGGCGCAGCCTGCGCCCGAAGACGCGCTGAAAGAAGGTCCGCCCGCGACAGCGACCGCCGACAAATCGCCATCGACGGCGCCGGCGAATCCGATCGTCGCCTTGCCGAACGCGGAAGTCTCCTTGCCCGATGCGCCGGTGCCAGTCGATGAATCGCCTCGCCTCGTGCAGCCGAGTTTCGCTTCGACGGGACAGATCTTTGAGAACGAGGCCGCGAGCGACGAGATCAAGATGACGAGCGTCCTTTGGGGCGTTCATCTCGCGTCATACCGCCACGCGGAGGAAGCGAGCGCTGGCTGGAAAAAACTCCAACGCGAGAATCCCGACGAACTCGGCCTTCTCGAGCCGCGCATCGAAAAAGTCTCGATCGAAGGGAAGGGCGAATACCTTCGCCTCGTCGGCGGCGGCTTTTCATCGCGCGAGATCGCAAAAGCGCTTTGCGACAAACTGGCGTCCAAAGGCGTCTTCTGCCGCATCGCCAATTTCGGCGGCGACCGCCTGTCGATGCTGGATTCGGTCAATCTGCGCTGATTATTCCGCTGGCGCGATTTCGAAACTTTTCGTCGCGAACTCGCGTCCTTGATATTCCGCTGCGCCCATATATCTAAGCGTCAGGACTCCGGGCGGAAGCGCGCCGGTCTTAAGTGCAATAGACAGCTTGCGCGCGCCGGCGTCCGAATGGACGGCGACGTTGCCGATGTCGGTGATCGTCTCGACGCCACGTTCAGATTTCATGGTCGCGACAAGGCGTCCGAAGGCGGAGTACTTTCCCTCGCGCGTCAACGTCGTCTCGAGTTCAAGCATGCCTTCCGGATCGCGGACGAGGCGCGTCTGCGAGAAGGCGACGCTCGGCGCCGCAAACCCGCTGCGTAAAATGACCGGCGTTGAAACGCCCAACTCGACATCGACCTCAAGGCCGCCGCCGGCGCGACGCAGCGGCGTCCTCACCGGCGTCGTCTCGATCAGCAGATGCGAGCGGCGCTCCCCTGCCGGAATCGCGGCGCCTTTTTTCAGTTTCACGGTCACCGTGGCGCGTTTTCCCGGCTCAAGGCGAAATCTTGCGGGACTGACGACGAGATAGGGCGCCGCGCTAAGGGCGGAACGGGCGGAAGGACTGGCTGCGACATAGCCTGTTTCAACCGCGGACAGGTCCGTCCAGCCGACCCGGCCGTCGACGATCCGGTCCGACGCATTGGCGATTTCATAGACCGCGACCGGGTTCTGCCGGGTCATCACCTGGCGCAGGGGCGAGACGACGATTTCCGCCGCCGCCGCCCCGAAAAGGAACGGCATAGCCGCGAAGACGGCGATGATCCGGGCTCGCGCCACAGTGCGATCTCTCCTCGCCCCCCAAGAATTGGGCGATGGTCAGCCTACATGCGACCGTGATGCAAGAATTCGGCCCGCTTCATTCCCTAAAGGGTTGCGACGCGGCTTCAAATCACCGCCATGATCGTTAACGCCGGCGCCCATCGGGGGGAGGCTGGGCATCGCAGAGGCATTTAGAGTGACGCACGTCATCGTTCTCGGGAATGAAAAAGGCGGCTCCGGCAAGTCGACGGCGGCGATGCATATCACCATCGCCTTGCTCAAAACCGGCTACAAAGTCGCGGCGATCGATCTCGACATGCGCCAGCAGAGTTTTGCGCGCTATCTCGAAAATCGCCGGGCGTTCGCCGCGAAAAAGAACGCGGACCTGATGTTTCCCGTGCAGCCGAAAATTGCGCCGTCAGCGATCGACAGCCGCGAGGAAGCGCGCCGCGCCGAGACCGAGAACTTTACGCAGACGCTGCAAACGCTCGCCGACTGCCATTTTCTCGTGATCGATTGTCCGGGCGCGGATACTCACTTGTCGCGCCTTGCCCATGCGCATGCAGATACGATCGTCACGCCGCTCAACGACAGTTTCGTCGATTTCGATCTGCTTGCGCGGCTCGACCCTGCTACCGGCGCGCTCCAGGGGCCGAGCCTTTACAGCGAGATGGTCTGGAATGCGCGCAAGCGCCGGGCGATGTCCGGCGTTGCGGGCGGCATCGACTGGGTCGTCATGCGAAACCGCCTCTCCGCGACGCGCGCGAACAACAAGCGCGCGATGGGCGAGCGGCTCGAGGAATTGTCGACGCGGATCGGATTTCGTCTGGCGCGCGGCTTCGGTGATCGCGTCATCTATCGGGAGCTCTTTCCGATGGGCCTGACGCTGCTTGACCTCGGCGGCGCCGATGCGCCGTTGCGCCTTTCGACGATGAGCCACGTGACAGCGAGGCTCGAGATCCGCTCGCTGATCGCGACCCTCAATCTCCCGAAGCCCGAAATTGAGGACGCCGCCGATGGCGGGCGCGCCGCGGCCTGACGTCGCGACTGACGACGGACGATTCGGCACAGACAGCAGGGTCCACGGCAGCGGTTCCGTTGCAGCGCCGAATGGGGCATGGTGATAGCGATTGAACCCCGCAGGCCCGCCTGATGCTCGGAAAGTTCGCCATTCTGCTTGCGCTCGCCGCTGCCGCATGGGTGCTGTTCCGTGCGGCCAAAGGCAAGGCGGATGAAGCAGGCAACCTCTTTCGTCTGAAGATCGTTGGGCTTCTCGCCGTCGCTGCGGTCTGCTTCGCCGCCAAACTGTTTCCGATTGCGCTGATGATTCTTATTGCGGCGGGCGGCGTCACGGCGATTGAATTATGGAGCGGCCGCGCGATCAGGAGTCTTGAAGAATTGACGCCCGGCGCGGGAATGGCGCCAGCGCCGAAGGCGGCGATGAAAGTCGAAGAAGCGGCGGCGGTCCTTGGCGTTCCAATTGATGCGGACGAGGAGACCGTCAAGGCGGCGCATAAAAAGCTTATCGGGCAGCTGCATCCCGATCGCGGCGGCACGGACTATCTGGCGGCGAAGATCAACGATGCGCGCAGGGTGATGCTTGAAGCGCGCGCCGCAGGGACCGCGGCAAGCGCGTGAATTTGAACGAGGGCGGCGATGACAACGATTGAGTCACTCATTTCGGGGGTCGGGTCATGCCTTCCCGAGCAGATCGTCACCAATCAGGACCTCGCAAAGCGCATTGACACGTCCGATGAGTGGATCCGGTCGCGCAGCGGGATCGGCCAGCGCCACTTCGCGCGCGATGACGAGGTGACGTCCGACTTTGCGACGACGGCCGCGTGGCGCGCGCTTGACCAGGCGGGACTAAAGCCGCGCGACATCGAACTGATCATCGTGGCGACCGTGACGCCGGACAAGACGTTTCCCTCAACCGCGGTCTACGTGCAGCAAAAGCTCGGCGCGGCGCCGGGAATCGCGTTTGACGTGTCGGCGGCCTGCGCCGGATTTTTGTACGGCTTGACGCTCGCGCATAATTTCATCGCGACGGGACAGGTGAAACACGCGCTCGTCATCGGCGCGGAGAAGCTCTCCTGTTTTCTCGACTGGAACGACCGTGCGACCTGCGTCCTCTTCGGCGATGGCGCCGGCGCCGTCGTGCTGTCGGCCGGCGCGCCGCACGCCGCCGACGCGCCGCGCGGGATCCTTGCGACATATTTATCCGCAGACGGACGATTGGCGGAGCATCTTTATGCCGATGGCGGACCCGGCCTCCACGGCGACGGTCGGCAAAGTGCGCATGAACGGCAAGGAAGTCTTCAGGAACGCGGTTCAAGAGATTTCCAACGCCGTTCTTGAAGTGACCGAGCGCGCGAAAGTGCGGCGCGAGGAAATCGACTGGTTCGTGCCGCATCAGGCGAACATCCGGATCATCGAGGCATGCGCCAAACGCCTCGAACTCGACGACAGCAAGATCATCGTGACGATCGAAAAGCACGCGAACACGTCGTCGGCGTCAATCCCGCTCGCCCTGGATCAGGGAATTCGCGACGGCCGCATCAAACGCGGCGAGTTGCTCGTGTTCGCGGCGCTCGGCGGCGGCCTTGCCTGGGGGAGCGCGTTGATCAGGTATTGAAGGCGCGCGCGAATTGCGCTCGCAGCAATTGTTTTTGAACCTTGCCCATCGCGTTCCTCGGCAACGCATCGACCCAGAAGAATTTCCGCGGCTGTTTGAATTTGGCGAGATGCCGAAACCGCGGCGGTCAACTCCTCCGCCGAAATCGGCGGCGCGGTCGCATCGCCGCTCGCGGGTACGAGCACCGCGATCACGCCTTCGCCCATATCAGGGTGAGGAACGCCGATGACGGCGGATTCCGCGATCGCCGGAAGCGCGTCGAGAATGTCCTCGATCTCCTTTGGATAGACGTTGTATCCGCCGACGATGATCAGATCCTTCGCGCGCCCTGATAAAGTCAGCCGGCCGTCCTCCGACAGGAAACCGACATCGCCCGTTGAAAACCAGCCGCCCTCGCGAAATTCTTCGGCGGTTTTTTCAGGCATCCGCCAATAACCCTTGAAGACATTCGGGCCGCGCACTTCGATGATTCCGGCTTCTCCCGGATGCGCCGCATCATCGGCGGCGGCGATGCGGATTTCGACGCCGGGCAGAGCGTAGCCGACTGTGCCGGCGATACGCTCGCCAAGAAGCGGGTTTGACGCGATCATGCCGGCTTCCGACATTCCGTAGCGTTCGAGGATACGATGACCGGTGCGCGCTTCAAAGGCGTTGAATGTTTCGGCGGAAAGCGGCGCCGACCCGGAAATGAAGAGGCGCACATTGCGGCACGCTTCCGCACAGAAATCTTTTTCGGCGAGCAGGCGCGTGTAAAAAGTCGGCACGCCCATCATCATCGTCGCCTTGGGCAAAAAGCGGCGTATTTCCGCAATGTCGAATTTCGGCAGGAAAATCACTTCCGACGCATTGAGGAGCGACGTGTTGAGCGCAACAAAGAGGCCGTGGATATGGAAGATCGGCAGGGCGTGCAGCAGCACGTCATTCGGCTTAAATCCCCACAAGGACACGAGCGCTTCGGCGTTCGATGCGAGATTGCCGTGCGTCAGCATCGCGCCTTTGGATCGACCTGTCGTACCGGATGTGTACAGGATTGCGGCCAGATCATCGGCGGCGCGTGTGTTCGATCGCCGTGACCGGCGCCGCATTCACCACCGCCTCGATCAGCGAGCCGCGTCCGTCCGCAGACAGCGTGAGCGCTTGCACAGCGCCCGGAGCTGGATGATTTCTGGCCGGATCGCAAACGAAAACCGCCGGCTCGGCGTCGTTCAGGAAATAGTCGATCTCGCTTTTCGTGTAGGCGGTGTTGAGCGGCAGATAGACAAACCCGCCGCGCAGCGCCGCAAGATAAAGCGCGACATTCTCGGCGCTCTTTTCGACTTGCGCCGCGATGCGGTCGCCCGGCTTTGCGCCGCCGGCGCGAAGGACGGCGGCGATCCGGGCCGACAGCGTGTCGATCTCACCGAACGTCCAGTTACGTCCGCCTGGAATTCGACAAGAACCGGCGATCGGCGGCGCCGCATATGCGGGCGGCGATTTCAGCGTAAAAATTGCCGTTCTTCATTCCGCGGCGGATTCTCGCAAAGGCGGCTTGAAACTCGCCGGATCGAGCGATCGCATGGCGTCGAACTCGCTGAGGAATATCCTCCCGGTCAAGGCTTCGAGAAAATCGGATCTCTTCAATCGATCCATCACGGGGCCCTTCACCTCGGAAAGGTGAAGCCTGACGCCCGATTCCTTGAGGCGGGAATTGGCCGTCTCAATCGCTTCGAGCGCGCTCGCGTCAATCGAGTTGATCGCCGAACACATGAGGACGATGTCTTTGACCGCTGGCTGCTCGGCGGCGATGCCGAGCAGGCGATCTTCGAGAAAGCGCGCATTGGCGAAGAAGAGGTCGCCATCAATCCGCAGCGAGGCGACGGTCGGGCTGACGATGACATTATGTCGTTTGACGTTTCGAAAGTGCTCCGTGCCCGGCACCTGCCCGACGACGGCGGAATGAGGGCGGCTGGCCCGGTGCAAAATGAGAAGGATCGACAAGATGACGCCCGCCATCACGCCGGCTTCGACGCCGAACAAAAAGACGCCGAGGATCGTCGTCATCATGCCGGCGAAATCTGATTTCGAATAGCGCAGGGTTCGACCGATAATTTTCAGATCAACAAGACTGAGCACCGCGACGATGATGGTCGCCGCGAGCGTCGCTTTCGGAAGATTGTAGAGCAGCGGGGTCAGGAACATGGCGGCGAGGGCGATGCCGACCGCCGTGAACGCTCCCGCCGCCTGCGTTTTTGCACCAGCGTCGAAATTGACGATCGACCTCGCAAGGCCCCCGGCGACGGGAATTCCGCTTGCAAGTCCCGAGGCGATGTTGGAGGCGCCGAGCGCGATCAATTCCTGATCGAGATCGACGCGCTCACGCTTTTTTGCGGCAAGCGTCTGCGCGACGGAAACGGATTCGACGTAAGCGATGACCGCAATGAGGAGCGCTGGTCCGAGCAACGATCGCCACAGCGGCCAATCGAAATTCGGTATTGAAACCGGGGGCAAGCCTTGGGGGGTCGGTCCGACAATGGCCACGCCCTTATCGGCGAGACCGAGCGACCCGACGGCGATGATGGAAACGACGATCGCAAGCAACGGCGCCGATCGGGCGAGGAGCGCTGCATTTCGCTCCTTCACGCCGGCCTTGATCGCGAGCGGCTTCAAACTCGATCGCGCCCACACCAGAAATGCGACGACCCCGCCGCCGACCGCCAGCGTCGGCAGATGCGCCAGATGGGCATGCGTCATCAGGCTCCAACCGACGGCTACGAGCGAGTCTCCCTCCACGGAAACGCCCAGAAGGTGTTTCATTTGTCCGACGGCGATGAGGACGCCGGACGCGCTGATAAAACCCGAAACGATCGGATGGCTCAGAAAATTCGCCAGAAAGCCAAGGCGAAATAGTCCGAGCAGGGTGAGAATCAAGCCTACGAGGAGAGCGAGCGCGACTGCGGCGGCGAGATAATCCGCGGTACCGGCTGTCGTATGATCGCCGATTGTCGCGGCGGTCATTAGCGAGATGACGGCGACAGGGCCGACTGCGAGCGTCGCGCTCGTCCCGAACAGCGCATAAGCGACAAGCGGCGTGATTGAGGCGTAAAGGCCGATTTCCGGCGGCACGCCCGCAATCGACGCGTAAGCGAGCGATTGCGGTATCAGCATGATGGTGACGATGACGGCGGCGAGAAGATCGTCGGCAAGCGCCGCGCTTGTGTAGCGCGGCGCCCAAGCGAGGATAGGCAGATATTTCGAAAGCCCGCTGGGCGCCGCCATGTTAGATCATGCCTTGTGGTCGCGGCGTTTTGGTTTGGCTAACCACTCGTGCCCTGCAAGCATCAATTCCCAGTAGACCCACGGGAGGATCTCCGCCTTCATCAGCCAGCCGAACCAGGTCGCCTTTGTGTTCTCATTCAGCCATTTCGGAAATGTCGGCAGCAATTTTCCGCCATAGCCGAATTCGGCGAACACGATCTTCCCGCGCGAAACCGTGAGCGGGCAGGAAGCGTAGCCGTCGGAAACGAAGTCAGGCGCGCCGCCGTCCAACACAGCAAGAAGGTTTTCGGCGACAATCGGCGCCTGTTTGCGGGCGGCGGCGGCCGTCTTCGAGTTTGGCGTATTGCAGGCGTCGCCAAGGCCGAAAACGTTGGCGTATTTCTTGTGTCGCAACGTCTCCTGATCGACGTCGACAAACCCTGCGGCGTCGGCGAGGGGGCCGCCCCTCACGACATCGGCGGCGACCTGCGGCGGGCAAACGTGCAGCATGTCGAAGTCGCGCACGACGTCGCGCTCGGCGCCGTCCGCTCCCTTTTCCTTGAATAGTCGCTTTCTTTGCAGCGCCATCGACGGCGATCAGCGTCGATCCGAAATTGGCGTCGATGCCGTAGCTTTTCACATAGTCAAGCAATGCAGGAACAAAGGCGGCGACGCCGAACATCGCTGGCGCCGCCGTGCAATACGTCACTTTTATCTTGTCGAGCCGCTTTTTTCCTCGCCAATGATCGGCGGCGAGATACATCGCTTTCTGGGGAGCGCCCGGGCATTTGAAGGGAAGCGGCGCCTGCGTGAAGATCGCCTTGCCGCCTTCAAGCTCCTGGACGAGTTTCCAAGTATACGACGCCATGCCCGGTTGATAATTCGAAGTAACGCCGTTTTTGCCCAGCGTTTCCTCAAGGCCCGGAATGGCGGAAAAGTTCAACTTCAATCCGGGCGCCGCAATCAGATAATCGTAATCGATGCGCTCGCCGCCTTCGACGATGACGGCGCTCTTTTCCGGATCGAATCCTGTCGCCGCTTTCTTGATCCACTTTGCTCCCTTCGGCATCACTGATTCTTCGGAGCGCACCGTGAAATCAAAATCAAAAATGCCGCCGCCGACCATGGTCCAGCCTGGCTGATAGTAATGCTTGTCCTTCGGCTCGATGATCGCGATATCGAGTCCCTTCCGGCGTTTCAGCAAACTTGCGGCGACGGCGATTCCCGCCGCCCCGCCGCCGACGATGACGATCTGGTGTTTCAACGCTCTCTCCCTCGTTGCTCAGCCGTTCTTAGAGCATGTTGAGCGGCAGTTTAAGATACCGCACCCCGTTCGAATCAGGCGGCGGCAGCTCGCCGGCGCGCATGTTGATCTGGACGGAGGGAAGGATGAGCCGGGGCATCGACAGCGTCTTGTCGCGGGCCGTGCGCATCTTCACGAAATCCGCCTCCGAAACGCCGCGTCCGACATGGACGTTCCAGTCGCGCTCGTCCTTGACCGTCGTCTCCCAGGCGTATTCGTCCCGGCCCGGCGCCTTATAGTCATGGCACATGAAAAGCCTCGTCTCGGCCGGCAGCGCGAATATCTTCTGGATCGAGCGGTAAAGGGTCGCCGCGTCGCCGCCCGGAAAATCGCAGCGCGCGGTGCCGTAATCCGGCATGAACATCGTGTCGCCGACAAAGGCCGCATCGCCGACCACATAGGTGATGCAGGCCGGCGTGTGGCCGGGCGTGTGAATGACGCGCGCGTCGATCGCGCCGAGGTTGACCCTCGCGCCATCGTCGAAGAGGGCGTCGAATTGGCTGCCGTCGCGCCGAAATTCAGCTTCGGCGTTGAAGATTTCGCCAAAGGTTTTTTGAACGACCGTGATGTTGGATCCGATCGCGATCTTGCCGCCAAGCCGCTGCTTCAGATAAGGCGCGCCTGAAAGGTGATCGGCGTGGACATGCGTCTCCAATATCCATTCAACCTTCAGCGATTCGGCCTTAACGTAAGCGACGATGTCGTCCGCGCCTTTCGTGGTCGTCCGGCCGGACGCCGCGTCGAAGTCGAGCACGGAATCGACGATCGCCGCCGACTTCGTCGCGGGGTCGCTGACGACATGGCTCGCCGTATAGGTCGGTTCGTCGAAGAAGGTTTTTACAAGGGGCTTGGCCGTCATTTTCGGTTCCTCTTCCTGGGTTGAGTCGCCTCGGGACCGAACGCCGCGCACAATGCGTCAACGACGCGCGCAAGTCGATCATCGGCGAGGCGATAGAAGACGGATTTGGATTGCCGACGGGCGACGACGAGACCTTCATCCCGCATCCTCGCGAGATCGCGCGAGAGCGTCGGTTGAGCCGCGCCAATCGCTTCTTCAAGCGCGCTGACCGACGCTTCGCCGTCCCGGAGTTCGCAGGCGATCAGGAGCCTGTTCTTGTGCGAGAGGAGCTTTAGAAGGTCCGATACTTCCGCCGCCTTCGCCTGAAAGTCCCGCATCTCGAATCCGGCCGTCATTGTTGTCGCGTCTTCATGGTACACTTGTCATTATCGATATATGATATATATCAAGCAGTGAACGGTTCAAGGGGAAATTTTGACATGCTTGGGATCGAGAATTTTTCGCCTCGTTCGGCCGCGGCCGGCGGCGCGCTGATCGGCCTTGCCGCGGTGCTCTTGATGGCGCTCAACGGGCGCGTCGCCGGGATTTCAGGGATCGTCGCCGGCATCATGGCGCCGCTAAGGGGCGAGGGGCGGGCGGAATTCTCATGGCGCCTCGCCTTCGTCGCGGGGTTGATCCTCTCGCCGCTCATTTACAGCGTCGTGAAAAGCGAACCCGTCGCGATTTCGGCGCCGCATCCGATGTGGATGATCGCACTCGGCGGCCTTCTCGTCGGATACGGCACGCGCCTTGGTTCAGGCTGCACCAGCGGTCATGGGGTCTGCGGGATCGCGCGCCTGTCGAAGCGGTCTTTCGCGGCGACGGCGATGTTCATGGCGACGGCGATCGTCACCGTCTTCGTCGTTCATCAGGTTCTCGGGGTTTGACATGCGCGTTCTTTCCGCTCTCGCCGTCGGCGTCCTGTTCGGACTCGGCCTCACCATTTCCGGCATGATCAATCCGGCGAAAATCATCGCATTCCTCGATGTCGCCGGCGCCTGGGACCCGAGCCTCCTCGTCGTGATGGCCTCGGCGCTCGCCGTGTCGTTCGTCGGCTACCGCATCGTCCTTGCGCGCGAAAAGCCGCTCTTCGAGCCTTCATTCCAATTGCCGACGAAGACGCTGATCGATCGCCCGCTGCTGGTCGGGTCAGCGATCTTCGGCGCCGGCTGGGGCCTGTCGGGTCTTTGCCCGGGCCCCGCAATTGCGGGCGCAGCGCTCGGGCAAGGCGAGATCTATGTCTTTCTGATCGCCCTGTTTGCGGGGATGCTTTTGAAGGACGGGTTTCCGACGAAGCCTGCAACGGGAGCCTGATCTCACCCTTGAGGTCTCCAGCCTTCGGCGACATAAGAGGCCGGAACTCGGGGGCTTTCAGGGCGGCTTCATGTACGAGAACGGCGTTCAACGGCCAAGCGCTGCGCGCGGCAATTTTGAGGCGCAGCTCGACCAATCCATCATGGCGGCGGCCGACTGGCTGAAACAGAACCAGAAGCCTGAAGGCTATTGGGTCGGGCGCCTTGAATTCGAACGCCTGCATGGAGGCGCAGTGGATCTTGTGCCTCTGGTTCATGGGGCTAGAGGATCACCACCTTCGCCCGCGCCTCGCCAAATCGCTGATGAAGACGCAGCGAACGGATGGTTCATGGGAGATTTATCACGACGCGCCGGCGGGCGACATCAACACGACGGTTGAAGCCTATGCGGCGCTCAGATCCTGCGGCGTTCCGGCAAACGATCCGCAACTTGTCAAGGCGCGCGACTGGATCCTCTCGAAAGGCGGATTGAAGAACATTCGCGTCTTCACGCGCTACTGGCTCGCGCTCATCGGCGAATGGCCCTGGGAGAAGACGCCGAACATTCCGCCCGAAGTCATTCATTTCCCGAAATGGTTCATCTTCTCGATCTACAATTTCGCGCAATGGGCGCGCGCGACCTTGATGCCGATCGCCGTTCTGTCGGCGCGCCGGCCGTCGCGGCCGTTGCCGCCGGAGAACCGGTGCGACGACCTCTTTCCCGGCGGCCGTGCGGCTTTCGACTATGAATTGCCCGGCAAGCCCGGCGCCGATTTCTGGGACGGGTTCTTCCGCACGGTCGACAAGGCGCTGCATGCCGGCCAATCGCTCGCGACGGGCTCAGGATTTTCTTTCGGCCGCAACGGTTCGGTCAAGCGCGCGCTTGAATGGATCATCCAGCATCAGGATGCAGACGGCGTCTGGGGCGGAATCCAGCCGCCCTGGATCTATTCGACGATGGCGGTGTTTAACGAAGGATATGCGCACGATCACCCGGTCGTTGCGAAATCGCTTGGCGCGCTCGACGATCCGCGCTGGCGCGTCGATCAAGGCGACGCGACGTGGATACAGGCGTCGACGTCACCGGTCTGGGACACGATCCTGACGTTGCTCGCCTTCGACGACTGTCACCTTAACGGCGATTATCCGGTGGAGGTCGAAAAGGCGCTTGAGTGGGTTTTGACCAGCAGGTCCTCAGAAAAGGCGACTGGAGCGTCAAGCTCCCGAACCTCGAGCCGGGCGGCTGGGCTTTCGAATACAAGAACTATTTCTATCCCGACACGGACGATACAGCGGTCGCTCTGATCGCGTTGGCGCAATTTCGGGAATCGGAAATCGGGAATCGGGAATCGGAAGGTCGGCGCGAAGCTGAGAGCGGCGGCGATGCGTCCCCTTCGATTCCCGATTTCCGATTCCCGATTCCCGCCCATGATCGCATCAACCACGCCATTCGTCTCGGCCTTGACTGGCTCATCGGCATGCAATGCGAGAACGGCGGCTGGGGCGCCTTCGACAAGGACAATGACAAGAAGTTCCTGACCAAAATCCCGTTTTGCGACTTCGGCGAGGCGCTTGATCCGCCTTCGGTCGATGTGACCGCGCATGTCGTCGAGGCCTTCGGCAAATTGGGGCTCGGCATGAGCCATCCCTCGATGGTGCGGGCGATCGACTATCTGAAACGCGAGCAGGAACAGGACGGTTCGTGGTTCGGCCGCTGGGGCGTCAATTACATCTACGGCACGGGCGCGGTGCTGCCGGCGCTCGCGGCGATCGGCGAGGACATGACGAAGTCCTACGTCACGCGCGCCGCCGACTGGCTGTTGACGCGCCAGCAGACGAATGGCGGCTGGGGCGAGTCTTGCGCTTCCTATATGGATGCGAGCATGAGCGGGCGCGGCAAGGCGACGGCGTCGCAGACCGCGTGGGCGCTGATGGGGCTCATCGCCGTCAACCGCCCTGACGATCGCGACGCTATCGAGCGCGGGATCGCGTTCCTCATCGAGCGCCAGAAGGGCGGTACCTGGGAAGAAGCGGAATACACAGGAACAGGCTTTCCCGGCTACGGCGTCGGCGCGACGATCAAACTCGGCGATCCGCTGCTCGCGGAGCGATTGAAACAGGGCCCGGAATTATCCCGCGCGTTCATGATCAACTACAATCTGTACCGGCACTATTTTCCTCTGATGGCGATGGGGCGGTGGCGGAGTGCGGCGGCCGAGTTGGTCGCATCAGGCAGAAACGCCTCTGCGACTTCGTCCGAGAGCGCGCGGATGTCCAGCGGATAGTTCATGTTGACGAGAAGCGCGATTGCTGTGTTTTGCTCCGGATAGACGGCTATATGAGCGCGTCCGCCCTGTTGCGAGCCGGAATGATGATAAACGGTACGGCCCGCATCGTCTTTGGCGACCCGCCAGGCGAAGCCAACGCCGGTTTCGGTGCCGTCTTTCGCCTTTTGCGGCATAAAAAGCTCGGCATAAACAAGCTCCGAGAAATAGCCCGGCGCGACATGCAGCGAACCAAATCTGGCAACCGCTTCGGCGGTCCCAACAAGGCCGCCGCCCGGAACCTTGTAGGCGGAGTTGAGGGGTAGCGCCTTCACCACCGGCCCGTATTTGGCTGGATCGAGGATTCTTCGTAATCCGTGACCGCGTCATAGAATTCGGCTCGATCCGGAACGAGCTTGAAAAAATCGTCCACGGCGATGCCGTCAATTCCCGCTGGTGCGAGCAGCTTTTCGTTGAGGAGCATTTCAAATGACTTGTCTGTCGCTGCTTCAAGAACGAGGCCGATCAAGGTGAAGCCGAAAGTGGAATAATTGTATTTCTCGCCCGGCGCAGCGACCAGCGAATCGTCCGCAAAGAGCGCGAGAACGGATTCCGTATCGGGAAAGAAGTGGAGATCGATCCGTCCCCCGGGCTGACTATCGTCGGAATCTTTGTCGTTGTAATGGCGGATACCGCCGAGATGGCCGAGAAGCTGGCGCAGGGTAATTGGCGCGCCCTTGTCAGGAAATTGCGGCAGATAGGTGCGGATGTCGGCATCGAGATTGACGGCGCCTTCCTCCGCGAGGATCGCCGTCAGGTCGGCGGTAAATGTTTTCGAAACGCTGCCGAGACGGAATTTTGTATCTCTCGTCGCCGGCGCGTCGGTTTCGAGATTGGATTCCCCAATGCCTGTGACCACACGAATTCATCGTTTTGCATCACGGCGACGCTCATGGCCGGGATGTGGTCTTCGCCATGACTCGTTCAATTGCAGCGGCGGCTTCGACGGCGCCCCGCGGCGAGACCGTAACCGCGCGGGCGCTTCCCGGCGCAGTCGCGCAACCCAAGACAAGCAGAGGCGCAAAACTTGCCAAACACACGGCCAGCGTTGTCCTGATTAACATGCCCATCTTGCCGGTCATAGCACGCGCACTTTTCGTTGCAATCCGATTTTGCAAGACGCGCATCTTACTGGCCATCTGCTGTAGGGATCATTCGCCCGCATCCCCCTTCCATCTCCCTGATCCACTCCGCGATCAGCGCGACGCCTTCTTCGTGCGCTGGTTGAGCGCCCGAGTTCCGGCATCATGTCGCCGGGACGTCGTCGTCTCCATGCGATAGACGAAGATCGACTCGTCGGGCTTGCCCGGAACGATGTCGAAAGGGCGACCGCCGGAGCCGCCGCCGGCCGCGACTGGCGTTTTGCAGGCGCCGTATTTCGGGCCGAACGGAATAGAGGGGCGGAGGTCGAGGCCCGACGTGTCGGCGGGGCCGACGTCGGAATGGCAATGCGAGCAATTGGCGTCGAGATAGGCGCGCGCGCGCGCGTCGAGGCTTTCGGTTTCGTCCGTCCACGATGCATTGCGGGGAAATCTTTCCTCCCCCGCTTGCGGGGGAGGTGTCGCCGAAGGCGACGGAGGGGGCGATTCGGCGCCGGATGGTCCCCCCTCAGTCCGCCGCGCGGACAGC
This sequence comes from uncultured Alphaproteobacteria bacterium, assembly GCA_963765165.1. GTDB lineage: Bacteria > Pseudomonadota > Alphaproteobacteria > Caulobacterales > Parvularculaceae > Amphiplicatus. Next base: position 186,311 of record CAVXVQ010000002.1, on the reverse strand, counting down.
TCCCCCGCAAGCAGGGGAGCAGAGGGCGCGCCCGTCAGCATTCCGCTGAGAACCCAGTGATCGAGCTGATTGACGCCTTCTGCAAATGTCGACGCCTTGTTCAGATGCCGCGCTTTGAGGCCGATCGGCGACAGCTTGCGCGTGGTGTTGTTGGTCGCGTGGCATCCCGCGCACTGATTCTGGTTCGGGACCACATAGGCGAACGCTTCCGTCCGGCCGTCAGGGCGATGCAGCGTCATCGGCTTTGCTGCGCCCGTCCGATGGAGCAGCGCTTCGGTCTGGTCGTCGTTCCAGACATAGGGGATCGCGACCCAGCCTTCGGCGCGATGATACGAGGAGCCGCGTTTCGACGAGGCGCACCCCCTTCAGCGGCATCGCGCCTTTCACGACGGTCGGTTCCGGCCCGACGGCGACATCGCCGGTCCATTCATCGCCCGCCAGCGGATAATAGAAAGTCTTTGAAAGGATCGTGCCGACCGGAAAGTCGAAGACGTCATCATCACGATAGGTCGCTGCTGTTCCCTTCGGCAGCGTCACCGTGCGCAATTTCAAGGCGTAGTCGGTGAAGAGCGGCGTTGCGAGATCATAGGGGTTTACGCCGGGCGAGAGCGTCAGAACGCCGTTCGCCGCCGACATCAAATTCCATTCGCTGAGGCTCGCCGGGTAGCCGTCTTCATGGAACACCGGCCCTGCGCGGCGCGGTCTCGCGGGAACACGCAGCGAACGATGAAGGCGATCAACGCACCGAAAAGCCGCAAGCGCTAATCTCCAAGTCCGTTCGCGAGCGTCACTGCCGGCAGCTTCTCATGCGCGCAGCGCACCGCTTCGGTCACAAGCGTCGGCGCCTTGAAGCCGTTGCGGCGCGTCGACGTTGATGACTTCCGCGCCTTCATTGTCGACGCAGACGCGCAAGGCTGCGGGCGTTGCGCCATCGATTTGTTTTGCGGGATCGGAGAATCCGTCCCACAAAACGTCGGGCAAGGCCCCCATCGGTCCGAATTTGGCGATTTTCAGCGCCTGCAGGTCTCAGTCCGTCCGGGTTCTTGCCGCCGCCGCCCATGCGATTGCCGTAGACGTAAATTCCTTCCGGATAGCCGTCGAAGTCGGCGCTCATGCCGTCCTTCGACAGCCCCGACGAAAAGATCGACGAGATGATGATGTTCGTCGGTCTTGTTGTCGCGGATGTCGTTGTCGAAAATCTCGACCTGATCGTTTGAATTGACGACGACGCCCGACCCGGCGGGGATTGTCGCGACGGGCGTTCCGGGATGGCCGAAATTCTTGCGGTTATTGGCGATCGCCTGGTTATTGAACACGCGCGTTCGCGCGCCCGGTTGCGCCAGGTTCGGCATGTTGAAAACGAGGATGCCGCCGGTGTTGTCGGTTGCGACGTTCTCGTAAACATCGGCGTCGAAGGTGTTTTCGATTTCGATGCCGGCGACGTTTTTCTCCGCGCGGTTGTAGCGGACGATGACGTTCTGCGACTGGCCGACATAGATGCCGGCGTCCGAGGCGCCGATCGCGACATTGCTTTCGAGTAGGACGTTTTTGGCCTGCACAGGATAGATGCCGTAGGCGCCGTTCTCCGTCTTCGGCTCGCCCGTCCACTCTGTGCGTACGCGGCGAATGACGATGTTCTCGCCTTCATTCACCTTGAGCGCGTCGCCTTTGGTGTCCTCGATGGCGAAATCCTCCGCGGTGAAATTGCTGGCGGTGACTAAAAGGCCTTCAGCGCCGGCGATTTGATCCTTGAAAGAAAGGATCGTCTTGTCCATGCCCTTGCCGCGGATGGTGACGCCGTCGACCGCCAGCGACAGCGAGCGGTCAAACGAAAACCTGCCCTCGGGAATCTCGATGATATCGCCCGGCCTGGCGTCGAGGAGTTGGGTCATGAGCGCCTCCTGATAGGACGCGTCCGCAGGCGCGGAAGGCGCGGCGTCAGTCTTCTTTTTTTCGCCGGAACAGGCGACCGCCGCCATCATCAGCGCTGCTGCGCCTGCTGTCGTCATTAACCGCATTCGGAATCTCCCATGTCCGCCCCTGCGCGTCGCCATTGCTTCGGGCGTCAAGCGCACGCAACAATGATGCAGGATCGGGGGCTTGGGTGGAAGGGCGGAGTGCATGCCGATGTCGCGACGGAATTTTATCGAACAGGGCGGGGTTGCGGGCGGATTGCTCGCGATGGCGGCGGCTTGCGAAAGGGCCGACCAGAAAGCGTCCAATAATCTCGCCGAGCTCGATGCGGTAGAAACGGCGGCCCGCATCCGGGCTGGCGAGCTGACCGCCACGGAAGCGGTTGAGGCCGCTATCGACAGGGCCCAGCGGATCGAGCCGAAGATCAATGCGATCGCGTTCAAGACATTTGACGCGGCCCGCGAAGCGGCGAAGGCGCCGACCGGTCCCTGGGGCGGTGTCCCGACCTTCATCAAGGACCTTGATGATCTCGTCGGCGTTCCATCAGGCTTTGGCAGCCGGGCGTTTCCCGGGTTCAAGGGGAGGGAGCAGACGCCGCTCATCGACCGCTATTTGTCGCTCGGCGTCGTCAGTCTTGGCAAATCAGCCACGCCTGAATTCGGGCTGACGGCGACGACCGAGCCGCTCAGCACGGGCAAGACTCGAAATCCGTGGAACACGGACCATTCGACCGGCGGCTCGTCCGGCGGCGCCGCCGCGCTTGTCGCCGCCGGCGTGGTCCCGGTCGCGCACGCCAGCGATGGCGGCGGTTCGATCCGGATCCCTGCGTCCTGCTGCGGCAATGTCGGTTTGAAGGTTTCGCGCAACCGCTATCCGAAAGCGCGGCCGGAAACTGCCGGACCGATTACGATCGCGGTTCATGGCGTGCAGTCGCGAACGGTGCGCGACACCGCGGCGGTCATCGCCGCGATGGAGGTCCCGCCGGAGGAGAGCGGATTGCCCGCGGTCGGCCTCGTGACGCGGCCAGCCGAAAAGCGTCTCAGAATTGGCCTCTTCACCACCGGCGCCGACGGGCTTCCCGTCGATCCCGAGATCATCGACGCGACGCGCAAGGTCGCGGCGCTCTGCGAACAGCAAGGTCATTTCGTGGAGGAAATCGCCGTGCCGTTCGCGCCGGGCCTCAGCGAGGCGTTTCTTCTTTATTGGGCGAAGTACGCGGAGATTGCTGTCGCAAAGTGGGAAGAGGTGACGAAGCTCAAGCGCAATGGCCTCGCTTTTGAGCCTTTCACGCTCGGCCTTATCGACTCCTGATGAGTCAAGGCGCGGCGAGCTTGACGCCGCGATTGCGCGCCTTCAGGCCGCCGAGGCCGAATTCGACATGATGTTCGCCAATGCGGACCTTCTTTTGTCGCCGGTCGTCGCGGCGCCGCCGCCGGAAATCGGCTATCTCAATTCCAAGCTTCCGTATGAGGAGCATTTGAAGCGCGTCGTCGGCTACGCGCCATTCTCCGGCCTCTATAACATTGTCGGCGCGCCGGCGATTTCGCTTCCCTTGTCAATGTCGGCGAAGGGCCTTCCGATCGGCGCCATGTTCGGCGCGAGAAAGGGCGACGAGCGAACGCTTCTCGAACTTGCCTACGAGCTGGAAGAAGCCGCGCCGTGGAGCGGCCGGCGCCCGGCGATTTTCGGTTAAGCGTCATTTCACGAATGGCGCTTGCGGCCCATCCTTCGCGACGCGCGCGTTTGGCGCGCTCCTCAGGATGAGGATTTAGGCGTTTAAAGAAAGACCCTCATCCTGAGGAGCGCTGCGCAGCAGCGCGTCTCGAAGGACGGCTAGCGCGCCGTCGCCTCGACCAGGCCCTTGAAAAACGTCGCGCCGTCGATCCCGCCTAAGAGGGGGGAAATGACGCGCTCCGGATGCGGCATGAGGCCAAGCACATTGCCGGCGTCGTTCATGATTCCGGCGATATTGCGCGCCGAGCCGTTGGGATTGTCGACATAGCGGAAAACGACACGGCCTTCGCTTTCAAGCCGGTCCAGCGTTTCCTTGTCGGCGAAATAATTGCCGTCATGGTGCGCAACCGGAAAATCGACGGTCTGACCCTTTTCAAACCCGCTCGAGAAAATCGACTGATTGTTCTCGACGGTCAGCGTCACGGTCCTGCAGACAAAATTGAGGCCCGCATTACGCATCAGAGGCGCCGGGGAGAAGTCCCGCCTCAGTCAATATCTGAAACCCGTTGCAGATGCCGATGACCGGCGTGCCGGCTTTCGCCTTCTCGACGACGGCGCGCATGATCGGCGAGCGCGCGGCCATGGCGCCCGAGCGCAAATAGTCACCATAAGAAAAGCCGCCGGGAAGAACGACGAGATCCGTTTCGGGGAGGTCGCTGTCGCCATGCCAGACCATTGTGGGCGGCTTGCCGGTCGCCTGCTCAAGCGCGACGGCGGCGTCGCGATCGCAATTCGAAGCGGGAAAAACGATGACGGATGATTTCACGGTTCAGGCCGTCAGTTCGATCGAATAGTTTTCCATCACCGGATTGGCGAGGAGTTTCTTGCACATGTCCTCGACCTTGGCGCGGGCGGCGGCTTCGTTCGTTTCGCCGAGCTTCAGTTCGATGATCTTGCCCTGCCGGACCTGATTTGCGTCGGCAAAACCGAGCCCGTGGAGCGCGCCTTCGATGGCTTTTCCCTGCGGGTCGAGAACGCCGGACTTCAATGTGACGGTGATGCGGGCCTTCATGGAACCTCGTAAAATAGGGGAGTGTCGCTCGCGCGCCACTGCTTTAGCCCGGCCGGAGGAGGGGTGCAACAAAGCCGGGCGTCGCAATTGCGCGGCGCGAGCGCTGGCGCTAGCTTCCGGCTTCAACGGGGCGTTTCAACGAGTACAAGAGGAGGGTTCTTCATGCGTCGGTCGCTGTGGGCGAGGCCCGCTAGCGCGGCTTGCGCCGCATTGTTCGCGCTTATGGGTAACGCGTTCGCGTCTGAAGCGGCAGGTGTCGCCGGTTCAGGCGGTGGTTACGGCCTCTTCGGGATTCCGGTTGAATTCATCCTCTTCGCGTCAACTCTCCTCGGCGTCGCGCTCTTTCATCATCGGACTTTCACAGTGGCGATCACCGGTCTTGCCGCGATCGTCGCGTATAAATATTTCGTCGTCGGGTTTCACGACGGCTTCGGTCTTGAGGGTCTCAAATCGCACATGTGGCACGAGCGCATCGTGCTTTCGAACTTGTTCCTCCTCCTGCTCGGGTTCGCGGTGCTCTCCAGGCACTTTGAAGATTCGAAGGCGCCGGAGGCGATGCCCCGGATCCTGCCGGACAACTGGCTCGGCGGCTTTGCGCTGCTCGGCATGGTGTTTGTGATGTCCAGCTTCCTAGACAACATCGCGGCAGCGCTCATCGGGGGCGTCGTTGCGCGCCATGTCTACAAGCGCGTTTACATCGGTTATCTGGCCGGCATCGTCGCGGCGTCGAACGCGGGAGGCTCTGGCTCCGTCGTCGGCGACACGACGACGACGATGATGTGGATTGACGGCGTCTCGCCGCTCGACGTCCTTCACGCCTATGTCGCGGCGGGCGCGGCATTCTTCATTTTCGCAATCCCGCTGTCGATCATCCAGCAAATCCACTCGCCGATTCAAAAGCACCGCGAAGGCGAGTTCACGGTCGACTGGACGCGGGTCGGCGTTGTCGGGTTCATCCTCGTCTCGGCGGTCGGCGCCAACGTCTACGCCAATCTGTTCGAGCCGCATTTGCTGGATCTGTATCCCGTGATCGGCCTTGGCGTCTGGGCGGCGATCCTCCTTGCGGCGGTCATTCGACTGCCGAACTTCGGCGTCGCCTTTTCAAGCGTCAAGGGAACGCTGTTCCTCCTGTCGCTCGTCACCTGCGCCTCGCTGATGCCGGTTGAAAAGCTGCCTGTCGCAAGTTGGGAGACGGCGCTGACGCTCGGCTTCGTCTCGGCGGTGTTTGATAACATTCCGCTGACGGCCCTTGCCCTTGAGCAGGGCGGCTATGATTGGGGCATGCTTGCTTACGCGGTCGGCTTCGGCGGATCGATGATCTGGTTCGGATCGTCCGCAGGCGTTGCGCTTTCGAACCAGTATCCCGAAGCGAAATCGGTGTTCCGCTGGTTATTGCACGGATGGTGGATTGCGCTTGCCTATGTCGTCGGCTTCTTCGTGTTGTTGAACGTTCTCGGTTGGCAACCGCACGAGCGGCACAAGCCGGCTCGTGCGGAAAGCGCGATCGAGCAAAGTCACTAAACATGTGGCGCGGCCGTTCCGGCCGCGCCGTACAATTCTGGAGGAATCATGAAGCGCCTTTCGTTCGTCGCCGTCCTGCTTGCGTCCTGCTCGACCGCCATCGCCGCGACGCCTGAGGAGCAGGCTTATGCGCGGGCGCTGATCGAAAAAGCCGTCAGTTTCAAATCGACGGCCAATCATGGCGAAACGCCGAAGATGGCCGAGTGGCTCGCCGGTGAATTTCGGAGAGCGGGCTTCAAGAAATCGGACATTGAGATCGTCCCCGCCGGCAAGTCGGTCGGACTCATCGTCCGCTACAGGGGCGACGCCGGCTCTGACGCGGCGCCGATTCTTTTTCTCGGCCACATGGACGCGGTTGAGGCCGAGCGCGCAGACTGGGACCATGATCCTTTCGTCCTTACGGAGAAGGACGGCGTCTTTTTTGGACGCGGGGTGGTCGACGACAAATACGGGGTCGTCGACCTCACCCAGACCTTCGTGCGCCTCAAGAAGTCAGGCTTTGTTCCGACGCGCGACCTCATCATCGCGTTCAGCGGAGACGAGGAAACCGGGATGGAGACGACGCGCGCGCTGGTTGAGAAGCTGAAAGGCGCCGCCTATGCGCTGAACAGCGACGCTGGCGGCGGCTCCGACGCGGGCGAAGGCAAGACCCCCGTTTATTACATCCAGGCCGCGGAAAAAACCTACGCGACCTTTGAGGTCACCGCGAAGAACAGCGGCGGCCACTCGTCACAGCCTCGCGCCGACAATGCGATCTACGACATCGCGACGGCGCTCAAGAAAATCGAATCGCATCAGTTTCCGGTGATGTGGAATTCGATAACGCTACGCGCGTTCGAAGCCGAAGCGGCGAGTTCCGAACCGGAGGTCGCGGAAGCGTTGAGGCGCTTCGTGAAGAAGCCGGGCGACAAAAAGGCGGTGAAGATTCTCTCGAAAGTCGGTCATGTGAATGCGACGTTGAGGACGACCTGCGTCGCGACGATGCTGTCCGGCGGGCATGCGGAGAACGCTCTGCCGCAGACCGCGACTGCGATGGTGAATTGCCGGATCTTCCCGGGCGTTTCCGCCGATGCGGTGAAGGCGGAGCTGGCGACGGTCATCGAGAATCCGGACATTGAGATAAAACCGAACCAGGAAGTTTTCGAAAGTCCCGCTTCCGAGGTGACGCCGGAGATTGAAGGCGCCGTTCTCGCCGCGGTGCGTCAGCGCTATCCGAATGTCGTCGCCGTTCCCTATATGGAGGCCGGCGGAACCGACGGATTGCATTTTCGCCGCGCCGGCATTCCTACATTCGCGATCGGCTCGCTCTTCATGAAGGAAAGCGACGCGCCAAATTATCACGGCAAGAACGAGAATTTGCGGACGGACGCCTTCTACGCCGGTCTCGACCACTGGTCGTCGATCATCATGTCGCTCGCCGGAAAGGCGCCCGCGCAATAAGCTCAAAAACTGTAACTCAGGAAGAATCGCGCATCGACGTCGGTCGGGTCGTCGGAAATGCCGAACAGCGTGCTCAGCTCGAATTTGAGATGGTCGGTCAGTTTCCCCTTGAGAACGGGGCCGACCTGATGTCGCTGTTCGTCGAACGAGCCGATGTGGCCGGTCGTGTTGAAATTGTTGAACGCCTGCACGCCGAAGCGGTATTTCGGGTGAAGTTTGACCGTTAGCTCTTCGCGGGTTTCGATCGAAACGCCGGCGCGATGGTTGTCGCCCAATTCCTTGCCCAGAAGAAGTACGGCGCGAAGCTCCCAGTCCTTGCTGAGTTCAAGCGCGTTGTGCCAGCCGATGCGAATCCTGTCAGGACGTCCGTCAATCGTCGCCACAATTCCGTCGATGCGGATCGCGGAATCCCAGCCGCCTGTCTTTTCGCTTTCGAGGAACTGGTAGAGTGCTTCGGCACTCACGGCCTGCACCTCAAGCGATTCGCCGCCTTTGTTGCCCATCAGCACAAGAACGCGGCCGCGCAGGCTGTCGCTGAACCCATGCTGGTAGTGGAAGCGGTGGGAATAGGCCTCTTCGCGTCCGTCATTGTCCGGTGAAAAGGCGAAGCGATATTCAACCGTGTTTTCGCCGTCTTTTACATCCGATCCCGACACGCCGCTCACGCTTTGGGCTGTCGCGGCAGAAAGCAGCGTAAGCGAGGCGGCAAGCGCCGTGGCGCCGACGCCGATGATTTCGAAAGCGCATTTCTTGCATCCCGCACTTAGTGCGCGCGGAATTAAGGGGCGTCGTTAACGGATTTGTGACGCATCAATAAAGGATCGATGAATTTGCGCAAAATGTGCGCGAATTCATTTCTCGTTATCGGTGACGAGCACCGGCCCGGCGTGGCCGCCGACGCCATTATCCTTGAGCACCCCGAGGCGTTTGGCGACCTCGCGATAGGCCTCGGTGACGCCGCCGAGATCCTTGCGGAAGCGGTCCTTATCCATGATCGCCCCGGTCTCCATGTCCCAGAGGCGGCAGCAGTCCGGGCTGATTTCGTCCGCGAGAATGAGGCGCACGAGATCGCCTTCATATTGGCGGCCGAACTCCACCTTGAAGTCGACGAGCTTGATGCCGACGCCCGCGAAGAGCCCGCACAGGAAGTCATTGACGCGCAAGGCGAGCGCCATCATGTCGTCGATCTCCTGAGGGGTCGCCCAGTTGAACGCGGTGATATGCTCTTCGGAGACGATCGGATCGCCGAGCGCGTCGTTCTTGTAATAGAATTCGACCACCGACCGCGGCAGCTGCGAGCCTTCCTCAAGGCCGAGGCGCTTTACAAGCGAGCCCGCGGCGACGTTTCGAACGACGACTTCGAGCGGGATGATTTCGACGTGCCGGATCAATTGCTCGCGCATGTTGAGGCGGCGGATGAAGTGCGTCGGCACCCCGATCCGCTCAAGGCCCTGCATGATGAATTCTGAAATGCGGTTGTTGAGGACGCCCTTGCCTTCGAGCACCGCGCGCTTCTGGTTGTTGAAGGCGGTGGCGTCGTCCTTGAAATACTGGATCAGCGTGCCGGGCTCGGGTCCCTCGAACAGGATCTTCGCCTTGCCTTCGTAAATTTGCTTGCGGCGGGCCATGGTGAACCTGGTCCTTTCAATGCCGGCGGGGAGGGTCGAATCGGGCTTTCCAGCCGGCGGGGAGCGCGCGGCTATACGCGCTTGGAAACCGTCTGAAAACCCCTACATCCGATAGAAGGCCGGCGTCTATCGCCGCAGTGCAGCATCGCGTCAGCGCGGCATTGCCGGCGGCGATCGCGGCGGTTAGAACAGCAGGCGTCTGCCGAATAAAACTCAAGGAAATCAAAGCCTATGGCCAATTTTGACGAGCGCAAGGACAGTTTCGAAAAGAAATTCGCCCATGACGCGGAACTCCGGTTCAAGGCGGAGGCTCGGCGCAACAAGCTGCTTGGCCAGTGGGCGGCAGGGCTGATGGGCGATAGCGGCCAAAAGGCCGAGGATTACGCCAAGTCAGTCGTCAAAGCCGATTTCGAGGAAGCTGGCGACGAGGATGTTTTCCGCAAGATCAAGGCGGACCTCGCCGCCGCCGGCGTCGAGCAAAGCGACCATCAGATCCGCCGGCATATGGATGAATTCATGGCCGAGGCGATCAGGCAGATCAAAGACCAAGGCTGATCGGTCGCTGCACGCGCCGCTGGAGCGTTCGCAGACAAGCGTCTAGCGTTTGAGCGTTCATCGAGGAGGCGCGCATGGGCCGCGTTGCGGGAAAGAAGGCGTTCATCACCGGCGGCGCGCAAGGGCTTGGCGCGTGCTTCGCGCGTATGCTGGCGGCGGAAGGCGCGAAGGTCTTTGTCACCGACGTCAACATGAAGGGCGCGGAAAAAATCGCCGCCGAAATCGACGCCAAATATCCGGGCGCGGCGTCGTTCTGCCACCACGACGTGACGAAGCGCGAGGAATGGGAGATCGCGCTCGGCCTCGCGGCCGAATTCATGGGCGGCGTCAGCGTCCTCATCAACAACGCGGGCGTCGGCGGCTGGGGCAATATCGAGACGGAGACGATCGAGGGCTGGCGCCGGACGATGGACATCGATGTCGAGTCCATTTTCATCGGCACGCAGCTCGCGATGCCCTATCTCAAGGACGCGCAGCCGGCGTCGATCATCAATATTTCGTCGGTCGCCGGGATGATCGCTCATGGCGACATGCTCGCCTACAACACGGCGAAAGCGGCGGTCTGGATGCTGACGAAATCGGTCGCCATGCACTGCGCGAAGGCCGGCTACGACATTCGCTGCAATTCGGTGCATCCGGTTTTCACGAGAACGCCGATCATCGACCCCCTGGTCGCGCTCGGCGGCGGCGGCAAGGAAGGCGAGAGCAAGCTCTACCGCCAGATTCCGCTGCAGCGCCTCGGCGAGCCCGAAGACGTCGGCTATGCGGTGCTTTATCTCGCGTCAGATGAGTCGCGCTTCGTGACGGCGGCGGAATTCAAGATCGACGGCGGCATCACCGCGCAATAATTACTGCGGTCTTGCAGGAACCTTCAGCCCACGCTGAACGGCGTGCCGCGCCATGAACGCCGTATACGCGCGCATCACGTTCTGGCAATTTTCGACTTCGAGAACCTCGCCCGCTCTGTAGTTCTCGATGACGTTCCAGATCCACGGAAAGACGGCGATGTCGGCAATTGAATAATCGCCGACGATCCAGTCGCGATCGGCGAGCTGGCTGTTGAGGACGCCGAGAATGCGTTTCGACTCGGTCACATAGCGGTCGCGCGGGCGTTTGTCCTCGATGTCCTTCCCCGCAAAATGATGGAAATAGCCGACCTGCCCGAACATCGGACCAAGTCCGCCCATCTGGAACATCAGCCACTGCACCGTCCGCCAGCGTTCAATCGGATCCTGGGGAATCAGCTTCCCCGTCTTTTCGGCGAGATAGAGAAGGATTGCGCCCGATTCCCAAAGCGGCAGAGGTGCGCCGCCCGGGCCGTCCGGATCGATGATCGCGGGGATCTTGTTATTGGGATTGAGCGAAAGAAATTCAGGCGTGAATTGATCGTTATCAGCAAACGACACGCGGTGTGCTTCATAAGGAAGCGACAGCTCCTCAAGCGCGATCGACACCTTTACGCCGTTCGGCGTGCCGAGCGTGTAGAGTTGCAGCAGGTTTGGGTGCATAGGCAGCCAGCGGCGGGTGATCGGAAAGTCGGCGAGGGAGTTCACTCATGCATTCCTTTCGTCGCGCGCTGTTTTGCGAAAAAGGCGGCGGCGCCTTTTAGATAATTCTCGCGATCGCCGGCGACATAGGGCGCAATCTGCATCACCGCCGAATAAACGCCGTCATTGATGCGCGCCTTGTCGGTCATTTGGGTCTCGGTCACCGCCCGATATTGCAGCCAGAAAGTCAGATGCGCGGCGATGCGGTCGGCGAGGCGTTCCTTTTCATCGGCGTGAAAGGCGACGAGTTTTTGAGATTGCAGCGAATTCAGGATCGCAAGCGTCGTCGACTTTTTCAGCGCGAGGAGGCGTGCGAGCCGCGTGCGCAAGGCGGGACACCGCTCGAGGATCGACGACATGCCTTCGTAAAAGAAACGGAAATCGTTGATCTCTTCGAAGATGATGTAGATGAAGACCCAATTGTCGTCGAGCGACAGCGGCTTTCCGATCGGCGCGGAGAGAACCTGACGCAGTTCAGCCTCAAAATCGTCGAACAAAGCTTCGATGATCGCTTCCTTGCCGCGAAAATGATAATAGAGATTGCCGGGAGAGATGCCGAGCACGGCGGCGATGTCGACCGTTGAAACCTGCGCTTCGCCTTCAGCATTGAAAAGCGCGAGCGACGTTTTCAGGATTTTGTCGCGGGTTTTTACTCTAGGGTTTTTTGGGGCGCTTTTTTTGGGGCCGGCCATGGCGCGCCCTCAGGCGGGCTTCTTTTTGGAAGGCCTCTTCTTCGGCTGCGCCTTTTTTACCGGCTTCTCGCTTCGTCCGACCAGCGCTTCGAGCCGCGCCACGCGATCATTCAGTATACGGACTTCTTCGGCTAAACCGGAATGATCCTCGCCAAGGCCGATGCGCTCGCGCATGCGCTTGATGCGTTCGTCGAAGTGCAGCGCGTCCGGCGCCATCTTCGCGGCGACTTTGCGGCCGCGCGCCTCGACTTTCTTTTCGATCGCTTCGCCCTTGGCGACGAGGTCTTCAAAAACGCGGTGGGACTCGCCGGTCAATTTCGCAACTTGCTCCTGCGCTTCGGAAAAAGCGCGGCCATAGGCGCCGATGCCGGCGAGCCAGATCTTGCGGGCGGTGTCGGCGGAGTGCGCGGGCTTCTTGGCCAAGTTTGTTCTCCTAGCTTCTTGCGGCGGCTTGGGTGAATTTGCTTTGCGGGCGCGCCGACAGGACGGGGCGGTCGAGAAATGTCTTCAACACCGGCAGGACTTTTTGCGCCTGCGACAGCACGAAAAGATGCCCGCCGTCCTCGACAACATGAAGTTCCGCCTTTCTGATCATGAACTTCAGGATCCGGGCGTTGGCGAGCGGCACGATATTGTCGCGCCCGCCGGCGAGGACAAGCGTCTCGTGCGGCAGGAGCGGCAGAAAGGGAAGGCTCGACCAGCCGATCATCGCCATCAGCTGAAAGAGGTAGCCAGAGCGCGACGGCGGCGTCATGCGCGCGGAAAATTGCGATGCGCCTTCCGGCTCGTCGCCGTAGAGCGTCTTGAAATTCTTCGCGAGGAAGTCGCGGTCCATATAGCGTTTCGGGTCCGCCATTTTCGATAGCGCTTCGAGTTTGCCGGGGACCATCAAGGCGCCGGGCGACGTCGCGCAGAGAATGAGGCGGTTGACGCGCTTTTGGTATTGAAAGGCGAATTGCTGCGCGGCGCCGCCGCCCCAGGAAACGCCCATGACGTCGATCGGACGATCATAGCCGTAATGGAGCAGGACCGATTTCGCCGCGTGGGCCACCCACCATGGACGATAGGGCGCCACCGGGCCCGGCGATCCGCCGACGCCGGGAAGATCAAACGTCACGATGTCGCGGTCTGTCAGCGCCTCGGCGAGCGGCTGCGCGATTTCGATATTGGCCCCGATGCCGTTGAAAAAGAGCAGGGGACGCCCGTTTCCTCGTCCAGACCACACCGCGGTGCGGAGCTTTTGCAGCCCGACCGATACAAAGCCGAGTTCAGGCAAATGATGATCGTCCGTACTCATACTGTCACCGTTCATTGTTCGTAACGCCATCATCCAAAGACATATTCGCCGGGCGCCTTGGCGGTCGGCGGATACGCCTTTGAACCGAGCGCTTTCGGCGCCGCTTTCTTTTCGCCCGACCGCGCGCGGAGCCAGTTCGTCCAGAGCGGCCACCAGGATCCCTGTTGCGGCTTAGCGCCGGCGAGCCATTCGTCGGCGTTTGCCGGCAGGTCGTCATTGGCGAAGAACTGCGCCTTCGGGTTGCCTGGCGGATTGAGGAGCGCCTGAATGTGCCCGCTGTTCGACAGCACGAATTTGACCTCGCCGCCAAAGAGGTGGGTATTGCGATAGCAGGCGCGCCAGGGCGTGATGTGATCGGTGACGGCGGCGACCATGAACGCGTCCTGCGTCACTTTGGTGAGGTCGATCTTGTGATCCATGAAGTCGACCGTGCCCGGATTGGCGAAGCGTTTGTCCGCGTAGATGTCGAGATAGTCGGAGTGGAGCTGCGCCGGCAGGTTGGTCGAATCGTTGTTCCAGTAAAGGATGTCGAACGGCGGCGGACTCTCGCCCATCAAATAGTTGTTGACGACGTAGTTCCAGATGAGGTCGTTAGGACGGAGCCACGCAAACGACTTCGAGAGATCGTCGCCCGAGAGGATGCCCTTTTTCGCCGAGTGGCGGCGCGCCGCCTCGATCGCCTCGTCGGTGACAAAGAGGCCGACTTCGCTGTCGTCCTTGTGCCCGTCGAGCACGCAAACCTGCAACGTGAATGAGTTGACCATGGTCGACTTGCGCGCCGCGAGTTCGGAGAGAAAGCTCGCGGTCGTGATGCCGCCCGAGCAGGCGCCGGAGACGTTGATCTGCTTCGCTTTCGTGATCTTGCGGATCGCTTCCGACGCCTCGATCAGCGCGGCGACGTAGTCATCAAGTCCCCAATGCGCGTGTTCTTTTTGCGGATTGCGCCAGGATACCGCGAAGGTCTGGAAGCCCTGCGAGAGCATGAAGCGGACGACGCTTTTCTCCGGCGAGAGGTCGTTGGCATAGAATTTGTTGATCTGCGGCGGAACGACCAGCAGCGGAATTTCGAAAACTTCGTCGGTCGTCGGCTTGTACTGGATCAGCTCCAGCATTTCGTTCTTGTAAACGACGGCGCCCGGCGTTGTCGCGAGGTTTTCGCCGACCTTGAACGGACGGCCGTCGACCTGTGACGGCATGCCGTTATTGTGGCGAATGTCGTTATAGGCGTTCTGCAATCCCTTCACGAGCGAAAGCCCGCCAGTTTCGTATACGCGCTTGATCGCCGCCGGGTTGCCGATCAGCGAATTCGTCGGGGCGAGCGCGTCCGCGATGATGTTCAGCACGAATTTCGCGCGCGTCTTGTCGGCGTCCTCGACGCCAGATTCTTCGATCCAGCCTTCAAAGCCTTTGCGCATCGCAAGCCAGGACTGCATCGTGTATTTGTAAAGCGGGTTGTGGTTCCATGTCGGATCCTGAAACCGGCGGTCCTTCTTGTCAGGCGCGATGTCGCTGTCGCCCTTGATGATTTCGACGAGATCCTTGCCGTAATTCGTCAGATGCCTGGCGAAGGGCGCCGGCTGTTTGGCGGCGTGGCCGATGAGGACGCCGAGCGATTTCAAGAGCTCCGTCCGCCGGATGCCGATAATGGGGTTCAGCGCCGTAGGCGTGTCCGCCGCCTTTTGGCCGATCTCATCGCCTGTCTTCGACATGGAGCCTCCCAAGCAGCCAATTGATTTTATTGCTTTTTGCGGCGCAAAGTATTCGCCGTTCTTCGCCGCTTGGCAAACGATCGCCATATTGCGGCGCAAAAAAGCGAGGCGTTCCTGGAGAAACGCCCCGCTTTTGGGACTCTACGCAACTGATCTTGACGCAACTGGACGAGGGGGAGTTGTCAGGCCGCTTTGGCACGCTTGACCGTACGGGTCGCGGGCTTCTTCGACTGCGCCGCGAGCTTTTTCGTCAGCGATACGACTTCGGCCTCAAGTTCTTTGACGCGGTCGTTCGCCGCGCCGCGGATCGGCAGAACCGAGCGGAACTTCTCGACGCCGGCGCCGTAGAAGCCTTTCGCGCGGTCGCGGACGTCGACGATCTGTTCTTTCGCCGTCGCTTCGATTTCTTCGCCCTTTTCGACGAGGTCGCCGAAGATGTCGGCGTAGTTCTTCGTCAGCTTTTCGATCGCGGGTTTGGCGCGCTCGATGGCGACGCCGTAAACGCCGAGATAGGCGAGCCAGCCCTGGCGGATCGCCTCGATGGCGTTGAGGTCTTTAGTTTCGACGGCTTTGCGCTTCGTCATGGGATTTTCCTTTCAAGGCTCGCCGGAGAAGTCCGGCTCTCATCACTGATGCCTAGATAAGGAATGGATCTAGAATGTTCACCCAAATTTATTGCAGTGCACAAAATCGCTGAAAACGTAATATTATCAGTGGGTAATACTGTTACGGCAAGCCCGGAAAGCTGTCCACGAATTCGATTTTGAGATCCGGGAAGCTGTCGACGTATTGAATCTTGATGTCGGGGAAGCTGTCGACGATCTGCCATTCGCCGCAATCGTCCGGAAAACTGTCGACCGGTTTGACCTTGAGGTCGGGAAAGCTGGTGACGATCTCCACCTTCAGGTCGGGAAAGCTCTCGACGATCTCTACCTTGCCGTAGAGTTTGAAGCCTTTGAGCGTGCAGTCGGACGCCGGCTTCTCGGCGGAAGCGGCGCTTGTCGAACTGAGCAGAATGGCGAACCCCGCTGCGATTCTTTGCATGACAGTCCTGATCCTTCGCCTGACTCCGCCGGCACCATAGCATGAAGGCCGGCCCCGTCATGACGCACGGGTTCCGGCCCTCGACGCTTACTCGGACAGGCGACGCAACTGGCGTGGCGGCGGCGATTGGGGCGCCGCCGACAAAGGAACGGGCGCGCTTCCTGAATCGCGCCGGTTCCGTGCGAGACTCAATAAACGCGGCGAGCAACGCCGCGATGACGTTTCCGACACAGTTTCATGTCTGGGGAAAAAGAGACTGGTGCTGCGAGAGAGGATTGAACTCTCGGCCTCCCCCTTACCAAGGGGGTGCTCTACCACTGAGCTACCGCAGCCCGCCGGCCTTGTCTTTGTCATGACAAGGGGCCGGGAGGCGGCGATATAGCCCGCCATATCCGGAATGAAAAGCCGCTGGAAAGAGGCTCTTTGGCGAAGGCCGAGGCCTTTTGCTTGACCCGCGTTTGAGCGCCCGTATGGTCCCGCGCCATGCGAGACACCGACCCTGGTCGGCCGGGCGCCGCTCCGCCGGCTGACGACCCTGAAAGCGCCCCGAAAAAAACGCGGGCCTCCTCGACGACCAAGTCGACGCCAAGTCGACGACCGCGGCCGAAGACCGGCAAGGAGGCGAAGGAGGCGCGCCTTGGCGCTGCGCTTCGCTTGAACCTCCGCCGTCGCAAGGCGGCTCAACCGGAAAGACAACGACTGAATGGATAGGCTGGCGATTATCGGCGGACGGCCGCTCTTTGGCGAAATCCCGATCAGCGGCGCGAAGAACTCCGCGCTGAAACTGATGGCGGCCTCGCTGCTGACCGATGAGGCGCTCATCATCGAGAACACGCCGCGCCTCGCCGATGTCGACATGCTCTTGAAGCTGCTCGAGCAGCACGGCGTCGAACAGATCTTTCGACGGCTCGACGCTGACGCTGAAGGCCTCGACGATCACCTCGACGGAAGCGCCGTACGATCTCGTCCGCAAGATGCGCGCGTCGTTCAACGTTCTTGGACCTCTTCTTGCTCGCGAGAGAAAAGCGCAGCGTCTCGCTGCCGGGCGGCTGCGCGATTGGCGCGCGCCCGGTTGATCTGCATTTGAAAGCGCTGACGGCGATGGGCGCGCAAATCGATCTCGACGAAGGCTATGTCGTCGCCTCGGCGCCCAGCGGACTTCATGGCGCGAAGATCGATCTGCCATTCGTCTCGGTCGGCGCGACGGAGCACGCGATCCTTCGCGCGCGTGCTCGCCGACGGCGAGACGATCATTTCGAACGCCGCGCGCGAGCCTGAGATCGCCGATCTCGCCCATGCCTCAACGCCATGGGCGCGAAGATCGAGAACGCCGGGCCTTCGACCGTCACGATCGAAGGCGTCAAGCGTCTTTCCGGCGCGCGTCATCAGGTCGTCTCCCGGACCGCATCGAAATCGGGGTCCTATGCGATGGCGGCGGGCGTCTGCCGGCGGCGAGCTTTTCCTTCGCCATGGACGCATCGATCTCCTCGGCGCGGCGGCGGGCGCGCTCGAAGAAGCGGGGCTCAAGCTGACGGCCGAAGAAGGCGGCGTTCGCGTCAAGCGGATCGGTCGATCGCTGCCGCGCGGTCAATATCGTGACGCAGCCCTATCCCGGGTTTCTCACCGACCTTCAGGCGCAGTTCATGGCGCTGATGGCGACGGCGGACGGCGTCTCCGTCATCAAGGAGACGATTTTCGAGAACCGCTTCATGCATGCGCCGGAGCTCGCCCGCATGGGCGCGCAAATCTCCGTCGACGGACAGATCGCGACGGTGCGCGGCGTCAAGCGTCTCAAGGGCGCGCCGGTCATGGCGACCGACCTTCGCGCCTCGATGAGCCTCGTGCTCGCAGGGCTCGGCGCCGAAGGGCAGACGATCATCAACCGCGTCTATCATCTCGACCGCGGCTTTGAACGGCTTGAGGAAAAGCTCAGCCATTGCGGCGCGCTCATCGAACGCGTGAAGGGGGATTGATGACCGCGCTGACCGACTACCGGCCGCTTCGCCTTCTGGTCGAAGACGCCGAAGACCTGAAGACCTTGTCCGCCTGTCATGCAGGACGCCGTCGCCAAGATCGGCGATTTCGCGCATCTGCCGCGCGAGCGCCGCTTCGCCTTCGTCGCCAACCGGTTCGTCTGGGAATGCGCGGCGGACAGGAAGCGCGGTCCGTTCGCGCGCGTTCGCGCCGGCTGTCACTTCGACGACGTTTTGTCGGTGCGCCAGACGAATTTGCGCGCCGACGCGAAAGATGGCGTCGTCGAGCTTCTCGCAATCCGCTTCGAGCCTGGCGAGCGACGGCGCTGGCGCCGTCCTCTTCGACTTTGCCGGCGGCGGCGCCATTCGCGTCGAGGTTGAAAGCCTCAACGCCCATCTCGCCGACATCTCGGCGCCCTGGGCCGCGCGCATAAAGCCGGACCACGAAGAGGGCTGAAACGCCCGGCGTTTCATCGGCGCGTTCGCCCGTTTTTTTGAGCCCCGACGTGGGGTTCAGGGCGAAACGCCCGGCCTTTGGGCTCGAAAAAAGCCCGGCGAATTCGCCGGCGCCAAGGTGGCCTGCGTCGAGGCGCGCGGCGGCGCGGTCGACGGCAGGCCGACGGATTTCGGGCAAAGTCAAAGGCGCTTGCACAATTGTTCTCCTTTACGCGGCGAACTGAACCGGGTTCGTCATTTCAAGCCAATGATAAGCCCACCACAGAGGTGTGGGATAAGTTTTTTTTGTCGTGCGGAATCAACGCGCTTCATGGTTAACGAAGAAAATCGCTAACGCACGATCGAGCCAGCGGAGTGTTCCGGAATTTCTCCCGCTGACAGGTGCTCCGTAAACGGAGCATCAACCGGCGGGGCGCCGCCCCTCCCTTGAAAAGGGAGAGTTCGCCTTGGGTGCTTCAGCTTCAACGTCCGGACTCGCGGCGAGAAACCCTCCCCGCCCTCCCTTTTCAAGGGAGGGAGAAGGAAGAGGCGAGGGCGGCTGCCCTCCCTTGAAAAGGGAGGGCTTTCGAACCCGGCGTCGCAGACGCTGGTCTTGTTCGAAAGGGAGGGTTTGGTTTGGCCGCTTCAGTGTCGATGATGGGACTCGCAGCAAGAAACCTTCCCGGATCCACCAATTTCAAGCGAGAGACCTAGAGAAATCGCCATTTCGTCCCTGTTTGCGCCGCTCTTCCGATCGCCTATAAATGCTTGGGGTAGCGGCGCCGGGGGGCGCGAGGGTGATGCGGGCTTTCGTCTGGTTTCTCGCCGTTTTCGGCGCGGTGGTTCTGCTTTTCTTTGTGACGATTTTCGGCTTCGGTGTCTTTGGCGCCGGAAAGATCGCCGAACTGTCGAAGGGCGCGGCCGCTTACGCCGATGAATCGATCGCCGCCTACGGCGCCGCATGGGACGAAGGCGTCATTCTCGACCGCGCGGCGCCCGAACTTATCAGCGAGCTTTCAAGCAAGCCGGGCGCGATCGACACTCTCTCGCTGCTGATGGACACGCAGGCAGGACAGTTCGTCTCTGCTGAACCTTCGTCATGCGGAAATTTCAGCTACAGCGCGACGACCGCGGCCGGAGAAATTTTCACCGCCTCATGCGCCGCAAAGGGAACGGTCGCAAAGGGCGCCGCGGATTATAACGTGTCCGTCGTCTATCGCGCGAAGGAATGGCGCCTGCTCGGCTTTTTCGTGAACATCACCGCGCCGGATCGGCCGGCCGCGACGCTTGTCAGCTTCGTGGAAGAGCATGACGTCCGCCCCGTCGGTCTCGAAGCGGCGTTCGGCGAGCGCTCGATCGCCGTCTCGCCGCGGCGGCGCACGATCACTTACGCCCTCTTGCGAAACAAAGCCGCGCCGCCGGTCGGCGTGCACGCGCAAGCGTCGCCGACGATCGCGACGGACTAGGGTTCAGCCTCAGGATCGAATTGCACCGTCCGTCAGAAATATACCTGCAACGGCGCTCGTCGCTTCGATCGCCTTACCCTCGCCGATCGAATTGCGCGTCAGGCCCTAAAGGTCGATGCCGTCAAGCGCCGGGCCGATGACCGGCCAGACTTCCGGGTGCTCGCGCACAATTCTTGTCGTTTGATCGATCATGGCGCGGCTCGCCCTGGAGACCTTCGGCATCTGGCTTGCCGCAAGCGCGCCCTTTGCGCCTGCATTCTTTTCGTTGTTGAAGCGTGCGAGCTGGCTTCGGATCGCCTTGATTCGCGCGCCGCTCTTTTTCAGGTGCGGAACCGCGCGTCCGGCGCTCGCCTGATCCTCGACGGTCGCCAGCTCGTCGGCGATCGCCTGGATTTCAGCCCCGAGCGCGCAAACATAATCGGTCTGCGACATCTCAGCGGGGGCGATCGTCCGGCAGGCGTCGCCCTTGCGTTCTGCATTCGCGGACGCTTTTTCAGATGCGCCGCCGCAACCGGCGACGACGAAGACGGCGCACGCGCAGAGCGGGATCGCGGCGAACTTCAGCGCAGTCATGGCAGTTCCTTTTTCCTCGGCTCGCCGACCCTGATAAGAACCAGTAAACGAATCCTGAACGCCCGTCCGTCAGAAATAATCCTGCAGCGGCGCCACATCGAGCGAGCCCGCCCGCATCGCCTCGATCGCCCTCACCGTCGAACGCGCGCCGGTCGCGGTGGTGATGCAGGGAATTTTCTGCGAGAGCGCGGTCGTCCGGATCGAGCGCGAATCCTTGATCGATTGCGCGCCTTCGGTCGTGTTGAAGACGAGGTGCACCTCGCCGTTCTTCAAGGCGTCGACGATATGCGGACGGCCTTCGAGCACCTTGTTGACCTTTGAAACCGCAAGTCCCTGCGACGTGAAATAGTCAGCGGTGCCGCCGGTCGCGATGATCTTGAAACCCATTTCAAGGAGACGGCGCGCGGGACCGACCATCATCGGCTTGTCGCCGTCTCTGAGCGAAATAAAGACAGTGCCGGACATCGGAATGCGCGCGCCGACGCCGAGAAGGCTTTTCGCCCGCGCGCGGTCGAAATCGCGGTCGATGCCCATCGCCTCGCCGGTCGAGCGCATTTCGGGGCCAAGCACCGTATCGACGCCCGGAAAGCGCGAGAACGGAAAGACGACTTCCTTGACGGCGGTGTGGTTGAGAACCGGCCGCTTCAGATTGAGGTCGGCGACCTTGACGCCCGCCATCACCTTCGCGCCGATCCCGGCGATCGGAAGGCCGATCGTCTTGGCGACGAAGGGCGCCGTGCGCGAGGCGCGCGGGTTCACTTCCAGAATATAGATGTCGTCGCCCTTGATTGCATATTGCACGTTCATCAGCCCGACGACGCCGAGCGCCAGCGCGAGCTTTTTCGTTTGCGCTTCGAGCTCCTTCACGACAGCGTCCGAGAGCGTATAGGGCGGCAGCGAACAGGCGCTGTCGCCAGAGTGGATGCCCGCTTCCTCGATATGCTCCATGACGCCGGCGATGAAGACGTCTTTGCCGTCAGAAATCGCATCGACGTCAACCTCTGACGCATTGTCGAGATAGTGGTCGAGAAGAAGCGGCTCGTCCTCGCTGATCTCGATCTGCGCCGTCGCGAGGTAGTGGCGAAGCGCCGTCTCGTCGCGCACGATCTCCATGGCGCGGCCGCCGAGAACGTAAGAGGGGCGGGTGACGAGCGGATAGCCTGCTTCCGCAGCGACGACGATCGCTTCTTCGCGCGATGTCGCGGTCGAGTTCGCTGGCTGCTTGAGGCCGAGTTTGGCGACAAGTTTCTGGAAGCGTTTGCGGTCTTCCGCGAGGTCGATCGCATCGAACGGCGTTCCAAGGATCGGCACGCCTTCCTTGTCGAGCGTCGCCGCGAGTTTCAGCGGCGTTTGTCCGCCATATTGGACGATGACGCCGAGAAGCGTTCCGTTCGCCTGCTCTTTCGCGACGATCTCGAGCACGTCTTCGGCGGTCAGCGGCTCGAAATAAAGCCGGTCCGACGTGTCGTAATCCGTCGACACGGTTTCGGGATTGCAGTTGACCATGATCGACTCAATGCCGAGCTCCTCCAGCGCGAAAGCGGCGTGGCAGCAGCAATAGTCGAACTCGATGCCCTGACCGATGCGGTTCGGGCCGCCGCCGAGGATGATGACTTTCTTGCGATCGGTCGGCAGCGACTTCGCAGGAAGGCGCGTCGCCGAACGCTGTTTCATAGGTCGAATACATGTACGGCGTCTTCGCCGCGAATTCGGCGGCGCAGGTGTCGACGCGCTTGAAGACCGGGCGGACGCCGAGCGACTGGCGGAGTTTCCTGACCTCGGTTTCGGTTCCGCCGGCAAGCTGCGCGAGTCGCTTGTCGGAAAAGCCCATGGCTTTCAGCGCACGAAGCCGCACGGGGTCGGTTGGAAAGCCATTCGTCTCGACCTCTCGCTCAGCGGCGATGATGCCGTCGATCTGCTCAAGGAACCACGGATCGTAATGCGTGATCGAGCGCACCTGTTCGAGCGCAAGGCCGTGGCGCAGCGCCTGCGCCGCGACGCGGAGGCGATCGGGCGTCGAGGCGGCGAGCGCCGCCCTGATCGCGTTCGCGTCATCGCCGCCGCCTAGACCGGGAATAGTCGATTGGATCGAGGCCGCAAAGGCCGGTTTCGAGCGAGCGCAGCGCCTTTTGCAGCGACTCCTGGAACGACCGACCGATCGCCATCGCCTCGCCGACCGACTTCATCGCCGTCGTCAGATAGGGCTCCGATCCCGGAAACTTTTCAAAAGCGAAGCGCGGGATCTTGGTGACGACGTAGTCGATCGTCGGCTCGAACGAGGCCGGCGTCGCGCCGGTGATGTCGTTGTCGAGTTCGTCGAGCGTGTAGCCGACGGCGAGCTTGGCCGCGACGCGCGCGATCGGAAAGCCGGTCGCTTTCGAGGCGAGCGCCGACGACCGCGAGACGCGCGGGTTCATCTCGATGACGACGAGGCGGCCGGTGTCCGGATTGATCGCGAACTGCACGTTCGATCCGCCGGTCTCGACGCCGATCTCGCGCATCACCGCGATCGAGGCGTTGCGCATGACCTGGAATTCCTTGTCGGTCAGCGTCAGCGCCGGCGCGACGGTGATCGAATCGCCCGTATGGACGCCCATCGGGTCGAGGTTTTCGATCGAACAGATGATGATGCAGTTGTCCGCCTTGTCGCGGACGACTTCCATCTCGATATTCCTTCCAGCCGAGCAGGCTTTCGTCGATCAGCACCTGACCGACCGGCGAGGCTTCGATCCCCGCACGGACGATCTGCTCGAACTCCTCGCGATTATAGGCGATGCCGCCGCCGGTGCCGCCGAGCGTGAAGGCGGGGCGGATGATGGCGGGGAGGCCGACCTGGTCGAGCGCGCCGTCGCATCGGCGAGCGCCGCAGTCCTGTCGTAGCCGACGATCTTGCCGTCCTTTTTGATCGGCGGCGACGAGATGATGACCGAGCGCGGCGCTCTCAAGGCCGATCGCATCCATCGCCTTGCGGAATTTCTCGCGGTCTTCCGCCTTCTCGATCACGTCCGCCTTGGCGCCGATCATCTCGACGCCGTATTTTTCAAGGACGCCGGCGCGTTCAAGATCGAGCGCGCAATTGAGCGCCGTCTGCCCGCCCATGGTCGGCAGGATCGCGTCGGGGCGTTCTCTCGCGATGATCTTCTCGACGAATTCGATGTTGATCGGCTCGACATAGGTCGCGTCGGCGAGATCCGGATCGGTCATGATCGTCGCCGGGTTCGAATTGACGAGGATGACGCGATAGCCTTCCTCCTTCAGCGCCTTGACCGCCTGCACGCCGGAATAATCGAACTCGCAGGCCTGCCCGATGACGATCGGCCCGGCGCCGATGATGAGGATCGACGAAATATCGGTGCGTTTGGGCATCTTCACTCGCGCGCAGGCGCACCGGGGGCCGCTGGAAGCGCCCGCCGCGCCGGATCAACTTTTCGATTAAAGCGGTCTCTTAGGGGAGACTGCCGGCGAGGGGAAGCGCTTTCCCCGGGGCTTGACGCGAAACCATTTGGTTCTATAAATATAGAACCGAAAGGTTTTATATGATCCAGGACGCCCAGCCGGTATTTCGCGCGCTCGCCGATCCGACGCGCCGCGCCATCATTTCGATGCTTGCGGAACGGCCGCGAACAATCGGCGAAGTCGCCGCCGCCTTTGCCGTGACGCGGCCGGCGATCGCCAAGCACCTGAAGGTGCTCGAACAGGGCGACGTCATCCGCGTGACGCCAAACGGCCGTGAGCGGATCAATTCCCTCAATCCCGAAGCGTTGAAGCGCGCCGCCGAATGGCTCGCCATTTTCGACCGCTTCTGGGACGACCGCCTCGCCAAACTGAAAATGGAAGTGGAGAAACCGCGATGACGATGAAGCTCGTGAAGACCGTATTCCTGAAAGCGCCGCGCGCGCATGTCTGGCGGTTCCTGACGGAGAAGGACAAGCTGGCGCTATGGTTTCATGCGGCGGCGACGGACGTGACGCCGGGCGGCGATTATACGCTGCTCACCAATAGCTACGGAAAAGACGGCGACAAGCTCGTCTGGGGCAAGGTGCTGGAAATGGCGCCGCCCGCGAAACTCGTGCACACCTTCACCCACAATATGCTGAAGGGCGTCGAAACGATCTGCGCCTGGGAGCTCGCCGAATTTGACGGCGGAACGATGCTGACGCTTGACGCATACCGGCTGGGAGAAAGTCGGCGAGGGCGCCTTCATCATGGCCGCCAATCACGACACCGGCTGGGACGAGCATTTCGTCCGCCTGCGCCGCGTCACAACTTGAAATCCGCGGCGCCGCAATGCGCGCGCTAGTGGACGGTTCCCGCCGGCTTTTGCACGACGGCGCATTCCCAGCCGTCATAGGCCCAGCCGCGCGTCGCGAACCAGTCCTTGAGTTCATTGGTCAGCGTGTCGAAATCGCTCGGCGCAACCGGCCGGTAATGTTCGAGCACGACGCCGTTCTCGTGGACGGCGTCCTTCACCTCGTAGCCCATCGCCTTGAGGTCATCGACCAGCGCGTCGCGCGCCGTCATGTCGGCGGACTTTTCGGGATAGGCGTAATGAATGACATGGCGCGTCGCCGCGCCGTCATCGCCCATGCGCGCCAGTTGCGCGCGGACCGCGTCGTTCGCTTCGCACGACCCCATCATCGGCGCAGGCTTCTTCTTGAACAGTGAAAATCCCATCGGTTCCTCCCTTGGACGCGGCGCCGATTTTCCCGCAGAATTGCCGCGAAATCGTTAAGGGAACCGGGCGGCTTATTGCCAGCGCTTCGTCGTTTTCTGGGCGAGTTCGTCCGGCGCCGTCGTTGTCGCGCCAGCGTAGCCAGTGAGGCTGTCGGCGACGAAGGGATTGGACTGGCGCTCGCGCCCGAAAGTCGACATCGGCCCGTGGCCCGGCACGAAGCGCATGTCGTCGCCCAAGGGCCAGAGTTTCTCCGTGATCGACCGGATGAGCGTCGCGTGATCGCCGCGCGGAAAATCGGTGCGGCCGATCGAGCCCGCGAACAAAACGTCGCCGACGAAGGCGATCTTCGCCGCGCGGTTGAAAATGACGACATGGCCCGGCGTGTGGCCCGGCGTGTAGACGGTCTCGAAAATGATCCCGTCAAGCTCCAGCGTGTCGCCGTCTTCGAGCCAGCGATCCGGCGTGCAATCCTCGCCGTCTTCAATGCCGAATTTGCGCCAGGACTCGCGGATCTGCGAGAGCCAGAAGACCTCTTCCTTCTGCGGCCCTTCGATCGGCGCGCCGGTCCGGCGCTTGATTTCCATCGCGGCGCCGGCGTGATCGAGATGGCCGTGCGTCAGCCAGATTTTCCCGATCGTCGCGCCCATCTTTGCGGCGGCGGCCATGATCTTGTCCGCCTCGCCGCCGGGATCGACGACAGCCGCCTTTCCCGACGCGGCGCGGATGATCGAGCAGTTCTGCTGGAACGGCGTCACGGGCACGATCTGGACGGTGAAGGGCGGGGATTCGGTCATCGGGCGCTAGGTAAGAGAAGGGTTTGCGCGAAGCAATGGCACTGCGCGGCGCCATCCTTCGCGACGCGCCTCTTCGAGGCGCTCCTCAGGATGAGGCGGTTCCTGTTTCAACATAACCCCCTCATCCTGAGGAGCCGCGAAGCGGCGTCGCGAAGGATGGGCCGCGAGGGCCATCAGCCAAACGCAGCAATTCCGGCTGCGACCGGCGCATGCGCCTTCGCCGCCGCATCCAGCCAGCTGCATGGCCGCGCGCGATTTCGGCGCCGTGCGCGGCTTTGTATTCCGCGAGCAGCGCGCGTCGATCGTCCGGCGAATAATCGAACGAGGAAATCCTTCGAATAGGTGCGCATTGTCGGGCCTGAGAGCGCCGCGGAAATGCGGTCGGCGGCCGCCGGCAGCGAGAAATGCTTGAGCGCCTCCGAAAGGCCGTCCTGCGGGTTCGCAAGGAACGCGTCGAAGTCGATCGCATGAACGCGTCCCGGATCGCGCGCGACGACGCTCGCGATCGTCGCCGTCTCGGCCGCCCAGCTCATCGCGGCGAGTTCGCCGGGCGACAGCGCCGAAAGTTCTGCGACCGGCGCGGCGCAGAGGCGGCGCAGGCGGCGGAGGCGAATCGGCGCGTTCAGTTTCAGATCGATCGGGTTGTTCGCCCCGCCGAGCATCGTCGCGATATAGGCGTCGGGTCTTGAATAACAGAACGCCGCCGCGCCGCTCGTGCGATTGACGAGATCGCCGCACCAGCTTGTCGCCTTGATGATCGTCGGCGCGCCCTTCGACGCGACGTTGAGATAAAGGCGAAGGCGCTTTTCAAATTCCGCTTCGCTCCAGAGCGCGAGGCCGTCGCGAACGTCAGCGTCGATCGTCGCCAGCGTTCTGAGCGCGCCCGGCTCTCGCAGCGAGCGGACGCCGGACGCTTCTTCGACGAGGCGCGAGATCAAGGTCGAGCCGCAATGGCCGATGTGGAAGATGAAATTCGCCTTTGACGGCGCCGCGCGCTGCGCGGCCGGCTCAACGTCGCTCCACGGCGCCCAGCCGCCCTCGACGCCGGGACCGAGCACGCGATCATCGAGAAAGCTTGCCTTGCGCCGCTGTTCCGCCGAGAGGCGGATGATCAGCGCGCGGTCGCCCGCAACGTCGAAATTATGGATGAAGACGTCCGGAGAAGCGCCAAGGCCGTCGATCAGCTTATGGGTCGCCATTCGAGGCCTTTCGCCGATGCGTCAGGCCTTCGCGCGCTCGACATATTCCTGATCGGCGATCCTGACGACAATGCGTTCGCCTTCGCCGAGATAGGGCGGGATCATGACGCGAACGCCGTTTTCGAGAATCGCCGGCTTGTAGGATGACGACGCGGTTTGGCCTTTCGTCGTCGGCTCCGTTTCCTTGATCTTCGCAATTGTCGTTTCCGGCATCGTCACGCTCAACGGGCGCTCCTCATGATATTCGATGATCACTTTCATGTTCGGCTCAAGAAACGCCGCCTGTTCGCCGACCAGCGATTTCAGGATGTGCGCCTGTTCATAGCTCTCGCTGTCCATGAACACGAGCATGTCGCCTTCGTCGTAGAGATATTGGTGGTCTTTCTGTTCGAGGCGCGCGCGTTCGACGGTTTCGCTGGCCGAAAAGCGGTCGTTGTATTTGGTGCCGGACTGGATGTCCTGCATCTCGATCTGGTTGAAGGCTCGGAGGTTCCCCGGCGTCCGGTGCTCCGCCTTGATGACGAGGCAGAGCTTGTCCTTGTACATGATCACCATGCCCTGACGGATGGCGTTGCCGGCGATTTTCATAAGTCGTTACTCTTCAATGGGAATGGGTCGCGCGGGGATATAGCGACGGCGAGGGGTTTTGGCGAGGGGGCGGGCAAGGGGCGTCAAAAGCCCTGAAACAGGAAGTCAAGCGCCGCCGTGATATCGTCGCGGTGGGCCGCTTCGCTGTTGCAGACGATAATCTCCGAGGTCGCGGGACCGGACCACCGAGATTTCCGTGGTCAGCAATACATAGCCTCCGCCTGCGCCAGATCGTTGGTTTCAGACGCGGCAATAACTCCGCCTTTTTCTCGGATGTCGGCGCAAGCGGCCGGCTCTTCAGATCGGCCAGCAAACTCGCCTGTACGTCGATGACAAGGTTTTTTGTGCGGCCACCATGACGATATACATCGAACCTCGCCATGAATCAGTCGTCGTCAGCATCGGCCCAATAGGGCGTCAGAATCGGGCCCTCCCGCTCAATTCGTTCATTATAAGCGTCGATGGCGGATTTGTTGGTGCGCCGCCATTCGTCCTCGCGCGCCCGCCTGACCGCATCGGCAATGCCGGTTTCGGCCGCCTGCCGAATGTTCAAACCAAGCTGCCTCGCTTGATCGACATCTTCGGCATTTACTGAGATTTTCGACAGCACCGCTTGTTTCGGAAAATCCGAAGGGGGCGGCCCGCAAGCTGGTTTCGTAATGATCCTGCGTCGGCTCGTCGATCCATCTCGACGGCGGAATCATTCTTGCGGCGTGTGCTATTCGATCGATCGTGGCCTGACGCATCTTGGCGATGGTTCCATTGTCAAATTTATACAGTGTCGCCGGATTGATTTGCGCCTTGACGGCAGTTCGTTTCGACTGAGCCCAGTTTTTCGCAACACTTGCCTAAGCCAGGCGAGCTGAATTGACGCAAGTCGCCATAGCTTGAGAGCGGGTCAGAGCCTGATTTCATCAGGAATTCGAATATCAGAAAATAAGAGAAAAAACAACAAAAATGTGATTTCAATAAATAGCCGACGTTGGCGTTATCCTACGCCACCCTTAGCCCATCCACGAACCTCTTGAACACGCCGAACGAGTCCTGCGGCCCCGGCGAGGCTTCCGGGTGGTGCTGCACGAAAAGGCCGGCGCGTCGGTCAGACGAATGCCGCTGTTCGTTCCGTCGAAGAGCGAGGTGAAAGTCGGTTTCGCGTTGGCGGGAAGCGTCGCCATGTCGACCGTGAAGCCGTGGTTCATCGAGACGATCTCGACCTTGCCGGTTTCAAGGTCCTTCACCGGATGGTTCGCGCCGTGATGGCCTTGCGGCATCTTCACCGTCTTCGCGCCGGCGGCGAGCGCCAGCATCTGATGGCCGAGGCAGATGCCGAGCGTCGGCATGTTGTTCTTGATCAGCGCACGGATGACCGGGATCGACTGTTCGCCCGTCGCGGCGGGATCGCCGGGTCCGTTCGAGAGGACGACGCCGTCCGGCTTCTTCGCCATGATGTCGTCATAGCTGGCAGTGCAGGGGACGACCGTGACGCGCGCGCCTTGCTCGGCGAGGAGGCGCAAGATGTTTCGTTTGACGCCGTAGTCGATGACGACGACATGCGGCCCGTCGCCGTCGGACTTTCCATAGCCCTCGTCCCATCGCCACGCGGTTTCCGTGTGGGCATAGGATTGCAAGGTCGAGACTTCCTTCGCGAGATCGCGTCCCTCAAGCCCGCTCCACGCCCGCGCCCTGGCGACGAGCGCGGCTTCGTCGAATTGCCCGGCGGGATGATGAGCGATGACGGCGTGGGGCATGCCGTTCTCGCGGATATGAGCGGTCAAAGCGCGGGTATCGACGCCGGCGACGCCGACAATGCCGCGGCGCTTCAGCCAGGCCGGAAAATCGAGCTGCGCACGATAGTTCGAGGGGCTGGTGATCTCGCAGCGGAAAATCGCGCCGCGCGCGGCGGTTGCGGCGGCGGGCGAGGAATTCTCGATGTCCTCGGCGTTGACCCCGACATTGCCGATATGGGGGAAGGTGAAGGTGATGATCTGGGAGGCGTAGGAAGGATCGGTCAGGATCTCCTGATAGCCGGTCATCGCCGTGTTGAAGCAGACCTCGCCCACAGCTTCCCCGTGCGCCCCGACGCCCTTGCCCCTTAAAAGTAGTCCGTCCGCGAAGGCGATGAGGCCGGTCGGGCGGGGCGCGGGCGCTTGATTGAGCTTCATCGCTACCTATCTCATGGGCGTTGGAATGCAGCGCGCCGGATGTTATTGTGCGGCGCAGTAATTGCACGGAAGCTAGGCGAAAGCGGCGGTCCGGTCAACACGCGGAAGCTGAAGAACCTCTAGGAAAATCAACAGGCTAGCAGCCTTAATGAACGTTCCGGGATGGCGCCCAGCGATTACGCGCGCCCCGATTGGAGACGATGATGCTGAGAGAAAAGATCGATTCTTCGCTGAAGGCGGCGATGAAATCCCGCGACGAGAAGGTCAAGGTGTCGACCCTTCGGCTGATCAACGCCGCGATCAAGGACCGCGACATCGCCGCCCGCGCCTGCGACCGCTGCGATGGGGTCAGCGACGATGAAATTCTCGCCATCCTGACCAAGATGGTCAAGCAGCGTGACGAGTTCGGCGGCCATCTATGAAAAAGGCTGCCGCTTCGATCTCGCCGAGCAGGAGCGCGCCGAAATCGCCGTCATCAAGGAATTCATGCCGCGCCAGCTGTCGGATGACGAAATCTCGAGCGCGGTCAAAGGCGTCATCGCGGAACTTGAGGCGACGGGCCTCAAAGACATGGGCAAGTGCATGGCGGCGCTGAAAGAGCGCTTCGCCGGCGCCATGGATTTCGGCCGCGCCGGGGCCCTGGTGAAGCAGTCGCTCGGCTAGGCGGCAGACGCCCGCCTGCCGCGCGGGGAAAATGCGCGCGTGACGCGCCTTCAATCGACCCGCTAGGTTTCGCCGATGGCCCGTTTCACGCCCGAATTTCTCGACGAGCTGCGCGCGCGCCTTCGCGTGTCCGACGTCGTCGGGCGTTCGATCAAACTGACGAAGCGCGGCAACGCCTGGTGGGGCCTTTCGCCGTTCAAGAAAGAAAAGACGCCGTCCTTCTCCGTCGACGACAACCGCCAGAGCTATCATTGCTTCTCGACGGGCCAGCACGGCGACATCATCAAATTCCTGATGGAGACGAAGGGTCTCACCTTTCCCGAGGCGGTCGAACAGCTCGCGCAGGAAGCCGGCCTTGATATTCCGAAGGCGAGCCCGCACGAGGCGGAAGAGGCGGCGCACCGCAAGGGCCTCGTCGAAGCCTGCGAGCAGGCGGCGATTTTTTTCCAGTCGATGCTGCGCCGCTCCGCCGGTCGTCAGGCTGCGGATTATCTTAAAGGCCGCGGCGTCGGCGAGGACCTGATCGAGGCCTTCCGCATCGGCTACGCGCCCGGCGATCGGACGCGCGCTCAAGGATTACCTCGTCAACAAGGGGTTTCTCGAGCCGACGCTGATCGAAGCAGGCCTCGTCATCAAGCCGGACGACGGCGGCGCGACCTATGACCGTTTCCGCAATCGCGTGATGTTCCCGATCCTCGGCGCGCGCGACGCGGTGATCGCGTTCGGCGGACGCGCGCTCGACGCGGACGCGCGCGCGAAATATCTGAACTCGCCGGAGACGCCGCTCTTCCACAAGGGCGACGTCCTCTACAATTTCGCCGCGGCGCGCGCGGCGTCGGCGGAGAGCGCAAAGCCGCTCATCGTCTGCGAAGGCTATCTGGACGTCATCGCAGCTGTCGGCGCGGGGATCAAAACGGCGGTCGCGCCGCTCGGCACGGCGCTCACCGAAAATCAGATCGCGCTCCTCTGGCGCCAGTCGGACGAGCCGGTCCTCTGTTTCGACGGCGACAGCGCCGGCGTCTCGCGCGGCGTTCCGCTCGATCGATCGCGCGCTTCCCTTGTTGAAGCCCGGAAAGTCGCTCGGCTTTGCGTTCCTGCCGCAGGGCCAAGACCCCGACGACTGATCCGCAGCGGGCAAGCCGCGGCGCTCGAATCGCTCCTCGACGGCCGCCCGAGCCCCTGGCGGCGGTCCTCTGGCGGCGCGAAGTCGAACAACGCTCGCTCGACACGCCGGAACGGCGGGCGGCGCTCCGGGCCGACCTTCGAAAGCTCATCAACGGCATCGCCGACAAGGATGTCCGCCGCGCCTATGGCGTCGAATTCGCCAATCGGCTGCGGGATTTCTTCGCGCCAGTCGCTGCGCCGGGCGGGCAGGCGATCCCAAGGACCGCGTCGGGCTTCAAGAAATGGCGGCGGCTTCGCGACCGACAGGAACAGGCTGTTCCACGAGGCGGCCCCGAGCGCCGCGCTGAAACGCCTTGGCCCGCCGGACGGCTCGCGCCGGGCCGCGACGCTGGTTCTCGCCGGCGTTCACCATCCAGACCTCGCCCGGTTGAAGGAGGATGCCTTTTTCGGGCTCGACCTCCGAGCACCCGGACCTCGACCAGCTTCTCGGCGAGGTTTTGGGCGCATTATTGGCCGATCCCGGCCTTGACAGGGAAGGGCTCAAGGCTCATCTCCACGCCACGCCAGCGGCCGAGACATTGCAGCGATTTCTCCTTGACGAGACGCTGAACAGCCAAAAATTTCTCCGGCCTGGCGCTGAGTTGAACGAGGTCGAAAGGGGCTGGAGCGACGCCCTGCGCCTTCACTTGCTCGCGACCGACGCGAAGCAGGAGATGGCGCACTCTGCATCTCAGACGTTTTCTGACGGTGAAGAAGTCTGGAAGGCCGCTGTGCTGGCGAGCGAGGCGCTGCGCAACAAAAGCGCGTTCGACGGTCGATCCGACGAGGACGGTCAGGCGAAAAAGGGCGATCTCGACGAGCGCCTGGAAAAGATGCGGACAAGCGTGTCGCGCAAGCGCGATCGCAGCCCCGGACGTTGATTGACGATTCGTTTTCCGGCGCAAGGCGCCGAGCGGGAAGGACGAAGTTGAATGGCGAAGAAAGCCGAAAAAGAAGCGCCGGAAGCGGAAGCTCAGTCCGACGGGCCGATCCTCGACATGTCCAACGCCGAGGTCAAGAAACTGATCAAGTCGGCGAAGGCGCGCGGCTACGTCACCTATGACGAACTGAACGCGATCCTTCCGTCTGCGGAATTTTCCTCCGAGCAGATCGAAGACGTGATGGCCCAGCTTTCCGAACTCGGCATCAACGTCGTCGAGCACGAGGAAGAAGATGAAGAGGCGGCCGGCGGCGCCGAGGAGGCCGACGAGGAAGAAGGGCCGTCGCGCGCCGTCGCCAAGACGAGCGAAAAGGGCGTGACGATCGGCAACACGTCGTCGTCGGCGGACCGGACCGACGATCCCGTCCGCATGTACCTGCGCGAAATGGGCGTCGGTCGAACTTCTCTCGCGCGAGGGCGAGATCGCGATCGCCAAGCGCATCGAAGCCGGGCGCGAGACGATGATCCGCGCGCTCTGCGAATCGTCGCTCACCTTCGAGGCGATCACCGTCTGGCGCGACGAACTGCGCGACGGGCGCGTCCTCTTGCGCGACATCATCGACCTCGACGCGACCTATGGCGGCGGCCCCGAGGCGCGCCCCGACATGACGCAGCCGGAGATCGCCGCGCGCGTCCAGCAGGAAGAAGCGACGCGCCTTGAAGAGGCGGTTCCTCTCGGCGAGGACGACGAGGACGAATTCGACGAAGGCGCGCTCTCGCTCTCCGCGATGGAAGCTGAACTGCGCGACGGCGTCATGAACACCTTCGACGCGATTTCGGAGGATTACAAAAAGCTCCGCCGCCTCCAGGACATCATGATCGAGGAGGAGCTGAAGGGCGGCGAACTTTCGCAGTCGCAAGGCAAGCGCTTCAAGAAACTTCAAAAGGAAATCGTCGAGCGCGTCCGGTCGGTGCGCCTCAACAATCAGCGCGTCGAGGCGCTCGTCGAACAGCTCTACGACATCAACCGCCGCCTGATGGCGCTTGAAGGAAAGCTCGTCCGCCTCGCCGACAATTACGGCGTCAACCGCAAGGAATTCCTCAACGAGTATATCGGCCACGAGCTCGACCCCGACTGGGTCGACCGGCTGAAGGAAAAGACCGGCAAGGGCTGGAAAAATTTCACCGGCAAGGGCGAAAAGCAGATCGTTCACCTGCGCGAGGAGATCGGCAAGCTCTCGACCGAGACCGGCCTCACCGTCAAGGATTTCCGCCGCATCGTGCAGACGGTGCAAAAAGGCGAGCGCGAAGCGCGCATTGCGAAGAAAGAGATGGTCGAAGCGAACCTCCGCCTCGTCATCTCGATCGCCAAGAAATACACGAACCGCGGCCTGCAGTTCCTCGACCTCATCCAGGAGGGAAACATCGGCCTCATGAAGGCGGTCGACAAATTCGAATACCGCCGCGGCTACAAATTCTCGACCTACGCGACGTGGTGGATCCGCCAGGCGATCACCCGCTCGATCGCCGATCAGGCGCGGACGATCCGCATCCCCGTCCACATGATCGAGACGATCAACAAGATCGTCCGCACCTCGCGCCAGATGCTGCACGAGATCGGCCGCGAGCCGACGCCCGAAGAGCTCGCCGAAAAGCTCTCGATGCCGCTCGAAAAAGTCAGGAAGGTGATGAAGATCGCCAAAGAGCCGATCTCTCTCGAAACGCCGATCGGCGACGAGGAAGATTCGCATCTCGGCGATTTCATCGAGGACAAGAACACGATCCTGCCGATCGACGCGGCGATCCAGTCGAACCTCCGCGAGACGACGACGCGCGTTTTGGCGTCGCTGACCCCGCGCGAGGAACGCGTCCTCCGCATGCGCTTCGGCATCGGCATGAACACCGACCACACGCTGGAAGAAGTCGGCCAGCAGTTCTCGGTCACGAGCGAGCGCATCCGCCAGATCGAGGCGAAGGCGCTGAGGAAGCTGAAGCACCCGAGCAGGAGCAGGAAGCTCGGAGCTTTCTGGATAATTAGGGGACGGCAGCAGACGCTGTGGGGCGGATCGATGTGAAGTCGACACCAAACGACGCCATAGCTTTTAATGCGAGGCCGCAAGTTTATTCAGATCGACACTTTCGCGTGACTCCGCGCAGATACCGGGAAAGAAAATCAGGATCCAGCTCGATCAACATGGAGCCGCTGAACTTGGCAGCATTCTTAAGCGCGAATTCCGGCTCAACCCAGCCGTTGAGGCGCTGCGTCCTTCGAAAATACATGAACCGATAATCCACGGAGTATCTGCCTCCGCGCCCGCGATTTCGCCAATTCGGCGAATGATCCGCCGCGGCGAATCCCTCAATTTCGGCGAAAACGCTCCAACTCCTTGATTCCACACGAAAATAAAAACTTATCCCACACCTTGCGCGTGGCTTTACGGTGGGTTCGTCGCCATTTTGGACGGAGCCTTGCGCATGGACTTCAAATTTTCGACTTCCGCCGGAATCGTCTGCGGCTTTTTCTCCGGAAAGGCGCGTGCGGATAATACGGACAAATCCGCCAGATCCCGCGCGGATGCTGGATTCGTGGGGGTCGCGGCGCGCCGCGCTATCCGCATTGTCCGGATGTTCAACCATCTAATAGCGTCGCCGACGCCGTCCGGGATCGCGGAAATCCCGGCCGGCGGGGCGCGCCGACAGGAGTTTCTCATGCGTAGCTTTCCCGCCAGAGACGCCGCCAAGAAATTCGGCGAACTGCTCGACGCCGCCGACGCAGGTCCCGTCGTCGTGCGCCGGCACGGCCGCCCGCGCGCGGCCGTCATCGGATGGCCGCTCTTTCTTTGCTACCAGCACGCCTATGAAGAGCGGATGAAGGACCGCACCGCAGAGGCGCTCGACCTCGCGCTGAAAGCCGCGATCGAGGGCAAGCTTGGAACCAGCGCGCGGGCCTGCGCGCTCTCAAGAAGGCTCGGCGCGCTCGTCGACGGCGCGCGAAACGATCCGCCTACAGATGAAAAGACAAGTACGGATGAAAAGAGGGGCGCATGACGGCGCGCGCCCGCGTCACGCCGCGCTTGCATCACGCCCGCTTACATCACAAACGTCGCCTCGAAATTCGTCTTGAGGAACGGCAGCATTTCCTCGAACGACGCGTTTTCGCAGTCGATGACGGGCTCGATCTTCGCGGCCGGGGTCTTCGCGCCGCGAAAGCGCGCGTGGCTCCGGTTGAGCGCGA
This sequence comes from uncultured Alphaproteobacteria bacterium, assembly GCA_963765165.1. GTDB lineage: Bacteria > Pseudomonadota > Alphaproteobacteria > Caulobacterales > Parvularculaceae > Amphiplicatus. Next base: position 150,411 of record CAVXVQ010000002.1, on the reverse strand, counting down.
TGCGGTACTGGCGCATGCGTTCGGCCTCGACGCCCGGCTGCAGGCCGTCCTCGATCGTGCGCACCGCGAGCGCGAAGAAGGCGATGAGGACGCCCGCGACGCTGAAAATCGGCGCCGCCAGAAAAGGGAGGTTGGCGATCGACCCCATGAAAACGAGGGTGTCGATGCTGAGAATGATGACGAGGCACGAAAGGCCGACGGCCCCGAAAAAGCGCGCCTGGCGCGCCGGCGCGTGCCTCCAGAACCCGCGCTTTTCGCTGAGGAGAAGATTGCAATAGTCGATCTGGCGCTGGAAGCGAAGGAGCTCGTAGGCGCGGTAGTATTCGTCGAGATAGGGATCGTCTGCATCCGGAAGATCGGCCGTGAGGTCGAACAGAAGGCCGCCGCCGGGGTCTTCCGCCTCGACGATCGCGTGAAATTCGTCTTCGAGCCTCGCCAGAAAGTCGGCCTTGAACCGCTCGAAATCGCGGTCGCGATTGACGATATACGCCGCGCGCGCGTCATCGTCCCGGACGCCGTTGACGATTGCGCCGCCATGCGCGGCGAAATGCTGGAAGTGAAACTGGCGCAAGCGCTCGGTCGCGAGGCGGTCCGTCAGCCAGAGCAGCTTGCGGCCCCGAAACATCACGCCGAAATAGCCGATCGCGACGCTCGCGATGCCGCAAAAGGCGCCGATGATCGAGAGGGCGCGTTTGGTTTCATTGTGCAGCCCCGCGTAAAGCGTCGAGCTCGCCGCGATCATCAGGGCGGCGGTCGCGAGCGCGACGGCGGCGACGCCCCATCGGCGGCTTCTCGTCTTCGACTGGTTGGCGCGCACGTCGTGGAACTCGAAGATCTCGCGCAGCGCCGGGTTGTCGAGAGCGTAAAAAATGTTCGGAAAGGCCCGCTTGGCCGTCTCGCGGTCGGCGTCCGTCAGGAAGATGTCGTTATTGAAGGCGTACGCCATCCGCCCTCCCTTGCGTCATCTCTCCTTCGACAACCCAATGGAGATTTGTTCGCGCCAAGCGTCGATCCGGCTCCGCCCTCGGAGCCGGTTGAGGATAGGCCTATCAAAATCCGTTCGCTCGCGGTAGGTAGGCGCGCGAGGGAGACCCCCGTGCCTGACATTTTTATTTCTTATAACCGTGAAGACCGCGAACGCGCGCGCGTTGTGGCGAGCGCGCTCGAGGCCGAAGGCGTTTCCGTCTGGTGGGATGCGGCGCTGCGCGCTGGCGAGACCTATGACGAGGTGACGGAGCAAAACCTGCGCTCCGCCGGCGCCGTTGTCGTTCTTTGGTCGAAACGGTCCGCGAATTCGAAATGGGTGCGCGCCGAGGCGACGGTTGGCGAGCGCAGCTCGACGCTCGTCCCGGTTTTGATCGAGGATTGCGAACGTCCGATCCGGTTCGAACTTGTTCAGACGGCGGACCTTCGTCACTGGCAGGGCGACCGCAACGACCCCCATTGGCGCGCCTTCATGCAGGACATCAAGACGGCGATTTCAAAGCGCAGCGCGAAGCAGTCGCCGCAGCAGGCGGCAGCGCCGTCGGCGCCAGCAGGGCCGGACGCCACGATCGAAACGGCGTTCTGGAACTCGATCAAGGACGGAACCGATCGGTCGGATTTCGAGGCGTATCTCTCCCGCTATCCAAACGGCCATTTCGCCGCGCTCGCCCATAACCGGCTCGCCGCGCTGAACCGGCCCGCGTCGCAGACCCCGCAGCAAAAGCCGGCGCCCCAGGCGCAGCGGCCGGCCGCCGCGCCCGCGCCGCGACCCGCCCAGGCGCAGGCCGCGACGACAAGACCGGCCCCGCGCCCGGCGGCCGCTCCCGCACAGGCGCCGGAAAAGAAATCAGGCAACGGCTTCCTGATCGGAGGCATCGCCATCGCCGTCATTACGCTTGGCGCTGTCGCCTTCTTGTTGATGCCGAAGCAGGGCGGAGAAACGGAAGCGGCGGCGACGGTCGCGGCGGCCGAATCTGAGCCAACGACTCCCGCCGTCCCGTCGCCGGAGCCTGCTGTGACGGAAACAGCCGCCGCCGATGCTCCGGTTACGGACGTTTACGCGGACGGCGCCGACGAAACCGGCGCGACCGACTTGATTGCGGCTGACCCCGAAGAGGCGCCGGTGGACATCGCGCCTGACGTCTTCGAGGTCGCCCCTGAACCTGCTGCGGCGAGCGCGCCCGCCGCGACGGCGGCGTCGGTGACGGCGACCGCGAAGAAGGTGTCGCAGGCCAAGACCTTCCGCGATTGCGAGGAATGTCCGATGATGGCGCGCCTGCCGGCAGGCGACTTCGTCATGGGCTCGCCATCGAGCGAGGCCGGACGCAACGCCTATGAGGGCCCGCAAGTCAGCGTGAAAGTCCCCGCCTTCGCAATCGGCGTCTACGAGGTGACGAACGCGGAGTGGAACGCCTGCGCCGCCGACGGCGATTGTCCAAAGAAGAGCGGCGACGCGAAATCGCCCGCGCTCGGACTGTCATGGCGCGAGGCGGTCTCGTTCACGGACTGGCTTTCGAAGAAGACGGGGCGGAAATATCGCTTGCCGTCGGAAGCAGAGTGGGAATACGCCGCGCGCGCCGGCAGCGTCTCCGCCTATTGGTGGGGTGAGAATTACGTGCGTTCGCGCATAGCGACGGGCACGCCCTCGGCGATCGGATCATTCGACGCGAATGCGTTCGGTCTCCACGACGTCCTCGGCAACGCCCGCGAATGGGTCGCGGATTGCTATGTCAACAATTTCACCAAATTGCCGACCGACGGTTCGGCGGCGACCGACGGCGATTGCAGCAAGCGGGTGATCCGCGGCGGCGCGTGGTCGAGCGCGCCGGTCGACCTTCGGATCGCCAATCGAAGCCGCATCGACGCCGGGACCAGAGCCGGATATATGGGCCTTCGCGTCGCCGCCGAGGCGAAGAAATAGGAGTGCGCGGGCGCTGATCCGCGCGCTTGCGCCGACCCTCTTTCTCTGTAATCTCCCGCCCGACTTTCAACCGCGCCCAGAGCGCTCGAACAGGAGAAGGCCCATGGCCGTGAACGGCAAGTGGAATCTGAAAATCAAAACGCCGATGGGCGAGCAGTCCGGCGTCCTCGAGCTCAAAGCCGAAGGCGCGACGCTGACCGGCTCGATGTCGGGCAATATGGGCGCGGTTGCTATTGAAAACGGGTCGGTCGCGGGAGACGCCGTCAAATGGTCCGCCAAAGTGACGTCGCCGATGCCGATTACGCTTGAATTCGACGGCACGGTCGCGGGCGATGCGCTTACGGGCAATGTGAAGCTCGGCGCGTTCGGCACGTCGACCTTCTCCGGCGCGCGCGCCTAAGGATCACCATGAAACGGATTGTCGCCGCTGCGGCGTTGGCGCTCGCCGCGTCCTGCGGCGGCGATCCGAAAAATGGCGGGGAGAGCGTTGAAGCGCCCGAAATCCCCGCTGAAATTTCCGTCATCGGCGTCGACGATCTTGCGACGCGCTTTGTGAAACTGGCGCTGGCGCTCGGCCAGCATGACGCCGCCTATGTCGACGCCTATAGCGGACCGCCCGAATGGGCGGACGAGGCGACGGCGACCAAACGCTCGCTCGACGAATTGGAAATTGAAGCGCGCGACGTTCTCGAAGTCGCTTTTGATGCTTGAACGCGACGGGGTCGATCCGCGAGAAGCCGGGCTGAAGAACCTTACGACCGCTGCGCTGACGCGCATCCGCATGGCGAAAGGCGACCGCTACTCTTTCAACGAGGAGGCGCGCCTCCTTTATGGCGCGACGCCGCCGGCCTATTCGCTCGCCGAGTTCGACGCCGCTCTGGGCGACATCGATGCGATGCTGCCCGGCGACGGCACGCTGACCGAACGGTTCTCGGCGTTCAGGAAAAAGGTCGCCATCCCCGCCGACAGATTGCAGGCGGTGTTCGACGCCGCAATCGCGGAATGCAAGAAACGCACGCTCGCGCATTACGATTTGCCGGAGGGCGAAAAATTCACGCTCCGTTTCGTCACGGACAAGCCGTGGAGCGGCTACAACTGGTATCAGGGCGGCTTTGAGAGCGTCATCGAGATCAATACGGATCTCCCGATCCACATCGACCGTGCAGTCGATCTTGGCTGCCATGAGGGCTATCCAGGCCACCATGTCTGGAATCTGACGGTCGACCGCGACCTGCGCCGCGGGAAGGGGTGGGTCGAATACGCGATCCTTCCGCTGTTCAGCCCGCAGTCGCTCATCGGCGAGGGCTCCGCGAATTACGGGATCGACCTCGCTTTTCCCGACGCGGAAAAACTCGCCTTCGAGCGCGAAGTTTTGTTCCCGCTCGCCGGCCTTGATCCCGAGGACGCTGCGAGAAATGACGAGCTCAACCGCCTTCGGCGCAAGCTGTCGCACGTTCGCAATCACATCGCGCGCGAGTATCTTGAGGGTCGGGTCGATCGCGACGCCGCGATCGCCATGATCGAAAAATACGAACTCGAAACGCCGGAAGCCGCGAAGAAGCGGGTCGACTTCATCGATCAGTACCGGGCTTACGTCATCAACTACAATCTCGGGCGCGACCTGGTTGCGGCCTATATCGACGAGAAGGCCGCGAATGGCGAAGATCGGTGGGCGGCGTTTCAAGGGCTATTGAAGTCGCCGGACGCCGTCGGCTCGCTCGCAGCGCGTTGACGCCATGCAGCTCAAGCGGTTCGTTCAGTCCCTTCACCGTTGGCTCGGACTTGCGCTCGCCCTTCAGATCGTCATCTGGATGTCGAGCGGCGTCGTGATGAGCCTGTTGCCGATCGAGCATGTGCGCGGCGAGAACGCGGCCTCGTTCGATGCGCCGATCGAACTCAAGGTGCAAAACTATTTCCCGCCGGCGGGCGTCATCGCCGAGATCGACGGCGCGCAGGAGGTGACTCTCAAAACCTGGCTCGGGCGCGACGTCTATGTCGTTTCAGGCGCGGCGGGAAAGGCCCTCTTCGACGCCGACACCGGCGAGCGGCTGTCGCCCTTGTCGGAAGCAAACTGCGCGCGAAGTCGCGTTGTCCGATTTCACCGGCGAGGGCGAGATCGAAAAGATGGAGCTCCTCGGATCGCCGCCGCGAGAATTCGGGCGGCCCGGGCCCGTATGGCGCGCGGAATTTTCAGACGTCGACGAGACGCGCCTTTACATATCTCCGGAGAACGGCGTCGTCCTCGCGCGCCGGAACCGCGTGTGGCGGTTCTATGATTTCTTCTGGATGCTTCACATCATGGATTACGAAGAGCGTGAGAACTTCAACAATCCGCTGATCAGGACCTTTGCGATAACGGGGCTTTTTTTCGCGCTGTCGGGACTGGCGCTGGTTGTCTTTCGGGTCCGAGGCGGGCGCTATGCCGAAGACGTCAAACGCGTTCGCGGAAAATAAAAAGCCCGCCGGATGCGGCGGGCTCGAAACCATATTCAGAAGACTTCAGAAAGCGAGATAAACCGGCTCGCCGGTGCGCGATTTTCCTTTGGAGGAACCGCCGCCTTCCGACCCGTCTTTTTCTTCGGCCTTGGCGACTTCGGTCTTTTTTTCCTTGTCGCACTGTTTCGCGCGCGTCGACCCGCCCGGCGTCGTTTCACCGACGATAGGCTCAACGCTCGCGGCGAGATCGAAACCGACAAGGCCAAGGATCATGTCGATGAGGCCGAGCGTGTGGGTCTCTTTTTCCGAGGGCGTTCGCGGCGCCGCCGCCAAGACGGTGCGAGGAGGCGCCAAAGCCAGGGGCCGCATGGGCGACGCCGACCGTCACAAAGGCGGCGACAGCGACGGCTGCAAAGCGAGGACGCATAAGGTTTCTCCCTGACCGTTCCATGTCGCGACACGCCTGAAAAGACAAGGGCGTATGCGACAAACCGTGCAGGTGGCCGGCCGACTCAACCAAACGTGATTGGCTCCTAGAGCGCCTCGAGGGGCTCCTTGAACGGATAGCCCAGCGCCTCGGCGACAGCCTTGTGGGTGACTATCCCGCGATGGACGTTGAGGCCGTTCCGCAAGTGCTTGTTTTTCTTTGAGCGCTTCGAGGCCCTTGATCCGCCAGTTGGAGGCCGAAGGCGAGGGTCGCATTGTTGAGCGCGTGGGACGAGGTCATCGGCACCGCGCCCGGCATGTTGGCGACGCAATAATGAACGACGCCGTCGACGACATAGGTCGGTTCGGCATGGGTCGTCGGCTTTGAGGTCTCGAAGCAGCCGCCCTGGTCGATCGAGACATCGACCAGCACCGCGCCCTGCTTCATGCCTTTCAGCATCTCGCGGGTGACGAGCTTGGGCGCACGACGCGCCCGGAATGAGGACGGCGCCGACGACGACATCCGCCTGGTCGGTCTCCTCATCGAGCGCGTCGAAGGTCGAGATAGCGCGTCTTCACGCGGCCGCCGAAGATATCGTCGAGTTCGGCGAGGCGGCGGAGACTCGCGATCGAGGATGGTGACTTCCGCGCCGAGGCCGATCGCCATCTTGGCGGATGCGTGCCCGACGACGCCGCCGCCGATGACGAGGACCTTCGCCGGCAGCACGCCCGGCACGCCGCCCATCAGCAGGCCGCGTCCGCCCTGCGGCGCGGTCAATGAGTAGGCGGCGGCCTGGATGGCGAGACGGCCCGCGACTTCGCTCATCGGCGCGAGAAGCGGCAGGCCGCCGCGATCGTCCGTGACCGTCTCATAGGCGACGCCGGTGACGCCTGATTTCAGGAGGCCGCTTCGTCTGCTCGGGATCGGGCGCGAGATGAAGATAGGTGTAGAGGATCTGCCCTTCGCGCAGCTGCGACGTATTCCGCCCGGCTGCGGCTCCTTCACCTTCACGATCATGTCGTTTTCGGCGAAGATCGTTTTCGGCGTCAGGCGCGATCGTCGCGCCCGACCGCCTTATAGTCTGCGTCCGACGCCTTGATTCCGACGCCGGCGTTCGGCCTCACCATCACCTTGTGGCCGTGGGCGACATATTCGCGAACGGCGCCCGGACGTCATGCCGACGCGGAACTCGTTGTTCTTGATTTCCTTTGGAACGCCGACGCGCATTTGGAATCCTCCCGATTGGCAGTCGGGCGCCCCATAGCAGAGAGTGATGCGCCGGGCAAAATCGAAAACGGCATTTGCGAGGCGCCAAACGATCGCGCCGACGATTGCTGACGCAAGCCAGTGTTACGACGCGCAGGTTCGACCCTCGTCGTTCTTGAAAAGCAGCAGAGAAGGCGTCAAATTAAATGGTTAACTTTCGGTAACCTAAAGGCTTGCGACCGCTGGAACGCCGTTCCCCATCTTCGCCGAATTGGCCTCGCTTTTGCTTGGAGTTCCCCCAAGACGGGAAACGAGGGCTCAGCGATGGCGATCTTGAAACTCAACAGCAAGCGTAAGAACGCCGAGCAAGCCATTGAAGCCGAAATGCGGACCGCGCTCCGCCAGAGGCTGAACGAAAGGCTGCAGTCGCTCGACAAAAAGCGGCGCGCGGTCGACGACAACCGCGATAGCCGGCGCGAGAGCGTTTACCGGGTCGGGTCCGCTGTCTTCGAGCCCGGCTGCGAGCGCACCTGCCGCGTCGTCGATCAAAGTTACTCTGGCCTCCGGCTCGAACTTGCGGATGCGGAAACGTGTCCTGACGAGTTTGCCCTGACGATCCCGACTCTCAGGTTCATCGGCATCGTCCGCAAGGAATGGCAGAATGAAACACATGTCGGCGTCTCGATCCTGCGATGGAGCGACGCCGCCTGATTGCTTCGACTCAATCGGACGAATTGATCAAAATTCAAAGTAAACTCGATACGAATTGGCGCCCTTCGCTAAACGGGCTCGCAACGCCGTCTTCGTAAGGTGGCCGGAGTTCATCCCAAGAGAGGGAGACGTCCGCCATGCTGAATACGGATCGCGTCGCCATTCCCGCGCCTGTCGAACTTCGGTTGAAACGATCAGCGCAGTTCGTCGACAATATCATGGACTTTGCGCGCGAGGACCTTATCGGCTTCAAGCGTCCGCTCGCGGCGGCGTTCGCGTTCACGGCGCCGCTGGTGATGGCGTTCGTCTATCAGGCGGGCGGTCTTGCGCATCTGCTTCAGGTCGGCGCGAGCTATCTCATCGTCGGCGGCGGCGGGCTCTATCTCGTCGGCCGCCAGGCATGGCCGGGGCTCGTTCGCGAGTTCGAGGCGAAGACAATTGAAAAGCGGCGCGCCGCCGCCGATTTGCGGTGCGGATTCAGCGAACTCTCGTTCCTTAACCTCGCGCGCGCTCCCCGCTATTTCGAGCATGAGAACGGCGTCCTCGTATTCGCCGATGCGGGCGACTTCAAGACGCTTTTCTTTGCGATTGAAAACGCCGATAGCGACGAGCGGTGGAACCAATATATCAACGGCGAGCTTGATCGCCGCGTATGGCGCTGGCTGCGCCTTCCGGTGAGCCGGGACATCGTCAAGTTCTCGACCGAGGCGTCAAAGCTTCAACGAACCGTCAAGGATGCGCAACGCATCCGGTCGGTCGATGCGTGGGAGACGATCAACACCTCGCTCGGCGAACCGCTCGACGGCGCGATCATCCACCGGCCCTTCGACGAAATCGTCGATGCGGTTGAACGCATGCTCTGAGCGGCGCCACAAAGCGCGCTGCCCAGGCGAGCAGGCCAGGTTGGCTCCCGTAACGTCACCATCACCCGGCGCGACCTCGCGCCGGGCCTTTTTATCGCCGCGGGTCGCTGCTACATCACGCCCAGAATGGCCACCCTGATCGACACCACGCAGGGCGCGACACCCCGAAAAGCAGAACCGGCCGGAAACGCCGCTTCAGCGCAAACCCGAATGGATCCGGGTGAGGGCGCCGACCGGCGCCGGTTACGCCGAGACGCGCGAGATCGTACGTTCCAAAAACCTGCATACGGTCTGCGAGGAAGCGTCGTGCCCGAACATCGGCGAGTGCTGGTCGAAAAAGCACGCGACCATGATGATCATGGGCGACACCTGCACGCGGGCCTGCGCCTTCTGCAATGTTAAGACGGGGCTTCCCGGGGCGCTCGATCCCGTCGAGCCTGAAAACGTCGCGCGACGCGGTTGCTGAGATGGGTCTGTCGCATGTCGTCATCACGTCGGTCGATCGCGACGATCTCATCGACGGCGGCGCCGATCATTTTGCGAAGGTCGTGCGCGCCATCCGCGTCGCCAATCCGGAGACGACGATCGAAATCCTGACACCGGATTTCCTGCGCAAGGACGGCGCGGCGGAAATCGTCATCGACTCGAAGCCCGACGTCTTCAATCACAATCTCGAAACGGTGCCGCGGCTCTATCTGTCGATCCGTCCCGGCGCGCGGTATTTCCATTCCTTGCGCCTTCTCGAGAAGGTGAAAGACCGCGATTCCTCGATGTTCACCAAGTCCGGGATCATGGTCGGCCTTGGCGAAACGCGTGAAGAGATCATGCAGGTGATGGACGACATGCGCTCTGCTGGCGTCGACTTCATCACCATCGGCCAGTATCTCCAGCCGACCCGCAAGCATGCGGCGGTCGATCGTTTCGTCACGCCAGACGAATTCGCCTCCTATGAGACGATCGCGCGGGCCAAGGGATTCCTGATGGTGGCATCGTCGCCGTTGACGCGCTCTTCGCATCACGCAGGCGAGGACTTTGCGCGTTTGAAACTGGCGCGCGAGGCGCGAGGCTGAAATGGCTCGCATCCTTTATGACCTTTGCCTCGCTGACGAAGACGTGCGTCCGAGCACCTATTGCTGGACGGTGAAGTTCGCGCTGCTCTTCAAGGGGCTGCCGTTTGAAACCAATCCCGTGCCGTTCGCTGACAAGTCGAAGTATCCGGGCATCTGGCGCCTCGCCCGCCCGGGCGATCAAGACCACCTTCGCAAGAGCCGCGAGGCGATATTCGGCAAGACGCTGGAGGAACTCGCGGCGACACCCGGCGTCGCTGAAAAAGCGAAGGCCGCGCTATCGGTTCTCGCCGCGCCGCTCGCGAACCATCGATATCTCGGCGGGGCGGCGCGCAATCTCGCCGATTACATCGTCATGGGGCCGTTCATGTGGCTGCGCGCGGTGACGACGGCGGATTTTTACAGGACCCTTGAGCCAGTCGTGCAGTGGCGCGAGAGGATGCTCGACCTCTTCGGCGGCTATGCGCGGTCAGCAAAGAGCGCCGAGGCGGCGTGACCGCGCGCCGGACGACGACTGACGTTCCTTACGCTGCTGCGCAGATGTTCGCGCTCGTCGCCGACATCGAGCGATATCCCGACTTTCTTCCCTGGTGCGTCGCCCTTCGCATCGTCGACCGCCGCCGCGATGGCGACGCCGAACGCCTGACTTCTGACATGGTCGTCGCCTATGGCGTCTTTCGCGAGCGGTTCCGAAGCCTTGTGAGGCTGGATCAGGAGGGCGGCAGGATTGACGTCGATTATGTCGACGGACCGTTTCGCTCGCTGAAGAACGCGTGGGCGTTTGTCGACAAGCCGGAGGGCGGATCGACCGTCCATTTTGCGATCGCGTTCGAGTTCAGGAACATCCTGCTGCAAAAAACGGCGCAGGCGGTCTTTCAAAAGGCTTTCGCGAGAATGTCGGAGGCGTTTGTCGAGCGCGCACGCGACGTATACGGCGCGTCTCCCGCTGCAAGGGCGCCATGACGGTCCTCACCGCGATCGGATTGATGAGCGGCACGTCGCTCGACGGGGTCGACGCTGCGATTTTGCGGACTGATGGCGAAGACGTCATTGAGCACGGCGCCTCGCATTTTTTTCCTTATAGCCGCGACCTCAAGGTCTTCATTCGCCGCGCCATCAAGGCGGCGCTCGAAGGACGGGATGGCGCCGCCGACATCGGCAAAGCGGCGGGCGAAGTGACCGCCGCCCATGCTGTCGCCGTCGTCGACCTTCTCGAAAAGGCGGGGATGAAACGCTCCGGGATCGACGTCATCGGCTTCCACGGACAGACAATCCTGCACCTGCCGCGGCGCTCGCCTGAGAGCATGGGCAGGTCCTGGCAGATCGGCGACGGCAAGACGCTCGCCGAGGAAACAAAGATCGACGTCGTCAGCGATTTTCGAAGCGCGGACATGGCGGAAGGCGGAGAGGGGCGCCGTTTGCGCCCGTCTATCACGCGGCGCTGGTGCGCGCGCTCGAACGCGATCACGCCGTCGGCGTCGTCAACATCGGCGGCGTCGCGAATATCACTCTCGTGCCAAAAGGCGGCCGTGAACTCGATCTTGTCGCATTCGACTGCGGTCCGGGAAACGGGCTGATCGACCAATGGGTCGAGCTAAAGACAGGCGGAGCGATGGATGTCGACGGCGTCCTCGCGCGGGCGGGCCAGGTGCATACGGACATTCTGCGCTTGATGCTTCTCAATCCCTTTATCCGGCGCAAGCCCCCGAAATCGCTTGACCGTTACGACTTCAAGCTTGATCCCGTGCTTGCGTTGTCGGCCGCCGACGGTGCAGCGACGCTGACCGCGTTTACCGCAGCCTGCGTTCGCGCGTCGGTTCCGTTGCTCCCTGTTGAGCCTCAGGAGTGGATCGTTGCTGGCGGCGGTCGTCGCAATCTTGCTCTCCTCCAAGCGTTGACTAAGGCGCTCGGCGGCGCGGTCCGCACGGCCGAAGAAGTCGATTGGCGCGGAGACGATCTCGAAGCGGAATGTTTCGCCTATCTTGCCGTCAGATCCTTGCGCAAATTGCCGCTGAGCTACCCAAGAACGACCCGCGTCCCGCGCCCGATGCGGGGCGGCGTCTTCCACCGGGCGCCCGTATAAGGCGAATCGCCATTTTCCGCTGGCCCCTTGCGGTCGGCTCCTGCTATCTGGCCCGAGCATGAAGGCGGACCGCGCGAATCGTTCGCCGCGACTGATGGAGATGCGATAATGGATCAAATCCGCGCGGAGGTGGAACAAGTTTTCCAGCAATTTCCGGGGTACGCGTTGAACGCCCTAATCGCGTTCGGGCTCCTCATTGCGGCGCTGGTGGTCGCCCGTTTCGTGTCGGAGTTGGTGAGAAAGCGGGTCGACAAATCCAGCATCGGCATTGCGGCCAACAGGGAGACGATCAGTCCAATTCGCCTTCACTCGGCAAATCGCTTGGATCGGCCACCTTCTGGATCATTTTCCTGCTCTTCATCCCGTGGATTCTTATGTATCTCGGCCTGTCCGAGACGCTGGCGCCTCTTAACAATATGGTGACGACCGTTTTCAATTACTTGCCGCGTGTCATCGGCGCGGGGGTGATTTTGGCGATCGGCTTCGTCATCGCGACTGCAGCGCGGCGGGCTGTCACGAGCCTCCTCTCGGCGGCACCGATCGATCACGCGGCAAAACGCGTCGAGATCGGCGACCTGATCAAGGGCACCGAAATCGCCCGCGCGGCTGGACTGATCGCCTACGTTGGGATCCTCATTCCGACCTTCATAATCGCCCTTGAAGCGCTCGCGATCGCGTCGATTTCGCAACCATTGACGTCGATGCTTGAGACGATACTCGGCGCCATACCGAGCATCATTGCAGCTGTCCTTGTTCTGTTCGTCTTCACCCTGTTCGCCCGGGCGGTTCGGTCGCTGGTCATATCCGTCCTTACGGGCGTTGGATTTGACAAATTCTGGGATGAACTCGGCATCGCGATCGATCAAAATCACGACGCTGCGGCAAAACCGATGCGGCGAACGGCGCTGACGCCGACTGTCGTCGTCGCCAACATAGCGATGGCCGCAATGCTTATTGTCGGCGCGATCACTGCTGCGCAGCAGCTCAATATCGAGCCCGTTTCGACAGCGCTGACGGAGATTCTCGCCGTCGGCGGCAAGATCTTGCTTGGGTCCGTCGTGATCATCGCGGGCATTCCCGTCGCGCGGTTTGTCGGAAACCTGATCCGCCGCGCCGGCGACGCGCGGTCCGAATTCACCGCGACAGCAGTTGTTTGGGGCATCCTGGTCCTGGTGACCGCGATCGGAATTCGTGAAATGGGGCTTGGCGAGGACATCATCTATGCCGGCTTCGTCATCATCCTTGGCGCCGTTGCGCTCGCGTCCGCGCTTGCATTCGGCATCGGCGGGCGGGGCGCGGCCGCGCGCTTCCTTGAGCGTCTCGACCGCGATCCGGAGTAGCCGGACGCATTGCAAGCGCTGGCCATGGTTGATCAAGTGCGTTGAGGAATAGGCGGGGGAGACCAGATCAGTGATCGATGCCATTCGGCGGCGCCGTCTCGCGGCGATCGACAGTATTTTCCTTCCGCGCGCATGAAGATCGGCGTTTCAGGGCATCGCCACCGCGAGGGCGCCGATTGGGTGTGGGTGCGGGCCCGAACTCGAGGAATTGATCGCCCACCAGGGAAGCGTCGCCGGCTACACGTCGCTCGCACCAGGCGCCGATCAGATTTTCGCGGAAATCGTCCTCAGTCAGAATAAGCCGCTGGTGGCGGTCGTGCCCGTCTGCCGCGGCCGCGTCGAGCTTCGCGATGAGGATAAGCCCGCATTCGACCGCTTCTGTTCGCGCGCGGGCGATGTCATCGAGGTCGAAGGAACGACGCCGGACGAGGCGTTTCTCAGCGCAGGCAAGCGTGTCGCTGATCTCGCCGATCTCATGATTTTTATCTGGGACGGGGAGCCTTCGCGAGGCCTTGGCGGCACCGCCGACATTGTCGCCTACGCCGCAACGCGTGGCGTGAAGGGCGTCATCCTCGATCCTATCGCCCGCACCGTCCGCGAGTTCGAAGCTCTACGCTGATCCGCTTGCAGAAGCGCACCGTAGCAATCAGTGCGCGCCTTAAGCTCTCTCTCCCCGCTGGCGGCGCGCTCGCCGTCGCCGGCGAGATCGCCGGCGACGGCTGCATTGTCCTTCGATACTAGTCGGCCTTCGCCGCCTCGGCGGCAGGCGCCGCAGTCGCCAGCATCGAGGCGTGGTCGACGATGTATTTCCACCCGTCCTTCGTCTTGACCGAGACATCGAGATAGCGGCCGTTGAAGGTGACTGGCTCGCCGCCGCCAGCCGGCGTCGCGGTCATGGCCCAAAGACCCCACGCCGCATGGCTCTTCTTGTCCAGTGCGTGCTCGCCTTTGCGGTCGAGGCTTGCGGTGAATCCGTCATAGGCGTCGAAAAAGAGTTTCCAGTTGGCGGCGATCTCGGTTCGCCCCTTCTGCACGGTTCCCGAAGGATCGTAGCTGTCGGCGTCTTCCGTATAGAGTGCGGCGAGGGCGTCGGCGTCTTCCGCGACGACAGCGGCGGCGAACGCGTCAGCGAGAGCCTGCGGCGATTCTTGCGCGAAGGCGGGCGTAGCGGCGAGCGCGAACGCCGCGACAATCATATACTTCATGAGGTTCTCCCGTTGAACTGAAGCCTTCAAGGCGACGCAACTCGTGGGAGACCTAGCGGGAAACCTTGGTTTCCGCAAATTTACAAAGCGTCACCATCGGATCAACGACTGGGGGTCAGTAGCTGGCGGTCGATGCGCGTGACGTGCCGCGCACGTACTCACTTTCTTCGGTCTCGCGGCGATAGTCCTCAAGTTCCGCCTCCGCGCGATCGACGTCGCGAACGAGCATGGGAATGGCGTCGCGCACCTTGTCGCGCCGGTCGTAGAGCGTTTTCAACTCAGCGAGATGGTCGAGGCGCGCCGGATGCGGGGTCGCCGGATTCACGAGCGCGGCCTGCGCATGGGTGATCGAATGCTCGATCGAATCGAGATCAGCGTGCGCGTTCGCAAGGGCGCGAGACGCCGCTTCATAATTCGACGTCAGGCCGTAAAGCTTAAGGCCCTTTTCATAAGCGGCGACAAAGGGACCCTCGTCCCGGCCTTGACAGGCGCCGGCGTACCGGCCGCCGCGCGCGCCGTAATCAAATCCGTTTGCCGGGCGGCAAAACTGCCCGAGACCGTGCTCGCGTCCCTGGAGATAGGCCTCCATGTCGGGCGTCACCTTCGCCTTGTCGGCGCAGGCGACGCGGCGCGATCCGATGGCAGCCGCATCACGTCCAGCGGCGCCGTCCTCATAGCCGATGGCGCGCCAATCCGCATACAGACATTCTTCCTTCGACATGCCGCTCGCGCAGCCGGCGACCGCGATAAATGGAAGGATGGAGAGAACTTTACGCATACGAACGATCCCCTTGCACGAGATCAAGCTATCGCGCGATTGCGTTAAATCTGCGGCCCAACCGAGGCGGCGCCTTGTCGTCGGCGCGGGAAGATTGCGTTAACCTTACTAGTTCATTCGGGTCGCACGGCCGGACAACAGCCTTCGCGCAAGGAATTCCGGCGTCGCGTCGAGCAATCCCTCGGAGATGAACGGCGTCTGTGAGAAATGCGCGAGCGCAAATTTGCCGGCGAACGCCGCGGACAATGCGCCGCCGATGCGGCGCGTCGCATCGAGCTTGGTGACGATCATGCGGCGCGCGCCGAACTCGCGGAAGGCCGCAGCCCAGTCCTTGAACTCTTCCGCATCGCCGCTCGCGGGCAGGACGAGCACGGCCTCGCCGTTTGTCGCTTCCTGAAAGGATTTGAGGGCCGCGAAATCGCCGGGGTCGTAAGGTGAGATGCCGGGGGTGTCGAGAATGACGGCGCCGGTCGGCCGCTTGGAGCGCAGCGCCGATGCGACGTCGTGCGGCGTCTCGGTGATGTAAAAGTCGGCGCCGAGCGCATCGCCATAGGCCTTGATCTGGTCGATCGCGCCGGCCCGCCCGACATCCGCGGACATGATGAAGGCGGTCGACCCCTTATTGAGCGCGGTCGCCGCGAGCTTTGCGCCGCAAGACGTTTTGCCAGCGCCCGTCGGCCCGACGAGCATGATCGGCGTCATTGGCGAGAAATGGATCGGCGCGAAGTCGAACGTGTCCGCAAGACCCTTTTCGAGCCGATGCAGGTCGTCGTCGATATCGGCTATCCGCGCGCCGTTGACGATTGCGGCGATCAACTCGTCGGAAAGGCTGTGCGGGCGAAGCGCGTCCGCCATCGCGCGTGCGGTCCTGTCAGACATGTCGATGGCGCCGACCTGTTGCGGGCGTCCAGACAGATCGCTCGACAGGCGCGAGAGCGCGTCCTGCGAAAACTTCTGCTCCAGGGGTTCGTTGAGCCGCGCGCCGGTCGTTGCGGCGCCGCCGCGCATCGGCGCTTCGTCGAACACCTGACGCGTCTGATCCCCGAAACGCGGTTCAACCGGCAAGGGCGGCGCCGCCGGAACCGGACCGTCCGACGCGGAAACTTCCACATCGCCGGAAGGAAGATTGCGAACCGAGATGAAGACGACATCGTCCCCCAGCGCGCGCCGCGCCTTGGCTTTGGCGGCGTCCACGTTCGAGGCGATGAATTTCATCATGGGGTCGACGCAACTCCGGACGCCGCGCCAGTATCAAACGGCGGCGCCCGTCACGCAAGGCGGTGAATCTGTTGGTGGTGAGAATTTTCCGCTTGCAAACAGCGGCTTGATCAGACCGAGCCGAGGTTTCTAAGGCGCATCTGCGGATGGATTTCGTTTTGCGAGAGCACCATCGTCTGGGGGCGCACCCGCTCGACGACCGACCTGACGAAAGGACGAACGCCCGCGCTCGTGACGAGCGCCGCCGCATAACCAGACGCCGCCGCTTCCTCGAGCTTGCGCAGCACCGCGGCGACAAATTCCTGGATCTTCGACGGCGCCATTGCCAGCTGCCGGTCGGCGCCGGCCCCGATGAGGTTTTCGGCAAAGGCGCGTTCCCAGTCAGACGACAGGGTCACGATCGGCGTCGCGCCGTCGGCGCCCTTGAGAGCGCCGCAGATCTGGCGCGCAAGGCGGGCGCGCACATGCTCTGCGATATGGGTGACGCTTTGATTGCCTGGTGCGGCTTCCGCGATCGCCTCGAGGATCGCTGGCAAGTCGCGGATTGAAATGCGCTCAGCGATCAGCGCCTGAAGAACGCGTTGAATCGTGGAAATCGTTGCGATGCTCGGCACCAGATCGGTGACAAGCTGCCGATGCTTGTCGGGAAGGGTGTCGAGCAGCTTCTTCGTTTCCGCGTAAGAGAGGAGCGCGGGGGCCTCGGCGCGGATGATTTCGGTAAGATGCGTCGTCAAGACGGTCGCCGCATCGACGACGGTGAGGCCGCGCAGCGTCGCCGTCTGGCGCTGGCTGTCGTCGATCCACATGGCGTCGAGCCCGAACGCCGGCTCCTTGGTCGTTTCGCCGATGAGATCGAGGCGGCGCCCGTTCGGATCCATGACCAGAAATTGACCCGGGCGGACCGAGCCGCGACCAGTCTCCTGCTCCTTCAGGCGAATGACATATTCATTCGCGCCGAGTTGCATGTTGTCCAGGATGCGCACAGGCGGCGTGACAAAGCCGATGTCCTGGGCGATCGCGCGGCGCAGCGCCTTGATCTGATCCGTCAGTTTCGGCCCGGCGCCGTCCGCTATCAGCGGGAGCAGACCATAGCCGAGTTCGATCCGGAGGTCGTCCATGGCGAGCATCGACGCCGGATCGTCCTCCGATTTCTGACGAACGGAAGTCTGCGACTTTTTGGCGTCGGCGTCCGCCTTCTGCCTTCTGCGCTTCGTTAGTGTCACTGCGATCGATCCGACCCCGACCGCGAGCAGCATGAAAGGAATAAACGGCATGCCGGGCAGGACCGCGAAGATAGCGAGCACCGCTGAAACGAGCCCGAGCGCTTTGGGATAAGCGCCGAACTGCGCGCCGAGCGCTTTGTCGGCGGAACCGTCGACGCCCGCCTTTGAAACGAGGAGACCGGCCGCGACTGAGACGATGAGTGCTGGAATCTGGCTGACGAGCCCGTCCCCGACGGTGAGCAATGTGTAAGTTTCGCTAGCCTCGCCAAGCGTCAGCCCATTCTGCAGGACGCCGACAAAAATGCCGCCGATGATGTTGACGAGCGTGATGAGAATTCCGGCGATCGCGTCGCCGCGGACATATTTCGATGCGCCGTCCATGGCGCCGTAAAAATTGGACTCGTCCTCAAGCTGCTTGCGGCGCGCTTTCGCTTCTGTCTCATTGATAAGTCCTGAGGAGAGGTCTGCGTCGATCGCCATCTGTTTGCCGGGCATCGCGTCGAGCGAAAACCGCGCCGCGACTTCGGCGATGCGGCCCGAGCCGCGCGTGATGACGACGAAGTTCACGATGACGAGAATCGTGAACACGATGATGCCAATGACGAAATTACCCTGCATGACGAAGCCGCCGAAGGCTTCGATGACATGACCGGCGGCGTCGGGTCCTTGATGGCCGTTGGCGAGGATCAGCCGCGTCGACGCGACATTGAGGCCGAGGCGGAACAAGGTCGAGATCAAAAGGATCGCCGGAAAGGTCGAAAATTCGAGCGCCTTCTTCGTAAACAGCGACGTCATCAACACTGTCACCGACAGCGTGATCGACATGGCGAGAAGCAGATCCAGCAGGAATTTCGGAACCGGCAGAACCAACAACGCCAGCATCGAGATGATCGCTGCCGCAAAGATGACATCGCTTCGCGCCAGCGTCTTCAGCCTGGCAGGCGAAAGAAGGTCGCGCAGATTGATGGCGGCGGCCCCAGCCATTGCTTAGGCGCTCGCACGTTCTGCGGCGTGCGGGGGAACGGCGACGCCCTCGTCAGTGTATAGCTTCAGCTTGTTCCTGAGCGTGCGGATCGAAATGCCGAGAATGGTCGCGGCGTGCGTCCGGTTTCCGAGGCAATGATCGAGCGTTTGTATGATCAGCGCCTGTTCGACTTCGGCGACCGTGCGCCCGACGAGCGTGTCGCCGGTCGAAGCGTCAGTGACCGGAAGAGACTTTTGCTCAAGGCTTGATCCGTCCGGAAGTCGGATCGCCTCGCGATCGAGTTGGTCGCCGACGGCGAGCAGAACCGCGCGGTGCATGGCGTTTTCAAGTTCGCGGACGTTGCCCGGCCATTTGGCGCCGGCGACCGCGAGGCGGGCGGCCTCCGACAGCGGCCGGGCTGCAACGCCGTTGAGCGCCGCATATTTCCTGGCGAAATGCTCGGCGAGAGCGACGACGTCAAGCGGGCGTTCGCGCAGCGGCGGAACGTTGAGATTGACGACATTAAGCCGAAAGAGAAGGTCCTCGCGAAACGTTCCCTTCCTCACTTCGTCAGCGAGATTGCGGTTCGACGTCGCGATGACGCGGATATTGATCTTGACGGGTTTTGCGCCGCCGACACGATCGACGACGCGCTCTTGCAGGACGCGCAGGAGCTTTGCCTGCAGACGCACGTCCATCTCGGAGATTTCGTCAAGGAGGATCGTCCCGCCGTCGGCTTCCTCGAATTTTCCGATGCGGCGCGCGACGGCGCCGGTGAAGGCGCCTTTCTCGTGGCCGAAGAGTTCGGACTCGAGAAGGTTGTCCGGGATCGCCGCGCAGTTGATCGAAATGATGGGTCTGTCGGCGCGGCGCGATTTCGAATGGAGGTATTTTGCGATGACTTCCTTGCCGACGCCGGATTCGCCGGTGATAAGGATTGAGGCTTCGGAGGCTGCGACCTGATCGGCGAGGGCGATGACTTTCTTCATCGCCGGATCGGCGGCGATGAGGTCGCTCGATTCTTCGGCGACGGCTTCGAGAACGGCGGCGATGAGGAGAGCGTCGGGCGGGAGCGGAATGAATTCCTTCGCGCCGGCGCGGATGGCGGCGACAGCCGCGTCGGCGTCGGCCTTGACGCCGCAGGCGACGACCGGCGCGGCGATACGCTCTTCCGCCATCGCCCGGATGAGACGCGCGATGTCCTGACGGACGTCGACCATGAGCACATCCGCGCCCTGGCCTTTGCGCAACGCGGAAAGAGCGGAGTCGACATCCGGCGAGAATGCGACGCGCGCGCCCTTGTCCATCGCGATCTTCGCCGCGGCGGAAAGCTGTCCAGAAAGGCCGCCGACAATAAGGAGTCTCATGGCGCTACAAATCCGTTTCCTTGACGACTTCGGTCATGGTGACGCCGAGGACGCCCTCGACCATGACGAGCTCGCCGCGGGCGATCAGGCGGTCGTTCACATAAAGGTCGATCGGCTCGCCGACACGGCGATCGAGTTCGATGATCGAGCCGGCGTCGAGCCGCATCAGCTCGGCGACGTTCATCCGTGTCTTGCCGAGAACCGCCGTCACCTTGACCGGCACGTCGTAGATGCTCTCAAGCATCGGCCGACGCGGCGAGATATCCTCTGACGCGAGGTCGGGCATCAGCTCTTTAGTCTTTTCCAGCGCGCTCATGATCGAGGCTCCGTTGCTGTGATGGGATCGAACAGGGCGGCGATCGCCGCAGAAATTTCGGCGCGACCGCGGCGGATATCGCCGCCGCGCCACTCAAGGCGCGCTTCGCCGGGCGCGAGCGCGTGATCGAAGTCGACAGAAACAAAATCAGCGACGCGGCTCGCCGCAATGGCCGATTGAAGCCGGTTTTCAAGTCGTTCGTAGCTCTTGGCGCTGACGACGAGCGTCGCAGCGCGCCGGTCCTCGGAATTTTCCGTCAGCCGACGCAGCAAGTCTTGCGCGACGTCAATTTCCCTCTCCGAAGCGAGCGTCGCGCAATATTCGTCGAGAAAGAGACGCGCAACGGCGATCGCACCCTCGCGCGCTTCGTGCGACCGGCGCTCTGCTGCGGCGACGGCGTCGGCGAGAGCGCCAGCAATGCGGTCTAGTGCGGCGGCCTCGTCGGCGGCGATCGTTTCCATGGCGATGCGGCGTCCTTCAATGACGCCTTCCGCGCGCGCTGCAGCGAGATCTTCGGTGGCATAGGCGCGAGGCGGCGATGGAGAATCCGCCGTTTTCGGCGCGGCGTTGCGAAACTCGTCAAAGCTGAAGGGGCGGGCTCTTGTCATTAATAGACGAGCTCCTCTTCATCCGACTTCGACAGGACGATCTGTCCGTCTTCGGTCAGCTTTTTGGCGACCTCGACGATCTTGCGCTGCGCCTGATCGACGTCCTTGAGGCGAACCGGCCCCATGATCTCGATGTCGTCGCGCAGAATGCTCGATGCACGTTCCGACATATTGGCGAAGAAGTGCGCGGATACGGCATCCTTGGCGCCCTTCAAAGAGAGGGCGAGGTCGGACTTGTCGACGAAACGCATCAGCGTCTGCATGTCCTGCGAGTCGAGCCGCACAAGGTCCTCGAAGACGAACATCAAAGACCGGATGCGGTCAGCCGCGCTCGGGTTTTTCATTTCAAGCGCGTCCATGAAACGCCGCTCGGTGGAGCGTTCGAACGCGTTGAAAATCTCCGCCATCGATTCATAAGGGTCGCGTTCTGGCGCCCGCGACAGCGCCGCCATGAATTCGGTCCGGAGCGTCACTTCGATCTGGTCGAGGACTTCCTTTTGCACCGGGCCGAGATTGAGCATCCGGGCGATGGCTTCCTCGGCGAAAAGCGCAGGCAGGGCGCCCAGCACCTTCGCCGCGTGGTCGGGACGAATGCGCGACAGGATGACGGCGACGGTCTGCGGATGCTCGTTGCGGAGATAGCCCGAAAGGACCCGCTCGTTCACGTTGGCGAGCTTGTCCCACATCGTTTTTCCGGCGGGACCTTTGATGTCTTCAAGGATCGATTCTGCGCGATCGGCGGGCAGCACGTTTCTGAGGAAGCGCTGCGCCGAGGCCGCGGATCCGGAGATCGCGCCGGTCGATGAGAGGTTCATCACGAAATCGTAAAGGAGACCTTCGACGACGTCGGAAGCGACGGAACCGAGCTTTGAGATCGCGCGCGTCACTTCGCGCAGCTCATCCTCGTCGAAAGCGGCCCAAAGCGGCTTCGAGGCTTCCTCGCCAAGCGAGAGCATGACGACGGCCGCGCGTTCGGCGCCGGTCAACTCTTCCGCGGAACTGATCGTTTTCGCGCTCATGACGCCTGCCTGATCCAGCTTTTCAGAATGCCGGCGGATTTGTCGGAGTGCGCTTTGACGACCTCGGCGACGCGCTTCATCGACGAGGCTTTCACCTTACCGTCAGCAAGATCGATAAGGCTCTCGAGGCCGCTCTGAGCAGGCGAAGGGAGCGCCGCCTGCGCCGGGGACGCCGCGAGATCGCGCTTGGTCGTCGCAGCTGCGACCTGGGGCGCGGCGCCCACGGGACCGGCAAGCATCGGACGAAGGACGAAGACGATGAGCGCCAGCGCGACGATCGCGAGTGCCGCCACTTCACCGGCTTTCATCAGGAAAGCGGGGCTCAAAGTCTGCGCCGAGCCGGCATTAGCGACAACGCCGGCTTCAGGGGCGTCGGCCAATGGCTGAAACGCGGCCTCGATTACGTCGACCTGGTCGCCGCGCGCGGCGTTATAGCCGACGGCGGAACGAACCAGCGACGTGATGCGCGCAAGTTCTTCCTCGCTGCGGGGCGCCGAAACGACGCCGCCGGAGGCGTCCGTCGTCGTCGCGAGATTGAGCGCCACCGCGACCGAGAGGCGTTTGACGCCGCCCATCTCGCGCACTTCGTTGCGCACGGTCCGCGTCATCTCGTAGTTCGTCGTTTCCTCCGTCCGGCGCGCCGAAGACGTTGCTGACGCGAGTGTCTGGGGATCGACGATCTGCGCCTCAGGAAGCTGGTTTGCGACGGTGACGCCGCGCGTCAGCGCCGGATCGTTGGCGTTCGACGCATCTTCGACCGTCGTTGCAGAAAGGACCGTCTGACTGTCCGGATCAATGATGTTCGCGGTCTCGGTGATGCGGCTGAAGTCGATATCGGCAGCCACCTGGACGCGCAGATTCTCGGGCCCGACGATGCGGCCGACAATATCTTCGACCGTGCGGCGGATCCGCGCCTCGGTTGACGCTATGCGCTCATCGACGCCGCCCGCGGACGCCATCGAATTGTCGCCCTCCTGACCGGAGGCGAGGAGATCGCCCGCTGAATTGAGAATGGTGACGCGCGAGGGCGAAAGCGCCGGCACGGCTGATGCAGCGAGATTGACGATCGCGCGGACCGACCGTTTGTCGAGACCCGCCGGCGCATCGACGACGATCGAGGCCGTCGCTTCGGCCTTGTCGCGGGAAAAGAGTTCGCGCTCAGGCAGGACAAGGTGAACGCGCGCCGAACGCACGCCTGTAATCGTCGCTATCGTCCGCGCGAGCTCTCCTTCAAGTGCGCGCAGGCGGTTGATGTTCTGCTGGAAGGAGGTCGCGCCGAGCGCGTCCTGTTGGTCGAAAATTTCATAGCCGACCTCGCCGGACCGCGCGACGAACCCGTCACCGGCGAGCTTGAGCTTGAGGGTTGTCGCCTCTTCGGCCGGCACATAGATCGACACGGCGTCGCCGCGCTCCCGAAGGTCGTATTTGACGCCGTCCTGATCGAGGCGGGCGGCGAGGTCCTGCCCGTCCTTCAGGTCGAGGTCTGCGTAAAGCAGGGCCATCGGCTCTTCGCTGACGCGCATCACGATCAACGACATGGCGAGCGCAACGCCGACGGTAACGCCGACTATTGCGGCGAGGCGCGCAATCCCGAAGGATCGGATCATCCCCATCAATTCGTTCACGGCTTTTAGCCCTCACTGCGACGCCGACCCCTATGCCTCGGCGCGCCCGGCAAAATTTGCCCGGTTCAGCGTAAAGATTCCGCTAAGTCCTCGCGTCGCGGGAAAAGAAAAAGCCCGCGGCGCAGCGCGGGCTCGATCCGTTTAGAATACGTTAAGGGAAGCGATCAGCGATATTGCTGGACGCGCGTCGCGCGAAGCCCGGCAAACCGAACTGGTCGATGGCTTTCTGCCAGGCGAGAAATTCTTCAAGCGTCAGCGAATAGCGTTCGCAGGCTTCCTCAAGAGTCAGAAGACCGCCGCGCACCGCCGCGACGACTTCCGCTTTGCGGCGGATCACCCAGCGTTTCGTGGAAGTCGGCGGCAAGTCGGCGAGCGTCAACGGCAATCCGTCGGGGCCGATGACATACGGCTCCTTCGATCTGTGCTGATGCGCCTGTTGAGCGGCGACGGTCATTGCTTGTCGTTCCTTCGAAATACGCAACTCAGTGTGCGCACCATACGCGACGCGCTTTTAAGAAACGCCTAAATGTCAAGGTAAATTCAAGCATAAGACATTGATGTTGCATGAGGATTTGACGCCAGAAATGGGACGCGTCATTGCGGGACGGCGTCATTCCAAAACGACGTTACGCGGCCGTCTGAACAAGCGTTCGCCACAGTTCGTCGGCGGTCGAGATGACCCGTGAAGCCGTCGAATATGCGCGCTGCGTCGAGATCAGCGTTGAAAACTCCTGACCGATGTCGACGGTCGAAATTTCGACCGCCGACCCTTCGATGGCGCCCGCGCTGCCGGAGCGCGCGGCGGCGAGGCGCGCGTCGCCCGACAAGGTCGTGTTTCGGAACGCCGTCCGCTCCGCCGCTTCCAGACCCTCCGGATTGGAAAAGAGCGCGAGCGGAATGCGGAACAGCGCGTGCGTTTCGCCATTGGCGTAGCTTGCGAGAACATAACCGTCGCGGTCGATCGCAACCCCCGTCATTGCACCAAGAGCCGCTGGATCGGCGCCGGCAGGCGTCCGGTTCACATTGACCGTTTCAAGGCTTTGAAGGCTCGCGGCGCCGACTGTCCCGTTCGCGCCGACCGCCGCACCCTGAAGGTAATAGCCGGCGGCGTTTTTGAGGTTGCCGAGCGCGTCCGGGGCGAAATCGCCGGCGCGCGTGAAAAGTAGCGCCGACGCGCCAGTCGAGGCGGGCTCTTCCGACACGACGAAGAATCCATCCCCGGAGACGGCGACATTGGTGGGCGCATTGGTGCGCGAGACGGCGCCTTGCTCGCCCGCCAGCTGGCGGGAAACGGCGCCGACGCCGGTCCCGACAACGCCGGCGCCCACCGTCTGATTGAACGATGGCGCGTCGGACGGGATCAAATCCGCGAATTGCGTCGTGACGCGCTTGTAGCCTGTCGTCTGGCTATTCGCGATATTGCTCGAGACGGCCTCAAGTCCGCTGCCGAAGGCGGAAAGGCCGGACAGGCCGATCGAAAACAAGCTCGAAAAACTCATGTCAGTGTCCAATTACGCGTTTGACGTCGGACAGGGCGAGGGGGCCGATGGGTGTTTCAAGTTGCGGTCCGGAGGCGTCAAAGAGTACGCTGTTGACGGTCGTTCTCGATTGCAGAGTGAAGAGCGCTGCCGCACCGGTGGCGTCCTTCGCCTGGACAGCAAGTGTGTAGACGCCAGCGGGCGCGACGCTTCCGTCAGCAAGCTTCCCATCCCATACGAATTCGTGCGCGCCTGGCTGCGGATCGCCAGCAAACTGACCGACAGGCTGACCCTTATCGTTCAGCATCGTCAGGCGCACCGAAGCGGCGCCCGTTGGCAGTTCGTAGGACCAACTGGCGCCGGCGCCGAGACTGGCGGCTTTGCCGCTCTCGATCATAATCGTCTTCCCAAGCATGGCGAGCGCGCCTTCGCGATCCGCCGCAGCCTGAAGTCCGATGAGCGTTTCAAGGTGCTTGTTCGTCTGGATCGACTGTTCGACAGAAGCGAACTGGACGAGTTGTGACGTGAATTTCTCCGTATCAAGCGGATCAAGCGGGTCCTGATTCTTAAGCTGCGTCGTCAGCAGGGTGAGAAAAGAATCAAGATTGCCTGTCAGCTGGGAGAGTGCGTCAGGCGACTTTGCGGATGCAGCGGTGGTGATCGCGGGAATTTCCATGAGTTTATCTTTCAAATCCTGATGTCAAGCGCGCCGGCGCTCCACGGAGCGAGGAAAACGGGGTCGTAATCGCCGCGAATTTCACGAACGAATTCAGAGGTGTCGAAAGCGGGCGGCTCAGGCACGCGCTCCTTAAAGGCGAAAGCAAAATCGCCAGCCTCGAAATTGAAGCCTGATTGCATCAGCGCTTCGCGGAGCGCCTGTTCATCTTTCGAAAAGAGATCGAAGGCGTTCTGGTTATCGAAGGTCAAAGTCAGGATTGCTTTTCCATCGTCATTGAGGGCGAGGCGCCCATCGACGCGGCCAAGATCAGGCGGATCGAGACGAAGGTCGAAGACGCTTGTTTTTTCGAGTTGTTCGGCGAGAATTTCGGCGAACTCCGCCTTGAGCGCCGCAGGCTCGGCTGGTGCGCGCAAGGCTTTGGCGGCATATCTCGCCCGATCAGCGGTTGCAGCGTCGCGAATGAGGGCGGCGTCGCCCGTTTTTCCCGCAGGCGACATTGCGCTTTGCCCAGATGTCGGCGTCTGTTGGAGCGTTCCTGGGGCAATTTGCACCGGCGCGGCGATCGCGATCGACGAGTGTCCCTCTTCGAAGGACGCCGACGAAGAGCTCGAATTCGTCGCTGGTTCGATCTTGCTGTCGCCTTCAGCCACCAGAGCTTTCGATCGCTCTAATGGCGCATTCACTGAATCCGTTACGGTGCGCGTCGGCGATGCTGTGTCCGCATTCGGCGCGGCGCCATGAGCCTTGAGCGACTGTGCGGCCTTTCTTTCGAGCGAGGCGGCCGCGAGCGCATACGAAAATTCCGGCGCGTTGTTGCGTGCAGCGGCGCTCCGGCGACTCGGCGTCGCGTCGGTTCCTGCAGCGATGCTGGCGATTTCGCTCATCCAAGCCCTCTTTGCGCGCATCCTGATTGGCAAGAGCGGAGCCAACGCTTCCTTGCGCGGATTTCCGCGCTTTTCATGCTTAAGCACGGTTAATGAACGCGCGAGGCCGGAATTATCCGCCTGCAGATTTTGCCGCCGTCGCCTATTCCTGCCGGGCGTGCCGCTCATGGTTCGCCGCTTGCAATTCATCTTGCGACGAATTGAAGGCCGGACGATCGAGCAATGCCGAAATGTGCAGATTTAATGGATTATACCAGCGGCGCGCGCTCACTCGCGGCACCGGATTCCCGGCGGAAATTGCCGGGTGGGAAGAATTTTCCCGGTAAGGAAATGCAGTCATGAGCCTTTACGTCGCTCTCAACACTGCCGTGTCGGGGCTCTTCGCCAATCAGCGCGCGATCGCGGCGACGTCAGAAAACATCGCCAACGTCAATACGCCAAATTTTTCGCGGCGCGAGGCGCATTTCCAGACGGACGCGATTCCGAACCAGTTCTCCGGCGTCAACGTCGAAATTGCGCGCGCCGCCGTCGATCGTTTCCTGCAGGGCGCGGCCTATGGCGGGGCCGCAGACGAGGCCGCCGCGACAGCGATCTCGAACGCACTTTCGCGGGTCGAAGCCTCGCTCGGTGCGCCGGGCGAGAACATCTCCTATGCTAACAAACTCGATGAAGCGTTTGCAGCGCTGACGCAGCTCTCGGCGAACCCCTCGTCGACGGCGGCGAAGGCTGACGCGCTCTTGTCGTTACAGGCTGCGTTCGACGCCTTCACGCGGACCGGCGCTGCGATTGACGCCGAAAGCGATGCGGCGCTCGGCCGTCTCAACGCTGACATCGGGCGCGCCAATGCGCTTCTCGACGAGATTTACCGGCTCAATCAAGTCGTTCAGGGCAGCCCGGGGGCCGCCGATCTTCTCGATCAGCGCCTTTCCGAACTTTCGTCGCTCCTGTCGATCACGATGACGCAGAGCGAGGACGGCCGCGCCGAGGTCGCGCTTCGCGACGGGACGGTGCTTGCGAATTCGGCCGGCTTCACCGCGCTTGGTGTCAGTGCCGGGCCGCCGACGGCGATTACGCTCTCGTCGGTCGATCCTGACAGCGGCGCGACTTCGGCGGTGTCGTCAAACATCAATGCGAGCATCGCATCCGGCGAAATCCGGGGCCTGCTTGATCTCAGGAATGTCGAACTGCCCCGGCTCGGTGCGCTCGTCGAGACGACAGCGCGCGGCGTCGCCGATCAGTTAAACGCGGTTTACGCTGGAAACGCGGTCGCCGGCTCGGCTACCGCAACCGGTCAATCCCTGATCGTCGAAAACGCTGGCGTCTTTTCAGTAAGCGCGGACTTGCTGGCGGACCCGGCGAGCTTTGCGATCGCGCGTCCGACCGGCGGCGCGGCGGCCGGCGCCAATGACGGGTCCGGCGCTATCCTTCTCGCCAATATCGCCACCAGCGCCGCCACGCGTTCGGTTTCGCAGTCAATCGCCGAGATCGGAACCGCTGCGCGTAACGCCGACCTCAGGGCCGAAACAAATAAAGCGCTGTCGGCGGAGCTCTCCGCGCGAGCCAGCGCGTCCGCCGGCGTCAATCTCGACGAAGAGCTTTCCAACCTCATTCTCTACCAGCGCGCATACGGCGCCAACGCGCGCGTCATCGCGGCGATCGACGAGCTCTGGCAGTCGCTGCTGCAAATTATCTAGAGGACGCGATGACCCGTATTTCAGATCTCGGCTTCCAGCAGATCCTGCTGAACAGCTTCCAGCGCGCGCAAGGTTCCGCGCAGGCGCGCCAGATCCAGCTCTCGACCGGCAAAGTTTCGAACCGTTACAGCGGCGTCGGTGTCGGAACAGCGCAATTGCTGTCATCCGAAGGCGTCATCGAACGCGCGACGGCCTACGAAAAGGCGGCGGGCGTTACGGCATCGCGCCTTCAAACGCAGGAGGCAGCGTTGACGACGATCGCGGACAGCGTCAGCCGACTGCGGGAGAGGGTTGTCGTCGCCCTTGCGACCGGCGGCGCGGAACTCATCGCCGCGGATATCGCGTCTGAAGCGCAGACGGATCATCGCCGCGCTCAATACGCATACAGGCGGCGTCGATGTTTTCGGCGGCGTCGATGGAACGGTTCCTCCGACGACGGCGCAGTCCCTCGGCGATATCGCCCTTGCGGCCGATACCGATGCGCTTTTCGTTGATGCGGCGCGCCAGCGGCTTGCGGTAGAAGAGGGGCTGACCGTCGATGGCGGTGCGACCGCGGGCGAGATTGCGAGCGGCCTTTATGCGACGCTGAAGGAGCTTGCGAACGCGCCCGTAACGCTTGGCGCCTTTTCCGGCCAGCTGACGAATGCGCAAGCGGCATTTCTGACGCAGAAGATCACGGACCTCGACCAGATTTCGGCCGCGCTCTATCAGGAGTTGGGGCTGAACGGCCTTGCTCAGGGTCAGACCGAGGACGCGCGCGTCCGAAACGTCCAGCGCCGCGACCTTGCCGAGGTTGTCGCTTCTGAAATCGAAGACGCCGATCTTGCCGAGGTCGTTGCGCGTCTCAATCAAGACCGCATCGCGATCGAAGCGGCGGCGCAAGCGCTGAAACAAGCGAGCGAGATGTCGCTCTTGAATTTCCTCTAGTCAGGGTCGTAACCGAATTTCGCGACCCAGGGCGCAAGGATCGGCAGCACCGGCGCCATGCCGTCGCGATAATGACGCCATTTCCCGATCGACGTCGCGTAAGGTTTCTCAATGACTTGCCGGGCGCTTGGCGTCCGGATCGTTCGCGATCTGGCGGTTTCCTGATAATTGAGAACATTGTCGTTCCAAGGCAGGCCGAGAAAATCGAGCAGCCTTGCGATTTCCGCCGGAAGGTCGGCGACGACGCGTTCATAACGCACTTCATGGAGGACCAGCGGCGCCTTTTCCCGCATCAGCGCGCCGATGGTCATGATCCGATCGTAGAACGCGGCTCCGGTGCGAATATCAAGGAAATGCGCCATGCCGGCGTTGACCTGGAAATGCTGCTGGAACGCGCTGAAGACGGCGTCGCGCGGATCGCGCAAGGCGAAGATGATCTTCGCTTCCGGAAAAAGCCGCCAGATCAACAGCAGGTTGACGGTGTTCAGCGGCAGCTTGTCGACGATCACCTCACGGCGCGACTCCTTCGCCAGGACCCTGTCTGCGCGCGCCCAGTATTGAGCCCGTCGTCGATTGATTTCTTCGAGCGATAGAGTTGGCAACCGCGAAAGTCCTGCGTCCGTGATCAGCAGGTCCCGCCACACGTCGACAAACAGGTCTTCCTCTTCCATTGCCGTGACGGAGGGATGCGACGACAGAATCTGTTCAAGCCACGTCGTTCCTGACCGGACAAAGCCCAGAAGGAAAACCGGCGTCGGTCCTTCAAGGCCGTCGGGCGCTTTCCAGTCGGTGGGCTGCGCATCGTGAAGGTAAGCGGCTATCCGGTCGAGATTGTCGGTATGAAGCGGACTTGGAACGCTGCTCGCCGCGCCATTGTCGAGCGATCCCTGCAGTCGGTTCGCCTCGCTGTAATTCGCGAACGCTGCCGCGTAATCGCCAAGACGGTCCTGCGCCGTCGCTGTGAGATGACGAAGGCGCGCCTGATTGCGCCGGTTGACGTTTGTCCCTGAATTGAACGACGCAGTCCCGCCGGAGATAACTGCGTCATAACGCTTTTCGCGCAAGGCCATTTCAATAAGCGTAATGCCCGCGATTTCATCCGAGGGATCGAGTAGCGCTGCTTTCGCAGCGAGATCGCGCGCGCGGTCAACGTCATGCACAAGTTCGAAGAGCCTGGCGGCGCGGGCGAGTACTGTGGCGGACTGCGGCTCCGATCGTATGGCGGATTCGATGGCCTCGCGTGCACGGTCTTTCCGGTCGAGAAGAAAGAACGTCTCGCCCAAGTGACACCAAGCTTCGCCGTAGCGGGGGTCAATTCGAACCGCATTGCTGAATGCGCGCTCGGCCTGCACGAAGTCGCCGCGCTCCTTGAATAGAACGCCGAGCCAGTAGAGGAGCCTCGGCTGACCCGGTTCAAGGCGAACGGCCTGCAGGAATGCCCTTAGCGCGTCAGTATTCCGTCCCTGCCTGAATGCGGTAAAGCCCACGATCTGCAGAGCGCCGATATCATTGGGGTTGCGGTCGAGCATGGCGCGCGTAATCGCCTCAGCGCGGGCGAAATCGCCCGCTTGCGCGGCTTCGAGGCCTTCCTGAAACGGGGTTCGCGTGGGCGTCATCGCCGCCTTCTCGCCCTGAACTGAAAGGCGCGCAATAGTCGGCCTTCGGCTGGATATTCAAGCGCCCGCTCCCTATGTTCCGCCCGCCATGACCATGCTCGCGGACATTTCGCGCCTCGACGCGCCCAAAATCGACCTCGGCCTTCCAGCCGGCGCGCGCGTCGTCGTCGCCATGTCGGGCGGCGTTGATTTCTCGGTGACGGCCGCGCTCGTCAAACATGCAGGATATGATGCAGTCGGCGTCACCTTGCAACTTTACGATCATGGCGTCGCGATTCAGAAGAAGGGCGCCTGCTGCGCGGGACAGGACATTCAAGACGCACGCGATGTCGCCGGGCGGCTTGGCATTCCGCATTATGTTCTCGATTACGAAGACCGATTTGCGCAAAGCGTGATGGAGGATTTCGCCGACACTTATCTCGCCGGCGCGACGCCGATCCCGTGCGTGCGCTGCAATGAACGGGTGAAGTTCCGGGACCTGATGGACGTCGCGCGCGACCTTGGCGGCGCTGCGATGGCGACCGGTCATTACATCCGGCGAGTCAAGGGCCCGAACGGCGCGGAGCTTCGGCGCGCGAAGGACGCCAGCCGCGATCAAAGCTATTTCCTGTTCTCGACTTCGCGCGCGCAGCTTGAATTCCTGCGCTTCCCGCTCGGCGATTTTCCGAAGGACGAGGTGCGCCGCGTCGCCGCCGAATTTGGTCTTGTCGTCGCGGAAAAGCCTGACAGTCAGGACATCTGTTTCGTGCCGGAAGGAAAATACGCCTCAGTTGTCGAACGCCTTCGTCCGGGTTCAGCGGAGCCGGGCGAAATCGTTCATGTCGATGGGTCGGTGATGGGAACCCATCCGGGCGTCATTCACTATACGGTCGGTCAACGGCGCGGCCTCGGCGTCGCGACGGGCGACCCGCTTTTCGTCGTGCGCCTTGATGCTGAACGCCGGCATGTCGTCGTGGGCCCGCGCGAGGCGCTGCTGGTGAAACGAATTCGGCTGAAAGAAACGTCTTGGCTCGGCGGCGGTGCGCTAGATGACGCCGCGCGGATGGCGACGCCAATCGCCGTGCGCGTACGCTCGACAAGGCCGCCCAAGCCCGGTCGCCTCGTCTTTGACGACGGCGTCGCGGTCGAACTCGACGAGCCGGAAGAAGGCGTCGCGCCGGGACAGGCCTGTGTCTTCTATTCCCCCGAACCCGGTCATGATCGCGTACTCGGCGGTGGCTGGATCAAAGCGACAGAAGGGGCGGTGACGGGCGATGCGCACGATAAGACCGCTTGAAGCGAGCGACGAAGCGGCGTGGCGGCCGCTTTGGAAAGGGTATCTCGAATTCTACAAGGCGGGGCTCGACGAATCGACGACCGCATTGACCTTCCGACGCCTGATTGAGGACGAGCGCTTCTTTTCCTTTGTTGCGGCGCAACCGACGGGGCTTATAGGCATCGTACATTGCGTCGTTCATCCCGCGACGTGGTCAACCCGTGATTATTGTTATCTGGAGGATCTGTTCGTGACGCCGGGTGAGCGCGGGCGGGGGACGGGACGCGCCCTGATCGAGGCTGTCTACACAGAGGCCCAGAATCGCAAGGCTGACCGGGTTTATTGGCTGACGCACGAGACCAACGCGGACGCCCGCGCCCTTTACGACAAGCTTGCGTCTTTTGACGGTTTCATCCAGTACCGGCGCAGATTCTGATCGGGGCGGAAGGTTCATGCCGAAAAAGCAGTATAATTGCCTGAAGTGCGTCGCCTATTGCTGCACCTATACGCTCATTCCGGCGAATAAGACCGACGTCAAACGGCTCGCAAAGCATTTTGGCGTGACGGCGCGCGTAGCCGAAAAGCGCTTCACCAAAAAGGGCGACAAGGAAAATCCGCGCGTTCTGCGTCACAAGGAAGACGATCATTTCAAGACCGCCTGCATGTTCCTCGATCAGGAAACGCGGCAATGCACGGTTTATGAATCGCGCCCGCGGATTTGTCGCGATTTTCCGACCCAGTCGCGGTGCGGATATTACGAGTTCCTGAAGTTCGAGCGCGAAGTGCAAGACGACCCGAAATGGGTCGCGACCACGGACTGAGGCGAAGATGCCAGAGCGCGTCGACGTTATCGTCATCGGCGCAGGCGTCATCGGTCTTGCGGTCGCGCGCGCGCTGGCGCTTTCAGGGCGCGACGTCATCGTGCTTGAAAAGCACGACGCCTTTGGAACGGAAACTTCGTCGCGCAATTCGGAAGTCATTCACGCCGGCATCTATTATCGTCCGGGCGGCCTGCGCGCGCGGCTGTGCGTCGAAGGGAAGAAAAAGCTCTACGCCTATTGCGGCGAACGCGGCGTCAATCACCTCAATTGCGAGAAGCTGATCGTCGCCACCAGCGCGGATGAAGCGCCGAAGCTGAATGCTATCATGGAGACCGCGAAGGCGAACGGCGTCGACGATCTGACGCTGGTTTCCGGGTCGGAGGCGGCGCGACTTGAACCTGGCCTTCGCTGCGTCTCCGCGTTGCGCTCGCCATCGACCGGCATTGTCGACAGCCATGGGCTGATGCTCTCTATGCTCGGTGATTTAGAAAACGCTGGCGGCGTACTGTCGATGCTTTCGCCGGTCATTGGCGGGCGTGTCGTCGATGATGGCGTTGAGATTGACGTCGGCGGCGAAGGCGCGATGACATTGTCTGCGCGGCTCGTCATCAATTCCGGCGGTCTTTATGCGGATCAGATCGCGCGCGCCATTGTCGGGCTCGATCCGAAATTCATCCCCGCGCTCCGCCCGGCGAAAGGACAATATTTCACCTACGCCGGGAAAGCGCCGTTCACACGGCTCATCTATCCTCTGCACACGGCGGACAGTCAGGGCGTCCATTACACCCGCGATCTCGGCGGTCAGGCGCGGCTCGGACCGGACATCCGCTGGGATGCGGCGCTCGGCGATTATTCGGTCGACGCATCACGCCTTCCAACTTTCGTGCGCGACGTGTCGCGCTTCTGGCCGGACCTCGATCCCTCGCGGCTCAATCCCGGTTATGCGGGCCAGCGGCCCAAAGCGACGGGGCCGGGGGAGGAAGGCGATTTCCTGATCTTCGGCGCGAGAGAACACGGCACGCGCGGCTATATCGGCCTCTATGCGATGGAATCGCCGGGACTGACGTCCTGTCTCGCCATCGCCGACCATGTCGCCGCTCTCGCGCGGGCCGAGGCCGCGTGATAACCTCCCTCCGGGGACTTTGGAGGGGCCAGTGACGAACAAGACCGAGGCGCGCGCCGTCGCCGCGCAATCGCTGCCGGGCGAGGAAGACCTTCGCTTCATCCGGAATTTCCATGACGTATTCCTCAGCCTCGGGATTGCGATGTTCGCCGCCGGGATCGGCATCGCGACGGCGATGGTGCTGCTTCCGATGCTGAAGGACGCGGCGGACGGCGACGGCTTTCAGCGCGTGCTGACCTTGGTTTCGGGCGCTGCCGCCATCGACGCGGCGATCATGTGGCTGATGGCGGAATTCTTCGCGCGAGGACGGCGCCTCTTTCTGCCGTCGATCGTCATCCTGCTCGCCTTCAACCTGTTCTTTTTCGTCGCGGCCGGAGCCGGCTACGGCGCCATCCTCAACCTCGACAAAGCTTTTTTCGAACGAATGGAAGGCGCGGGGATCGCCGGTGCGATCCGGCAGGCGTCGGAATTCTTTATCGTCGTTCTGGGCGTGACGACTGCCGCAGTCTTTGCATTTTACGCGCGCATGAAACTGCCGTTTGCGATGGGCGTATTCGGCTATTCGCTGGCGTCCGTCGGCGTTGCGGCGGCCTTCTACGCATGGCCCGACAAGGCGGAGTCCTTATTTCAGCCGGCGCAGCTCGCCGCAGGCGTCTTCATCTTCCTCCTCGGCGTCTTCTTCGATGCGCGTGACCCGGAACGCAAAACGCGCATTTCCGACAACGGATTCTGGCTGCACTTCTTTGCGGCGCCACTGATCCTCAACTCTGCGCTCGGCATGACGGTCGGCGCCGACATGCTGATGCAGAATTCAAGCGGGGCGGCGCTCGTCACCCTCGCAATCGTTTTCGCCTTCGCGTTCATTTCGCTCCTCATCAACCGGCGCGCGCTGCTTGTCGCAGGGCTCCTCTACGCGCTCATCGCCGCCGGCTACCTGATCTCTCAGGTCGGGCTTTCGGGCGGCTGGACAGCGGCGGTGACGCTGCTTGTCATGGGCGGGTCGATGGTGTTGCTCGGCGGGGGCTGGCATTCGCTTCGCCGCGTTGTCGTCGCGCCGTTCCCGAAAACCGGCCTGATCGCCCGGATCATTCCGCCCGAACCCTCGAAGGAAGAGCGCCGCCGGCAGGTCAGCGAATAGGCAACCCCGCCGCCTTGCGAGGTCAGGGGAGTGCCGGTATAGACCCCACCTCTTTGCCCGGATGGCGGGGTAGCTCAGTTGGTGAGAGCGCAGGATTCATAACCCTGAGGTCGGCGGTTCAAGCCCGCCCCCCGCTACCAATCAAATCAAAATCTTAGTCACGATTTCTGGCCCCGTCGCCGCGCTCAGAAATCGTGCTTCCAGTTCGCCGAGACGGTCTGGTCGCCGTCCTGGCGCAGCTCGGTTTCGACGGTCAGGTTGTCGATGATTTCGTATTCGATTCTGAGCGAGCCATTTTGGCCGCGCGCATCCTGCGTCGCAGACACGAAAAGGTCGTCGGCGACGTATTTCCCGACGGTCAGCGTCGAAGCGGCGCTGTCCGCCTCGTCGAGATCGAGGTTGAACATGTCGAGTCCCAGCGCCTGACGCGTCGCGCCGGTGAGTCCCTTGCCGCCGAAGGGGCCGATGCCGCCGAGTTCCGCGAGGCCTTCGGCGACCTGCAGCGATTGAAGCGCGGAAAGCTCCGTCGCCGGTTTGTCGAAGAGGACGAGCGCCATGATGTCTTCCTGCGGCAAAGCCGGCGTAGATTCGAGCGTGATCCTCGGCGCTTCGGCGCGGCCCTTGATGACGATGACGGCGGTCGTCCCTGATTCCGTCTCGCGTTCCGCGCGGAGGTCGAGCGACGGATTGTTCGGCGAGAGCCGGTCGAAGTCGATCGACCCGCGCGTCATCGCGAAGCGACGGCTCGCAAAGTCGATGGTTCCTTCCTCAAGCGTGAGGACGCCCAGGACGACCGGCGCATCCGCGCGGCCGACGACGTGCACGTCCGCCCGCCATTCGCTTTCAAGCCCGCGGCCTTTGATGACGAGGCCCTCGCTACCCTTGATCCTGAGGTCATAGGTGAGCGTTTCCAGGGCGCTCGATCGCTGGACGGAAGACGGCGCGCCGTCGCCTTGATCGACCGCGACAACCGTGATGTCGACGAGGCCCGTTCGTTCCGGCGTGACGACTTCGGCGGAGAGGTCTCTGATAGCGATGTCGCCTTCGGCGGTGAGGCTGTCGAAAGGCCCTCCCAGGCTGATGTTTCCGGTTGCTTCGACCGTGCTGACCGGGCCTGCCGCGATGCGCGCGCGCGTCAGCACGATGTCGGACGAAAGCCGTGCGCTGTCGCCAAGCGTCGCATATCCATTCGCCGCAATCGTTTTCGCCGTCTGCCCGGTCCCGCTGCCAGTGAGAGAAAAATCGATACGGGAACTGGCGCTGTCGGCGCGCGCTGTTCCTTCGATGCCAATGATGCTGAACCCGCTTGCCAGTTCGGTATAGGCGCCGTCGGTTATCTCAAGCGCGCCGGTGAGCTTCGGACTGGCAAGCGAGCCCGCCGCAGCGCCGTCGAAAGCGAGATCGCCTTCGATCGACTGGAGCGCCGGCGGAAGAAATGCGGCGACGCTCTCCGCGCGTCCGCGATAGCGAAAGGCGCCGGTGAGCGGACCTGTGGAGTCGATTTCGAGCTTCGGCGAGCGGACGAGCCGGGCGGGCAACGAAAGGTCGAGATCGACCGCTTCCGACCGGCCGTCGTCCGCAATCGACAGCGAGCGTCCGTCCCATCGGAAGGCGCCAGCGAGGCTTGTCGTTTCCGTCTGCGTCAGCAGGGACGTCAAGGCGAATGCGCCGGTCGCAAGCGGCGATTTTTGCGTGTCGAGAGCGATGTCGAGATCGATGACGGAAGCGGCCCCGACGATCGGCGCGCGCCGCAGTGAGAGAACGCCGCGCCAGCGCGCGTCGGCGAAAGCGCCGTCAAACGCGAGCGATCCCCGCTGGCCGATCCGCGCGCGCAAGGTCTCGATGGAGACGCCTTCAGAAAACTGAACGCGCGCACGCTCGGAAAGCGTGAGCGGCGCGCCAGCGATCGTGGCGGTGAGCGATGTCACGTCTACGCCGCCGTTTCGCAATGTCATGACAGACGAAAGTCCGGTGATCGGCGCCGCGCCTGCGATGGCGAGTTCGTCAGCGCTAGCTTTGACCGCGAGCCGGTCTGCTGGGCCGGTGGCAGTAGCCTTGAACCGCGTCAGTGTGATCGAGCCAGTCCTCAGAGAATCCGCACGCAAGACGAGATTGTTCGCGGACGCGCCGCGCGTAATCGACCCTTTTGCTGTCATGGCGCCTGAAAGCATGACGCCGGGCCAGGGCTCCGCGCCGTCGCCGCCGCTGTAAACGAGATCGACAGCGCCTTCGTTCGACGACGGATTGAACGCCGCCGATCCCTTGAGCGCAAAGTCGCGTCCGGCGTAGTCAAGCCCGCCGATCCGCCAATATTCGTTCGTTCGGGCGAAATTGGACTTCAGGCGGCGCGACCCATCAAGCGCACGCGCAGAGATTTCACCCGCTGGCGCCGAAGGCGCGCCTGTAAAGGCAATTGCGATCCGCGACGCGGGCAGCGGCCGGCGGTCATAAAGAAGCAGGGGCGTCGTCGCGACGATTGTTCCGGAGAATTCTTCCGGTGTTCCCTTGATGTCGATGTCGGCGCTTGCCGCGCGCTCCGCGGCGAGCTTCCGGCTCAGCGCCGCGATCATGGCGGGCGGCGCCGTTATATCGCCTTTCGCGGCGAACGCTTTTGTATCGAATTCCCAGGAGGCGGCGCCCTTGAAGGCGCCGCCTTCAGCGGTTGTAAGCAGGAAATCCTGCGACGAGACGCCCTTCCTGAAATCGAAATCGACGCGCCCGCTCGCTTTGGCGCCCTTTCGCAGCGGCGCCGGCAAATGCTCATTCGTCGAAAGCATGATGTCGACATCGCCGACCGCAGAGGTTTGAAGATTCGTGTGGATAGCTTCCGCCGCGCCCTGCAAGAGTTCCGCGTTGAATGCCGCGTTGACGGCGAAAATGTCTTTCCCAGGCGTTACTTTGGCTTTCAGTGAGGCGTGTGCGCCGAGATAACGCCGTAGGTCAGGGCGCCAGTCAGGCGCGAACCGTGCGTTCGCAACAACGTTGACGGTCGCGAGCGCCTTGTTGCGATTGCGCCAATCAACGGCGCCCGAAATCGCTCCAAGCGCCGACTGAAACTGCGCAATCGTGACAGCGCCGCCGTCGGCGCGCGGCAAAAACCATCCTTCGGCATGCGCGACGGGACCGATGACGCGGCTAAGAGTTGTGAGACGCTCGCCAAACGTGACGTCGGCGTTGAAATCGATCCGCTCCATGCGCTCAAGATCGCCGCTCAGAACGCCGGCAAGCGAGCCATAAGCGCCAAGATCGCCGTCGATGGCGAGGCGATAGGCGGCGAGCCGACCTGACCCCTTCGCGTCAAGGTAAATTGCGCCACCAACACCTGTAATGGTCGCGATGGCGCCGTCCGCTTTAGACGCGACCGTCACGTCCGCGCCAAGAGCGTCGCCGTCGCGGAGAATGCGGACGGCGACGAAGTCGCCCTCGTCGCTGCCTGAGGCGTTGAAGGTGATGTCGAGCGCCGCGCCGCCCATTTGCGCGCGGCCTGCCGCGTCGAGCCGCACCGGGGCCCCGGTGAGGGAGCCGGAAACGCGAAAGTCTGTGATCGTCAGATCAAGGACAACGACGTCCGGCAGGCGCTCCGGCAGTTCAAACCCGCGCGACCGATCCTTGTTATCTTTCCTCGGCGGCGCCTTGAGCAGCGTCACGCCGTCGATGGCGACGGTCCTGACTTCAACCCGACCACCAAGGAGCGCCAGCGGACGCCAATGGATTTCGGCGCGGTCAAGGCTCAGCCATTCGTCGCCGCCATCGGTCATGCGGACGTCCTCAAGCACGAGATCGCCCGGCGGCGCGCCCCTGATTGCGCCGATGGCGACATCGCCGCCGAGAACATCGCCGAGTGCGCGCGCGATGATCGGTTTCAGCAGTGCATGGCCGGGCGGCGTGCGAAACAGAATGAATAACGTTCCCGCAATAGTGAGCAAAAGCGCGGCGCCAATCAGCGTGGTGCGAAGCGCGCGGGCCATCAAAACGGTTGTCCGAGTGATATATAGAATTGGAAGTCGCGATCGGTCGGCCGCTTTTCGAGCGGCGCCGCGATGTCGAGCCTGATCGGACCGATCGTCGACAGGTAACGCACGCCGACGCCAGCGCCGACGAAATAATCGCCGGCGAAGTCGGGAAAGCTCTCGGAGTAGACGGCGCCCGCATCCGCGAACACCGCGAGCTGAACGCGCTTCGTCACCTTGGCGCGCGCTTCAAGCGCTGCTTCGACCGCTGAGCGCCCGCCGATCGGAACGCCGTTGGCGTCTAGAGGACCGACAGCCTGAAAATCATAGCCGCGGACCGACGATCCGCCGCCAGCAAAGACCCGCTTGTTGACAGGAAGCGTCCTCAGCGCTTGCCCGGCTGTTGCGGCGACGCGAAGGCGCCCGGCAAGCGTGAAGCGGTTGTCCTGGCCGAAACTGGTGCGGCTCCGCGCGATCGCTTCAAGTCGAGTGAATTGGTCGGACCCGAAATAGGGCGTTGCAAAGACCGACGCCCTGACGCCCTTGTCGAGCAGCAGCGGATCGCCTTCCGTGTCAAAGGTCACCGAAAGCGGAACCGAGACGTAGTAGTTCCGCTCTTCCTTGATCGTCGAAGTTTGCGTCAGATTCGGTTCGACCTTGGACGTTTCGAGAGCGACGCCACTTCGCGTCTCGAGACGGTCGTCGAGCCAGTTCTTCGAAAGACCCGCCCCGAGTTCCAGCGAGCGCGCCGTAAATGCGTCCGTCGTCTCATTGGTGAAAGCGAAGTTTGCGAAGGCGGATCCTGGAAATCCCGGCAGCGGCCGCAAGACATCGAATGTGATCGACTGCTCGATCTGCGTTCCTTCAATTTCCGCGCGCGCCCGCTCTGCGTGGCGAAACATGTTCCGGTATTCAAGAAACAATCGCCCGCCGGGACCCTCAGACGTCGAATAGGAAAGCCCGACGCCGATGGTCCGCCGGTCGCGTTCGGTGACGGCGACGCGCATCGGCGCCGTTCCGTCGCTTTCGACAGCGCCGGGCGCGACTTCGATCGTCGAAAAGACGCCAAGCTCGGCGAGGCGATCCCGGTAATCGACGAGCTTGACGCGATCGAAAAGATCGCCCTTTTCCCAGGTCTTCAGCTTGGTCAGGAATTCGTCGTCGGTCCGGAGGGCGCCCTCGATCGCGACGCCGTTGAAGACCGCACGTGGTCCGCTTTCGAGCGTATAGACGGCTTCCGCGGTTCCATCGGCCAGCCTTGCGTCCGCCCGCCGCGCGACCATTCGGGCCGCAGGGTAACCGTTCGCCCAAAGGTGGGTGAGGAACTTATGATGGTTTTGTCCGAGCGTCGCTCCGTCCGCGCGGTCGCCGATTTCGATTTTCGCCCCTTCGAAAGTTAGTGGGCGCGCGTCGTCGCCGGCGTCTTCATAAACGATCTTGTGCTCGGTAATCCGGAACGCCTCGCCGGAATCGATATCGAAGATCGCCTTCAATTTTGCGGCGCCGTCGGATTCGTCTTCAATCCGGAATTCGACCTTCGCTGCGTAATAGCCTGCGGCAGTCAGCGCGTTCTTGACGATCGCCGCGTCCTCAGCGCCAATGCGGCGAACGGCGGCGGCGGTCGGATAGGAGCGCCGTTCAAGCGACAGGTTTGTCAGCTTTGCGAGTTTTTCTTTGATGTCGCCCGGCGCACCCGCATAGACGACCTCATAGCTCTCCGCCGCAAAGGACGCCGCGGGGAACAGCGCCGCACCAAAGGACGCGAGAAAGGAGCGGGAAAGTCGCTTCACGAATGTCGCTTCACGGTACCGGATACCAACTCGAAATTCGGGCTAGGCGCCTAGTCTGGCGCCGCTGCGCCAACGAAGCGTTAACCATGCGCCGCAGCGGCGGCGCCATAGCACTGGCGGCGTTCCCCGGCCTTTGTTAAAGCCCCCCTTAACAGCGGAATTCGTCGAAAGTTCGGCTCATGGCCCACCCCCTCAGCGGCGCGGATATCGGCACGCTCGCGCGCGCGGTCGCTCGGGCGGGCCTGCCGTCGCGGCCGCTGGCGGGGGCGGCAATCGCCGGCGCCGCCTTGGCCCGGGCGCCGTTTTCGGCGGCCGAAAAGGTCTTACTGGCGAGCCGCCTGCCGCGCGCGGAGGACCTTGCGCCGCCGGTCTTCATTCTAGGCCACTGGCGATCCGGCACGACCCATCTTTACAATGTGATGGTGAAGAGCGGGGAATGGGCCTTCGTGCCGCCGGTTGCGACGGGCCTGCCCTGGGACCTCTTTGGACTTGCGCGCGCCTTTCGACCCCTGCTCGAAAAGGCGCTGCCAGAGCACCGCTACATCGACAACATCCCGGTCACGCCGGACAGCCCTCAGGAAGACGAAATTGCCGTCGCCAACATGACGGATCTTTCCTTTTATCACGGCATCTATTTTCCGAAGGAGTTCGACGCCTTCGTGAGGCGTGGGCTCTTTTTCGAGGGATGTTCGAGCGACGATGTCGAGCGTTGGAGGGGGCAATTCGTCTACCTCCTCCGAAAGCTTTCAAAATATCAGGACGGCCGGACGCTGCTCATCAAGAATCCGGTTTACACCGGCCGGCTCGCCATGCTGCGGACGATGTTTCCGAAAGCGAAATTCGTCCACATCCGCCGCAATCCGTATGAAGTGTTTCTTTCGATGCGGAATTTCTACAAGAAGCTTCTCGGTGAATTCGCGCTGCAGCCTTACGACCATATTGACATCGACGAGACGATCCTCAGCGTTTATGAACGCATGATGGATGCGCTCGAACGCGACGCCTCCGGGCTCGGGCCGCCGCACTATCTTGAACTCGCCTACGAAGAGCTGGACGACGACGGCATTGGCACACTCTCACGCATTTACGACAAGCTGCAGCTTCCGCGCTTTGAAACTGCCCGGCCAAAGTTCGAGACGTATCTCGCGTCAGTCAAATCCTTTGAAAAGAACAAATTCGCCTATTCGGACGAAGCGGCGATGAAGGTTGAAAAGCGCCTCGGGCGGTTCGCCGGCAAATGGGGCTACGGGCGGCCGGGGACTTGATGATGGCGCGCCCGACGAATTCGAAGCTTGCAGGCGCAGCATGGGTGGCGGTCGCGGCGCTTTCGGCTTGTTCAGATGGTGTCAAGGGCGACGCCGTTTATTCCGCCGCCCAATGCCGGCGCGTCGCCATCATCGACGCCGTGACAAACAAGGAAATCGTCGGCGCCGAAGACCTCGCTTATGATGCGGCCGAAAGGCGTCTCTTCATCTCCGCTTATGATCGACGCGCCGTCGAGCGCGCGGCGGCGGCGAAAGACGAAATCCTGCCGGAAGGCGGACTTTATTCGATCGCTCTCGATTTGCTTGAGGCCGCCGACGCCACAGTGAAGGTCGAGCGCGTCACTGATGGCGGCGAGTTTGTTGGAGGGTTGCGTCCGCACGGGCTGTCGTTCGACCCGGCGACGCGCGAAATCCTGTTCATCAACCGCGCCTTTCAGAAAATCGAGGACGCGTGGCGCATGTCCCCGCAAATCGAGCGTATCGGAGCCGACGGAACGGTTGCCACCGGCGTCAACGCGTCACGATGTTCCGCTAATGACCTCGCGGCCAGCGGCGGCGAAACGCTGGTGTCGTTCGATCACGCCGATTGCGGCTGGAGGGGCTTCGTCGAAGATGTTATCGGATCGAAGGCGAGCGGACTTTCGACCGTCGGTGGGGCTGCGGTTTTTGATGGCGTGCGCCATGCAAACGGCGTCGCCGCTCTTGGCGACGGTCGAATTGCGCTCGCCGCAACGCGCGATAAAGCGGTCTTCATCCTGTCGCGACGCACGGGCGTTCTTGCGATCGAGAAGCGCCTTGAGGCGCAGGGCGCGCCTGACAATTTATCCGTCACCGCCGACGGCGAGATTGTCGCCGCCCTCCATCCCTCCCTTTTATCCATCGGATTTCATCGCAAGCTCGGCCTTGGAAAAGCCGGCAGCCGCATTGTCCGCATCGATCCCCAGGCCGGCGCGGTGACGGTGCTTTTTAACGATCCGAAGGCGGCGCTTTTTTCGGCGGCGACAGCGGCGATTGAAGCGAACGGGACGCTAGTGGCCGGGTCGGTGCTCGACAAGGGACTGCTCGTCTGCAGTCAAGCGACGCCGTGAGTTTGTCCCTCGTCACCGGCGGCGCGGGGTTTGTCGGCCGCCATCTGGTCCGCGCGCTGAAATCGCGGGGCGAGCGCGTTCGCGTTCTCGATCTCGTCCCGCACGAGGACGTCGACACTATCGTCGGATCCATCGATGATCCCGCCATCGCCGCGCGTGCGGTTGAGGGCGTCGATGTCGTCTATCATCTGGCCGGCAATGCGCAGCTGTGGGCGAAGGACGCGGCGGTTTTCGACCGCGTCAATCATCAAGGAACGCACGCGATCCTTGCGGCTGCGGAGCGCGTCGGCGTTCGTCGCCTCATTCACTGTTCAAGTCTGACGACCCTTGTCGGGCGCGCGACGCCGATCGGCGCGTCGCGGGCCGACGAGAAGATGCGGCTTTCGCCGGAGGACATGCTTGGGCCCTATCCGCGCTCAAAACTCGCCGCCGAACGCGCCGTTGAAGCGGCGGTGGCGGGCGGACTCGACGCCGTCATCGCAATTCCGACCGAGCCGCTCGGCGCCGGCGACGCAAGCCTGACGCCTCCGACACGCATGATCCTTGACCTCGTGAACGGCAAGACCCCGGCGACGATCGATTGCACGCTCAATTTCGTCGATGCGAACAGCCTTGCGGAAGGGTTCATCGCGGCGGCGGAGCGGGGACGGCGCGGCGAGCGATACATTCTCGGCGGCGAAAACGTGCCGATGCGGCGATTACTCGAAACGCTTGAGAAAATCAGCGAGCGGAAAATGCCGCGCGCGGAACTC
Source organism: uncultured Alphaproteobacteria bacterium (assembly GCA_963765165.1). Classification (GTDB taxonomy): domain Bacteria; phylum Pseudomonadota; class Alphaproteobacteria; order Caulobacterales; family Parvularculaceae; genus Amphiplicatus. Next base: position 106,590 of record CAVXVQ010000002.1, on the reverse strand, counting down.
CCGTATGCGGTCGCCCTCGCGGCGGGGCTGTTCGACACGGGGTTAGTATCTGCGCTGACGAGCAGACCTCCAAAAGCGCCGCTGACCGGTGTCAGGCTGGCCGGCCGACGCGTTTCGTTTTCGAGCGAGAAGGCGAAACGCGAGCTGCAATGGGAATCGGCGCCGTTTGAAGCGGCGCTCGCCGAAGCGCTCGGGTGGTTCGAAGAAAAGTCCATGATCCGTTAGTCGCCACGCAAATCGTCACGCGGGAGAGGTTCGACCTTTCCAGAAGCCGCCTCTGCCGCGCGCATGGTCGAGCGCGGAACTTGCCGTCATCAGCGTGTAAATAAAAGCGGCGAGTGGGAGCGCGAATGTTTTCCATGGCGCCTGACCGTAAATGAGCGCTGTCGGCAGATAAAGGAGCGCCATTAACGCCCAGGCGCCGATAGCGGCGGCGGCGGCAAGCCCGTCGTGATGCCAAGGGTAGGTGAGGGCGATTGCGGGTGCGGCGAGGTAAAGCAGCGTCATGCCGATGAGAACGCCGGCAAGATTGATCCATGAATGACGGAGCTGCGCAAAGGCCGATCGCGCGACCATCGACCAGATCGAAGCGAGGGAACGATTGTCGCGGAGGCTCACCGCTTCTTCCCTCGCGAGCCCCAGCCAGATGCGCCGGCCGGACTTCTTGATGGCGTCGGCGAGCGCGCAATCGTCGATCAGGCGCCCACGGATCGATGCGACGCCGCCGATATCCTCAAGCGCGTCTCGCCTTGCGAGTATGCAGCCGCCGGCTGCGGCTGCGATCCTGTCGCCCTGCCGGTTCGCGCGATGGAAAGGGTAGAGCTTCTGAAAAAAGAACACGAAAGCCGGGATGAGGAGGCCGCCCCAGAACCCGCGTGCGTCGAGCCTCGCCATCAGCGACGTAAGCGCTGTTCCGTTTGCTTCCGCGAAAGAGACGAGTTTCGTCAGCGTCTGCGGAGCAAGGATGATATCGGCGTCGACCAGGAGCACATAGCGAGCCTCCGGCGCGACCTCTGCGGCGTGAATAAGGCCGGCGTTGACGGCCGCGAGCTTTCCCGTCCAGCCCTCAGCCAGCGGCGGCGCCTCGATCAACGCGAAAGAACGCCCATTCGCGAACCGCGTGAGAAAGGAGCGGCGCTCAAGACAGGCGGCCTGGCTTTCCGGGGCGTTTGCGTACGCGGCCGCCTTGAAAGCGCGTTCGGCGGTTTCGTCGCCTGAATGATCATTGACAACGATAACGCTGAAGGGACCAGGATATGCGCTCGCGAAATGGGCGCCGACGACCGCACCGATCGTATCCTCCTCGTTGCGGGCCGGGATAACCGCAACGACGGCGGGCCACGTCGCTGGCGGGGTGAGAGCCGGCAGCCGCGGCTGGCGTTCCAGCACCGACAAACGGGTCAGGCCAAGGCGATCCATGCGGCGAGCGCAAGTAGGGAAACGATCCCGAGAAACATCGACTTGCGGCGTCTTCCTGCGGTTGCGTGTAGGATGCTCCGCCCGGCGGTTTTCATGGCGGCGAAAACCCCCTACACCACGCCGCGAACTCTGTGAAAGGTCCGATGCAGGCGAACGCAGACACCGTCGCCGCCGCGAAAGCGGTTGAAGCGCCCTCCGGCAAGGGCGCCGCCGACGAGAATTTTCCCGTCGGCTCGTTCCTGTTGCCGAAGCGCCTTCGTGCGCATGTCGCCACTTATTACGCGTTCGCCCGCGCGATCGACGATATCGCCGACGACCATGCGCTTGCACCGATTGAGAAGATTCGGCGTTTGAGGGCCTTTGACGCGGCGCTCAAGGGCGAGCCGGGCTATGGCCCCGAATTCGCCAAGGCGCATGCGTTGCGCGACAGCATGAAGGCGACCAATGTCCCGACCGTGCACGGCTCCGACCTCGTCGCCGCCTTTGTGCAGGACTGCGAAAAGCGCCGCTATCATTCATGGGACGAAGTCGTCGGTTATTGCGAGAAATCGGCGAACCCGGTCGGCCGCTACTTGCTCGATCTGCATGGCGAGGACCGATCCGGCTATCGCTATTCCGACGCGCTCTGCACAGTCCTGCAGATCGTCAATCACTTGCAGGACTGCGCGGACGACAAGCGCCGCTCGATCGGGTTTACGTCATCGAACCATGGCTCGCGGCGGAAGGCGGCAGCGTCGCCGACATTGATGGTGCGGCGTGTTCTTCAGCGCTCCGGCGCGTCATCGACCGAATGCTCGATGGTTGCGACGCGCTGATGGTCGACGCGCGGCGATTGCCTTTCGCGTTGAAGAGCCGCCACCTCGCGATGGAATCCGCGGTGATCTTAAGGCTCGCCGATCGACTGATTGAGCTTCTCCGCAAGGGCGATCCGCTGGCGGCGCGCGTCGCGCTGAAAAAGCCCGACTTCGCTTTCGCTGGAATCCCGGCGCCGTCTCCGGGTATTTCGCGGCGGGGAAGGGCGCCTGATGAGCGCCGCGATCGATATCGGCGCCGCGCGTCGTCACGCTGAAGAAACGGTGAAGAGTCGGGCACGTCGTTCGGCGCGGGCATGGCGATCCTGCCGCGACCGCGCCGCGACGCAATGCATGCGATCTACGCTTTCTGCCGCGAGGTCGACGATATCGCCGACGACGACGGACTTTCTCGCGAGGAACGCCGCCGCCGTCTCGCGGCGTGGCGGGCGGAAATCGACCGCCTCTATGAGGGACGGCCCGAGTTCCCGGCTGGCATCGCGCTGCTTGAGGCGGTGCGCGCATTTGATCTCCCGAAGCACGAATTTCTGATGATTATTGAGGGCATGGAGATGGACGCCGATGGGCCCATTGTCGCGCCGTCGATGGAAAAACTCTTCGCCTATACGCGCCGCGTCGCCGGCGCGGTCGGCATGCTGTCGATGCCGGTCTTCGGCGCGCCGAAGGGCGAGGCGTCGGACCGATTTGCCCTCTCGCTCGGCGATGCGCTGCAGCTGACGAACATCCTGCGCGACGTCGCGGAGGATGCAACTATCGGGAGGCTTTATCTGCCTGCGGAGCTTTTAGAGAAGTACGGCGCGACAATGGATGCAGCGGCCGTAGGGCGGGTCTTGACCAGCCTGCGCTCCGGCCATGAGGCCGATCTTCGCGGCGGGGAAGATGGCGGGTCAAGACCCGCCCTGCAAAACGTCGCGCGCGACCTCGCGGAAATCGCGAGACAAAAGTTCTCCGACGCGCGCAGCGCGTTGAGGAATCTCGACTGGCGCACGGTGCGGCCGGCGCTGCTCATGATGGGCGTCTACGAACGCTATCTTGTGAAGCTCGAAACGCGCGGATGGGACCGCGTTGGCGAACCTCTCTCGATTTCCACGGCCGAAAAGTTTCTCATCTCCGCGCGGTATGCGCTGGCGCCGCCGCTATTGCGCGTGAGCTGAGAAACGACCGATGGCGACCGCAGATCCGCACATCCACATTATTGGCGCCGGCCTTTCTGGCCTTTCCGCTGGCGTGCGCCTCGCCGACGCTGGCGCAAAAGTGTCGCTCTACGAATCCGCTGGCCATGCTGGGGGACGTTGCCGCAGTTTCTACGACAAGACGCTCGACCGCGAGATAGACAATGGCAATCACCTGATCATGTCGGGCAATCATTCCGCGCTCGATTATCTAAAGCGCATCGGCGCGCATGACGCGCTGACGGGACCGCCGGACGCCTCCTATCCGTTTGTCGACGTCAAGTCCGGCCAGCGCTGGCGCGTCCGGATCAATGACGGCCGCTTCCCGACATGGGTGTTCGATCCGAATGCGCGCGTACCGGACACCACGCTGTTCGACTATGTGAAAGCCGCCGGGATCGCCTTCGCGAGCAGGGACCAGACCGTCGCCGACCTCGTCGACAAGGACGACATTCTCTACTCGCGTTTCTGGGAGCCGCTGACGCTCGCCGTCCTCAACACGACGCCGGAACTTGGGCAGGCGCAGCTTCTGTGGTCGGTGATTCGCGAGACATTCTTACTCGGCGGCAAAGCGTCGCGTCCGCTCGCGGCGAAGAAAGGGCTCGGCCCTGCTTTCATCGATCCTGCGGTGGCGCAGCTGCAATCGAAAGGCGCAGAGGTTCGGTTCAATGCGCGTTTGCGCGCGGCGGAGTTTTCCGGCGGCTTGATTTCATTGCTGGATTTCGGAGAAGAGAAAGTCACGGTCGGTGAGAACGACGAAGTCATCCTCGCCATTCCACCGTCGCGGCTAAAGCAGATCGTTCCGAGCTTCGATCCGCCGGACGACAACGCGTCAATTCTCAATGTCCACTACCGCACCCTGCATCCGGTTCCGTCGGCGCCGCTCGGCGGTTCGCCGTTCATTGGCATGATTTCGTCGGACGCGCATTGGTGTTTCGTGCGCGATGACGTCGTTTCGCTCACCGTGTCGGCGAGCCATGCGATCGGCATGGACGACGTGCCGAACCAGAAAGCCGCCGACGATATGTGGCGCGAAACGCAAGTGGCGCTCGATCTCGGCAATATGCCCTATGAAGCGGTGCGCGTGATCCGCGAGCGGCGCGCGACGCCGGACCAGTCGCCGCAAGCGGTGGAAAAGCGCCTAGAGCCGGAGACCGAATGGCGCAATCTGACGCTCGCTGGAGACCACACGGCGACCGGCGTTCCGGCGACCATTGAAGGTTCGATCAGATCGGGCGATAGAGCGGCCGCGATCGTGTTGAAGCGCCGGAGGGCCGCATGAGCGGATTTGTGGGAATCGTCTGCGGCCTGAAGTCGGAAGCGGCTGCCGTGCGCGCCAGCATGAAGGCGGTCGGGCTCGGCGAAAAGAAAGTGAAGATTGGCGTTTCCGGCGCAAACGCTGCGCGCGCGGAAGAAATCGCCCAGGCGTTTCTCGACGAGGGCGCCAAGGCGATCATCAGCGCGGGCCTTTGCGGCGGTCTTGATCCCGCTCTGAAAAGCGGCGACGTGATCCTCGGCGAACGCGTCGTCTCGGCGCAAGGAGACATCGTCATCGCCGACAAGCGGCTTTCGGCTGCTGCGGACAAATTCTCGCCGAGGCATGTGGCGATTTTCGGATCTGACGAGATCGTCGATTCGGTCGAAAAGAAGCAGGCGCTGTTTCGCCGCTACGCCGCCGAGACCGTCGACATGGAAAGCCACGGCGCAGCGCGCGCGGCGGCCAAGGCGAACATTCCGTTCATCGCCATCAGAGTAGTCGCGGACGCGCATGACCGGGCGTTGCCGAAGGCGGCGCTTCGCGCGGTCACGCCGACGGGCGGCGTCGACGTGCTGAACGTCCTCGCGGACTGCGTGAAAGCGCCCCAGCAGTTCGAGCAGATTTTCGCGCTTGGGCGAGACTTCAGGCGAAGCGACAAGCGCCTTACGCCGCGATTTCGGCGGCTTCCTTGGCGCTTTTCTTGTCGCTCTCGATCTTTGACATCTGGTCGGCGACGATCTTCTCGTGAACGTCGACCGCCTTGCGCGCTTTTGTGAGGTCGATTTCGGGCGCCATCGGTCCTTCGGTCCGGATCGCGAACATGTTCTTCAGCTTCATCAACTTCAACGGGTTTTTGACCGCGTCCATCGCCGCCGTCGGCTCGTAGCCGCAATGCGCCATGCAGTTTGAGCACTTTTCGTATTTGCCGGTGCCGTAGCTGTCCCAGTCGGTCGTCTCCATCAGCTCCTTGAACGAAGAGACGTATCCTTCTCCGAGAAGGTAGCACGGCTTTTGCCAGCCGAAGACATTGCGCGTCGGCGAGCCCCACGGCGTGCAGAGATATTCCTCGTTCCCGGCGAGGAAGTTCATGAACAACGTCGAGTGCGAAAAATTCCATTCCCGCCCGCGCTCCTTGCCGATGCGGAAAACGTCGCGGAAGAGGTTCTTCGTCTTTTCGCGCGACAGGAAGTGGTCCTTGTCTTCGGCGCGCTCGTAGGCGTAGCCCGGCGAGATCGAAATGTTGACCCCAAGGTCTGTGGCGAAGTCGAGGTAGTCCGCGACCTGTTTTGCTGACATGTTGTCGAAGATCGTCGCGTTGACGTTGACCTGAAAGCCTTTTTCCTGCGCGGCCTTGATCGCTTTCACGGCGATTTTAAACGTGCCCTTTTGGTCGACAGCGCGGTCGTGCTCTACCTCAAGGCCGTCGAGGTGGATCGAGAAAAACAGGAATGGCGAGGGCTTGAAGAGGTCGAGCTTCTTTTCAAGAAGCAGCGCATTTGTGCACAGCGACACGAACTTCCTGCGCGCGACGATTCCGGCGACGATCTCGCCGATGTCCTTGTGGATGAGCGGCTCGCCGCCGGGAATGGCGACGACGGGCGCGCCGCATTCGTCGACCGCATCGAGGCATTCCTGCACGGTAAGACGCTTGTTGAGGATCGGCGCCGGGTAATCGATCTTGCCGCAACCGGGACACGCTAGGTTGCAGCGGAAGAGCGGCTCAAGGAACAAGACCAGCGGATAGCGCTTTCGCCCCATGAGCGATTGCTGCATCACGTAGGCGCCGACGCGCATCTGCTGGTGCAAAGAAACTGACATCCCCTGTACTCCGGTTCTTTTCGATTTCGATCAGGCGGTTTCAACGGCCCAGGCGTCTAGCGCGGCTTTCGGGCGAGGCACGTCGGCGAGTTCCGCTGGCAGTTTGAAGTGAACGTTTTCGCGAACGCCGTCGAGCGCCTCGACGCTGACGTCGCGCACGGTCCGCAGCTTGGCGATCGTCTCCTGCACCAGCGTTTCAGGCGCAGACGCGCCGGCGGTGACGCCGACAGTCCCGACGTCGTTTATCCAGCTGAGATCAAGCATGCCGGCGTCTTCAATGAGATAGGCTGGAATGCCGAAATTCTCGCCGATTTCGCGCAGGCGATTGGAGTTCGACGAATTGTGCGCGCCGACGACGAGCAGGAGATCAATCTGCTTGCAGAGCTCGATGACCGCCGTCTGCCGGTTCTGCGTCGCGTAGCAGATGTCGCGCGTGTCGGGTCCGACGATCGTCGGGAAACGCGAGCGGAGGGCCGCGATGACGTCCTTGGTGTCGTTGACCGACAGCGTCGTCTGCGTGACGAAGGCGACGCGCTGAGGATCGCGGACGGATAGCGTTGCGACTTCATGCGGCTCGGAAATGACGTGGACGACGCCCGGGATCTGCCCGAGCGTTCCTTCGACTTCGGGATGGCCGAGATGGCCGATGAGCACAATGTCGTATCCTTTTTCGGCGTAGCGACGCCCTTCCTTGTGCACTTTGGTGACAAGCGGGCAGGTCGCGTCAATGACGTCGAGATCGCGGAGCTTCGCGCCGCCCTCGACTTTCTGGGAAACGCCGTGGGCGGAGAAAATCGTCACCGCGCCGGTCGGGATTTCGTCGATTTCTTCAACGAAGATCGCCCCGCGATCGCGCAAGGTGTCGACGACGCGTTTGTTATGCACGATCTCGTGGCGGACATAGACAGGCGCGCCGTACTTCTCGAGCGCGCGCTCGACGATGTCGATCGCCCGCTCGACGCCGGCGCAAAACCCGCGCGGCTGAGCGAGGATGACGCGCAGCGCTTTTCCATCGTCGACCATCGCCCGTGATCCTCAGCAAGCCCCGACCAAATACCCAGTTCCCCGCTAGGCGCTCGGCTCTTATTCCATGCGCCCGACGAAGCGGCAACCGCCCGGATAACGGGCGGCCGACCCTGTTGCCGCGGGGCTATAGCCCGAACTACGCTGCGGTGCAAAATAGCGAAACCGGACCTTCAGGTCGGTTGGCCGCCGGTTGCGGGTTGGCTAGGGTTGGGCAGGGGCAAGGCGGGTCGAAAATGGCGTTATTTTCCAAAGGCGGCGACGCGGCCAGCCTTCCGGCGGGGCTTTGGCCAAGGTCGAAGCTGCTAGCGGCGCTGAAGCGCCGGTACAATGCGGTCGATGATCTGGGTGAGGACGGCGGCTTCAGCCTCTACGGCATCACCGATGGCGAGGTCCGATTCGGCGTCATCCTGGTGCTGGCGGAAGGTGCGCCGGACAAGGTTTCGGAAATCGGCTTCCTCGCCCGCTTCTCGGGTTATTCGCTCGGCCAGTCGGCGCTCGACGGCGTCAATCGCAATCTGCATCTCAGCGTCGCGTCGATGCATTCCGATGGCGATCTTTACCTTATCGGCGGGATCGCCGCTTCAGGCGAATTCAACGACGGCACGTTTGCACTGATCCTCGAGGCGTGGCGGCGCGATCTCCTTATTCTCATTCACGCGCTGACGTCGAAGACATCCTACGCGGAAGGGTTCATTTCAGCGCGGCTTGTTCGCGTTGCGGCTTTCGCGACCAATCGCGCAGAGGCAGGCGAGGCGGGCGGAGACCTGTTCGCGTCCTACGCTGGCGGCGCGCATCTTAAGAAAGCGCTCTGCGGCGTCTGCGCCGGACGCGGCAAGACCGGGTTCATCGCCAGGCCTTGCGAGTCCTGCGATGGGTCCGGGTTCGTTTCGAAGGCGCGCCGCGGTTGAGCAACGCGCCGCGCGCCGGTAATGAGCCGCACCGTGCACAGGAAGCTCCGTCGATGACCGTCTTTGAATCCCGCATCAAGGAAACGGCCGCGCTGGTCGAAACCGCGCTCGACCAATTTCTGCCGCGCCGCTCTGGTCCTCTCGGCCGCGTCGTCGATGCGATGCGCCACGGCGCGCTCGATGGCGGCAAACGGCTCCGCCCGTTTCTGGCGATCGGAGCCGCCGACATGTTCGGCTGCCCGCGCGAGCGCTCGATCCGCACCGGCTGCGCGGTGGAGATGATCCATTGCTACAGCCTCATCCATGACGATCTTCCTGCGATGGATGACAGCGACTTACGGCGCGGTCGTCCATCCGTTCACAAAGCGTTCGACGAGGCGACGGCGATCCTTGCGGGCGACGCGCTGCTTACGCAGGCGTTCGAAATTCTCGCCGAGCCAGCGACGCATCCGGATGGAAACGTGCGCTGTCGTCTTGCGCTTGAGCTCGCGAAAGCCTCCGGCAAGGAGGGCATGGTCGGCGGACAGATGATCGACATCTACGCCGAGCAGAAGAAATTCGATCTCGGCGGCATTGAGGAGCTGCAGCGCCTAAAGACTGGCGCGATCATCCGCTTTTCCGCGATGAGCGGCGGGATTGTTGGCGGCGCAAGCGAGGATGAAATCGAGGCGCTGCGGCTCTACGCCGAGGATTTGGGCCTTGCGTTCCAGATCGTCGACGATCTCCTTGATGCGTATGGCGATGCAGAGGCGCTCGGCAAGCCTGTCGGCCAGGACGCCGACATGGACAAGGCGACCTTCGTCAAGCTGCTCGGCGCGGAAGGCGCGCGCGACAAGGCGAAGGCGCTCGTCGAGCGTGCGAAGGCGCAGTTGAACCGATTTGGCGCAGCGGCGGAACCGCTTGAAGGCGCTGCGGATTTCGTGTTTGCACGAAAGAATTAGGCGCTGTCGGAATTCGACAGTAGGCCGCGCCGCGCGAAACCCTCCCCGCTCTCGCTTTTCAAGGGAGGGAGAAGAAAAGCGCGGGACCGGATTCCCTCCCTTGAAAAGGAAAGGTTCGCTTTGGGCGCGGCGCGGACAGACCGTTTAACTGCGGCGATCGATTATTTCAGCCGTTCCCGGACATAGGCGCCGAGCGCCGCGCCGAAGTCGGGGTTCTTCAGGCCGAGATCGAGGTTCGCCTGCAGCCAGCCGAGCTTCGATCCGCAATCGTGGATGACGCCTTCGCAGACGCAGGCGTGAAAGGTCTGTTTTGAATTCAGCTTGTTCATGGAGTTGGTCAGCTGAATCTCGCCGCCGGCGCCTTTCTCCTGCGTTTCAAGCAAGCCGAAGATTTCCGGCTGGAGAATATAGCGGCCGATGATGCGGAAATTCGACGGCGCGATTTCGGGCTTGGGCTTTTCCACCATGCCCGACATCTCGATGAGGTTTCCCTTGCGCGCTTTTGGCGCGATCACGCCGTATTTGGCTGTTTCCTCACGCGGAACTTCCTCGACTGCGACGAGATTGCCGCCGACTTTTTCATAGGCATCGACCATCTGGCGCAGGAAGCCCGGCCGGTGCGGCACGATTTCGTCAGGCAATGAAACGGCGAAGGGCTCGTCGCCGACGATGGCGCGCGCGCACCACACGGCGTGGCCAAGGCCGAGCGGCGCTTGCTGGCGCGTATAGGAAAGATCGCCCGCGCGCGGGATTATTTTCTCGACTTCGGCAAGGAGGTCGATCTTCGCTTTTGACCTCAGCGTCGCTTCAAGTTCGAAGGCGTGATCGAAATAGTCTTCGATCGCCGACTTTCCGCGGCCGGTGACGAGAATGATGTGTTCGATGCCGGCGTCGCGCGCTTCGGAAACGACGTAATCGATCAGCGGACGATCGACGACGGGAAGCAGCTCCTTCGGGATCGACTTCGTCGCGGGCAGGACCCGGGTGCCGAGGCCGGCGACCGGAATGACGACTTTCTTGACGGGCTTCGGCATGTTCTCTCTCGACGCTAATCCGGCACCTTGTTGACCGGACTTGCGCCGAGATCAATCGTTTCGCCGATCGGTTCAAGCGGTTCGGGTTCGATGTCCAGAATTTCAACAAGCGCCTTGACCCGCGCTTCAGCGTTCTTGGAAAGATCGTAGTAGAAGATGTTGAAGGGCTGCGCTTTCCATTTGGCGCCGAACCAGTCGCCTCGGCGCAGAAACCGGCGTTTTGGGTCGTCGACGATCAGGATGCCGTCCTCGCAGCGCGCGCCGACGGCTTTGGGCATCGCGGCCGGCGGCGCGCCGGGCGCAATCCCTGTCGCCGACGCGGCGCCGATATTGTTTTCGGGCGCGCGATACTGAGCGTCGATCGTCCAGGAAAGCGGGTTTACGCAAAGAGGTCGGTCGCTTTTGATGGAAACGATGTCTCCCGCCGCATTGAAGGCGAGCGTCCGGTTCCTGATCCGCTCCATCTCCTCGTCAAATCGTTTCTCGTAATCGACATAGGAGACGACGCATCGAACGTCCGTCGCCGACGCACAGGGGGGCATGGCCGGCGTCAGGCTCTCCAGAAATTCGAGCGGTGTCGATGCCCCGATCACATAGGCGGCGACGAGCCGACGGCGCAGCGGATTGATTTCCCCCTGAAAATAGTCGTTGAGGAGACCGAGCACGTAGAGGCCGCCTTGCCCGTAGCCGACGATGATGATCGGGCGTTCGCGGTCACGATCGGCGAGAAAGGCGTCAAAGGCTGACTTTACGTCTTCATAGGCGAGGCGGCGCGCGGCGATGCCGTCATATTTGTGGGTGAACAGGGAATAGAGCGTCGCTTCGCGGTAAAGCGGCGCGTAAACGGCGCCGATCGTCGAGAAGGGTCCCGCTTCATTCGGCGCCGCCACCATGCGCCGGACCTTATCGGCGTCAGGGTCGTCGATCGGGGCGTTCCATCCGATCCGCCGGTAATAGGTGGTCGAATGGACGTAAAAGACGTCCACGGGTCGCGTCGCGCTTTCCGTGTCGTCTGGGCGAAGAAGCCATGCGCCTGCATCGGCGTAATCAGGCGCCGCCGGCGGCGGCGTCGTCTGGAAGGGCGCGCGCGGCGCGGCGAAAAAGCGGACGATCCCGTCCTGGAATACAATGGTCGCCGCAATCGCCAGAACCGCTGAAACGCCGATGGCGCCGTAGCCGAGCCGTCGCCATGTCTTATTTGTCATCAGATCGCCCGAAGTCGTCGTTAACCGGACCATAATGGGTCAAATGCACTTGATAAACGGGGAACCGAAAGCGCGGCTCATTGCGTCCGCTTGGAGCCCTCTGGTAAGGCCACCGGGCGGCTCGAATCGCCGCCGAAATGGTTGTTGACATGAGTGATGTGGAAAAATCGGGCGGGGAAGAAGCGCCGAAAGCGGCGATCGAGACGCCGTTGATCAAACCGCGGAGACAGCGGCTCCTGTCCGGGCTACGCTCAAGTTTCATCGCTGGCGTCGTCGTCGCCGCGCCGCTCGCAATCACCGCCTACATTATTTATTGGTTCGTCTCCGGCCCGATGAGGCGGCTAGACCTCTTCGTGCGCAACATGCTGCCGGCGGGCGACAACCGCCTTGAGACGATCACGCAGGCAATCCCCGGCTTTGGCGTTCTCGTCGCGATTCTGGCGATCGTCGTCCTTGGCGCCTTCACCAAGAACTTCGTCGGCCGCGCGCTGCATCCGCACCGGCAGAGAAATTCCTCGACCGGATGCCGGTCGTGCGCAACCTCCACCGCTTCTTCAAGAATGTCTTTGAAACGGCGCTCCAGAAATCCGCACGCTCGTTCAAGGAAGTCGGCCTCGTCGAATATCCGCGCAAGGGGCTCTGGGCGATGGCCTTCGTCATTGGCGACGCGCAGGGCGAAGTGAAATTTCGCCTTGGCGACGAAGACCTGGTCGGCGTTTTCGTCCCGACGGTCCCGAATCCGACCTCCGGGTTCCTGATTTATGTTCCGCGGCGCGGATTTCATCCCGCTGACGATGTCGATCGAGGACGCCGCGAAGGTCGTCTTCTCGCTCGGCCTCGTCGTGCCGGAGTTCACCGCGCCGGAAGATGCGGTCAAAAAGCTCGAGAAGATAGCCCTTGAAGCGGCGCATGAACGGCGCAGCATTCTGTCTCGCATCACTGAGCGGATGACCGCGGCTAACCGGCCCTGAGCAGCTTGACGGCGTCGTCTCTGCTGAAAAGGTAGAGAAGGATCCTGAGCGCTTCGCCTCGCGGCGATTTCAGGTCGGGATCGCGCTCGACCGCCATCGCGGCGTCATCCCTTGCAGCCATCAGCAATTCGCCGTGGACGGAATAATCGGCGAAGGCAAGGCGTGGGAATCCGGATTGCGCCGATCCGAGCAGGTCTCCGGCGCCGCGCAGGCGCAAATCCTCCTCGGCGATGCGAAAGCCGTCCTCTGTCTCGCGAAGGATTTTGATCCGCGCGGCCGCCGTCTCAGACAGCGGCCTCTTGTAAAGCAGGACGCAAGACGCCGCCTTGTCGCCGCGTCCGACGCGGCCTCGAAGCTGGTGCAGTTGCGCAAGACCGAATTGCTCGGCGTGCTCTATAACCATGACGACGGCGTTCGGGGCGTTAACGCCGACCTCGATCACCGTGGTTGCGATGAGGACGCCGATTTCGCCTCTGTGGAACCGCTCCATGACGGCGTCTTTCTCGGCGGCCGGCATCCTGCCGTGCACGAGGCCGACCGCGTCTCCGAAAAGCGAATGGAGATGACGGAAGCGCTCGTCCGCCGCCGTCATCGGGATGATTTCGGATTCCTCGACGAGCGGGCAGACCCAATAGACTTGCTCGCGCCTTTTGACGACGCGAGCGACGGCGTCGACGATCTCGTCAAGCCGCTCCATCGGAACCGCGCGCGTGTCGACGGGCTTTCGGCCCGGCGGCTTTTCGCGGATCGCGGTCGCATCCATGTCGCCGTAGGCCGTGAGGGAGAGTGTCCGCGGAATCGGCGTTGCGGTCATGACGAGAAGGTCGGCGCGCCATCCCTTCGCCGCGAGGGCGGCGCGCTGTTCGACGCCGAAGCGGTGCTGCTCGTCGATAATGACGAGGCCGAGGTCGGCGAATTCAACGTCGTCCTGAATGAGCGCGTGCGTGCCGATCAAGAGATCGATCTCGCGACGCTTCAACCGCTCGAGCTTGCCCTGCCGCGCCGCGCCTTTGTCACGCCCGGTCAGAATATCAATCCTGACGCCCGCCTTCGCGGCGATGGGCCCGAGCGTTTCAAGATGCTGACGCGCGAGGATTTCCGTCGGCGCGAGCAGCGCTCCTTGCGCGCCCGCCTCGATGACCATCGTCGCCGCGAGGAAGGCGACGATGGTTTTTCCTGATCCGACATCGCCCTGGATGAGCCGAACCATGCGGTCGGGAGCGGCGAGATCGGCGTCGATTTCCGTCAGCGCGTCCGTCTGCGCCTTAGTCAGTTTCCACGGTAGCGCGGCGACGGCTTTCGCGCGCAAGGCGCCGGCGCTCTTGAAGCTGCGCCCTGCCGCCTTCTTTCGCGCGCGGCGGATAAGCGCGAGCGCGAGCTGGTTCGCGAGAAGTTCGTCAAAGGCGAGGCGTTTCAGCGCTGGCGTAGACGGTGAGAGATCGCCCGCCGACTGCGGCGCATGGACCGCGCGGATCGCGTCGTTCCATGACGGGAAGCGATTTTTTCTGAGCCACGCCTCGTCCTGCCATTCGGGAAGTTTCGGCGCGCGGTCGAGCGCGCCTTGCGCCGCCTTGCGCATGACCGAAGGCGGCAGGCCCGCTGTCAGGGGATAGACGGGTTCGAACATCGGCAGGCCGCCCTCGACCGCCGGATCGACGATATGATCCGGGTGCGTCATTTGCCGCGCGCCGCCATAATCGTCGATGCGCCCGGAGATGACGCGCTTTGACCCTTCGGGCAGGGTCTTCGCGAGATAGTCCGGGCGCGCATGGAAAAAGATGAGCGTGATGAAGCCGGTCTCGTCGGAGCAGATGACGCTTGTAGGGCAGGCGCTTGATCGCCGGCGGATCGTGCTTGTCGACGCGTCACTTCGATCGTCGCGATCAAACCGACCTCGGTCTGCGCGATTTTCGGACGGCGGCTGCGGTCGATGACGCCGTGCGGACGCGCGAACAGAACGTCAACGACGCGCGGGCCAGCCGCTTTCGTGACGAGCGCTGCAAGACGCGGCCCGACGCCCTTCAGCGACGTCACATCGGCGAACAGGGGATTGAGGATCGAAGGGCGCATCGGGCGGTTTATCGCGCCGTTTGAGGCGTTTGTCTAAACGCATGACCGCACGCTACAAGGCCGGCATGACTGGCGAACCGATCGACATCCGTCGCAAGAAGCTCCTTCATCGCGCGCGCTATCGCGGTTTCAAGGAGGCGGACATGTTGGTCGGCGGCTTCGCCGAAAGCGCGCTTGATTCGATGGGCGGCGCTGAACTCGACGCCTTCGAGGCGATCTTGTCCTGTAATGATCACGACATCTACGCTTGGATCGTCGGCCATGAGGACCCGCCCGCAGGGATCGACCGCGCCATCGTCGCCAGAATGAAGGCTTTCGATGTGGCGGCGCACGTCCGACGCCACTGAGACTTGAACTCCCGGTGAGGGGCCGTTAGCAGCTTTTGAACTGGACAACGCCGCCGTCGAATCAGACGGCGGCGCGTTCCGCCATGGCGAAAGGGACGATTGCCGAATGACGCTCGTATCAGGTGTTGCGAAAATCTCCGCGCATGAAGCGTGGACGAGCGACGCGAGCTTTCCCGTCTACGACGCCCCCGACGGCGCCGATGCGATGGCGCTCGCTGAAGCCGCCGCCGCGCGCAAGGATCTCGTCTTCTATGTCGCGCGCGACGCCGCGAGAGCCGCCGACATGGTCGCTGCGCTGGAGTTCTTCGCGCCAGACGTCGCGCGCATCGAGTTTCCGGCGTGGGATTGCCTTCCCTATGACCGCGTCTCGCCATCCGCCGCGACGCTCTCCGCGCGCATGGCGGCGCTGGCGACACTGGCCGAGCGCAAGGGAAGAGGGGCGCTCATCCTCGTCACGACGGTGAACGCCGTGACCCAACGGACCCCGCCGAAGAGCCTCATCGAAGGGTCGTCGTTCGTCGCATCCCCCGGCGAGAGCGTGCCGATGGACAAACTCATCGGCTATCTCGCCGCCAACGGCTATGCGCGCGCGTCGACGGTGCGCGAAGCGGGCGAATTCGCGGTTCGGGGCGGCCTTATCGATCTCTTTCCGCCCGGCGCGAAGGAGCCGCTGCGGCTCGACTTTTTCGGTGACAGCCTTGAATCGATCCGCGCCTTCGACCCCGCAACGCAGCTGACGACGCGCCAGCTGACCGAGGTTCGCCTCGCCGCCGCGACGGAAGTGCTGCTGACGGAAGAGACGATCGCGCGCTTTCGGGCCGCATTCCGCGCGACCTTTGGCGCCGCGAGCGACGATCCGGTCTACGAGGCGGTTAGCGCCGGGCGCAAGCACGCCGGCATGGAGCACTGGCTGCCGCTTTATCTACGAAAGCGTCGGTACGCTGCTTGATTACGTGCCGGGCGCGCTCGTTTTCCTCGACCATCTCGCCGACGAGGCGCCGCCGCGGACGCTTCGCCGCGATCACTGATTATTATCGCGCGCGCGCGGAAGACATGACCGTCACGCGCTCGAAGAATGCGGAATTTTCCGCGCCGTCTTATCGGCCGTTGAAACCGGAGCGCGCTTTACTTCAGCGAAAGAGTGGGCATCGCAGCCTTGGGCAGCGTTCCGGTGCGGCGTTTGTCGCCCTTCTCGCGCCACCGGAAGGCGGCCGGGCCTTTTCGTTCGGCGCCAAAGTTGGGCGCACCTTTGCGGCGGAACGCGCCGCCGAACAGGTCCAATGTCTTCGACGCTGTCGTGAACACATCGTCGTTCTGCGAAAAGAGGGAAAGCGCGTCCATCTCGCCTGCTGGACGGAAGGCTCCGCCGACCGCTCGCGTTGTTCTCGACGAACATGGTCTCGGCGACCTCGAGCACTTTGAAACTGGAACTCGGCGCTCGCTCGGCACAGCGAAAATCTCGACCGTCCTCCTTGGCCTTGAGACGGGTTTCATCGCGAAGCGATGCGGCCTTCATCTCCGAGCAGGACATCCTGGGCGACCGGCTCGTCCGGCGGGGCCGCCGGAAGCGCGCCGAAAATTTCCTCACCGAAGCGCGAGCCTCAACATCGGCGATCTTGTCGTTCACGCCGATCACGGCGTCGGGCGATATGCCGGGCTAAAGACGCTCGAAGTGCCGGCGCGCCGCATGACTGCATGAGCTTGAATATGCGGGCGGCGACAAACTTTTCCTGCCCGTTGAGAACATCGACCTTTTGTCGCGCTTCGGGTCCGACGATCCCATCGCCCAGCCTCGACAAGCTCGGCGGCGCCGGCTGGCAGAGCCGCAAGGCGCGCATCAAGGCGCGCGTCAAGATGCTCGCGGAGCAGCTGATCGCCATTGCGGCGAAGCGCGAGATGACAGGCGACGGACGCGATCGCCCCTTCGACCGGGCCTTACGACGAATTCTGCGCGCGCTTTCCTTATGCCGAGACCGAAGACCAGGAAAACGCCATCGCCGACGTCATCGAGGACCTCGCGAAGGGCCGGCCGATGGACCGCCTCATTTGCGGCGACGTCGGCTTCGGCAAGACCGAAGTCGCGCTTGCGCGCCGCGTTCGTCGTCGCGATGACGGGACGCCAGGTCGCGGTGATCGCGCCGACGACGTTGCTTGCACGCCAGCATTCAAGGGCTTCGCCGAACGCTTCAAGGGATTTCCGGTCAAGGTCGCGGCGCCTGTCGCGGCTCATCGCGGCAGCGGAGGCGTCGAAGGCTAAAGCGCGGGCATAGCGGACGGAACGGTCGATATCGTCATCGGCACGCACGCGCTGCTTGCCAAAGGCGATCAATTTCCGCGACCTCGGCATGCTGGTTGTCGACGAAGAGCAGCATTTCGGCGTCAAGCACAAGGAACGGCTCAAAGAGTTCGCGCGCGGACACGCATGTTCTGACGCTGACCGCGACGCCGATCCCGCGCACGCTGCAGCTTGCGATGAGCGGCATTCGCGATTTGTCGCTGATCGCCACGCCGCCGATCGATCGGCTTGCGGTCAGCACCACCATTGGTCCCTTCGATCCCCTCGTCGCGCGCGAGATGCTCCTGCGCGAGCATTATCGCGGCGGCCAGAGCTTCTATGTCGCGCCGCGCATCGCCGATATTGATGGCGTCGCGGACTTTCTGACCGACTCCGTGCCCGAAGTCCGCTTCAAGATCGCGCACGGCCAGATGGCCCGGCGGCGAGCTTGAAGACATCATGAACGCTTTCTACGAGGGCAAGTTCGACGTGCTGTGTCGACCGACGATCGTCGAATCCGGTCTCGACATTCCGACCGCGAACACGCTGATCGTCCATCATGCGGATCGCTTCGGCCTCTCGCAGCTTTATCAGCTTCGCGGCCGCGTCGGGCGCGCGAAACTGCGCGCCTACGCCTACCTCACGACCTCGCCCCGCAAGGCGCTGACGCCCGCCGCCGAACGCCGGCTTAAGGTGATGCAGTCCCTCGACACGCTTGGCGCAGGTTTTACGCTCGCCTGCACGATCTCGATATCCGCGGCGCCGGCAACCTTCTGGGCGAGGAGCAGTCCGGGCAAGTGCGCGAGGTCGGCGTCGAGCTTTACCAGCATATGCTGGAAGAGGCGGTCGCGGAGCTTCGCGAGGGCGGCGGACGGCCGAAGACGAGCAGTGGTCGCCGCAGATCAATGTCGGCATCGCGGTGCTCATTCCCGAAGATTATGTCGCCGACCTCAACGTCCGCATGGGGCTCTATCGCCGGCTTGGCGATCTTCGTGAAGAAAATGACATTCAGTCGTTCGCCGCTGAACTCGTTGACCGCTTCGGGCGCCTGCCGACCGAAGTCGAGCAATTGCTGCAGATCGTTCAGATCAAGGAGCAATGCAGGAAAGCCGGCGTCGGCAAGATCGATGCAGGGCCAAAGGGCGCCGTCGTCGCCTTCCGCGGCGACCGGTTCGCGAACCCGGTGGGACTTGTGAAATTCATCTCCAAATCGCCGTGGGACGTGAAGCTTCGCCCCGACCAGAAGCTCGTCTTCCAGCAAAACTGGCCGGATGAAAAAACCCGCCTCACGGGCTGCCGGAAGGTGCTGACGGTCTTGGGAGAGATTGCGGCGGCAGAGTAGCGCGTCGGGCGCTTGATCTGCAGCAGTGCTCACGCTGCGTCGCGCGCGGGATCACGCTTGCGGTGCCGACGGCCGCTCACTGGGCCGCGCGCGCCTCATTCCTGATGCTGCGCAGACGCCGGATGAGCGCCGCGACGCATGTTTCGACGCTGTCGCCGATGGCGCGCTCGACCGCGGCTGAGTCAATGCGGGCGATGTCGAGCGTCGCGCGCAGCAAGGTTCCGGCGATGACTCCTTCGAGACGCTCAGCGATCTTTGCGGCCTCGCGCCCGTTCGCACCGCGCGTCAGCACGACGAGGGTCGTCGGCGTGAGGCGGGCGATCATGTCTTCGGCGCGCACCAGCCTTGATGCGGTGCGCTGCGCTTCGAGAAGCGCTTTTGCTACGGCGTCGGTCGTCTCGCCAGCGCGCGGGCTGAGCGAAAGACCCACAAGCGAAAGCGGCTGGCGCGTGGCGTCCGCCCGGCGGAAGAGACGTATCGCGTGATGGGCGAAAAGGCGCGCGCCGACAGCGCCCTCGGCGCCGCCGCCTTCAGCCGACCGCAGGAAACGGCGCATCGCATTCGCCATGTGCGCGCGGCGGGCTGTTGTGGCGAGGCGTACCGCGAGATCGCTTTCAAGATGTCCAGCGAGGATCTGGTCAAAACCGTCGCGCGCGGCGCATCGGTCAAGGAGATCTTCGTCGAGCGAGGCGAGTATGACGGGGAGGCGGCGATGCTCGCGATGCCGGCGCAAAGCGCGCGCGAGCGCAAGGAGAAGATCGTTCTCGTCTGAGGGTATAAAGATCGCGCCGTCGAACCGGCTGTGGTCGAGCGCGCGCATGACTTGTCCCGCCGAGAAGACGCAGGTCGTCTGAGACGCCGCGGCCCTTACCGCATTGCACGCGCTCAAGGTGAGCGGAGAGGGGCGTCCCGCGATGAGGACCGAAAGGCGCGCGCCTTCCGAAGCGAGCGTGTTGAATGAGATGGTGCGGCCGTCGGCGATGAGGCTTTTCAGGCGCTCGCCCATTTCATCGGCGAGCGTCGCAAGGCGCAGTCGCTCGCGAATAGCGGTGACGACCGGAGCGACGTCCTTGCGATAATAGCAAACGTCGCCATGCTTGCGCAAAAATGCGCGGCCTTCGCGGTCGGCGTCGCTCGAGGCGATAATGAGGATGCCGGCGGTTGGCGCGAGCCGGCGCGCCGCGCCGACAAGGTCGGCGATGTCGACGGGCGAGCCGCCGCCGGTGCGCAGGTCGATGGCGACGATATCGACCGGCCCGGTCGTCGGCGGGTCAAAGAGGCGATAGCCGGCTGTCTCGATTGCGGACGCGAGGCGCGTGCCGGCGCTGGCGCCATTGGCGCCGAGCCAGGCGATCGTCGCCTTCGCGTGCGGCGTATCAAGGTTAATCATGCGCTCCGGCCTTCAGGCGCGGCCGGAACAGGGACAATTGCGCCTAGCGTTGGCCGCCTTGCGGGAGGTTATTCAATTTGCGGGCCGAGGCGTCTTCCTCGTGCTCGTCGATCTTGCCGTTTTTGACGGTGGCGCTCGCGGCGACGATCGTCGGCTCGTCGAGGCAGATGTCCTCGCCGGCGGTCGCCGACACGGCGCGTTCTTCATAGCAGGGGAGAGCGGCGAGGAATTCCTGAGGCTTATTCATCGGACCGGCTTCGCGATAAATCTGCGCGGTGCGGATGCCGACATAACGCCAGTGCCAGGGCTCGTAGGTGTCCTTGCCCGGCAGATAATTATTGCCGGGCGGGTAGGAGAGAATGAAGCCGAAGCGGAAGGCGTTTTCTTCAAAGCACTGATAGGTCTTGTCAGAGTGGCGCATCAGCCGCCCGTCGACGTCGATGTCGGTCGCAAGGCCGAGCTGGTGCTCCGAAATTCCCGGCGGCGTCACCGTGCCGAGATCGATATTGCGGGCGTAGAGATCCTTTTGCGTCTGATAGGCGCGATAGCCGGAGCGAAGCGAACTCCGCTCGCCCGAGTCCGCCCGGCAGAGCGAAATCAGCTGCGCGAGCCGCGCGGGAAGATTGGCCTCGCGTGGATCGTCGTCCGGATCGGCGGCGAGGCGGATCGTCATTTCTTCAACATCCGGGTTCTTCGACAGCGGGATCGAATAAGCGACCGCGCGCACGAGATCAGTCGGCGTATAGGCGGCGTTCAGCGGAAACTGCTGCGAGACCGGGCGGTCGATGTCGAGCCGGCGGTCGCGCATGCGATTCGCGGCGTAGCGCTGCGACCCGAAGGCGTCACGGAACAGCGCGCGCATGTGTTCGTTCAGGGCCTGCGCTTCCGTCGCGCGGCCTTGCTGCTCGTAAACGCCGGCGAGAAGCTTGATGTAAAGGCTGAGTTCAGGGCTGTTCGCGCCTTTCGCCTTTTCCTGCGCGTGGAACGCGTCGAGATAAAGCTTTTCCGCGTCGTCGAGACGCCCCATGCGCTGATACACGGGACCGAGCATCAGCGCGATTTGCACCGCGTCCGGATGATCTGGCCCAAGAATTTCGTTGCGGATGGCGAGCGCGGAGGAGAGAAGGCCGGCCGCCGCATAGAGTCCGTCCTCGCCGAGCGCGAAGTACGCGCCGATCTTCATCATGTCGTCCGCGGCGGCGAGCTTCATTTCGCGCGCGCCGGAGAAATATTCGGGGTTCCCGGTCGGCTTTAAGGTTTCGGTGAACAAGGTTCCCGACGCGGCGATGAGACCGGCGTAGAACGCCTCCATCGAATTTTCGTCGGCGTCCTCGGCGCGTGAGGAGGCGTCGCCGGAGAGTTCCAGGAATTCCGAATAGATCGACACCGCGCGCGCAACGTCGCGCTCGATCAGCCGCGAGCGCGCAAGCTTGTCCTCGACGATCGCCCGCTCGACGTCGGTCAGCTTCTTTGACCAGTCGGATGCGAGCGCTTCTTCATAGAGCGCGGCGCTCTCCTTGTAGCGGCGCGAAGTCGAAGGCGGCGGCGGCGACTTCCGCCTTGAAAGCGGAAAGCTCCTCTTCCGCGACGCCCGCCTCGCGACGAAGGTCGATGACGCGCGCGCCATAGCCGACCGCCGCGCCCGGATACCCGCCCTTGCGCAAGGCGTCGAAACGGCTTTCGGCCGCGTCTGGATCCGTCCAGACGGTCGCATAGAATCCGACTGCATAAGCCGATGCGAGCGCGAGGAACGCGCACGCAAATATCGGCGGCGGACGCAACTTCATGTCGTTGGCGGCCCCTCGTCGCACCAAACCCCGTAAACGTGACACTATCACCAGCCAGGTGAAATTGGGAACAGGGTAGATGCGCCCTGCAATGGACTTTTCGTCCCCTATCGATCATGCCCCGCGCGGGCGTTGTGGGAGCTTTCGATGGACGGAACGGGCCGGCGGCGCCTTTATCTGATGCGGCACGGGCATGTCGACTATTTCGCCCCGGGGCTTTCGGACCCCCGGACCGTTCGCCTGACCGAGGAGGGGCGCGCCCAGGCGCAGGCCGCCCGCGACGCCCTCAAATCCGTCGAATTCGATGTTGCGGTCCATTCCGGCCTGCCGCGGACGGTCGAGACGGCCGCGATCGTCCTTGACGGGCGGACGCTCGAAGCGAGCCCGGAAGAAGGGCTTGAGGAGCTGAAAAGCGGCTGGCTTGTCGCGGAAAGCCGCGAAGAACTGGCGGCGCGCCTCGCCTTTTCGTTTGATGATGCGGCGGACCCCGACGCCGATTTCCTGCCGGGCGGCGAGCGCTTCGCAGATGCGGAAAGACGCATCACCGAGGCGATGGAGCGGCTTATTTCGCGCCGTAAATGGAAGACCGCGCTCATCGTCGCCCATGAGGGCGTCAACCGCATCATCCTCGGTTGGGCCTGCGGCGGGGGTCTCAAAACCATCGGCTCGTTCGAGCAGGATCTCGCCTGTGTCAACGTCATCGACCTCGACGTGACGGCGCGCCCGGATGGAGTGGGGCTACAGATTGAGCGCGCGCTTTTGAAGGCGGTGAACGTGACGCCCTACGACTATGTGAAAAGCGGCCTTCCGCGAACGACGCTCGAACACCTCTTCAACGTCGATTTCGGACGCGCGCGCCCGGCGCGACGCTGATCGCCTTTCCGGCGTTTTTCTTTGCCGGGTTCCCCTTTCTGGTTAATAGTCGCCGCAGGGGCGTAGCGGTCAGGGGATCTTCATGGCGTACGGCGCAAAGCGCGGGATCAAGACGCCCGGCGATTACGGCTTCATGGACATTACGGGGCTTGGTCTCGCCGGCGCCGCGGGCATCGTCGCGGCGCTCGTCACCGACTACCGCCAAAAAGGCGAAGCGTCGTCGCTCTACACGGTCAACCAGTGGGTCGCCGCGCTCGGCGAATTGGCCGGGTTCACCAACATTCCGCTCTGGATGGTTGTTCTGGGATTGATCGCCGGCGGCGCGCTCTCCGTTTTCTATTTCCAGCCGATCACGCGTCAGGGCGCCTTTGCGCAAGGCTTTGGCCTTCTCGCGGTGCTGATGACGGCGGTGCCGGCCGATCTTGCGGGCGCCCTCCAGTCGGCGGGAACAGGCGCGACCGACCTTCAACCGGTCGCGATGAACCGCGAAGCGAGGATCGCGGATGGCGTTGTCGACGCCAGTTTTGCCGCGGACGCAGGCCCGCTCGTCAACGTGCAGGACGAGCAGGCGGCGCGCTATGTCGTTGAGATCGACGTCGCGTTCGCCGACGGCGTACCGGACGATATCGAGGCGATGATCCGGCGTGGCGCGCTGCGCGGCCGGCTCCACAACGCCGACACCAAGGAGACGTTCAACGTCTTCCGCACCGCCGGCGGCGACGTCCTTGCGCGCGGCAACTCCCTCATCATCCGGGCGGGCGTTCCCGCGCGCTCGACCGAGGCGACGCTCTGGGTGCGGATTGAATGCGAAGGCTTTGCGATCGAGGAGCAGTCGGCGAAGGCGAGCCTCGACGGCGCGCTTAACTGGACCGTCACCATGCGCCGGTCCTCGACGCCCTTGTTCATCCAGCGCCTGTCGAAGTCGTATTGGTTTTAAAGCGGAACGCCTTCGGGCCCGAAGCGATCGCAGCACCGGTTGAAAGCAATTCGAATTTTACGTCCGCTCAAAGATGAGCGACGCGGAAGCCGGAGGCATCATATCACGCCGGATCGGTTGCGGTTTACGCCGCATTCGATGCCTGTCGAACTCGTGGTGGCGCGATGACGCTGCGAACCGGTCAGATCGCTCTTGGGCGGATCGGTCCCCGCGTTCTGAAATGCCGGACCTGCGCCGCGTCGATGCGCCGCTCCCCTGAGAGGTGAAAAACACGGCGTTAACAGGCCTTAACCGGGCGTTACCGCATCAGATTGTCGCTTCGGCGGGCGCATTCCGGCGAAATCACGCCTTAGTGAGATTGCAATGCAATAAGGCGAGATTACAGATCAGGCTGCGCAAAAACCGTTCGCGTCGAACGACAAAAGGTAACGCGCAGAAAGTAGAGGGCCCCATGGACGTGCGGGCCGAAGCGAGCATGGTTGAATTGACCGGCCGGAAAACCCGCGGCGGCCTTGCGCGCAAGGCCGTCATTTTCGCTGCGCCCTTCCTGGTCATCGTCGGCGCCGTCGGCGGGTTCATGGTGATGCTGGCGACCGCGCCGAAGCCCGAGAAGAGCACCGAGGCGCCGCTGCCGATCGCGGTCGAAATCGCGACCGCGCGCGCTGAACAGACGACCTTGCGCGTCACGACGCAAGGCCAGGTGAAATCGAAGAACGAAGCGGACGTCGCGGCGCAGGTTGCAGGCCAAATCATCGAGATCGCGCCGACGCTCGAACCCGGCGCCGCAGTCAAGAAGGGCGACATCCTCGCCCGGATCGACCCGGCGCAATATCGCCTTGCGGTCGACAGAAGCCGCGGCCAGGTCGCTCGCGCCCGCGAAGCGCTTGCGCGGGCGCGCTCGGAAGCCGATCTCGCGGAGCGGGACTGGAAAGATTTGGGCCTTGAGGGCGACCCTTCTGATCTGACCTTGCAAAAGCCGCAAGTGAACGCCGCGCTCGCTGACCTTAGAACCGCCGAATCGGCGGTCAACGAAAGCCAGCTCAATCTCGAACGCACCGAGATCCGCGCGCCGTTCGACGGCCGGGTGGAGGCAAGACTTCGCCAATGTCGGCGACTTCATTTCGCCGGGCGCGACCATCGTGTCGGTATTCGCGGTCGATATCGCGCAAGTGCGCATTCCGCTCACCGATCCCGATCTCGCCGTTCTCGGACTTGCGCCCGGCTTTGTCGCAGGAGACAACGGCGTCGCACCTGTCGCGCACCTCTCCGCCGTCGTCGGCGGTCAATTGCGCGAATGGGAAGGCCGGCTTGCGCAAATTGAAGCGACTGTCGATCCGACGACGCGTCTCGTCTACGGACTTGTCGAAGTTGTCGATCCTTTCGGCGCCGGTGCGCCGCTGACCCCCGGTCTTTTCGTCGACATCCGCATCGACAGCGGCGCGGCGCAAAGCCTCATCGCCATTCCGCGCAGCGCGCTCAAGAAGAACCAGTACATCTATGTTGTCGACAACGACTACGCGATCAAGGCGCGCGAGGTGACGCCGACGATGGCTGATCCGACGACGCTCTTCTTCAGCGACGGTCTCAAAGCCGGTGAAAAAGTCGTCGCATCGTTTCTGCCGAGCCCGCGCGACGGCATGAAGGTCCGCGACATCAATGCGCCGCCGCCTGAAAAGGAAGAGCCTTCGACGCTCACAGACGCCGACAAGAAGAAAAAGAAATAGGAGGCGATCATGATGAAAGGGATCGTCGCCTGGTGGGCCCGCAACCCGGTCGCCGGCAATCTGATGATGATCGCCTGCGTCGCCTGCGGGTTCATGTCCTATTTCATGATGGAGAAGGAATTCTGGCCGGCCGGACGCGGCGACGCCGTCCTCATCAACGCCGTCTGGCCCGGCGCGTCGCCCGAAGACATGGAATCGCAAGTCGTCGTCCGGATCGAAGAGGCGACGGCCGACCTCGACGGCATCGACTGGGTGCGGAGCCGAGCGGGCGAAGGGTTCGGCTGGGTCCGCCTGTTTGCCAAGCCCGGGACCGACGTCAATGTGCTGACCTCCGAGGTCAAGACCCGTGTCGATGCGATTTCGACATTGCCGCAGGGTCTCGAGCCGCCGCAGGTCGCGCGCGAAGTCCAGCGCAACTGGTCGATCATCATGTCGGTGCACGGGAACGCCTCGGAAAAGGTGCTCCGCGACACCGCGATGAAGCTTCGCGACCGCATCGCCCTTCTCGATGGCGGCGCTAACACGATCATCGTCGGCGCGCGCCGGCCGGAAGTCTCGGTTGAGGTTTCCGAAGAAGCGCTGCGCCGGTTCGGGCTGACTTTCGCCGACGTTTCGCGCGCCGTGCAGGGCACCTCCCTCAACGCCTCCTCCGGACGGGTCAGGACCGGCGATGGCGATTTTCAGCTCCGCGCGCGAAATCTCGCCGATTCAAGCTTTGACTTCGGCGACATCGTCATTCGCGAGACCGCCGACGGCGGCGTCGTCCGCGTGCGCGACGTCGCGACCGTGATCGACGGCTTTGAAGACCGCAATGTCTATAACCGGCTCGATGACGAGCCCTCGATCCTCGTCACCGTGCTGACCGCCGATGAATTCAATATCTGGAAGACCTCGAAGGCGGTTAATGGGCTGATCGAGGAAATGCGCGCCGAACTGCCCACTGACGTCGGCATCCGTCTCTTTTACGATGAGGCGGAGGATTTCGGGACGCTGACCAATATTCTCTTTTCGAACGCCGCGCAGGGCTTCTTCCTCATCTTCGTCCTGCTTCTCTTCTCGCTGCACCCGAAAGTGGCGTTCTGGGCGACGGCCGGCGTGATGACGGCGTTCGCCGGCGCGTTTTTCATCCTCCCTTATGTCGGCGTATCGCTGAACTTCATGTCGGTGTTCGGCTTCCTTCTTGTCCTCGGGATCATGGTCGACGACGCGATCATTGTCGGCGAGGCGGTCTATGAGCAGGCGGAGAAAGGCGGCAAGGGCGGCGTCGAAAGCTCGATTCTCGCGACGCAGCTCGTCCTGAAACCGCTGGTCGCATCAGTGCTTGTCACCATGATGGCGTTTTCGCCCTGGATGCTCATCACCGGCGACGCGCGCCAGTTCACGCGCGCGATCTCGATCGTCGTCATGTCGACCCTCGTCTTTTCGCTGATTGAATCGCTGCTCATCCTTCCCGCGCACCTCGCGCATGTCGATCTGCCGAAGACGTCGAACACCATCGTCGGGCGGATGATGGCGGCGCAGCAGGCCTGCGCGCATTCGGTTCTCTGGGTCGCCAACAAGATTCACATGCCGCTGTTGAAGACGGCGATCGCGCACCGTTATCTGACCCTCGCGATCTTCGCGGGCGTCTTCGTGCTGTCGATCGGGTTGATGGCGAGCGGGCGGATCAAGCAGACCTTCATGCCTGAGGTCGAAGGCGATTTCATGGTCACCTCGATCGAACTTCCCCAATCGACGCCGTTTGACCGGATGAAAGAAGTCGCCGAGCAGCTGAACGTCGCGCGCCAGCAGCTCGAAATCGAGACCAAAGAACTCGCGGTCCTCGATCCCAACACCGGCGAGAACTCCAACGGTGTCATCCGAAGCTGGGCGACCGCCGTCGAGGAGAATGTCGTCCGCGCCTATGTATCGATGACGCCGCCCGAAAGCCGCGACATCGGTTCGAAGGAGATCGCCGCCCGCGCCAAGGAGCTTCTCGGCGACGTGCCCGACGCCGAAAAGATCAGCTTCGAACTTTCCGGCAACAATCAGGGCGCGGCGATCCAGATCGCGCTCATCGGCGAAAACCAGGACGACCTTCGCGCCGCCGTCGACGATCTGAAGGCGCAGCTGGTGACGTTCGCTTCGGTCCGCAGCGTTCGTGACAGCGAAGAGGCGGCGAATGAAGAATTGCGGCTCAATCTGAAGCCTGGCTCGGAACGCCTTGGGATTACCCTCGGCTCGCTCTCTGGTCAGGTTCGTCAGGCTTATTTCGGCGAGGAGGCGCAGCGTCTCCCGCGCGAGGGCGACGATGTACGCGTCTATGTCCGCTATCCCGAGGAGGCGCGCCGCTCGCTGTCGAGCCTCGACGAATTCCGGGTCAGGACAGCGGACGGGCGCGAAATTCCGCTCGGCGCCGTCGCGGAGCTGTCCTTCGACGAAGGCGTTACCGGGCTCGATCGCCGCCAACGCCAGCGCTCGATCCTGGTCGAAGCGGAAGCCGACCGTGAAGCGCGCGTCGACATCATGCGCGAACTCGAAGCGAATTATTTCCCGCGATTCGACGCCAACTATCCGACCGTCACCCGCGAGGAGATCGGCGAAGCGGAATCGCAGGCGGAGTTCTTCGCCGAGATCATTCGACTTCTGACGCTCGCTTTCTTCGGGATGTACGCGCTCCTCGCGATCGTCTTTCGCTCCTATGTGCAGCCGATGCTGATCATGTCGGCGATCCCGTTCGCGATGGTCGGCGCCATCATCGGCCATGGCATGTTCGGCACCGGGTTCGGCCTTTTCTCCTATCTCGGCGCCATCGCCGCGATGGGCGTCGTCGTCAACGACAACGTCGTCCTTGTCGACAAGATGAACCAGTTCCGCGAACAGGGAGAGGAAGGGCTTGCGACCGCGCTCGACGCTGGCGTGTCGCGCTTCCGCCAGATCTTCCTGACCTCGGTCACCGAGTTCATCGGGCTTTCGCCGATGATCTTCGAGCAGGCGGCGATCGCGCAATTCCTGAAACCGATGGCGCTGTCGCTCGCCTATGGCGTCCTCTTCTGCATGCCGGTGACGTTGATCCTGACGCCCTGCCTTTACGTAGTCGGCAAGGACATCAAGACTGTTTCCGGCAAGGGTTGGCGAGCCTGGCGGCGCGGCTGGAGCGATCGCGCGCGTGCAGCGCCCGCGGAATAATCAGGCCGCGAACAACGCGGCGACGCGTTCGACGAACCAGTAGGCGGATATGATCCCGAGAGCGTAACCGGCGGTCTGCGAAACGAGGGGGAGCCGCGATAGCGCGCGCGCGGGCCGGACCATGCGGCTCAACGCCACCATCAGCCCGAATGTCGCGGCGATGATCGCGATTTGACCTGCTTCGACGCCGACATTGAAGAACAGGAGCGCGGCGACCGTCTCCCGCTTCGGCAGCCCGATCTCGCCGAGCGCGGCGGCGAAACCGGCGCCATGAGCGAGGCCGAAGGCGCTCGCGACAAGGATCGGGCGCCGCCACGCGAGCGTTGTCTTATCGCCCCGCGCGATCTCGGTCGCGAGAAAGACGATCGAAAGCGCGATCACCGCCTCGACCGCCGGGACCGAAACCTGGAGGAAGCCGAGCGCGACGAGCGCAAGCGTGATCGAATGCGCGACCGTGAAGCCGGTGACAGTATAAAGCGTACGGTGGACCGTCCCGGCGATGATGAGGAGGCCCGCGAGAAAGAGCAGGTGGTCGATCCCGCCGAGAATATGCTCGATTCCGAGAATGAAGTAGCTTTTTGCGACGCCGACAAAGCTTTCGGGCGCCGGAACCGTCCATTCCGTCGCCGCCGGATCGAGAATGGCGGTTCTCGTCTCGCCATCCGCGTAGGCGACGCGGACGACGGCGCTGAGCGAGGGATTGTAGACGGGCCATGCGATGGAAATGTGCGCGTCCTTGATCGCGCATTCATAGACCGCCTGCTGACGCCGCGGATTGCCGGCGATGCGCGAAAGCTCCTTGCAGGGGTCGCGAAGCGTGACGAGCGGCGCATTCACGATGTCGACGATCATCGGGGTCGATGACCGCAGGATGATGCGTCCGTCGTTCTGCTCGACGAGCTTGATGAAGAGCGGGCGCGAATCATGCGCTTGCGCCTGCCCGGCGGCGGCGAGCAGGAACGCGAAGGCGGCGAGAAAAGCGCGCATTACGGCGTCCCCAGCCTGTTTTCGACCGGGTATTTGGCGATCATTTCGTCGATCGCGCGATCGATCGCCTGCTGCCGGCGCTCTTCGGCGAGGTCGGATTTGACGACCGTCTTGATCTCGTCGAGAGACGCAAGCCGCGCCGGCGCGCGCGCCGTCACAAAAATCAGGTGCTCGCCATATTGCGATTGATACGGGCCGCGCCATTCGTCAAGCGCGCCGTCTTCAGCGAAGACGGCCTGTTCGACATCGGAACCAAGCTGGCTTGCGATATAGTCTTTCGTGCGATCGACGTAGTTCTTGTGGAACAAAAACCGGTCGCCATACCTCGTCGCGTCGTTAAATCCGGCTTTCGCGGTCCTCAGCGTCTCGAGCATCGCTTCGGCCTCGGCGCGCGCCGCCGCACGGTCTTTGCCTTCGAAGGAAATGAACACATGCGCCAGCGTCGCCGCCGGGGGCGACGTGTAGCGGTCGCGGTTCGCTTCATAATAGCTGGCGAGATCGGCGTCGTTCGGATCCGGCACGACGGCGGTCGACTCCGCGAGAAATTCAACTTTCTGGACCATGCGCTGACGGATGACGTAGTCGTTGGCGTCAAGCCCGAGCGTTTCCGCCTCCCGTGCGAGCGCCTCCTCGCGAACGTAGTCGTCAACGATCTGCTTGCGGGCGGCGGCGTCGAGTCCGTCAAGGAGCGCGGCGGCGGCATTGGGCTCGAACGCCTTCGACCGATATTGAATGAAAGAGAGCAGCGCCTCGCGATCGACGATGATCGGGTCCACCGTCTTTGCCGGCGGCTTCATGGCGTTGCCGATCAGAAACAATGCGACTCCCGCGGCGAGGAAATGGACGAGCGGGTCTTTTAAAATTTTCGACATGATCAGTCCTTTACCGGCGAATACCAGATCGGCGAGGTATAGGCGCGCTCCTGGATGGTCGTCGGATATCCGGCCGGCGGCGCTTTTTGCATGGCGACGGAATCGTAGAGCGAGTTTCGCGGCGTCGGGATTTCGAGCACGCGGACGTAATAAAACGCGCTCAGGGCAGGATCGAATTCTGGATCGGCCCACACCATCGAAAGCTCCGCGGCGCCGATCGAGTTCTTGTAGGAAGCGCTGGCGAGATCGACCGTGTCGCCGACTGCAGCGAGCCTGCCGTCGCCGCCGATTTCCCGGCCCGACGACCAGACGACATCGTGGACTTTCTCGCGCGCTTTGCCATCGGATCCTAGCCAGCCTTTGACGATCTGCACGCGGTCAAGATTGGCGCCCTTGGGGTCCTTCACCGCCTGCACGAGGAATGAGGGCGCCGTCGTCGCGGCCGTGAGGTCTCCGCCCATGGGGACGCCTTTGGCGTAGCCGACAGCGGGAAGGTCGAGCGCCGCCGCGTCCTCGGGTGCAAAACCAAATCCGCCGAAGAATCTGACGGCGATGCGCGGCCCTGTCGTCCCGTAGACTTCCCGGCGCTTCATCGCCGCGAAAATTTCTTCGCGCGTGTTTTCCTTGGCCCAGACGGCGGCGAGGCCCGAAGCCGACATGTCCCAGCCCGAGACTATTCCCGCAACTTTGTAGTCTTTCGTTTCAGGGACGGAGTTGTACGTGAATTTTCCCATGAAATTGTCTTCCTCAGCCGACGGCAGGCCGCTGTGCGAGTCGGTCGAGCCGATCATGCCGAGCTTGTACGGATTGACGCCAAGCTGCCTTTCGAGTTCGAGACCTGTCTTCAACGCGCCGCGAACATAATCGGCAGGGGCGACCGTCGGCGTGTTGTCGACGCCCTGACGGCCTTCGATCAGGACCCTGAAAAACTCAAAACCTGCAAATTCGTCCTGCGGCGACAAATCGGGGTGTGTTTCAGACGTACCTTTGATCTGCGTCACCTCGACGATCGGCTCCCAGGCGGCGCGCAGGCGCGCATATTCGGCCGTCATCGGCCGGCCGTCATTGTCGATGGTCGCGAACATGCGACCTTTTGATATATTCGAATTATGCGGGATCGAAACGAAATCCGAGCCCGTCTTCTCCTTCGTTTGCGCAAGCCATTTCCAGAGATCTTCAGGATTGCCGCTGTCATTCGACGAATAGGGCAGGAACGATTTCGCCGTCGCGGGGGTCATCGGGGAGAGGACGATGCGGTGGAGATTTGCGCCGTTCGGCGTTGGCGTGAATTCCCACCCGACAAGCGTCGTAAATTTTCCCGGCCGATTGTATTTCTCTGCAGCGTCCATGTTGGACGTCCAGCCCGTGCGGAATATTTCGTCATTATAGAGTTCCGCGATGAGGGAGGGATCGGACAAAAGCCATCGCTGCGCGCGCGCCTCGATATTGGGCGCCGAAACGAGATCTTCAAACCGCCAGCGCAGCGCCGTCAGCGGGCCGATCTTTTTCGGGCGTTCGCTTTCCGGCGCGCCGGCGGCGTTGATGGCCAGGATGAAGAGGCCGAACGCGTCTTCGGCGTGGCCTGAATGAAAAAGCTCCGCGAGCTTCTTGCCGAGGCGCGTATTGGCGAGGCGCGGGTCCTTCAGGCTGAAGAGATTATAGGGAACGCTCAAAAGCTCGGCATGGTCGCTGACCGCGAGGAAATCGAGCGGCGTTTTCAGTTGAACGCGGGCCCTTGAATAGGCGTTGACGACCGGCTCGCCCATGGCGAAGCGATAAGCGGTGGCGGCGTCTGCCGTGTGGTTCTTCAGGAAATAGGCGTCGGTCGACAAATTCGTGTGAAGATGGGTGTCGCCCCAAAGGAGCTTGTCGGGATGCGTCTGCGCCTGCGCCGCGCCAAGAACGAGCGCGGCCGCGGAAACGGCGGCCAACAGGGTCTTCGTCATCAGATCGCCTCCCGGAAATGCGGCTGCATTATTGCCGCGCCGCGCCCGTTCGCCGCAAGCGCCTTCGGCGCCTGCTTTCCAGCCTGTGCGAAATTGCCCTAGAAGGCGACCATGAAGATCGGGACCAGAGGCAGCGCGATGGCGCTCGCGCAGACGGCGGAAGTCGTCCGTTTGCTCGCGCGCGCGCATGCCGGGCTTGGCGCCGAAGCGGTCCGGTTTACGCCCTCGGGTGATCGCGATCAGACGAGCAAGCTTGAAAAACACGGCGGCAAGGGCGGCGCCTTCGTCGCGGAGCTCCGCGCCGCGATGATCGGCGGCGAGCTTGATTGCTGCATGCATTCGCTCAAAGACATGCCGGGCGATGAAGAGACGCCGGGGCTCGTCATCGGCGCGTATCTGAAGCG
Source organism: uncultured Alphaproteobacteria bacterium (assembly GCA_963765165.1). Classification (GTDB taxonomy): domain Bacteria; phylum Pseudomonadota; class Alphaproteobacteria; order Caulobacterales; family Parvularculaceae; genus Amphiplicatus. Next base: position 73,904 of record CAVXVQ010000002.1, on the reverse strand, counting down.
CGAGGCGGCGGAAGACGCGCTCATCCTGCCGAAAGGCGTCGGCGTTGAAGCGATCGACCGGGACCGGCTCGCCGGGAAAAAGATCGGCACCAATTCGGTGCGGCGCGCGGCGTACCTGAAGCGCCTCTTTCCGGAAGCGGCGGTCATTCATTTCCGCGGCGCCGCCGATACGCGCCTCGACAAACTCGACAACCGCATCCCGCAGAAATTGCCGGACGGCGGCACGGTCGGCCCCGCCGACGCGCTCGTCATGGCGGCGTCGGGATTGTCGCGTATCGGACAATCGGCCCGCATCAGCCGGTTATTGACTCTCGATGAAATGCTGCCCTGCGTGGGACAGGGGATCGTCGCCGTCGAATGTCCGGCGAACGCATGGCGGACGCGCGAACGCCTCGCCGCAATCGACGACGCCGAGGCGCGGGCCGCGGCGGAAGCCGAACGCGAAATGCTCTGGGTGCTGAACGGCCACTGCAACGCGCCGATTGCCGGCCATGCGGCGATCTTGGTCTCGCGCCTCGAATTGCGCGGCGCCGTGATCAGCCTCGACGGCGCAACCCTGGTCGAAGCGACGCGCGAGGGCCCGATCGATCGGCCGCGCGAACTCGGCCGCGCGGTTGGGCTTGAACTTTTGGATAAGGGCGCGAAGGCGATTATCGAGGCGACTCGGGGTTGACGTTTGCCGCCCATCCTTCGCGACGCCTTGCTTCGCAAGGCTCCTCAGGATGAGGGATATTCTTGATTTATTGAACACTTCCTCATCCTGAGGAGCGCATCAAAGATGCGCGTCTCGAAGGATGGAACGCGGACAGACTGCATTTCAATACGGCGTCCCGTCGCGCCGGACGTAACCCTTGCCCGGTTCATAACGCATGTCGATGCCGGGATAGTCCGTGGCGTCGTTCTCTTCGTTCCGTGTGCCGACTTCGAGGATGATCGCGTCGGACTTGCTGCGGTTCTGCAGATGATGGCCGTTCTCAGCGCCCGCCGGGAACGCCGCGCAGTCGCCGGCGCGCAAAACGGTTTCGCCGCCCTCTTCGACGAGGACAATCTCGCCATCGATCACCCGGATGAACTCATCTTCATGCGAATGCCAGTGGCGTTGGCTTGACCACGACCCGGGCGACAGCGTCATCAGATTGACGCCGAATTGCGTGAGCCCGCCAGCGTCGCCGAGCTGGAGACGTGCGCGAGAGCGGCACGGCTCGTCAAAGGGCGAGGGATAGGCTGATCCCATCTTGCGCGGCGCGCGCGATAAATCGATCTTCGGCATGGGCGCTCCGTCATTCATCGAAGGGGCTCGTCGCTAGCGAAGTTCAACTACACGAGGGCGCCTCGTCAAACGAGATTAGCTGAATGCCGCGTCACCCCGACTTCCGGTTTCTCACCAGATCATCCACGACTCCGGGATCCGCCAAAGTCGAAATGTCGCCTAAATTGGCGAAATCATTCTCGGCGATCTTCCTCAATATCCTGCGCATGATCTTACCCGACCGAGTCTTCGGAAGACCCGGCGCGAACTGGATGACGTCGGGTTTTGCGATGGCGCCGATTTCATTCCTGACATAGGCGGCAAGTTCGGTCTCGAGCTTCTCGGACGGCGCCGCGCCCTGCATCAAGGTGACGTAGCAATAGATGCCTTGCCCCTTGATGTCGTGCGGATAGCCGACGACGGCGGCTTCCGCGACCTCGGGGTGCGCGACAAGCGCGCTTTCGACTTCGGCGGTGCCGATCCTGTGGCCGGAGACGTTGAGGACGTCGTCAACGCGCCCCGTGATCCACCAATAGCCGTCCTCGTCGCGCTTTGCGCCGTCGCCGGTGAAATACATGCCGGGATAAGTCGAGAAATACGTTTCGATGAAGCGCTGATGGTCGCCATAGACCGTGCGCATCTGCCCGGGCCATGAATCGAGAAGAACGAGATTGCCGCTCGCCGCGCCGTCAAGGAATTTTCCGTCAGCGTCGACGAGAGCGGGCCTGATCCCGAACAAAGGATTTGTCGCCGAACCGGGTTTCAAATCGGTCGCGCCGGGAAGGGGAGAGATCAGTGCGGCGCCGGTTTCCGTCTGCCACCAGGTGTCGACGATGGGGCATCGCTCCTTGCCAACCGTCCTGTAATACCAGAGCCAGGCTTCGGGATTGATCGGCTCGCCGACGGTGCCGAGAAGGCGCAGCGACGAAAGGTCAGCCTTGTCTACGGGCGCATCGCCCTCGCGCATCAGCGAGCGCAGCGCCGTCGGCGCCGTATAGAAGATGTTCACTTCATGCTTTTCGCAGACGCGCCAGAAGCGCGATGTGTCGGGATAGGTCGGGATCCCCTCGAACATCAACGTCGTCGCGCCGTTCGCCAGCGGTCCGTAGACGATGTAAGTGTGTCCCGTCACCCAGCCGACATCGGCCGTGCACCAGTAAATCTCGCCGGGGCGGTAATCGAACACCGCCTCATGCGTGAAGGCGGCGTAGACGAGATAGCCGCCGGTCGTATGGAGGACGCCCTTCGGTTTGCCGGTCGATCCCGACGTGTAAAGAATGAACAGCGGGTCTTCGGCGTTCATCACTTCGGGCGCGCAGTCCGGCGGTACGTCGTCGCGGGCCTCATGCCACCAGAGATCGCGTCCCTTGGTGAAATCGATCGCGCCGCCGGTGCGCCTGACAACGAGAACGAGTCGCACGCCATCTGTCTTCGCAAGCGCCGCGTCGACATTGCGTTTCAGCGGTATCTTCTTTGCGCCGCGCAGGCCCTCGTCGGCGGTGATGATCGCGGTCGGCTTGCAGTCGTCGATGCGGCTCGCAAGGCTGTCCGGCGAGAAGCCGCCGAAGACGACCGAATGAACGGCGCCGATCCGGGCGCAGGCGAGCATGGCGTAAGCGGCCTCCGGAATCATCGGCATGTAGACGATGACGCGGTCGCCGCGCCTGACGCCGCGCGCCTTCAGGATGTTCGCCATCCGGCAGACTTCGGCGTGAAGCTCGCCATAGGTGATATGGCGATGTTCGGAGGGATCATCCCCTTCCCAGATGATCGCGACGTCGTCGGCGCGGTCGGGCAGATGCCGGTCGATGCAGTTGAACGAGGCGTTGAGCGCGCCGTCTTCGTACCAGCGGATATGAAAGTCGCTCTTGTTGAACGAGACGTCCTTGATCTTCGTCGGCGCCGTCACCCAGTCGATGCGCGTCGCGACGTCTTTCCAAAAGCCCGCCGGATCGTCGATCGAACGACGATACTCTTCCTCGTATCGCTTCTTGGTGTAGAGCGCGCGCACGGCCGCCGCGGGTTTGACGGGGATGATCGTCGGCGAGTCGGTCATCGCATCCAGCGTGTGTCGCATCCTTCGAGACGCGATGCTTCGCATCGCTCCTCAGGATGAGGAATTTTCATATTAACAACTCGAAGGATGGGTGGCGTGCGGTTCACATTCATCTCCTCACGCCTGCGGCTTCAACACCGCTTTCGTCTCCAAAAACTCCTCGACGCCATGCGTTCCCCATTCGCGGCCGTTGCCCGACTGCTTGTAGCCGCCGAACGGCGCCGTCACGTCGACGCCGGCGCCGTTCAAATGAATATTCCCCGCGCGAAGTCGCCTTGCGACCTTGCGCGCATGATTGATGTCGCCGCTGTAGACGTAGCCCGAAAGGCCATAGGGCGTGTCATTGGCGATGGCGACAGCGTCGTCTTCATCCTTATACGGAATGATTGTCAGCACAGGCCCGAAAATTTCCTCGCGCGCGATCGTCATCTGATTGTTCGCCCGCGCGAACACGGTCGGCTTCACATAATAGCCGCGCTCAAGTCCTTCAGGCCGTCCGGCGCCGCCCGTCACAAGCTCGGCGCCCTCGTCGATCCCTTTTTTGATGAGCCCCTGAATCTTGTTCCACTGAACGTCGCTGACGACCGGGCCGATGACGGTGCCGTCGGCGTTCGGATCGCCGACCTTCACCTTCGCCGCCGCCTCTTTCGCGATGGCGATCGATTCGTCCATGCGGTTCGCCGGCACCAGCATGCGCGAGGGCGCGTTGCAGGACTGGCCGGAATTGTTCATCATCGCCATGACGCCGCGCGACACCGCTTTCTTGAAGTCGGCGTCGTCAAGGATGATGTTCGCCGACTTGCCGCCGAGTTCCTGTGCGACGCGCTTCACGGTCGGCGCGGCGTTCTTCGCGACCTCGACGCCGGCGCGTGTCGATCCCGTGAAAGAGACCATGTCGACTTCTGGATGGCGCGAGAGCGCGGCGCCGACTTCGGGTCCGGTGCCGTGCACCAGATTGAAGACGCCTTTCGGCACGCCGGCCGAATGGAGAATTTCCGCAAAGAGATGGCCGGAGACCGGCGCGACTTCGGACGGCTTCAAGACCATCGTACATCCGGCGGCGAGCGCCGGCGCAACCTTGCACGAGATCTGGTTCATCGGCCAGTTCCACGGCGTGATCATCGCGCAAACGCCGACGGCCTCGCGCACCAGCCAGTGCGACCCGTTGTCCTTCTCGAATTCGATTTCGTCGAGCGCGTTGAGCGCGGTCTGGAAATGCCCGAGCGAGGAGGCCGACTGTGCATGCAGCGCGAGCCCCTTCGGCGCGCCCATCTCCTCGGTGATCGCCTTCGCCATCTCCTCATTGCGCTTCAAATATTCTTCAATGATCCGCGTCAGCAGCGCTTTGCGGTCTGCAACCGAAGTCGCGGCGAAGGAATCAAAGGCGGCGCGGGCGGCCTTGACGGCGCGATCGACGTCGGTCTCGTCGCCAAGCGCGATGACGGCGAACGGCTTTTCCGTCGCTGGATTGATGACGTCGAGCCGGCCTTTTCCGTGCGGCTCGACCCATTTTCCGTCAATATAGAATTTCGTGAAGTCGCGCATCGCAGGTCTCCGGTTTTCATTTCGCTGTCATGCTAGACGCCAAACGGCGCCGCGCCAAGTTTTGACGACATCAAAGATCGACGAGAAAGAGCGGGCATGGATCGAGCTTTTCATCGGTCGCCGCAATGCCGATATATTCGAAGCGCTGAGACGTTTGGGGCGTCGCCGCGGCGGCGCAGACGAAGCCTTCGCTCGCATAGGCTTTTCCCGGCGTCGTGAGCGGTCGACAGGAAGCGGTGACCAGCGCCGCCGGAAAAGCCTCTCGGCCGGCGTTCGTCGTTTCATCGACGATGCCGATATCGAGCCAGATTTTCGCCTTGGCGCCGTCCTTCGATGCGGCGGCGGCGCGCGCGGCTGCGAGCGCATCGCAAGTCGACTTGAACGCAAAAACGCCCAGACCGCCCGCCCTGGACTGAAAGAGCGCCGACGCCGTCGCCGCATCGCCGACCGGCGCGTCAACTATCAGCGCGGCGCGGTAGGTCGCCGCCGCATCGACGCCGCGCGGCGGCGACGTCGGCGCCCAGTCGTCGAGGACGCTGTCGCAGCCAAGTCCGAGCGAGCGCCACAATTCCGCATTCTCGTGACTGACGGAGTCCGCAGCCGTCCGGCCGCGCTGCACGGCGAAATAGGCGAACGGGGTCGTTGAGAGTTCATCGGCGAGGCGGATGGCGCGCCCCATCGCGATCCTCGATCCGAGGCGGTAGGCGCCGCGCGAGGGCTTCGTTCGGCGGGTCCATTCGATTGTCTGCGCCCGTTCGATGCAGGCGATGAAGCGCTGGCGCCAATCTTCGCCCGAAGGCGCGACCGATGAAGCAAGAAAATCAGTTGGCGCAAGCGGCAGATGAACATGCAGCGCGACGCCAGCGTCGAGCAGGGCCTCCGCGAGGACGATATCGGCCCCGGCGGCCAGGGCGCCGATCGCAGCGGCGACGCGTCGGCCGTCGAGGAAATCGTCGAACTTCGCCTTCAAGCGCTCCGAGGCTTTCGAGCCGCTCTCGCCAGCGGACGCCAACGGTCCGGAAAAGTAGAGCACTTCGCCTTGCGGCGCCGCCCTGTCGATCCAGGCGTCATCGATTTTCGTCGCAGCCTTGAGGCGCCGGAGCTGCTTGCGCGTCGTTGCAATCTTTCCGGGCGCCGCATCGACGGCGCCGGTCGCTGCGGTGAATTCAATCGCGGCGCCGGCGCGATCGCCCTCGATCAGCATGCATTCGGCGAGTGTCGCACGCTCCCAATAGCTCGGGTCGTCCTCGTCGAGTTCGTCAAGCGCCGCGGAGGCGAGGGCGCCGACTTCCTTGGCGAGGGCTCGGGCGCCGACGGTCTCGCCGATCATCGCATAGGTCGAGGCCGCATTGACGCCGGGATAGGTCGTCTTCAGCGCCTTGAATACGGTCTCATAGCCTTCGGCCGACCGACGCAGGAGACCCATGTCCGGGCCCGCCGGATTTGAAAAAGCGAGGTCGCGGCGCAGTCGCGGCCCGATCGATGCGATGTCCTGGTTTGGCGCGTCGGTCGTCAGTTTGAACGACTCGACGAGCGACAGCGCTTCCTTCAGCGCGCCCATTCGCGCGATCGACATCGCGGCGAAATATTTGAAGCGATCGTCCCGCGGGGAACGCCTGACGCCTTCCATGGCGAGATCGTGCGCAGCGCTGTTAAGGCCATGATTGAGGTTCGCCTCGATCTCCCAGATCCATTCATTATCGATAGGCCCGGCCGGAGCGGGACGCCTTGCGCCGGCCAGCTGGCCGAGGCGCTTGCGGTTCTCGATGACGACGTCGCCGTTCTTCGCCTGAAAGATGAGGCCCGATTTCTCCCACATGATCAGCGTTCGGTTCACATGCTCGCGCGAAACGCCCAGCATGTCGGCGACCAGGGTTTGCTGCATGCGGCCGATATTTGCGGTCGGCTCCCAGTTGTTGCCCGTCTCGATGGCGGCGAGCCTTGCAAAGAAGGAGGCGAGGCGCTGTTCGAGGGGACTTTGCAGCGAGCTGGCGATCCGCGCCGCAAGATCGCGGAGCTCTCTTGCGAGCGCGCTGATATAGGCTTCGGAGAGCTCAGGCGAGCGCCGGCAGACGCGAAGGAAATCAGCGACGGGGATGGCGACGAGCGTGACGTTGGTCAGCGCGCGCCACTCGCCGCGGCTGGCGCCAATGTCGGGCCGAAAATGCTCGCCGGCGGCGCCGAGGCCGGCGGCGTCGCGCGGCCCGTAAATCGCAACGAGAATTGCCTTGTCCGCGCCCGGCTCGCGATCGAGCAGGGCGACCGCGCCGGTTTCTATGACGTAGATTTCCGCGTCCCGGCCCTTGGGCGGCGCGATTTCCTTGCCGCGCGGGATGGCGATCATCCTCGCCGCGCGCGACAATTCGCCGACATCATCGCCGGACGCAGGCCCAAACAGCGCCGCGCCGGAAATGATTCGATTGAGATAGGTTCGTTCAGCCGCCTTCGATGGTGGGGCCATCGCGCCCTCCGGAGAGAGGACGACCTTAGCAGGTTTTGCTGCGACACAAACGCCACCGGCGAAAGCCGGCCGAAAATCGGAAATGCAGGAAACGGCCGGCGTCGCCGACCGCTTCCCCACTCCCCCAATCCCACCGGCCCTGGTGACAGGGCCCGTGTCTCCCCCGGATGACGCGGCTTCGGGCGTTTCAGGAAGGGGCGTCAGGTGAGCCCCGTCATCCGCAACGCCGACGATAGCGCGTCGGTTGGAAGCGTCTGTGATGTTGGTCACTGTCCGCATCGATTAGTCACCCGGTTGCAAGGAAGGCATGAAAAAGCGGCCGGGGGCGCCGGCCGCTTTTGTTTACGCAGGATGAGAGAGCGTTAGGGCGTATGTGGAGGGCTGATCCGGCCCCGTCATCCGTGAAGGCAGAATGGCGCCGACCGGGATCGGCGGCTGTGCGATTCATCACAGCCGCGCCGACTTCTTCAGAAAAAAAGGCGTCAGCCGAGATAGCCGTTCCTTTTCAGGTAGTCGACGATCGCGGTCGCCGCTTCTGCGGCGGGCGTCTTCGACGTATCGAGCGTGATCTCGGGATTTTCCGGCGCCTCGTAATCGCTGTCGATGCCGGTGAAGTTCTTGATCTCGCCGCGGCGCGCCTTGGCGTAAAGCCCCTTGACGTCGCGCTTTTCGCAGACCGCGAGCGGCGTTGAAATGAACACCTCGATGAACTCGCCGCCTTCGAGCGCCTCGCGCGCCATCCGCCGTTCGCTCGGAAGGGCGAGATGAACGAGACGAGGACGATGAGGCCGGAATCGACCATCAGCTTGGCAGTCTTCCGAACCCGGCGGATGTTCTCGACGCGATCGGCATCGGTGAAGCCCAGATCCTTGTTGAGCCCGTGGCGCACATTGTCGCCGTCGAGCGTGTAGGTGTGACGCCCGAGATCGCAGAGCTGTTTTTCGACGAGGTTCGCGACCGTCGATTTGCCGGCCCCCGAAAGCCCGGTGAACCACAGGATGCAGGGGCGCTGGTGCTTGGCCCTGGCGCGCGCCTCTTTGTTGACGTCGAGATCTTGCCAGTGGACGTTTTGCGCGCGGCGGAGCGAGAAATCGATCATCCCGACGCCGACCGTGTTGTTGGTCCGCTTGTCGATGATGATGAACGACGCCGGTCTCGCGATTATGCTTGTAAGGTCGAATGCGATCGGCGCGAGCCGTCGAAACGATTGCAGAAGCCGATTTCGTTGAGCTCCAGCGTCTTGCCCGACTGCTTCTCCAGCGAGTTGACGTTGACGCGGTGCTTCAGCTCGGTGATCGTCGCCGGCGACGTCCGCGTCGCGGTCTTCAGAAGATACTGCCGGCCGGGAATCATCTCCTCGTCGTTCATCCACAAGACGTGCGCGGCGAACTGGTCCGTTTGCTCGGCGGGCGCGCGGCCGGCGCAGATCATGTCGCCGCGGCTGATGTCGATTTCGTCGAACAGGGTCAAAGCGTCACCGCCTGTGCGACGCCGGCGAGCTTCGGATGCGCCGTCCTCGCTGACGATCGACTTGACGCGGCTTCGCCCGGCTGACGGAAGCACGATGATTTCGTCTCCGACGGCGACGACGCCCGAGGCGATGGTGCCGGAGAACCCGCGAAAGTCGAGATTGGGACGATTGACCCATTGCACCGGCAGTCGGAAGGGCCTCGCCCGAGTCGGAAGCGACCTCCACCGTTTCGAGATAGGGCAGCAGCGCCGGCCCCTTGTGCCAGGGCGTGTTCGCGCTCTTGGCGAGGATGTTGTCGCCCTCGAGCGCGGAAATCGGCAGGCAGACGATCGATGAAAACCCGAGCGGCTCGGCGAAGGCGCGATACGCCGCTTCGATCCTGTCGAAACGTCCTTCGCGTAGCCGACGATGTCCATCTTGTTGACGGCGACGACGATCTGACCGGATGCCGAGCAGCGAGCAGATATAGCTGTGCCGCCGCGTCTGGGTGAGCACGCCCTGGCGTGCGTCGATCAGAATGACGGCGAGATCGGCCGTCGAGGCGCCGGTCGCCATGTTGCGCGTGTACTGCTCATGGCCGGGCGTGTCGGCGACGATGAACTTTCGCTTTTCGGTCGAGAAGAAGCGGTAGGCGACATCGATGGTGATGCCTTGCTCGCGCTCGGCGGCGAGCCCGTCCACCAGAAGCGCGAAATCGATGCGCTCTCCTTGCGTGCCGAACTTTTTCGAGTCGCTTTGAAGCGCGGCCAGCTGATCCTCGTAGACGAGCTTGGTGTCGTAGAGGAGCCGCCCGATCAGCGTCGACTTGCCGTCATCGACCGCGCCGCAGGTGATGAAGCGGAGCAGCGATTTCTTCTCGTGCGTGTCGAGATAGGCGAGGATGTCCTCGGCGGCGTTGGCGGTTGCGTGGCTCATAGTGGGGATTGGGGATTGGGGATTGGGGATTGGTTTTCAATGACGGCAAGCAGAGCGGCGAAGCGTTCAAACTTGGTCAGATTAGGAAACGCGTTCCGCGCGTCGGCCATTTGATTGCGCCCAACCACCTCAGCCGTCTTTTGGTTAGTGTGGGTCATGGCGACCTCGGCGCGGAATGGTCAGTCAGGCGCGCCCGCAGCGACGTCAGCATCTTGCCGACTCGCTCGTTTGTTTCGAGCAGCGGAGCGATTGCGTTTTCGCGATCGAAGCCGGCGCGTTGCGCCAGCAGGAGCAGGGTCTCCAGTTCCGCCGTCGAGCCGCGCGCGATGCTGACGAAGTGCGCATAATCCTTGCGCGTTCCCCTTGCATTGCCCTCGGCGATATTCGCGGGAATTGAGATCGCAGCACGGATGAGCTGCGACGTGATCCGGTATTCTTCCTGCTTGGGGAATTGAGCAGTTAGCCGATAAATGCCCTGAGCAAGGTCCATCGACATCTGCCAGACCTGAAGGTCGCGATGCGATTTGACTTGTTCAAGGCTTGCCGTGCTGTCCGTCATTTCGATCCTTTTCCAATCCCAATCCTCAATCCCCAATCCCCAATGCCCAATCCCTAAAAATACCCCTCCTGCTTCTTCTTCTCCATCGACGCGGCTTGGTCGTGATCGATCATGCGGCCCTGGCGTTCGGAGGAAGTCGTCAGCAGCATTTCCTGAATGATCTCGGGCAGCGTCGCGGCCGTCGAGCGCACGCCGCCGGTCAGCGGATAACAGCCTAATGTCCGGAACCGGACCATTTCCATCTCGCGGCTTCTCGCCGCTCGCCGAGCGGCATGCGGTCGTCATCGACCATGATCAGAGCGCCGTCGCGCGTCGACGACCGGGCGCTCGTTGGCGAAATAGAGCGTCGGGATCGGGATGTTCTCCCGATAGATGTATTGCCAGATGTCGAGCTCGGTCCAGTTCGAGATCGGGAAGACGCGGATCGACTCGCCCTTGTTGATTTGCGTGTTGTAGATGACCCAAAGCTCCGGACGCTGATTTTTCGGGTCCCATCGATGGCTGGGCCGAGCGGAACGAGAAAATGCGCTCCTTGGCGCGGGACTTCTCCTCGTCGCGCCGGGCGCCGCCGAAGGCGACGTCGAATTTGTATTTGTCGAGCGCCTGTTTCAGGCCTTGCGTCTTCATCACATCGGTGTGGATCTGCCGAGCCGTGCGTGAACGGGCCGATCGCCCTGCTTGAGTCCTTCCTCGTTGATGTGAACGATGAGGTCGAACCCGAGCTCCTTCGCGATGCGGTCGCGATGGGCGTACATGTCCCGGAACTTCCACGTCGTATCGACATGCAGGAGCGGGAAGGGCGGGCGCGAGGGGTGAAACGCCTTCGCCGCGAGATGCAGCATCACCGAGCTGTCCTTGCCGATCGAATAGATCATCACCGGGTTTTCAGCCTCCGCCGCGACCTCGCGCATGATGTGGATCGCCTCTGCTTCGAGGCGGTCGAGATGCGACATCGCCCGTGAATTGGGGCTTGAACCGCGCGCGTATTCGCCGTTCGAGGCCGGGGGGACGAATTTCCGCTCAAGGCCCGCCGGAAAGCGTTCCTCGTCCGGATTCATCCCGCGTTCGAGCGCCGAAAGGCGCGTCAGCGCGAGGTCCATGGTTTTGAGGGTCAGCTGGCCGCCGGCCTTCAGGCGGGCGAGGCCCTTCCCATCATTGAGCAGCTTGCGGGAAATCGTCGACAGCGAGAGCTTGTCGCGCTCGGCCAGCGTTTCCGCCCGTTTCATCAGCTCGTCAATGGTCGGCATCTGGATAAATCCCACGAAGTTTTGCGGTTCCTAGCACTCCCACGACTGAAAGTCAAGTGGGAATGTTGAAAACATGGGATATGTTCCACGTGAAACAGTGGGGGTCGGGTCCATCCTTCGCGACGTCGCTTCGCGGCTCCTCAGGATGAGGGGAGTTTCTGGTTTCGCCGCTCAAAATCCTCATCCTGAGGAGCGCGCCGTCAGGCGCGCGTCGCGAAGGATGGGCCCGGAGCGCGATGCGGCATCCCGTCCCTTGTATCCTGTCCAAATCGTTCCGATATTTCTGTCATGACAGAAATTACCGAAATCCCCGTCACGCTTACCCCCGCGATCCAGCGCTTCATCCTGCACTGGGGCGACATGGGCCAGACTTGGGGCGTTTCCCGGTCGGTCGCGCAGATCCACGCGCTCCTCTTCGTCGCGGCGCGCGCGATGAACGCCGAGGAGATCGCCGACACGCTGATGATCGCGCGCTCCAATGTCTCGACATCGATCCGTGATCTGACGACTTGGGGGCTTGTCCGCCGCGCGCCGGTTCTCGGCGATCGCCGCGACTTCTTCGAGGCGGAGAGCGACGTCTGGGAGATGACGTCGAAAATCGTCGCGATCCGGAAAGCGCGCGAAATCGATCCGGTGACGGACGATCTAAAATCCTTTCTCGACGATGCGGCGCGCGATCCGGAAATTTCCGGGACCGCGGTGAAACGCCTCTCCGAGCTGAAAGCGCTGATCGATCTCTTGAATGACTGGTACGACCAGATGAACCGCGTCCCGAAATCGCAATTGCTGCCGCTGATCCGATTGGGGTCGAAGGCGGTGGAGTTGTTGAGTCCGTTTTTGAAGAAGAGGTCCCAGTAACGTTGTCTGATAATGACCCTCACCCGAAACTGCTTCGCAGTTTCGACCTCTCCCAAGGGAGAGGTGAGGCGCCCGCCTCTCCCTTGGGAGAGGCCAGCATCGCGAAGCGATGCGGGTGAGGGGATCAAAACAGGGAGACTACTATGGCCCACGCAGACGTCCTCGAACTGACCCGCCGCCAGCCGCGCCGCATCCTTCGAGACGCACTTCGCACTCCTCAGGATGAGGACGATGGTTTCAATCCGGCAGTTCCTCATCCTGAGGAGCGGCCCTCCTGGGCCGCATCTCGAAGGATGAGCGACAAAGCGGCGGCGCAGCCGCAAATCCCGATGACCGGCGCTGCAAGTTTCCTCGCCTATCTCGGCGCGGCGCCCTTGCTCGCCGCCGCACTGACGATGATCGCCGATCCGCTGAACGCCGCGAAGGCAGAGGCGTTTCTGGTGCTCTACGGCGCCGCGCTCCTGATCTTCTTTGGCGGCGTTCGCTGGGGCGTCGCCGTGATGAAGCCGCAAGGGCCGACGACGCGCGCACTGATCGGCGCCGCGTTGCCGATGCTCGCCGCGCTGCCGCTTTTCGCGCCCGGCGGTGCCCAGATGAAAATGATCGCCATCATGGTGCTGATCATCGTCCTCCTCGTCGACGATCTTCAGGCGACGCGCCGCGGCGACGGCGCGCCGGCATGGTATCTCGGCGTCCGCGCGCCGTTGACGGTGTTGATTGAAGTCGCCTTCCTCGTCGCGCTCGCGGCGGGGGTGCGAGCGTGAGCGGCGCCCTGAAGGCGCGCGCCTGCCCGCCGCCCTCCGACGGAGATCTCGCGACCTGCCTGCCGGGCGCCGACTATGTCGACGCCTTCGAAGCGCCGCTGAAACGCGTCGATGCGTCGATCATCGAACTCTATGCGGGCGTCTTCGCGCGACCGCCGCGCGTCGTCGTGGAGATGATGCGCCTGCGGAACCTGCTCGTCGCGCCGTTTGGCATCAGAGCCGGCGCCGATCGCAATCGAAATGCGATCGATGCGCGGCGGCAGTATGTCGTCGGCGACAGGATCGGCGTCTGGCGGCTCTACGGTCTTCAATTGGACGAGATCCTGGCCGGCGCCGACGACAAGCATCTCGACTTTCGCGTGTCGCTGCTGAGGCGCGCGGGCCCGGCCGGCCCGTCGATCATCATCTCGACGGCGGTGAAGACCCATAACCTGCTCGGCCGAACCTACCTGCGCGTGATCCTGCCGTTTCATCGGCGCTTTGTGCGCCTGATGTTGGACGAAGCGCTGAAGTCCGGGCGCGTCTGAGGCGTCAAGCGAGCGCCGTTAACGGACACGGCGCCAGGCTCGTGTTAAAGTCTCGCCGCTGATCTGAGGGAGCTTCCCATGGCCGGTCCGATGCGCTGGGTTCTGTTTTTCGCCGTCATCGTGCTTGCGGGCGCGGCCGTCACCGCGCTCTGGGCGGGGTGGAGCGAGGATCTTCTCAAGGCGGTCGTCACCTTCGCGGTCGTCGTGATCGCCTTTGTGGCGCTCTATGCGCTGACCCGGAAGGCGTAAATTCTTGACTTGACCATATGGTCAGACTATATGGTCACGCATGACCATCCAGATGAATATCGCCGAGGCCAAGGCCAAGCTTTCCGCCCTTATCGAGGCAGCGGAACGGGGCGAGGAAGTCATCATCGCCCGCAATGGCCAGCCGGTGGCCCGGCTCGAGAATTTCAACCGTCCATTCTACCGCAAGCCAGGAATTCTCCGCGACGTTTACGGCTGGACAGGCCCCGGACCCGGACCGGAAGTCTTCGCGCCGGACCCGGAAGACGCCAAATGGGCGGAAAAACCGCTGTTTCCTGACATTGATCGGGACAAGACTTAGGCGATGTTGCTCGACACGCACGCACTGCTGTGGTGGCTCCACGATTCGCCCCATCTCAGCGCGCGCGCGAAAGAAGCGATCCACGACGCCGAAGGAGCGCGGTTTTTCAGCCCGATCTCCGTCTATGAAATCGAATGGAAGGCCGCGCTCGGCCGGCTTGGCCCCTATCGCCCGCCCGATTTCTGCGATCGCCCGCGAATCGGGATTCTTCGACCTGCCCTTGCGGGCCGAGCATGCCGGCCACGCCGCGCGTTTGGAAACCGATCACCGCGATCCTTTTGACCGGCTCCTCGCAGCGCAGGCGATCCTCAGTCAAATGCCGCTCGTGACACGCGATCCGGAAATCGCCAAACTCGGCGTACAGACGATCTGGTGATGCGATCGCGCGATGACGCTTGATTTCTGGCAGATCGCGCTTCTCGCCGTCGCGGGCTTTGCGTCGGGCTGGATCAATGTGATCGCCGGCGGCGGCTCGCTGCTGACGGTGCCGGTGATGGTGTTCATGGGATTGCCGGGACCCGTCGCCAACGGCACCAACCGGATCGCGATCATTGTCCAGTCGTTGAGCGCCGTCGCGTCGTTCCGCTCGAAAGGGTTTTCCGATTTCCGCCTGTCGGCGACGCTTGCCGCAGCGGCGTCGGTCGGCGCGTATTTCGGCGCGCAATTGGGCGTCTCGCTCGACGGCGTCTGGTTCAACCGCACCGTCGCCGCCGTCATGGTCGCGGTGATGATCCTGATGGCGACCGGCGAAGACAAATCAAAGCCCAAACCCGACGCGACGTCGAAAGCGAAGAACCTCGTCCTTGGCCATGTCCTGATGGTCGGCGCCGGATTTTGGGGCGGCTTCATCCAGATCGGCGTCGGGTTCCTGCTGATGCCTATTCTCTACCGCGTGATGGGTTTGGATCTCGTGCGCGTCAACATGCACAAGGTTTTCATCGCGCTCGTCTTCACGACGGTCGCGTTCTTCGTCTTTGCGTCGAAGGTCGAGATCGTGTGGGAGGCGGGCGCGGCGCTTGCCGCAGGCACGGCGGTCGGCGGCTGGATGGGCGCGCACGCGACGATTGAAAAGGGCGAGACATTCATCAAGCGCGCGCTGATCGCGGTCCTCGCGGCGATGGCGGTGAAGCTGTTGTTCTTTCCGTAGTCGGCGCGCGATTGATACCGGGCGCGAACCCGCGCAAATTACGCCGAAACGAGGCGGGAGGCCCCTTTGAACGCATCGGTCATCTTCATCGCTGTCGTCGTCGCCCTCGCGATCGGCGTCGCAGTTCTTTACAACACGCTCGTCGGCAAGCGGCAGCTGACGGACAATGGCTGGTCCGACATCGACGTGCAGCTTAAGCGCCGCGCGGACCTGATCCCGCAGCTTGTGACTACGGTCAAAGGCTACGCCGCGCATGAGCGCGCGCTGTTCGAGGAGATCGCCGAGAAGAGGAGCGCCGCGATGGCGGCGGGCGATGATCCCAAAGCGCGCGGCGCCGCGGAAAGCGCGCTCGCACGGCCACTCGGCCGCGTCGTCGCGCTCGCCGAAGCCTATCCCGATCTCAAGGCCAACCAGAATTTCCTCGATCTGCAACGCCAGCTCGCCGAAACCGAAGACAAGATCGAAATGGCGCGGCGCTTCTACAATGGCGCGGTCAGGGAGTTGAATACGCTCGTGCATACGTTCCCGTCGAATGTCGTCGCCGGCGCTCTTCGGCTTCAAGGAGCGAGCCTATTTCGAGATCGCCGATGGCGAGCGGGTCGCGCCTGCGATTCGGGTGTGCTGAAAGCGATGGCCATCCGCACGCTTTTCATTGCCGCACTTGCAGCTGTCTTCGCACAGACGGCGAACGCCGAAGAACAGATCACCAATTTCGACGTTGCGATCGACGTTGAAACGGACGGCGACATCCTCGTCACCGAGACGATCTCGGTCGCGTCGGAGGGCTATCAGATCCAGCGCGGGATCTTCCGCGATCTGCCGCGCTTTTTCCTGAAAGGCGCGCGACGACTCCCTTACGTCTACGACGTCATAAGCGTCACGCGCGACGGCGAGAAGGAACCCTATGCGATCGAAAAGGAAGGGAACGCCTTTCGCATCCGCATCGGCGATGCGGACGTCTATCTCGCGGACGGGCCGCACCGTTACGCGCTGACCTACGAAGTGAATAACCAGGTCCGCTATTTCGACGATTATGACGAACTCTACTGGAACGCGACCGGCAATTTCTGGGCGTTCCCGATCGAGCGCGCGCGTGCCGTCGTGACGCTTCCCGGCGGCGCGCCGGCGACGCAATACGCTGCCTACACCGGCGCATGAAGGCGCCAGCGGACGCGATTACAGTTACAGTTTTGCCGACGGCGCGCATTATTTCAACGCGACGGCGCCGATTGGACCCGGGCGAAGGCATGACGATTTCGGTCGGCGTCGCCAAGGGCGTCGTCGATCCGCCGTCGGCCGCCGATGCGCGCGGCGAATGGTGGGCGGAGAATGCGTCGGCGATCACTCTCGGCGCCGCCTTCCTGCTCATTGGCGGCTATTTTCTCGTGATGTTCGAGCGGGTCGGGCGCGATCCGCCAAAGGGCCCGGTCTTCGCGCGTTATGAACCGCCAGCGGATCATTCGCCCGCTGCGACGCATTACATCTATCACCGCGGATTGTCGGGGCATGACGCGCTGATCGCGAGCCTTATCAATCTCGCGATCGGCAAACGTGTCGACGATCGACGTCGACAAGAAGAAGCGCGTGACCACATTGACGAAGGGCGCCCGGCGGTCCCGCGGGACGAAATCTCAGCGCAGCGAAGACGGCGCTTGAAGCGCGCCTGATGGCGGGCGACGGCAAGTTTTCGTTCGGCAAGGACTACAATGCGACCCTGACGAGCGCTTATGAGCAGTTCAGGAAATCGCTCGCGAAAAGCTACGGCGCCGAATATTTCCGCTGGAACACGCCCTGGCTCATTCTCGCGGTCGCGGCGGCGGTCGGCGCGGTCGTTCTCGCCGCAAATTTCGCGCTCACATGGACGAGCCTCCACACGCTCGTCGTCGCCGGCCTCGCGGCGATGACTCTCGCCGGCGCCTATTTCCTCCCGGCGCCGACGCCGAAGGGGCAGGAGACGCGGACCGCGATCGAAGGGTTCCGGCTTTACCTCAAGACCGCCGAGGAGATGCACCTCAACACCGTCGAAGTCGGGGGCGAGGCGCCGCCGCCGATGACCGTCGAGCGCTATGAACGGTTCTTGCCCTATGCGATCGCGCTTGGCGTCGAAAAGCCGTGGACGGAGCATTTCGAGGCGCTGATGCCGAAGGAGGCCGCCGACTACCGCCCGGGCTGGGCGACGGAAATTACGGCGGCGGGCGGAGCCTTGCGGGCATGAGCAGCGCGCTCGTCTCGAACCTTTCAAGCGGCGTTTCGAACTCGATGCCGAAAAGCTCCGGCTCCTCGGGCTCCTCGGCGGCGGCTCGTCCGGCGGCGGCGGGGGAGGCGGCGGCGGCGGCGGGTGGTAGGCTGGACCCGGCCACGATGAGCGATCGGGGCTGTCGTGTTGGATTCTTTCACATTTCTTGCTATCATTGCTTCGTGACCAAGCTTGAAAAAATCGAACAGGAAATCGCGGCGCTTAGCGACGGCGATCGGCGCAAGTTGGCGCAGTGGTTTGCTGAATTCCATGCGGAGCTATGGGACAGGCAGATCGAAAGCGATTATGACGCCGGACGGCTTGGCAAGCTGATTGACAGCGCCAGGAGAGAATTGGCTGAAGGCAAATCGCGCCCGTTGTGAAACATTCCGCGACGTCGTCCTTTTGGCATTGCTATGAAGCGCTTCCGCCGACGGTTAAGGCGCTCGCCGAGAAGAATTTCGATCTGCTGAAGCGCGATCCCTGGCATCCTTCTTTACACTTCAAGGGGATACGAGATGACCTTTGGTCGGCGCGGGTCGGACTCCATTACCGCGCGCTCGCACTGAAACTTGATGACGGCTTTGGCTGGTTCTGGATAGGCAGCCACGCCGACTATGACCGATTGGTCGCTTAGGTCGGGACCGCAAGATAGTAAGCTGTCAAGCGGCAGTTTTCCGGAGGCGATTTGCCGCTTTTGCAGGACGCGCCGTTCCTTTTGACACCCTGACGCCGGCGGGGCATTCATAGCGCCCGATTTTGACTGGCGAGACCGCACAGCCGGCCCGGCCAACCCGTTCTGTTCAAAAGGAAATCTCCGATGATCACCCACGCCGTCCGCGCGCACCGCTCGAAGGACCATCTGAAGCGCGAGGACCAGCTTGCGTGGAAATTCGCCGAACTCGCCGCCGACCCGGTCGAGGTCGACGCCGAGGCGACGGACATGATCATCAACCGCATCATCGACAACGCCTCGGTCGCGATCGCTTCGCTCAATCGCTCCCCCATCAAGTCGGCGCGGGCGATGGCGTACGCTCACGCAAGGAAGGGCGGAGCGACCCTGTTCGGCGCGCCGGCGGACGAGACGGTCTGCGCCGAATGGGCGGCGTGGGCGAACGGCACCGCGGTGCGCGAACTTGATTTCCACGACACGTTCCTCGCCGCGGACTATTCGCACCCCGGCGACAACATCCCGCCGGTGCTCGCCGTCGCGCAGCAGATGGGAAAGGACGGACGCGCGCTCGTGCGCGGCGATCGCGACGGGGTACGAGATTCAGGTCAACCTCGTGAAAGCGATCTGCCTCCACGAACACAAGATCGACCATATCGCGCATATCGGCCCGTCGGCGTCGGCGGCGGTCGGCACGCTCCTTGGTCTGCCGACGGAGATTATCTATCAGGCGGTGCAGCAGGGGCTCCACACGACGATCACGACGCGCCAGTCGCGGAAGGGCGAGATTTCAAGCTGGAAGGCGTTCGCGCCGGCCTATGCCGGCGAAGCAGGCGATCGAGGCGGTCGACCGCTGCATGAGGGGCGAGGGCGCGCCGAGCCCCGCTTATGAAGGCGAAGACGCGCCGCTCGCCTGGATCTTGAACGGCCGCACGGAACGCGACAAGGGCGGCAGCCCTTACGAGCCGACCTATCATGTGCCGCTGCCGGCGAAGGGCGAAGCCAAACGCGCGATCCTCGAGACCTACACCAAGGAACACTCGGCGGAATATCAAAGCCAGGCGCTGATCGATCTCGCCTTCCGCATGGGCAAGAAGATCAAGGATTTCGACAAGGTGAAGTCGATCGTTCTGCACACCTCGCACCACACGCATTACGTTATCGGCACGGGCTCGGGCGATCCGCAGAAGATGGACCCGAATTCCTGCCGCGAAACGCTCGACCATTCGATCATGTACATTTTCGCCGTCGCGCTGCAGGACGGCGAATGGCATCATGTGCGCTCCTATGCGCCGGAACGCGCGAAGCGCGCCGACACCGTGCGGCTCTGGCATAAGATCTCGACGGTCGAAGACAAGGACTGGACGCGCCGCTATCACTCCCACGATCCGAAGGAGAAAGCCTTCGGCGCGAAGGTTGTCATCGCGTTCGAAGACGGCTCGACGCTTGTCGATGAGCTCGGCATCGCCAACGCGCACCCGTTCGGCGCACGGCCGTTCGGCCGGCGCGGAATATTCAGGAAGTTCCGGACGCTGACGGATGACATCCTCGATCCGACGAGTCCGCGCGGTTTCTGGATTTGGTGCAGCGCTTGCCGAGTTCGTCGGCGGCGGAGGTGCATGGCGCTGAATCCCGTCGCGCCGAAAGGGTATTTGCAGGAGAATCCGGCGAAGGGGATTTTTTAGCGATGGTTTGCGCGGCCCATCCTTCGCGACGCGGCCTGACGGCCGCTCTCAGGATGAGGATCCTAATTGTTGCAACGTTCATCAAACCTCATCCTGAGGAGCGCATCGAAGATGCGCGTCGCGAAGGATGAGCAACAGGCCGGTCGGTTACGTCTACATGCTTTGCTGCGCCGACGGCATGCCACTATATCGGCTGCATCGCGGCGGCGATCCCGAAAAGCGCGTATGGGCGCACAATGAAGGGATCGATCAAGCACGCCTACACATTCACAAGGCGCCCGGTTGAACTCGTCTATTGCGAGCCGTTCGATCGATATGATCGAAATGGTCGCGTATGAACGGCGAATCAAAGGCTGGAGCCGCGCGAAGAAAGGAGCGCTCATTCGCGGTGACGGGAACGCACTGAGGGACTTGTCAAAGCGAGGTGTCAGGCCGTCGCTCTGCCCCCCATCTTCGCGACGGCCGCTCCGCGGCTCCTCAGAATGAGGATACACCAGGTCGCAAAATAGAACTTCCTCATCCTGAGGAGCGCATCGAAGATGCGCGTCGCGAAGGATGGGCCGCGCGTGCAAATGATCCTTCGAGACGCGGCCAACGGGCCGCTCCTCAGGATGAGGAGAAACCGTGATGCTCTTCACCAAAAAACACGCCGCCGAGAAACGCGCCGATTTCCGCGCCAAGCCCTGAAGTCCGGAAAGCTCCTGCAATTCCCCGGCGCATTCAATCCGCTCTGCGCGCAGATGATCGAGAGGAAGGGCTTTGACGGCGTCTATATTTCCGGCGCGGTCATGTCGGCCGATCTCTGCCTGCCCGATATCGGCATCTCGACGCTGACGGAATTTGCCGAACGCGGGCACCAGATCGCGCGCGTCACCGACCTGCCGACGATCATCGACATCGACACCGGCTTTGGCGAGCCGATGTCGGCCGCGCGCTCGGTCCGGACGATGGAGGAGATGGGGATCTCCGCCTGCCACATCGAAGACCAGGTGATGCCGAAACGCTGCGGCCATCTCGACGGCAAGGAAGTCGTCGACGTCGCGACGATGGTGCAGCGGGTGCAAGGCCGCCGCCGACGCCAGGCGCGATCCGAACTTCATCCTGATTGCGCGCTCGGACGCCAGCGCCGTCGAGGGCCTCGACAAGGCGATCGATCGGATGAAGGCCTATGTCGATGCCGGCGCCGACATGATTTTTCCGGAAGCGATGGCGAACGAGAAGGAATTCGAAGCGGTCAGGAAGGCGATCAAGGTCCCGATGCTCGCCAACATGACCGAGTTCGGAAAATCGCGGCTCCTGAACAAGAAGGAACTTGAAGCGTCTCGGCTTCAACCTCGTCATCTATCCGGTGACGACCTTGCGGCTCGCGATGTTCGGCGCCGAGAACGGGCCTCGATGCGATCCTGAAGGACGGCGACCAGAACGGCGTTCTCGAGATCATGCAGCACCGGCGTGATCTCTACGATCTCCTGCGCTATCACGACTACAACCAGTTCGATCAGTCGCTGTATAATTTCCAGGTCGGCGACACGCCGAAGGATTAGGGAACGAACCATGTCGGAAGAAGTGAAATACGGCCTCGCCGGCGTCGTCGCCGACGACACGGCGGTGTCGAAGGTGATGCCGGAGACGAACTCGCTCACCTATCGCGGCTATGCGGTGCAGGATCTGGCGACCAAATGCCGGTGGGAGGAGGTCGCCTATCTCATCTGGAACAAGGAGCTGCCGACGAAGGCTGCAGCTTGAGGCGTTCGATGCAGCCGAAAAGGAGAGCGCGGCGTCGCGCCGGAGATGCTGAAGCTCATCGGCATGCTGAACCCCAAAGCTCATCCGATGGATACGCTGCGGACGGCCGTCTCCTTCATGGGGCAGGCGGACGATAGTGCGGAGGATTCCTCGCCCAAGGGGCTCTACGACAAATCGCTGCGCATGTTCGCGAAAATTCCGGAAATCGTCGCGGCCGACTGGCGCGTCCGCACGGGCAAGAAACCGATTCCTTCGGACAAGGCGCTCGGGTTCTCGGAAAACTTCTTCCATATGTGCTTCGGCAGCGTTCCGGCGCCCGAAATCGTCAAATGCTTCGACATCTCGATGACCCTCTACGCCGAGCACTCGTTCAACGCCTCGACCTACACTGCGCGGACGTCGCCTCTTCGATTTCGGACGTCTATTCGGCGGTCACCGGCGCGATCGGCTCCCTGAAGGGACCCGCTGCATGGCGGGGCCAACGAAGCCGTCATGCACATGTTGAAGGAAGTCGGACGGCGAAGAGCGCTGAAAGCTGGATGATCGACGCGCTTGCGAAGAAGAAGAACATCATGGGCTTCGGCCACCGCGTCTACAAGATGGGCGACAGCCGCGTGCCGACCATGACGGACGCCTTCAAAAAAATGGTCGAGGTGATCGGCACGGAGGAGGCGCAGTGAATACTGGGAGATGTCGCGCATCCTCGACGCCGACGATGGTGCGCGAGAAGAACATCTACCCGAATCTCGATTTCCCGACCGGCCCCGCCTATTATCTGATGGGCTTCGACATTCCAATCTTTACGCCGATTTTCGTCGTCAGCCGCATCACCGGCTGGACCGCGCATGTCACCGAGCAGCTCTCGGCGAACAAGCTCGTCCGGCCGCTGTCGAACTATATCGGCGTTGCGCAGCGCGACGTCGTTCCGATCGAGCGGCGCTGATGGCGCAACTGCCGCGCGCCAGAACCGACGAAGAACGTCGCCGCGCCATGGCGGCGGTCGAGGAGCTGATCCGCTGGATCGGCGACGACCCGAAACGCGAGGGCCTCGTCGACACGCCGCAGCGCGTCGTCGACGCGTTCCTTGAATATTTCGCGGGCTATGAGGAGTGCCCCGAGACCTATCTGAAGCGCACCTTCGAGCAGGTCGGCGGCTATGACGAGATCGTGCTGTTGCGCGACATTCCCGTTCCACTCGCATTGCGAACATCACATGGCGCCGATCATCGGCAAGGCGCATGTCGCCTATCTGCCGAAGGACCGCGTCGTCGGCATTTCAAAGCTCGCGCGCGTCGTCCACGCCTACGCCAAGCGCCTGCAGGTGCAGGAGCGGCTGACCGCGGAGGTCGCCGACTGCATCCAGCGCGTCCTGGAGCCGAACGGCGTCGCCGTCGTCATCGAGGCGACGCACGCCTGCATGACCTGCCGCGGCGTCGAGACGCCGGGCGTCATCATGACGACCAGCCGCATGATGGGCGCTCTTCCGCGACGACCCCAAGGTCGCGCCAGGAAGTGTTGAAGCTGATGGGATTTAGTTGAGTGAATGGCAGTCGTCCAGCCGGCAACGGCAAGCCGTATGTTGCGCGTAGGTTCGATTTTCAGCGCAGTCGGAAAAGAACCTGATCTGCCTACGCACGGCTTGCACGACTGCACGAATCCATTACGGAGACCACCATGCCCTACAAATGCATCCTTCTCGAAACAGACGGCGCCGTCGGCGTCATTACGCTCAATCGCCCGGACGCGCTCAACGCCTTCTCGAACCAGTTGATGGACGAGTTGACGGATGCGCTGAAGAAGATGGAGGCCGACGATGAAATCGGCTGCATCGTCATCACCGGATCGGAGAAGGCCTTCGCCGCCGGCGCCGACATCAAGGAAATGGCGACGAAGACCTATATGGACGTCTTCAACGAGCAGTTCATCACGCGGAACTGGGAGGAGACGACGCGCTGCAGGAAGCCCGTCATCGCGGCGGTCGCCGGCTACGCGCTCGGCGGCGGCTGCGAGCTCGCCATGATGTGCGGACTTCATCATCGCCGCCGACAACGCCAAATTCGGCCAGCCGGAAATCACCATCGGCGCGATGCCGGGCGCCGGGCGGCACGCAGCGTCTCGCGCGCTTCATCGGCAAGTCGAAGGCGATGGAGATGTGCCTCACGGGCCGCATGATGGACGTTCAGGAAGCGGAACGCTGCGGCCTCGTCTCGCGCATCGTGCCGAAGGGCGACCTTCGCGCGGAGGCGATAAGACGGCAAAACAGATCGCCTCCTATTCGCGCCCGATCGTCATGCTGACGAAGGACGCCGTCAACCGCGCGTTTGAACTGCCGCTGACGGAAGGCGTCCGCTTCGAGCGGCGCGTGTTCCATTCGATCTTCGGCACTGAGGATCAGCAGGAAGGCATGGCGGCCTTCGTCGAAAAGCGAAAGCCGGCGTTCAGGAATTGTTAACCGCGCGCGCCACCCATCCTTCGCGACGCGCGCCAAAAAGCGCGCTCCTCAGGATGAGGACGGTGTTGAGGCGCAAGAATTTCCCTCATCCTGAGGAGCGATGCGCAGCATCGCGTCGCGAAGGATGGGCGGCAAGTGACCCATTCCTCACCCCGCTGGTTAACGCCGAATTAGCGGTTGAATCCTAGCGTCGTCCCTGAGAGGGTCGATGCGCTCGCAGAACGCAAAATCGTCAAGTTCGCTCATGACCGCTTTCGCCACCGACATGGCGGCGGCGATGGCGATGCGGCGCGCCGCGCGAGAGGCGAAGGCCGCGCGCGCCGAAGCGGAAATGTCGATCAGGGCGCGCGCCGACTTTCTCGCCAACATGAATCACGAGCTCAGAACGCCGCTCAACGCCATTATCGGCTTTGCGACGATGCTGAAGGAAGGCGAGGCCTACAAGCTGTCGCCAGAGCAACGCAAATCCTATGCGGATTATATTCTGCAATCCGCCGATCTCCTTCTCGGTCATATCAACACGCTGCTGGAAGCGGCGGCGCTCGACGGCGGAGAGCTGACGTTCGAGCCGGCGTCGATCGACATGACGGGCGCGCTTGAAGAAGCCGTCAAACGCGCCGCCATCGCCGCGTCGGCCGCAAAGATGTCGATCGAATTGAAATCAGAGAGCGCCGCGGCCGAAGGATGGGGCGACGCCGTTCGGATGGGGCAGGCGCTCGATCATGTGCTTCGCACCGCGATCAAGTTCGCGCCCGCGGGCACGCGCGTTCTCGTGCGCGCCTCGCTCGACAAGGACGGCTGGGCCGAGATTGCGGTGCGCGATCGCGGGCCCGGCATGACCGACATCGAGATCGAAAAGGCGCTGACCGCGTTTCGCGAAACGCATCGCGGGCTCGACCGGTCTTTCGCCGGTCCCGGCATCGGTCTCGCGATCGCCAAGACATTCATCGAAATGCAGGGCGGACGCTTCTCGATCAAATCGAAGATCGGCGAGGGAACGCTTGTCAGGATTTCACTGCCGCCGCCCAAACGCGACAGCGCCGCTGCGCCTGCGGCGATGAAGCTCGCCGGATAGATTTGAGGAGTAGACCCATGTCGCAAGCCGCCGCCACCTCGACCGCCGCCGACGCAGCCGCCACCGTCGACAAGCTGCGCGCCGCCGCCGGGCGCCGCAAGCACCGCATCGGCGAAGTCGTCTCCGTCAACGGAACCCATGCGCTCGTCATGCTTGACGAAGACCGCCCGGACCTTGATCGCGTTCATCGGCCCCAGCTCGGCGCCATCTTGTCGATTGACACTGGCGCCTGCATCGTTCTTGGCCTTGTCTCCGAGATGAGCGTGCCGGCGCCCTCGCTCGACGGCGGCGGGAAGGATCTCCGCATCGTCGAGCTTGAACTCATCGGCGAATTCACGAAGCCGACGCAGAAGACGCCGGCGCGGTTCCGCCGCGGCGTCTCGACCTATCCGACGCTCCACGACGAGGTGCAGCTCGCCGCGCGCGAGGAGCTTGCGGCGCTCTTTGCGGCCAACGGGTCGGCGTCGATCCGCATCGGCGTCGTCAAGCAGGATATCGCCATTCCGGCGACGGTCTCCGTCAACGAACTCTTCTCGCGTCATTGCGCGATCCTCGGCACGACCGGCGCCGGCAAATCCTGCGCGATCACGCTGATGCTGTCGGCCGTTCTCCAACGCTATCGCAACGGCCACGTCGTCATCCTCGACCCGCACAATGAGTATTCCCACTGTTTCGGCGGCGACGCGGTCGTCTTCGACACGTCGAGCCTGACGCTTCCCTACTGGATGCTGACCTTCGAGGAGCTGGTCGAAATTCTTTATCCCGGCCGCGTCAACTGCGCGGAGGAACTTGAAATCCTCGCCGACATCATCCCGGTCGCGCGCAAGATGAACCTCTCGACCGCGGCGTCCGGCGCAAAGCTGATGGCCGACCGGCGCGAAGGATCGAACATCACCGTCGACACGCCGGTTCCCTATCGCATCTCGGAACTGCTGATCCTGATCGACAAGACTCTCGGCAGCCTTGAGAACGCACGCGCGACCGGCCCCTACAAGCGGCTGCGGGCGCGCCTCCACGGCATCAGCCAGGACGCGCGCTACGCATTCATGTTCGGCGGCCTCACCGTTCAGGACACGATGGCCGAATTCCTCGGCCAGCTCTTCCGCATCCCGGTCGACGGCGCGCCGATTTCGATCATCGAACTTGGCGGGCTTCCGGTCGAGGTCGCGCAGGTGATCGTGTCGGTCGTCGCGCGTCTCGCCTTCGAATTCGGCCTCTGGAGCCATGGCGCGGCGCCGATCGCGCTCATCGTCGAGGATGCGCACCGCTACGCGCCGGCGAAGGAAAATGTCGGCTTCGCGCCGACGCGGAAAGCGCTCGTCAGGATCGCGAAGGAAGGCCGCAAGGTCGGCGTCTCCTTGTGGGTCGCCTCGCAGCGTCCGACCGAACTCGACGCGACGATCCTTTCCCAGTGCAACACGATCTTCGCGATGCGCCTTGCGAACCAGGCCGACCAGGAGGCGCTGCGCGCCGCCGTGCCGGACGCCTCCACAAGCCTTCTTTCATGCCTGCCGTCGCTTGGCCTTGGCGAAGCGATCGCGGTAGGCGAGGGGGTTCCCCTGCCGACGCGCATCCGCTTCGACGCCCTCCCGCGCGAAGCGGTGCCGCGGAGCCTCACCGCGAGCTTCACCGACGGCTGGTCCGTCGATGTCGACGACAAGACGTTCATCTCTCGCATTGTCGAACAGTGGCGGGCGCAGAAACTGCTGCTGCCGGATGTTTGACTCTCGCGGCGCATCCTTCGAGACGCGCGCGCCCTTCGAGACGCCGCCTGTGGCGGCTCCTCAGGATGAGGGTTTCCTTTTTGAAACAATAACTGTCCTCATCCTGAGGAGCCGCGAAGCGGCGTCTCGAAGGATGGGCCGCGTAAACGACGCGAACTCTTCATCCCGTTGCGCTAATTCACCTTCTCCGCCAGCCACGTCTTGATCAGCGACTGATACGGCACGTCGCGCTTGTTTGCTTCGATCCTGATGCGGTCGAGCAAAGACACCGGAAGCCGCAACGAAATCGACTTCGTGGTCGGCTTGAGGTTCGGAAAGCTTACGCGCTGCGCCTTGCTCCAATCGACGTAATCGGCGGAGTTGTGACTTTCCCAGAACGCGCGTTCTTCCTGCTCGTTGCGGAACTTCGGAACCGCCTTAAGTTTTTTCTTCATAGTGCGCGCGCTCCTTTCGATTCATCGGCCGGGCCGAGATCACCCTGATCAGCGTTCGATCGCCGCGAAGCGTGAACGTGACATGAAGCAATCGCCCTTCATCCGTAACGCCCAACGCATGGTACCTCGGCTCGTTCAAACTATGCGTCAAATCCCCGGACAAAATCGGATAATTGAAAAAGACCTGCTCAGCCTCTGCCGGCGAAACGCCGTGTTTGTCGCCCTTGCGATTGTTGCCTGCGTCCCACTGGAACGCCTCGATCCGCGTCAGATCCAGCATGAATGTATATTATGGTAATATACGTCAATGTCAAGCCGCGGATCTTGCGGCGGAGACAAGCGGCGTAGACAGTAGCGCCTCCAACTGCGGAGCGTCCCTCGTGACCGAAGACAGCGCCTCATCCTTCAACGCCGTGGGCGCCGACACGCTCCCGGGTCTGCTCGGGCTTCATTTCACAAAAGTGTCGCCCGGCGTTGTCGAAGCGGAGCTTGCGGTCAGGAAAGAGCTCATGGCGCCGAACGGTTATCTCCATGCGGGAACGGTCGTCACGCTCGCCGACACCGCCTGCGGCTATGGCTGCGTCAAGAGCCTTCCGGAAGGCGCGAAAGGCTTCACGACGATCGAGCTCAAGACGAATTTCCTCGGCACGGCGCTTGAGGGCCATCTCGACTGCCGGGCGGAAGCGGTTCATCTTGGCCGCACGACGCAGCTCTGGGACGCGAAAGTCACGCATCGCGAAACGAAGAAGACGATTGCGCTGTTCCGCTGCACGCAGCTTGTGCTGTGGCCGAAGGCGTGATCACCGGCGTCGAGCAGGGATTGATCGCGCCGCCGCGTTTGCGCAGACTGTGATCCCAAGGAGTTCCTCATGATACGCGCCGCACTCGCCGCCTTTGCGTTCCTTGCAAGCCCCGCCCTCGCCGAAGCGCCAGTGACGATCGTCATTCACGGCGGCGCTGGCGCGCTTGAAAAAGGGCGTTACACGCCGGCCGAAGAGGAGGCCTACAGGGCGAAGCTCTCGGAGGCGCTCGACGCGGGTTATGCGGTGCTTGACGGCGGCGGCTCCGCGCTTGATGCGGTCGAGGCGGCGATCTTGTTGCTCGAAGATTCGCCTCTCTTCAACGCCGGCAAGGGCGCCGTTTTCACGCATGAAGGAAAGAACGAACTCGATGCGTCGATCATGGACGGGCGGACGAAGGCGGCGGGCGCCGCGGCGGGCCTGACGCATGTGAAGAACCCGATCCGCCTCGCACGCGCGATCATGGAAAAGTCGCCGCATGTGATGATGGTCGGCGACGGCGCTGAGGAATTCGCGGAGACACAAAAGCTCGTCCTCGTGAAGCAGTCCTATTTTCGGACCGAGACGCGCTGGCGTCAGTACAAGGACGCGCTGAAGAAGGAACAGGACGCCGCTGCGGGGAAAAAAGAAAGCGGCCAGCCGCACGACTTCAAATACGGCACGGTCGGCGCCGTCGCGCTTGACGCCGCAGGCAATCTCGCGGCGGGAACATCGACCGGCGGCATGACCTTGAAGCGCTATGGCCGCGTCGGCGACGCGCCGATCATCGGCGCCGGGACATTCGCCGACAATAAATCCTGCGCCGTCTCGGCGACCGGCTGGGGCGAATATTTCATCCGCCTCACCGTCGCGCGCGATATCTGCGCGCAGGTCGAATATGCCGGAAAGTCAATCGCCGCGGCGACGACCGACGTCATTCACAACCGCCTGCAACTGTCCGGCGGCGATGGCGGCGTCATCGTGCTCGCGCCAAACGGCGATTTCGTCATGGACTTCAACTCCGCCGGCATGTTCCGCGGCGTCAAGCAGGGCGAGCGCAAGGAAATCGCGATTTACCGTGAATAAGACGGCTTTTCTCCGGGGCAACTCACGGTAATCTCCCGCAAAAATCGGGAGGGCTCCATGGACGTCAATCGCAGGATCTTCATTGGCGGCGCTGCGATCGCGGCGGGGCTGGCGCCCGGCGCCGGCGCGACGTCTCAAGCGGCTGGGGGCGGCAAGGCTGAAAAGAAAGCGCTGAAAGCGCTTGAAGCCTATGTCGGGCAGCATCGCGCCGATTGGGGCATTCCGGGCATGACCGTCGCCGTCGTCACGCGCGATGGTTTTACAGGATTTGTCCGTTCAGGTCTTGCGGATGTCGACAAGGAGATTGCGGTCGGTCCGGACCATTTGTTCCAGATCGGCTCGATCTCGAAGATGTTCACGGCGCTCGCCGCCCATTCGCTGATCGATGAAGGGAAACTTTCGCCGGACGTCCGGCTTGAAGAAGCGCTGAAGGGACTATCGGTGCGCGGCGGGAAGGCGATCACCTTGCAGCATCTTCTCAATCACACGTCCGGTTTGCCGGCGGATTCGGCGATCTTCCCCGAAGGCGGCCTTTGGACCGGGTTCGCGCCTGGAACAAGCTGGTCCTATTCGAACTCCGGCTATCATCTTGCGGGCATGATCGCGGAAGCGGCCAGCGGTCAGCTCTATGAAGAGCTCGTCGGCGCGCGCGTTCTGACGAAGCTCGGCATGGATAATTCCGTCGCGGCGATGCACGTCGCCGACCGCCATCGCTATGCGCAAGGGTATGAGCCGGCGCTGACCGATCGCCTCAATCCGCGCCCCTCGCGCATGACGCCGTCGCCCTGGGTCGATTCAGACAGTCCCGCCGGGTGCATCGCGGCGACCGCCGGCGACATGGCGAAATTCCTGCGCTTCCTGCTCGACCTCGCGGACGGCAAGGGCGGGCCGGTCTTTTCAGACGCTGCCGCGAAACGCTTTCTCGCCGATCCGGCGGATGGCTGGGGGCCGGGCGCGAAATACGGCAACGGCATCGCGCGCATCGAGATCGACGGGCGAAAATACCTCCACCACACGGGCGGGATGATTTCCTTCTGCTCGGCGCTGCATGTCGACGCCGAGGCGGGCGTTGCGGCGTTTGCGTCGGGCAACATCCATTACTCTCTCAATTACCGGCCGGTGCGCGTCACGACTTACGCCTGCGAGCTGCTCCGGGCCGTCAAGGAGCAGCTTCCCGCACCGACGCCGAAGCCGACGACAATCGCGCTCGAAAATCCCGGGCAGCATGTCGGCCGCTTCACCGCGGCGAACGGCGACAGTTTCGAGATCGCCGCTCGATGGCGCAAAACTCCGCCTGCTGAAGGGCGGGCGAACGAGCGATGTTCAACAGGCTGCGGGATCGCTGTTCGCGACGACGGAACCCGATTTCGCGGTCACGGGCGTCGTCATCGAAATCGAGAAGGACAAGGCGTCGCGCGCCTGGGTCGGGGAACGGGAATATCTCGTCGATCCGTCGATCGGCTACAAACCGCCGGCGTCAGGCGATTTGCGCGCGTTTGCCGGCCGCTATGACAATGACGACCGCTGGGCGGGGCCGCTTTACGTTTATGCGCGCGACGCAAAGCTCTGGATCGGCAATGCTGAGCTGCTGACGCCGTTGAAGAACGGCGAATGGCGGATCGGCGACGAGACCTCGCCCGAGCGGGTGAAATTTGACGGCTTCGTGAACGGCCGGCCGCATGTCTTGCTGTTCTCCGGCGTTCCCTACGCACGACGCTTCAGTTAAGCGACGCCGGAAGGGCCATAGAGCAAAATCAGGGTCGACCGATGACTGACCTCGTCAAGACGGATCGCGACGGACGCGTTCTGTCGATCACCATGAACCGCGCGGACAAGAAGAACGCGTTGACGCATGAGATGTATGCGGCGATGGCGGATGCGCTGCAGCGCGCTCATGAGGACCCGCAGATCCGCTGCGTCATCATCACCGGCGCGGGCGACAGCTTCACCGCCGGCAACGACCTTGGCGACTTCGCCGCCGGGCATGCCGGAAGGAAAGCCGCCGGTTGTCAGGTTTCTTGAAAACATCGTCAATTGCGACAAGCCGGTGATGGCGGCGGTGAATGGTCCCGCCGTCGGCGTCGGCCTCACCATGCTGCTGCATTCGGATCTTGTTTATGCAAGCGAGGCGGCGACCTTTCGCTCGCCATTCCCGCATCTTGGCGTCGTGCCGGAAGCGGGGTCCTCGCTTCTCTTGCCGATGACGGTGGGCAACGCCTGGGCGAACGATATCTTCATCGCCGGCCGCGTGCTGAACGCGGCCGAAGCGCTGTCGGCCGGTCTCGTCTCGCGCGTCTTTCCCGCGGCGTCGCTGATGGGCGAATGCAGATCGATCGCCGCAAGTGTCGCCGCGCAGGCGCCAAACGCGATGGTGCAGTCAAAGCGCCTCATCCGCTCAAACCGCGACGCCGTCTTCGAGCGCATGCAGAAGGAAGGCGCGATCTTCAACGCGCAGCTCAAATCGCCGGAATTCACAGTCTCCGCGGCGGCGTACATGCAGCGCCGCCTGCCGGAATTTGACTGACGCTCAGACCAGGGCGTCGCGCACGGTCGGCATGATCCGCCGGCTGACTGGCACTTCCACCCCGTTCGACAGGGTGAGCGCGCCGACGCCTGAGCTTTCCCGCGTCAGCCTTTTCACGAAATTCGTGTTGACGATGAAGGACCGGTGAACGCGCAGAAAGATTGGCGGCAACTCCGCCTCAAGCTGCGCAAGCGCGCCATTGTGCAGGATATGGCGCCCGTCCGCGAGGTGAAGCTCGACATAGTCGCCGGCGCCCTTGCAATGGGTGATGTCGCCGGCATGAACAACATTGACGGAGCCTGCGCCGTTGACGCGGATGACGGTCGGCCTGTCGTTCGCGGAGGCGCGATCGAGCGCCGATTCGAGTTCATGCGAGCGCGCGCGTTCAAGCGCGCTCTCGCGGCGTTCGCGCTCAAGGGCGACCGCCTGCGCCGCGAATAGGACCAGCAGCAGCGCCGCGACTTCAAAGAAGAAGACGGCGTCGAGAAAGGCGCCGCGGAACACCACAATCGAGGCGGCGAAGGCGATGAGCGCCGTCGCGTATACGGCGCCTTCTTTGTCGCCGCGAAGGGCTGCCTTAGCTGCAAACGCGGCGCTGGCGATGGTTGAGGCGAGCACGGCGAATCCCGCCTTTGCGTCAAATCCTTCAGAAAAGAGGATCGGGAGCGCGGTCAACGCCGCGACGCCGGCGAACGATAGCGCTTTGCGGGCCGCGACAAATCTCGAAATGACGAGAGCCGACAGCGTCAATCCGAATCCCGCTGACGTCGCCACGATCGCGATCAGCCTCAGATCATGGACGGGGTAGGGATAGGCGATCAAGCTGCGGGTGATCTCGACGAGAAGCTGACCTGAGGCGAACAGGGCGAGGAGCGAGAGCAGAACGGGGCCCTGACGGTTGACGCCGGTCGCTGCGACGACGGCGAAATAAAGTGCGCCCGACAAAATGACGCCGAGCGCGACGAGGGAGGGCCACATGTATTTGAGACGCTCCGAGACCGGGTCGACGTAGGGGGCGAGCGCGATCCAGTGCACCGGCCGGCCAAGGTCGAGGTAGCCGTGGTGCGACGACAGGCGAATCGCGATGTCGTTCGAGCCTGTGCGCAGGAGGCCGTCCGGCACGGGGAAGGCCACATCCATGCGTCCCGGCGTTTCAAGGGCCTTGGTGGCGGCGGGTGTTCCGTTCGCG
Organism: uncultured Alphaproteobacteria bacterium; assembly: GCA_963765165.1. Taxonomy (GTDB): domain Bacteria; phylum Pseudomonadota; class Alphaproteobacteria; order Caulobacterales; family Parvularculaceae; genus Amphiplicatus. Next base: position 40,937 of record CAVXVQ010000002.1, on the reverse strand, counting down.
CCGAGCCGTACGCCGTTCAGATAGATTTCGCTCGACGCCTTGGCGGCGATGAAAAGACCAAGAGGGCCGCCTTTCCCGAAATCCGCCGGCGCGTTGATGACGCCGCGAACCCAGATGTCGCGTCCCTGCGGGTCGATGGCGTCGATCGCCGTCTCGTCGCACCGGGCGCCGTCGTCGGGCGGCGTTTCGTCTCCGGGACCGCAGACGACAAGCGCTTCGGCGTGCAGCGTCTCGGCGGCCGCAGGACTGAACACGTGCAGGACGATCGCGCTGAACGCGCCGAGCAGGTTTCGCATGGCGCGACCGTTAGCCGATTTTGCCGCACCGTTCACCGCCGCTCGGCGGAAATCCGGCGCCGCCAGCCGAATTTGCCGTGCTTTGGGACGCGCCGCGCGCCACATCGACGGTGTCAGCAACCCGTTTGGACGCACTCAATGAAATGCCGAATCCTCGCCGCCGCGATTTCCTGCTTCGCGCTCGGCGCCTGCGTGACGCCGCCCATGCCCCCGACGGAGGCGGCTTACGTTTTCGAAGCGCAAAGCGGTGAAAAGATCGATGCGTTTCGGGGCACGCTGACGGTACCCGAAAACCGGGCCGACCCGGCGAGCCGAATGATCGATATCCATTATGTCCGCTTCCCGGCGACCGGGGCGAAAGCTGGCGCCCCGATCGTCTACCTTGCGGGCGGGCCGGGCGGTTCCGGTGTCGGCGCCGCGCAAGGCGAGCGCTTTCCCCTGTTTATGGCGATGCGGGAATTCGGCGATGTGATCGCTCTCGATCAGCGCGGGACGGGCTGGTCGGAAATGGCGCCCGGCTGCACGTCAGACGTCGTCATTCCTGTCGATCGGAAGGTCGCGAAGGCAGAGCGAGCGATCCTCCTGCGCCAGGCGGCGGAACAATGCGGCGCCTACTGGCGGGCGCAAGGGTTTGATCCCGCCGGCTATACGACGGTCGAAAACGCGCGCGACCTCGACGCGCTTCGCACTCATCTCGGCGCGCGAAAAATAACGCTCTGGGGAATTTCCTACGGCACGCACCTCGCCCTCGCGGCGGTCAAGGAGATGGGACCACGCATCGACAAAATGGTGCTGACGGGCGCTGAAGGCCTCGATCAGACGGTGAAGCTCCCCTCGGAAACTGACGCCTATTTCGATCGCCTGCAGGCGGCGATCGACAAAGAGCCGGCGGCGAAAGGCGCTTATCCCGACATCAAGGCGCTGATGCGGCGTGTCCATGCCAAACTCGATGCGGCGCCGGTGATGATGCGCGTGCCGACGAAAGAAGGCGCAGCCGACATGCTTCTTACGACAGACGTGATGCAGATGGCGGCGAGCGCGTCGATCGCTGATCCGCAAGGCGCCGCGCGCCTTCTCATGCTCTATCTTGCGGTCGACGCCGGCATGGTCGATCCCGTCGCCGGTCTGATCGGACGGTTCATCACGCCGGGCGCTCCGGAATCGTTCCGCCTGATGCCGCTCGCGATGGACGTGGCGTCAGGGATCGGCGCCGGACGGCTTGCTCGCGTCGAGAACGAGGCCGCGACCGCGCTGCTTGGCGATCTCCTGAATTATCCGATGCCGCAGCTCGCCGGCGCGCTCGGCCTCGATCTCGGCGATGAATTCCGCACACCGCCCGCGAGCCGCATACCGGCCTTGCTTTTGATCGGCACGCTCGACGGGCGCACCTATCCCAATGAACAGATGGCGGCGGTCGCGGGCCTGCGGCATCTGACGACGGTGAAGGTCGTCAACGCCGGGCACAATCTCTTCATGCTGTCGCCGGAGATCACGGAAACGATCGGCGAGTTCATGCGCGGGGGACGAATCGATGACAGGGAAATCATCGTCGACGCGCCTTCCTTCGCGCCCAGGATGTAAGCCTCACGTGGAAGCGTAAAGCCGCTCGACATCTTCCTTGTTGAACAAAGCCGTGCCGCTTGAAAGGCGCGTCGCGGCGGCGCAGGCCGCTCCGTATCGCAGCGCGTCGGCGTCATTCCATCCGCGCGACAGGGCGACGGTGAGACCCGCGACAAAGCTGTCGCCGGCGCCGACCGCGCTGTGCGCGCGGACGGGAAACACGGGCGTGAAGGTGAGAGCGTCCTTCGTCGCCATGACGGAGCCGTCGCCGGCATGGGTGATGACGACACGTTCGGCGGCGCCTTTTTTTGCAAGCCCTTGCGCGAAGGTGGCGATCTCGTCCGGCCATTTGAGGGCGCCGCCCGCCAGCGCCTTATATTCATGCTCATTGTGACGCAGCAGGAAAACGCCTTCTTTCAGCGCGGCGTCGAGCCCGCTGACCGAGTCGAGCACGAAGCGGGCGTGCTTCGATTTGGCGATGCGCGCGCAATCCGCCCAGAATGTTTCCTGCGCATCATGCCCTTGCATCGGCGGCAAACTGCCGGAGCCGACGACATAATCGCCCGCGCGCGCCTCCTGCTCGATCGCGGACGCCAACGCTTTTCGTTCCGCCGCCGACATTTCGGTTCCAGGAAGATTGAATCGGTACTCGTCGTTCGTCGCGACGTCACGAACGTGAAAGGCGATGCGCGTCTCACCGGCGACGGGGACCGCGCGCATCGGCGTCTGCTCTTCAGCGACGAGGCCCTTCAGCGCCTCGCCGTAAATTCCGCCTGCCGTGAAGATCGCCAGCGCGTCTGCGCCAAGGCGCATGGCGGCGCGCGCGACATTGAGACCGCCGCCGCCCGGATGGCTTTCCGGATTGACGCAGCGAAGTTTTCTGTTCGGTTCGACTTTCGGCGCGTCGACGGCGAAGTCGTAAGTCGGGTTGGGCGTCATGTGTGATGATGCGGGGCGTGGTCACAACAGCCCCAGATCCCTTGAAGCTCGCCTCGCTTTGTGCCCGATGATCAAATGGTCGTGCACGCGGATATTCAACGCTTGCGCGGCTTTGACGATCTGGTTCGTCATCTCGATGTCGGCGCGTGACGGCGTCGGATCGCCCGAGGGATGATTGTGGACGAGGATGATCGCGGAGGCCGAGAGTTCGAGCGCGCGCTTGACGACTTCGCGCGGGTAGACCGGCGTGTGGTCGACGGTGCCGCGCTGCTGCACTTCGTCGGCGATCAGGATGTTCTTCTTGTCGAGGAAGAGGATGCGGAATAGTTCCGTCTTCTCGTCGGCCATCGCGGCGCGGCAATAGGCGAGAAGATCGTTCCATGAGGAAATGACGGGGCGGTCAAGAACGCGCGCCTGCGCGAGCTTGATCGAGGCGGCGTGGATGATCTTCAGTTCGAGCGCGACGTTTTCTGAAACCCCCTTGATCTCGGTCAGGCGTTCGATCGGCGCCGCCAGCGCCTGCGGCAGGCCGCCGAAGGTCTTGATGATCGCCTTGGCGAGCGGTTTGACGTCGCGGCGCGGAATGGCGCGGAACAAAATCAACTCGAGCAATTCATAATCCTGCACCGCCTCGACGCCGGCGCGCTGAAAGCGCTCCCGCAGCCGGTCGCGATGGCCGGCGGCGTGCGGAATGTCGGGGTTCGCTTTCTTCTCTCTCCCCTGAAAAGGGAGGGCCGGGGAGAGTTTCTCGTCGCGCGCCGCCATCGTCTGCCCGATTTTGAGTGAGAGGCTTGAACCCTCCCTGCACCCCTTTTTCAGGTGAGGGAACCGCGTTCCATCATGATCAAGCGAGTTGCCCGGATTCTCAATGCAGCGGCCGGTCGAGGCCCGCCGGCGATTTGGTGAAGATCTCGACGCCGGTTTCGGTGACGCCGACGGAGTGCTCGAACTGCGCCGACAGCAATTTGTCGCGGCTGACCGCCGTCCAGCCGTCCTTCAGGAGTTTGACGTCGGGCTTTCCCTCGTTGATCATCGGCTCGACCGTGAAGAACATGCCGGGCTTCAACTCGATGTCGGGCGCCTTATGGACGCCGAGACGATCGCGATATTCCGCATAGTGAACGACGTTCGGCGCGTCGTGAAAGACGCGGCCGAGCCCGTGCCCGCAGAAATCGCGCACGACCGAAAATCCCTGCGCTTCCGCATGCGTCTGTATCGCGCGGCCGATGTCGCGAAGGGATTTGCCGGGCGTGATCGCCTCGATCCCCTTCATCAGCGCTTCATAAGTCGTATCGACGAGGCGGCGCGCCTTCACCTTTGGTTCGCCCGCCCAGTACATGCGGCTGGTGTCGCCGTGCCAGCCATCGACGATGACGGTGACGTCGATGTTCATGATGTCGCCGTCCTTCACCAGCTTGTCGGACGGGATGCCGTGGCAAATGACGTGGTTCAGCGAAATGCAGCTCGCATGGCGATAGCCGCGATAGCCGATCGTGGCGGAGATCGCGCCGTGGTCGAAGACGAACGCCCGGATCAGATCGTCGAGATGACCGGTCGCGACGCCCGGCTTCACATGCTCTGCGATCATGTCGAGGCACTCGGCCGCGAGCCGTCCCGCCTTGCGCATGCCGTCGAAATCCTCGCTCCGGTGGAGCTTGATCACGCCGGTCTTGATGTCGTCGCCTGCGTCGGCGTACTGCATGAAAGAAGGGACCTCGATTGCCCCGCCTATCTGGCGCCCGTCTCGACGAAGATCAATCCGGGCGACCTTGAGGGGCGGGAAACTCGCATAACATTGAAGGTTGTTTCCCGAAATCTCCAGGCGGCGCCCGTTTGTCAGTGACCGCCGGATTGCCTAAATACCGGAGCAATGACCAACACCCCGCTCGCCGTTGTCGCAATTCTGGTGCTCGTGCTTTCGGTCCTGTCCCTGAACCGCGGGCCGGCGCCGCGGACGCCCGATTCGCCGCGCGTCACCTATTTCCGGGAGCTGATCCCGCTCGGCGCCGAGCGTTTTCGGCCGCTGCCCCCCGCCCCGGACAGCCTGCATAGCGCCAACGCATGGCTCGCCGTCAACGAACGTGGTCTCGACGTTATCCGCCACAGCGAGGGCCTGCGCCTTAAATCCTATCACCTCGCCGGCCAATGGCTCATCGGCTACGGCCATGCGGGGACCGCGCGCGAAGGGATGACGATCACGACGGCGGAGGCCGACCGTCTGCTCCTCGCCGACATCAAAGACGCCGAAGAGGCCGTGCGCCGCCTCGTCGCCGTGCCGGTCAATGAAAACGAATTCTCGGCCATGGTCTCGCTCGCCTACAATATGGGGTCGGCCGCCTTCGCAAAGACCCTGGTGCTGCGCCGCCTTAACGCTGGCGACCGCATGGGCGCGGCGGAGGCCTTTCGCTATCTTGTCGCTGCCGACATCAACGGCGAGCGCGTCGTCCTCGATGCGCTGAAGCGACGAAGGGTCGCCGAGCGCGCGCTTTTCCTCGCGCCGCTGCTCAGGACCTAAGATGCCCGGCCTTGCGCCGCCCGAGGTTGCGGCTGGCATCGCGGTCGCTGTAATGAGTGCGGCCATCACCCAACTGAGCAGCCTGCATATGGAACGCATCTCTTCGTCAAAATGCTACGGCGGCGAGCAAGCCGTTTTCAAACACCAGAGCGCCGAGACGTCATGCGCGATGCGCTTTTCGGTGTTCACGCCGCCGGCCGATATTCATGGAAAGGGTCCCTATCCGACGCTCTATTGGCTTTCGGGCCTGACCTGCACGGAGGAGAACTTCATCATCAAATCGGGTGCGCAGCGCATGGCGGCGGAACTCGGGCTGATGATCATCGGCCCCGATACGAGCCCGCGCGGCGAGGGCGTGCCGGATCTTGAACCGAAGACTTATGATTTCGGGATCGCCGCCGGCTTTTACGTCGATGCGACCGAAGCGCCGTGGTCGAATCACTACCGGATGTATTCCTATGTGACCGGGGAGCTTCCCGCCCTCGTCGCCTCGCAACTGCCGACGGATGCAAAGCGCACCGGCGTTTTCGGCCACTCGATGGGCGGTCACGGCGCGCTGATGGTTCACCTGAAGAACCAATCGAAGTTCCGCACCTGTTCGGCCTTTGCGCCGATTGTAGCGCCGTCGGCGGTTCCGTGGGGACGCAAGGCGTTTTCCCGATTATCTCGGACCGGACGAATCGGCCTGGGCGCAATATGACGCGACGAAGCTGCTCGCCGCTCGCGGCGCAAGCAGGGCGCATATCCTCATCGATCAGGGATCGTCCGACCCGTATCTCGCCGAACAGCTGCGGCCCGAGCTTTTCGCGGACGCTGCGAAAAATGCAGGCCAGCAGCTCACGCTCAACCTGCGCGAGGGCTACGACCACTCGTTCTATTTCATTTCGACGTTCATCGAGGACCACCTGCGCTGGCACCGCGAAGCACTGGGCTAGTCTTCGCTGCGGACCCCATAGGTCATGCAGCGCGTGCCGATCTTCTCGTCGATGACGGCAAAACCCTTTGCCCTGAGAATCGCCGCGCATTCCTCGTTGGTGCGGCGACCCTTACGCTCCGCCCCGGTATCCAGCGCCACGGCGCGGACAATGGGAAAGGCGGCGCCGATGCCTTCAAGAACCTCCGGTTCGGCGCCTTCCGCATCGCATTTGACGAGGTCGATACGCGTCAATCCTTGCTCGCGCGCGAATGTCTCGATTGTCACGGCGCGTTTTTTGACGCGAGGGCCTTCCGCGAAAACCGAGGAATCAGCACGTTCCGGCGCGAGAGCGAAATCGATCTCGCCGTCCTCCTTCCAGACGACGCAATCGAAGGCGCGCGCACGATCGAGCGCGGCGATGTTTTTCGTAAGGCACGCGAAAACCGAAGGGTCAGGCTCGAAACAATAGACCGCCGCGCCATAGCGCGCGCAGACATGGGCGAACTCGCCGACATTGGCGCCGACATCGAGGACGACGCTTTCGTGCGTCAGGCGCACATGCCGGCCGACGCCGTATTCGCGTTCAAGGCGGTCGAGCCTCGCCTTCCACCCCTGCCGATAGAGTTTCCATCGGAGCGGCGAGGGGACAGCAATTCTTTCGCCATCGACGCGGACGAACAGTCCATCCGCTTTCTCCTCGAGCCGCACCTCGACATTGCCGCCGATCGCCAAACCCGCGAGGATGCGCTGACGGGCGAGTTTCAGCCGCTGGCCGATCGAAAGCTGCAAGGGATTTCCCGTCCTCGGTTTGAATCCGCTATACTGGGGCGAGGAAGCCCTGTCACGGCGCGAAAGGAACCAGAAATGACCCGCATGGAGACGCTCGAAGTTCGCAAGGACGACCTCTCCCGCACGCAAATCGTCGCGGCGGATGCGCCCGCGTTGAAGGACGGCGAAATCCTGGTGAAGACCGACCGGTTCGCGCTGACCGCAAACAACATCACTTACGGCGTCGTCGGCGAAAAGATCGGCTATTGGAAATTCTTCCCGGCGGAAGAGGGATGGGGCGTCATTCCGGTCTGGGGCTTCGCCGATGTCGTTCAGACGAAATCCGCCGATGTGAAAGAGGGCGAGCGCCTTTACGGTTATTTCCCGATGGGAACGCATCTCGTCATGGCGCCCGCGAATGTGAAGCCGGAGCGCCTGTTCGACGGCGCCGCGCATCGCGCCGGCCTGCCGCCGGTCTACAATTCCTATGCGCGCACGAGAGCGGAAGCTCATTACGATCCGAAGATGGATGATGAGCGGATGCTCCTTTTCCCGCTCTATGCGACGTCGTTCTGCCTTTACGATTTCCTTGCCGACAGCAAGTGGTTCGGCGCTGGCCAGATCATCATCGTCAGCGCGTCGTCGAAGACGGCGATCGGTCTTGCGATGGCGCTCGCGGATGACGCGTCGGCGCCCCAGACTGTCGCGCTGACGTCGGCGGGAAATCTCGGAACGGTCAGCAAGCTCCGCCTCTATTCGAGCGTTCACGCCTATGACGATATCGCCTCGATCGACGCGTCAGTTCCGACCGTCATCGTCGACATGTCTGGCAACGGCAAAGTGCTGTCGGCGCTGCACAAACGCCTTGGCGACAACATGCGCTACTGCTCCAACGTCGGCGTCACGCATTATGACGAGAACGAGATGGGGCCGGACTTCATCCGGGAGCGCAGCGCCATGTTCTTCGCGCCGGGACACATTCAAAAGCGCAGTAAGGAGTGGGGGCCGGGCGTGTTCGAAAAGAAAGCGTTCGTCTTCTGGCGTGACGCGGCGGTCCGCAGCCGCGCCTGGCTGAAGTTCGAAAGGGCGCTGGGGTTGAAGGGTCTCGAGACCGCCTATCGCAAAGTGCTGAACGGCGAATCTGCACCGGACCGCGGCGTCATCGTGGAGCTTTGAACGCCGCTCCGCCGTGTGCGCTGCAGCAACGAGCCGCGCGATTGACTCCCTTTCAAGGCGAGCCTTAACTGCGCCGCCATCGGCAACGATGCGCGAGGACATGCGGCCAGGGGAGGTCACAGCATGCGGAGCGGGGTTGCGGCGAGCGCCGTGTGGGCGCTGGTATTTTTCCTGACGCTGACGGGTGCGGCTTCCGCGCAATCAGACAGCGGCGTTCAGAAGCGGAACATCAATCTCGGCGACCGCGAAGCCGGGCGGTCCTATTGGCTCGCCCTCGGCGCGGAAAACAAGAATTGTCCGCAGCCGCTTGATTTCCGGTTCACGTCAAAAACGTCATGGCTGAAGATGCCGCCGGATCCCGTGGTTCGGCAGGTGCCGGCCGGACAAACAAGGCAAATCCAGGCGACGCTCGATTTATCAAACGTCGCGCCCGGCCAGCACGAAGCGTTCGTCGACGTCGATTGCGAGAATTGCGGCTTTCTCATTTTCAAGAATTGCAGGATCGACAAGCAGCAATTGCGGCTGGCGGTCAACGTGGTCGCTGCCGCGGCGGCGGGCGGGCAGCCGCCCGTCGCGCAGCAACCCGTCGCCGAGGACGCGCCGCAAATCGATTACGACGACAAGCGCATCCCGAAACCATTGCGCAACAAGGCAAGAGCCGCGGATGCCGCGTGGCAGGAGGCGGTGAAAAAGAAAACGCCGTGCGAGGAAGAATTGGAGAAGCTGCGCGCCGCCGCCGCCGCCGCGCAGGAAAATGCTGAAAAGGCGAAGCAGGCGGCTGACACGGCGGAACAGGACGCGCGCAACGCCAAAGCGCAGGAAGAGGCGGCGCAAGAAGAGCTGAAAAACGCGAACAAGGAATCGGTCGACGCGCAAAAGGCGCTCGATGACGCCGAGAAAGCGCTAAAGGACGCCAACAAGAACGGCACGACGGCCGAACGAAACGAGGCGAAGGACGCCGTCGACAAGGCGAAGGCGGCGAAAGAGGCGGCGGACAAGCGCGTCGCCGACGCCGCAAAGGCGGCCGGGCTGCATTCGCCGAAGGATCTTTCGGCGATGGAAAAGGACGCCGAGAAAAAGCGAAAAGCGGCGGACAAGGCCGCCGCAGAGGCGAAAGCCGCCGCCGATGCGGTTGCAAAGAAAGAGGCCGAATGCGCAAAGCTTCAGGCCGAGGCCGACGCGGCGAAAGCCGCCAAGGACAAGGCCGACGCCGAAGCGAAAGCCGCAATTCCGGTTCCCGCTGCGGCCGCTCCCCCAACGCCAGAGGAGATCGCTGCGCAACGCAAGAAATTGCAGGATTGCGCAGACCATCTCGGCAGACTGCTGGAGGCGCAGCGTCTGGCGCTTGAAGCGATGGCGAAGCTCGGCGCCTTGGGCGAAGACTACGAGAGCGATCTCGAATCCTGGGCGAACGCCGTCGACAAGGTGAACGATCTCTTCGACAAAGTGCCGCCGGGCATACCGGTCGTCAGTGAAATGGTCGGGACCGTTCAGGACGCGCTGACGGCGGTTCGCGCGATCATCGGCATCGCGCGCGCGGTCACCCACACCGGGAATTTGTATCACATTCCGAAAGGCGGCGAGGGCACCGTCAATCCGGAGGCGACCAAGAAATGGCTCCAGGACAATGGTCTCGCCGGCAGTCCCGAAGAAGCGAGGCGACGTCTACGATCAGATGAACAAATATTCCAAGACAAATTCGACCGAGGGCATGCAGAAAGAACTCGAAGCGGCGCGCGACGCGTGCAAGGCGGAAGAAGAAAAGCTCGACAAGATGGAAAACGCGGCGAAGGCGAAGTGACCGAACCGCTACGGCGCTCTTAGCGCCATTTTGATCGGGCCTTCTGCCCTGCCGTTGACGAACTGATCGACGTAAGGGTTGCCCGAGTGGCTGATCGTGTCGGCGGGCCCGCGCCAGATAATCCGTCCTTGATGGATCATGGCGATCTCGTCGGCGATCTTGCGCGCGGAATTCATGTCGTGGGTGATCGAGATCGCCGTCGCGCCGAGCGCCTTCACGCGCTCGATGATGAGACGGTTGATGACGTCGGCGGTGATCGGATCAAGGCCGGTCGTCGGTTCGTCGAAAAAGAGAATCTTCGGATCGGCGGCGATCGCGCGGGCGAGCGCGACGCGCTTTTGCATGCCGCCCGAGAGCTCGGCGGGAAAAAGATTGCCGACTTCGGACGGAAGGCCGACTTCGGCGAGGCAGCGAAGCGCCTTTTCTCGCGACGATTTCGCTGATTTCAGCTCGCCATGGATGAGGCGGAAAGCGACGTTTTCCCAGACCTTCAGACTGTCGAAGAGCGCCGATCCCTGGAACAGCATGCCGATTTCGCGCGTCCGCTTTCCGCGCTCAAAGGCGGACATCTTCAAGATGTTGGCGCCGCCGATCAGGATCTCGCCCGCGTCCGGCGGGATGAGGCCGAGCACGCATTTCAGCAAGACTGACTTGCCGGTGCCGGAGCCGCCAATGACGACGAGCGAGGAGCCTTCCGCGATGTCGAGGTCGACGCCTTTGAGGACCTCTTTCGACCCGAAGGATTTCCTGAGGCCGCGGATTGAAATTTTCGGCGCACTCTCGCTCATCGTCAGAAGTCCACGAAAAGCGAGGTCATGACGTAGTTCGACGCGAGGATCGCAACCGCTGACGCGACGACGGCCGAGCGGGTCGCGCCGCCAACTCCTTGCGCGCCGCCGCGGCTCTTGAAGCCGTAATAACAGCCGGCGACTGAAATGAGGAAGCCGAAGACGCCCGCCTTGATGAGGCCGGTCCAGACGTCCTCCGCGGTCAGAAACTGATCGATATTCCGGATGTAGGTCGCGCCTTCGAACTCAAGTGCGAAGACGGCGACGACCCAGCCGCCGAGAATGCCGAGGATATCCGCGACGAGAACGATGAAGGGCATCATCAACGTCGTCGCGAGAATGCGCGGCGAGATGAGATATTTGAACGGATCGACCGCAAGCGTCGACATGGCGTCGATCTGATCGGAGACGCGCATCGCGCCGAGCTCGGCCGCCATGCCTGACGAGGAGCGTCCGGCGACCATCAGCGCGGCGAAACCGGGCCCGAGCTCCCGCACGATCGAGACGGAAAGAATCTGCGGCAGGAACGATTCCGCGTTGAACCGGAGAGAGCCGTCATAAATGTTCAACGCGAGCGCCGCGCCCGTGAAGATGGCGGTGAGGCCGACGACGGGAAGCGAATTGAAGCCGATGCGGATCGCCGCGTTCAAAACTTCGCGGGTGTAAAATGGTCCGGACACCCAGGCGAAGGCGCCGCGCAGCGCGAAGGTCGCAATGGCGCCGATCTCGGCAAAGAGGCCGATCGCAACCCTTCCGATGGCCGCGAGCGGGTTCATTCAGTTGACTTCCCCTGATCGCCGGCCAGTGATGCGTCCGCCGGCGCGCCGTTCCAGAGGTAGCGGCGCTCCACCCGCCCGCCAAGCCCCCCGCGCGGCCGCGCAAGGCCGCCGACCCCGGTCAGGAGCTCGTAACCGATTGTTCCGCAAGCGCTCGCGGCGTCGTCTATCGAAAGGAGAGGACCGAAAAATTCGGCCCGGTCGCTGATTTTGGGCGGCTGCGGCGCGTCGGTCACGTCGAGCACGATCAGATCCATCGACACGCGTCCGGCGATCGGAACGCGCGCGCCGCCGAGCAAGGCGATGCCGCGATTGGAGCCCGCGCGCGGATATCCGTCGCCGTAGCCGAGCGATACGGTCGCAAGTCTTGAATCTCGCGCGGCGGTAAAGGTCGCGCCATAGCCGACGGTTTCGCCTTTCCTCAATTTGTGGGTCTGGATGACCGGCGCCGTCAGGCGCGCCACCGGTTCCGAAATCGACGGGCCGGCGTCATGCGGATTGACGCCATAAAGTCCGACGCCGAGCCGGACCATGTCGAATCCGTAGTCGGTGCCGATGAGCGCGCCGCCCGACGAGGAAAAACTTTTGCGCGCGTCCGGAAATTGTTTGGCGGCCTCGGAGAAAGCGCGCAGCTGGCGGGCGTTCATGTCATGCGCGGGGTCGGACGCGCAGGCGAGATGGCTCATCACAACCGCGATGTTCAGTCCTTTGATCGAACCAAGCGCTGCGATCTCATCCGGCGGCATCCCGAGCCGGTGCATGCCGGTGTCGAGGTGGATCGCCGCCGGCGCGCCGCTCATCTCCGCCGCCCACAACCGCGCCTGCTCGATGGTGTTGAGGACAGGCGTCAGGCGATGCGCCCGGTATGCGCCGATGAATTCGGGAAAGGGGCCGTTGAAGACGAAGATCTCAGCGTCAGGGCCGATCGCCTGTCGCAAGGCCGCGCCTTCTTCCGAATAGGCGACGAAGAATGTCCGGCAGCCCTCGCGAGCGTGGAGGGCGCGTCCGACCGCCGCCGCGCCAAGCCCGTAAGCGTCGCATTTGACGACGGCGGCCGCCGCCGCGTTCGGGCAGGCGCCGGCGAAGCGCCGGTAATTGCCGCAAAGGGCGCCAAGATCGATCTCAAGAAGCGGGTTCAGGGCTGACATGCGACCGGGCTACCTGCGGTTTGGCGCAGCATTACGGGCATTCGGCGGCGGAGAGAAGGCGGCTTGAGAACTCGTTGCGGGTGCGTACGAAATTCGCGCGCTAATTCAGCCGCCGGCTATCCTCGTATCGCCGTTCGAGGTTCGTAAACCGCGTCAGCTTTTCTTCGAACGAAAGTTCGACCTTGCCGATCGGGCCGTGGCGCTGCTTGCCGATGATGATCTCGGCGACCCCGTGGACGGCGTCGCACTTCGCCTGCCATTCGGCGAATTCAGGCGTGTCCGGCCGCGGCTCGGTGCGCCTTAGATAATAGTCCTCGCGGTAAATGAACATGACGACGTCGGCGTCCTGTTCGATCGAGCCCGATTCACGAAGGTCCGCGAGTTGCGGCCGCTTGTCGTCGCGCTGCTCGACCTGGCGCGAGAGCTGCGCCAGCGCGATCACCGGCAAATTCAGCTCCTTTGCGAGCGCCTTAAGGCCCATCGAAATCTCGGTGATCTCCTGCACGCGGCCTTCATTGCGTTTGGTTCCGCTGCCGCTGAGGAGCTGCAGATAGTCGACGACGAGCAGGCCGAGCCCGTGCTGGCGTTTCAGGCGCCGCGCGCGCGCCATCAGCTGCACGATCGAAAGGCCGCCGGTGTCGTCGATGTAGAGCGGCAGCGATTCGAGACTGCGGGCCGCATGATAGATGCGCTCGAACTGTTCCTGGTCTACTTCGCCGCGGCGGATTTCGTTCGACGGAATGCCGGAGGTTTCGGCGATGATGCGCGTCGCGAGCTGGTCCGCCGACATCTCGAGTGAGAAGAGGCCAACCACGGCGCCTTCAATCGTCTTTTGACTCCCGTCCGCCTGTCGTTCCGATTTGTAGGCGCGCGCGGCGTTCACCGCGATGTTGGTCGCCAGCGACGACTTGCCCATGCTGGGGCGGCCGGCGATGATGATCAGGTCGGACTTATGAAGACCGCCGAGCGTGTGATCGAGATCGCGCAATCCCGTTGCGACGCCGGCGAGCCCGCCATCGCGCTTGACGGCGGCGTCGGCGATGTCGATCGCTTCGGCGATGGCGGTCCTGAAGCTCTTGAAACCCCCGCCGTATCGCCCGGTCTCCGCGAGCTTGTAGAGCGCCTGTTCGGCCTCGGCGAGCTGGATTGCCGGCTCGTCTTCGAGCGAGGCGTCGCGGGCGCGTTCGATCATGTCCGATCCGACGGTAATCAGGCCGCGGCGAACTGACATGTCGAAGACGACGCGGGCGTAATCCGGCGCGCCGGCGGTCGATGGGACGTTTGCGGCGAGTTGCTCAAGATAGCGCCGCCCGCCGGCCTCGACATACCCCGAGGACGCGGCGAGCGAGGCGTCGACCGTCACCGCGGAGGCGAGACGGCCGTGATTGATGAGTGCGCCGCAAGTATTGAAGATAAGCTGATGAACCGGATCGAAAAAATGCTCGGTCTTCAGGAATGAGGATAATCTGTAATAGATCTCGTTGTCGAAGAGGATGGCGCCGAGAACCGCCTGTTCTGATTCAAGGTTGAAGGGCGTGCGGTCAACCTGCACGGCATCCTTCGATTCCGGTTTCGTCGCGCCATCCGCCATGAGCGTGATCAATCACAAAAAAAACCGGCCGTCGAGCGGCCGGTTTTCAAATCATTCCACACGTCGGAACCTGCCTGCGATGGCGCTATTCTTTGTTCGCTGCGGCCTGCGCCGCTTCGTCGAAGAATTCCGCAGGCGCTTCGTCAGCGCCGTCCAGCTTTTCTTCAATATGCAGGAGCACGTTTTCGCCGCGGGCCTGACGTTCGGCTTCGTCGGCCGAGCGTGCGATGTTGATGTCGATCGTCGCGCTCACTTCCGGATGGAGCATGATGCGCACTTTCGAGATGCCGAGCGTCTTCAACGGCCGGTCGAGGCGCACCTGGGCGCGATCGACCTTCACGCCGTCGGCGGCGGCGGCGTCCGCGACGTCGCGGGTCGACACCGAGCCGTAAAGAAGGCCGGCTTCCGACGCCTGGCGGATGATCACGAAGGAACGGCCGTCGAGTTTCTTGGCCGCGCCTTCAGCGTCCTTGCGGCGCTCGAGGTTTCTGACTTCGAGATCGGCGCGCTGCGCTTCGAAAACCTTCTTGTTCGCTTCGTTGGCGCGAAGCGCCTTCTTGCGCGGCAGAAGGAAGTTGCGCGCGAAGCCCGCACGGACTTTCACGACTTCGCCCATCTGGCCGAGTTTCTCGACGCGTTCGAGGAGGATGACTTCCATCTGACGTTACTCCGACGCGTAGGGAAGGAGCGCAAGGAAACGCGCGCGCTTGATGGCGCGGGCGAGTTCACGCTGCTTCTTTTGAGAAACGGCTGAAATGCGTGACGGCACGATCTTGCCGCGTTCGGACACGAAGCGTTGGAGGAGCTTTGGATCCTTGTAGTCGATTTTCGGCGCGCCCTCGCCCGAAAACGGGCAGGTCTTGCGGCGGCGCATGAATGGTTTGGCCATGTTGCTTATCTCCTGATCAGAACCGGCGGCCGCGATCGCCGCGGTCGCCACGATCGCCGCCGCGATCACCCCGGTCGCCGCGATCGCCACGATCGCCGAAGTCGCGATCGCGCCCGCCTTCACGGCCGCCGTCGCGCCCACCTTCGCGCCCGCCTTCACGTCCGTCGCGGTCCCGGCGCGAAAGCACCGGCGACGGCGTTTCGTCGAGCTCTTCGACGCGGATCGTCAGCGACCGCAAAATGTCTTCGTTGATCTTTTCCTGGCGCTCGAGTTCATGGACGATCGCCGCAGGCGCATCGATATTGAAGAGGCTGTAATGGCCCTTGCGGTTTTTCTTGATCTTGTACTGAAGGCTCCGAAGGCCCCAATACTCGGCCTTGGCGATCTTGCCGCCATTTTCGGTGATGATTTTCTGAAGGGTTTCGGTCAGCCCTTCGACCTGCGCCGGGGAAATATCCTGACGCGCGATAAAGATATGCTCGTAAAGAGGCATCAAGCCAGCTCCACTTTGGCGATGGAGACGGGAAGGGCGATTTGCTGGAAGCGCCCATCCGCCTTTGGCCCGGAACCTGACGGGACCATCCCGCAAACCGACCCCACTCTGCGAATACGGGGGACGGCGGCTCCGGCCATCGCTCGGAAGCGCGGGAGGTAGCCGAAGGGCAGACGAGGCGCAAGGCCGGATTTTGCGCCGGCCGGGAACCAGTCTAAAGACGCGCCCCGTGTTCGCCCTTTCCCCAGTCCTCCGGGTCCTTGGCGGCCTTCTGATCGCCTTCTCAGCCTTTATGCTGGCTGCCGCTCCTAGTTGCGTCGGACCCGCTGTTCACGAGCCGGCGCGTCAACTTCATCCTGGCGGCGCTTGCGACCGCGTTTTGCGGTCTCGCCTTGATCGCGCTCAGCCCGTCCGCAGGCCGTCGTTCGAACTCAATCGCCGGCAGGGCTTTCTGATCACGGCGCTCGCCTGGACGATCCTGCCGGCGTTTGGCGGACTTCCGCCCCTGATGGGGCACGGGCCTTCCTTCACCGACGCCTATTTCGAGTCCGTCTCCGGCCTGACGACGACCGGCTCGACCGTCATGGTCCGGCCTCGACACACCGATGCGTCGGTCCTGCTATGGCGCTCGCTGATGCAGGGTTTCGGCGGCATCGGCGTCATTGTGCTCGGCATCATCATGATGCCGTTCCTTCGCGTCGGCGGGATGCAGCTCTTCCAGACGGAAAGTTCGGACAAGTCCGAAAAGATCGTCGCCAAGGCGTTCGATCTCGCGTCTGGATCATCGCGATCTACATTTTGGCCTTGTCAGCCTTTGCGCCGCCACTTTATCGCGCCTCTCGGCATGACATGGTTCGATGCGGTCAATCATGCGATGCCGACGATCGCTACCGGCGGCCTTTCCACGCACGACTCGTCATTCGCATATTTCGGTTCATTTGACAACTACAGCCGCATGATCTGGACCGACGGCCATTCTTCATGATTGCGGGCGCGCTGCCTTTTGTCGCATTCATCCGCCTCGCCAGGGGAAAATCCATCGAGTTTCTCAACGATATTCAACTTCGCGCGCTCTTGGTTTTCTTGCGACGCCGGTCGTGCTGTTGATCGCGGCGACGCGCACCGCTCGGGCGGATGTGCCTTTTGACGAAGCGCTTGACGCACGTGGCTTTCAACGTCACGTCGATTGTCACGACGACGGGCTTTGCCAGCGAAGATTACCAGCTTTGGGGGCCATTCGCCGTCGGGGCGTTTCTTCATTCTGCACCTTTGTTGGCGGTTGCTCGGGCTCGACGGCGGGCGGCATCAAGATTTACCGGTTTCAGATTCTTGCGCGGCTCGCCGACCGCGCATCTTGTCACGCCGTCATCTCGCCGACACCGCGATTCACTCCGTGCTCTATCATGAGCGACGAGTTGAGGATGAAGTCGCGTTCGCAATCCTCGCTTTCTTGTCGCGATGCTCTTTTCATTGATCGCTGGCGACGTTTATGCAGACGTGGGTCGGCGTCGATCTCGTCACCGCGTTTTCGGGTCGGCGACCGCGTTCGCGAATGTCGGTCCGGGTCTTGGCGAGGTGA
Organism: uncultured Alphaproteobacteria bacterium; assembly: GCA_963765165.1. Taxonomy (GTDB): domain Bacteria; phylum Pseudomonadota; class Alphaproteobacteria; order Caulobacterales; family Parvularculaceae; genus Amphiplicatus. The sequence continues at coordinate 23,702 of CAVXVQ010000002.1, read as the reverse complement.
TCGGACCCGCCGGCAATTACCAGTCGCTCCCGGACGCCGCGAAATGGGTCCTCGCGTTCATGATGATCCTCGGCCGCCTTGAGTTTTTCACCATACTCGTGCTGCTGACGCCGGCGTTCTGGCGAGGGTAAGCGCGAATTGCCACCGGCGCGGGCGTGGTTTACGGGAACGGTTCGACAGGGAGCGGCGCCATGGCGCGATGTTTTGTATTTCCGGGGCAGGGCAGCCAGTCGGTTGGCATGGGCCGCGCGCTCGCCGATGCGTTTCCGCCCGCCCGCGAAGTCTTTGAGGAAGTCGACGATGCGCTCGGCCGCAAATTGTCGAAGCTGATATGGGAAGGGCCGGCGGAGGACTTGAATCTCACCGCCAACACGCAGCCCGCGCTGATGGCGCATTCGATTGCGATGCTGCGCGTCCTTGAAAAGGAGTGCGGGCTCGACATCGCCGATGCGAGGTTCGTCGCCGGTCATTCCCTCGGCGAATATTCCGCGCTTTGCGCCGTCCGCGCGATCACGCTTCCCGATACGGCGAGGCTGCTGCGCACGCGCGGCGAGGCGATGCAGGCGGCGGTCCCAGTCGGCGCGGGCGCGATGGCCGCGCTCATCGGCGCCGACATTGAAAGCGCTGAAAAAGCGATCGCCGACACTGACGCCAAGCTCGGCGTTTGCGAGATCGCCAACGACAATGCGCCGGGCCAGGTCGTCGTTTCCGGCGACAAGGCGCGCGTCGAGGCCGTCGTCGAAGCTTCAAAGAAACACGGCGTCAAGATGGCGAAGCTGCTCGCGGTCTCGGCGCCGTTTCATTCGTCCCTGATGGCGCCCGCAGCCGAGAAGATGGCGGATGCGCTTGGTCAGACAAATATCAAGACGCCCGTTTCGCCGCTCGTCGCCAACGTCACCGCCCGCGAAGTGGACAGTCCGCAGGAAATCCGCGATCTCCTCGTCAGGCAGGTGACCGGCCGCGTGCGCTGGACGGAAAGCGTCGCCTATATGGCGGCGAACGGCGCGGACAAATTCATCGAGGTCGGCGCGGGAAAAGTCCTCGCCGGCCTGATTAGACGCATCGCGAAGGAGTCGGCGCAGATCAGCGTCGGCGAACCGGCGGATGTCGATGCCTTCACGAAATTCTAGGTCGCGCGTCATGTTGATGTTGACCGTCGCGGAGTCTCGCCGATGCGGATGAAATTCGCACTGATAGCGTTCGGCGTCACCGCATTGGGGGACGCACTTGCACAGCAAACGGAAGGAGCGCCCATATGCACCGACCGTCCGACAAAGGCGAACGCCGTCTGCACCGTTCCTCGTGGCGTCGTTCAGATCGAACTGGACACTTATAATCGAGCGCGCAGCACTTTCGGCGCCGGCGAGAACATAACCTCGCTCGTCATGAATACGACCTTTAAATTCGGTCTGACCAATCGCTCAGACATTGAAGTGAATTGGGCGCCGCACATCGAGTCGAAAATCCACGCAGGCGCAGGCGTCGCTCGGCAGGATGGAGTGGGCGATCTGGTCATTCGTTACAAGCACCGGATCAGCGATGCGGATGGACCGGTCGGCTTCTCGCTCGTTCCCTTCATCAAGGTTCCGACAGCGGCGACTGGAATTGGCAACAATAAGTTTGAAGGCGGGATCGCCGCGCCGGTCAGCGTCGCCCTTGCACACGGATTCACCTTGACCCTAGGGCCGGAATTGGACTTCATCGCCGAATCCGACGGCACAGGACAGCGATTGAACATCATAAATCTGATTAATGTCAGTCGTTCGTTCGGAAAGCTGGCCGCCTACGCCGAATTCTGGACCGCCAATGACGCCTTCGCCGAAGGCGGCCTTGACCAGCGCTCCGCCGACTTCGCCGTCGCCTATCTCCTGGCACCGAGACTGCAGATCGACGCTGGCGTTAATCTCGGCCTTAATTCAAATACGCCCGACGTCCAATCTTACGCCGGGATTTCCTATCGCTTCTAGCATGATGAAGGGAATGGCTCGATGTTTGACCTTACCGGCAAATGCGCGCTCGTGACTGGCGCGACAGGCGGCATCGGCGGCGCGGTTGCGCGCGCTTTTCATGCGCAGGGCGCGACGGTGACGATTTCCGGCACCAAGGTGGAAAAGCTGGACGCGCTTGCGAGCGACCTGAAAGAGCGCGTGCATGTCGCGCCCTGCAATCTTTCCGATCTTGAAGCCGTCGACGCTTTGCCGAAGACGGCGGCTGAGAAGATGGGTTCGCTTCAGATCGTCGTGTCGAATGCGGGCGTCACGCGCGACATGCTCATGCTGATGATGAAGCCGGACATGTGGGACGACGTCATCCGCGTCAATCTCACCGCTTATTTCCGGCTCGCGAAGGCGTCGCTGCGCTTCATGACCAAGCAGCGCTTCGGGCGCATCATCGGCGTCACCTCCATAGTCGGCGTCACGGGGAATGCGGGGCAGGCGAATTACGCCGCCTCGAAGGCCGGGATGATCGGCATGACCAAAAGCCTCGCGCAGGAGATCGCGTCCCGGAATGTCACGGTCAATTGCATTGCGCCGGGCTTCATCGCGACGCCGATGACGGATGCGCTCAACGATCAGCAAAAAGCGGCGATCCTGGGGAAAATTCCGTCGGGCGCCATGGGCAGACCGGAAGATATCGCCGCGGCGGCGGTCTATCTTGCGAGCGAGGAGGCGGGTTACATGACCGGCCAGACCCTGCATGTTAACGGCGGAATGGCGATGATTTGATGTCGGTTCGGCCCTGCACCGGCGTATTGTGAGGCTGTTCTGGGGAGTCGGCGCGATTTCTTTGGCGTTGCAACATTCCGCAATTTGCCGTAATCGCCCCCCGAATTCGTTGCTGCGGCGCCCCCACTGGCTTTCGAGGCCCGCCTCTGACTAATCTACCAGCGCGCCCAAGTCTCGGCAGCTGGCGCAACTTCGAGAAGGAGCCTTTCGAATGTCTGATCTTGCTGAACGCGTGAAGAAAATCGTGGTCGAGCACCTCGATGTCGACCCGGCCAAAGTCGAGCCGAAAGCGAGCTTCATCGACGACCTCGGCGCGGACAGCCTCGACATCGTCGAGCTGGTCATGGCGTTTGAAGAAGAATTCGACGTCGAGATTCCGGATGACGCGGCCGAGACGATTCAAACCGTCGGCGACGCGATCAAGTTCATCTCCGAGCAAAAGGGCTAAGGACCGGATTTGCGTTCGACGCTGAAGTCGGGCGCCGACCGTTCAAGCGAAACCTGAATCACCGGAGGGTCGATCGTCGGAATGCGGCGCGTCGTGGTCACCGGGCTCGGTATGGTCACGCCGCTTGCGGCGGGCGTCGAGGCGACGTGGCGGCGGCTGATCGGCTGCGAATCCGGCGCCGGCCGCATCGAAAAATTCGATACGACGGACATGCCCTGCAAGATCGGCGCTGAGGTTCCGCGTACGAACGGCTACGCTGGCGGCGCGGCCGCCGGCGCCGACGCCTTTAATCCGGACGACTGGATTTCGCCAAAGGAGCAACGTCGGATCGAAGACTTCATCGTCTTCGGGATCGCCGCCTCGCAGATGGCCGTGACCGACAGCGGCCTCGACTTCAAAACGGAAGAAGAACAGGAACGCTCGGGCGTTCTCATCGGCTCCGGCATCGGCGGGCTCGACGGCATCGCAAAGCAGACGCTGGTGCTGCACCACCAAGGCGCGCGCCGTGTGTCGCCGTTTTTCATCACGTCCAGCCTGATCAACCTTGTCTCGGGGCAGGTCTCCATCCGTTTCGGCCTTAAAGGACCGAACCATTCCGTCGTCACCGCCTGCGCGACCGGCGCGCATGCGATCGGCGACGCAGCGCGCCTCATCGGGCTTGGCGACGCGGATGTCATGGTCGCGGGCGGCGCTGAATCGGCGATCTGTCCGATCGGCTATGCGGGGTTTTGCGCGACGCAAGGCGCTGACGACGCATTTCAACGACAATCCGACGGCGGCGTCGCGCCCCTACGACAAGGACCGCGACGGATTCCTGATGGGCGAGGGCGCCGGAATCGTCGTCCTTGAAGAATATGAACGCGCCAAGGCGCGCGGCGCCAAATTGTACGCTGAAATTGTCGGCTACGGGTTGTCCGGCGACGCCTACCATATCACGGCGCCGGCGGAAGACGGGTCCGGCGGCTATCGCGCCATGAAGATGGCCCTTAATCGCGCGGGCGTTGCGCCGACCGATATCGATTATGTGAACGCGCACGGCACCTCGACGCCGCTCGGCGACGAGATCGAGTTGCGCGCTGTTGAAAGGCTCTTCGGCGGCGAGGGCGCGGAAAAGCTCGTGATGTCCTCGACCAAGTCCTCGATCGGTCACCTGCTCGGCGCCGCCGGCGCCGTCGAGGCGATTTTCTCGATTCTCGCCATTCGCGACGGGGTCTGCCCGCCGACGCTCAATCTCGACAATCCCTCGGTCGAAACGCGAATCAACCTCGCGCGCAAGGCGCCGGTCCGAAAGACCGTCAATGTCGCCCTGTCGAATTCATTCGGTTTTGGCGGCACGAACGCCAGTCTGGTCGTTCGCCGCGTGGACGGCTAACATCCCCTCGCGGGTCGGGAGCGTAGGATGGCGTCGGTTCAGCAGCGTGGCGGGGCGGTCAGCTCCTTTATTTCATTTGTCGTCGGGCTTTTCGTGCTGGCGGTCGTCCTCGCGGGCGCCGGCGGGTATTTCGGATGGCGTGAAGCGACGCGTCCCGGACCCTTGCCGCAGGACGCCGTAATTCTCTTTGAGCCGGGCACCTCCGTCTCGGCGATGGCCGAACAACTCCACTATGTCGGCGCTATCCGTCAGCCGGAATTGTTCAAGGCGGCCGTGCGCCTTCGAGGCGACGGCGCCGCGCTCAAGGCCGGCGAATACAATATCCCGAAGGCGTCGAGCGTCGTCGACATCATCGACCTCCTCGTCGAGGGAAAAAGCATCCTTCACTATCTGACGGCGCCGGAGGGGCGCACGACCGCGCAGATCCTGCGCCTCGTCGCTGAAGATGAGGCGCTCGCCGGCGAGATCGCCCTGTCGCCATCGGAAGGCGAACTCTTGCCGGAGACCTATGCGTTCACGCGGGGCCGAACCCGCGATCAGATCATCCAGGACATGATCGCCGCGCAAGACGCCGTGATCGCTGAGCTTTGGGACGGCCGCGCGATGGAGCTTCCCTATGCGACGCCGGAAGAGGCGATCATCCTTGCGTCGATCGTCGAGAAGGAGACGGGCGTTGCGAGCGAGCGTCCCTTGATCGCCGCCGTCTTTGTGAACCGCCTCAAGAAAAAGATGCGGCTGCAATCTGACCCGACGATCATTTACGGGCTGACGAAGGGCGAGCCCCTCGGACGCGGGCTTCGCATCAGTGAGCTTGAAGGCGCGACGCCTTACAACACCTATGTGATCAGCGGCTTGCCGCCGACGCCGATCGCCAATCCCGGCCGGGCGGCGATCGAAGCCGTGCTCAATCCCGCCGACTCGCAGGCGCTTTATTTTGTCGCCGACGGCACCGGGGGCCATGTCTTCGCGGATACGCTCGACGACCACAATCGCAACGTCGCGCAGTGGCGGCGCATCGAGCGCGAACAACGCGAAGAAGGCTGACGCATGGCGCTCTCCTCGATGACGGGTTTTGCGCGCGTCGAAGGCGCTTTCGCCGAAACGCGCTGGACCTGGGAGGTCAAGAGCGTCAACGGCAGGGGCCTTGAACCGCGCTTCCGTCTGCCGCCGGGGTATGATTTCCTCGAGCAGGATCTCCGCAAGTCGCTCAGTGAAAAATTCTCGCGCGGATCCTTCAACGCGTTTCTCGCGCTTAAAGGCGCCGCGGTCGAAGGCGCTTTCGTCGTCAATCGCGCCGCGCTCGAAAGCGCGCTGAAGCTGGTCGAGGAAATCCGCCTGCGGATCGATTGCGAAAGGCCTCGGCCGGAGGGCATCCTCGCGCTTCGGGGCGTCGCCGAACAGGAATCGGCCCTTGACGATGATGACGTCCGTGCAGCGCTCGCCGCGGCGCTGAAGCAGAGCTTCCGCGACGCCGTCGATGCGCTCTTCAGCGCGCGTCGCAAGGAAGGCGATGCGCTCGCGAGACTGATCGAAGCCCAGCTGTCGGGGGTCGAACGCCTCACGGCGGCGGCCCGTGCTTCGGCCGAGGCGACGCCGGAAGCAATCAAGGCGCGCATTAAGGCCCAGCTTGCCGACCTTCTCGCCGGCGCCCTGCCGGACGCGCGGCTCGCGGAGGAGGCGGCGATGCTCGCCGTTCGCGCGGACATCAGGGAGGAACTCGACCGCCTTGTTGCGCATGTCGGCGCCGGCCGCGCGCTGCTGCAAGAAGGCGGCGCGGTCGGCAGAAAGCTCGATTTCCTGACGCAGGAGTTCAACCGCGAAGCCAATACGCTGTGTTCGAAAGCGCAGGACATGGCGCTAAAGCGCATCGGACTCGATCTGAAGACGACCATCGACCAGATGCGCGAACAGGTTCAGAACGTCGAATAAGATGACAGCCGACGCTTCCAAAGTTGACCGGCGAGGATTGATGTTCGTCCTGTCGAGCCCCTCGGGCGCCGGCAAGACGACGCTCGCGGACCGCCTCCTCAAAGGCGACAGCCGGCTGCGGCTCTCGATTTCGGCGACGACGAGAAAGCCGCGCCCGGGCGAGGTCGACGGCAAGGACTATTATTTCGTGTCGGAGCCCGATTTCCTCCGCATGCGGGACAACAGCGAATTCCTCGAATGGGCGAATGTGTTCGGAAATTACTACGCGACGCCGCGCGCGAAGGTCTTCGATCAGCTGAAAACCGGCGTTGACGTTCTTTTCGATATCGACTGGCAAGGCGCGCAGCAGCTTGACGCGGTGGCTGGCGGCGACGTCGTCAAGGTTTTCATCCTGCCGCCGTCGCGCGAAGAGCTTGAACGCCGGCTGCGCGCCCGCAACCAGGATCCGGAAGAGGTCGTGCGCGGACGAATGGCGAAAGCGGACGCAGAGATGTCGCACTGGGCGGAATACGACTACGTCATCATCAATTACGGCCTCGACGAGTCCGAGGCGATGCTGCGGTCGATTTTGCTGGCGGAGCGCCTTCGCCGCCGGCGCCAGACCGGCCTTTCTTCGATCGTTCAGGAAATGATGCGCGGAAGCTGACGCCGCTACTTCTTTTCCAGCAGCAACGTTCCCTCTTTTTCGAGTTTGCCGGTGATGATCTCGGCGAGCGAGGCGAGAATGCCGGGCAGGGTCGCCTGTATCCGGACATGCTGCGGGAAAACGTCGATGACGCCGTCGATCGTCTGGCCGAGGCCCTTCGCCTTGAAGCGGAGCTGATCTTCCGTCGTCCAGTCCTCGTCAAAGGCGAACATCATGCCGCCGGAGAGACTAGATTTGATCCGCCCGAAGCCTTCGTGAAGGCGGCGGCGCGCCTCGACGACGCCGAGGTCGTGGGACAAGGTGACGGTGACAGGTCGGGACATCGCAAAACTCCGGGCTGTCTGGCAGATGGGGACTGCGGGCGAGCCTTGCAACCGGGCGGTCCGAGCCGGAGTTGGACGCGCGCTCAGTATCGGCGTAAGAAGACCGAATTCGAATGGGGAGGGGCTGATGCGCTGGGTCGTATCGATCATTTCTGCGATTGCGCTATTGCTGGCGTTGGCGGTCTTCGCCGCCGGCCCGGGCACGCGGCTTGGTTTCTGGGATTACGGTTTCGGCTTGACGCTGATCCGCGAGGCGTCGGCGCCAAAGGCGATCGCCAGCGGGATTTCCCTCTCGCCTCTGTTCACCGCGATCGGGCTTTCGTTTATCGGCGCCATCATCGCCGCGATGACCAGGCAGAAGCGCGCCGCGCTCCTTGCGATTGCCGTTCGTGGGTGAGCGGTCGAACGGACGCTGGGCATAGGAGTCGTTGAACTGGTACGGCTCGCTCATTCCACCCACCACCCAGATTGAAGCGCTCGGCTCCGCTCGCATTGAGACACCACTCGCGGACGTTGCCGGCCATGTCGTAGGTGCCGAACCAGCTGATCCCCCGCGTCGTCCCGACCGGCGCGGTGCCGTGCCCCGCGAAATTGCTGGCCGGGACAATCCACGCGCTGTTGTGCACGCTGGCAGCCCGGGTCCAGTGATATACGGTGGGGAGCGACTTCCCGACGAACCGCGCGTAGGCCATCGCCTCGTACCAGCTCACGCCAGCAACCGGATGATTCCCTGCCCCGGGAGATAGTCGCCGGCCTCCCAGGTCGAAGGCCCGGGGCGGCCGGTCCGGTCGATCATCGCCGCCATGGCCGCCTCCCACGGAATCGCCCGCCCTTCCCTAATAAAGGGCTCCCGCCACAATTCCGCTGCGCTTGTACCCGCCGCTGTCCACGAATCGCCGGAAATCCGCGTTGGTCACCTCGAAGCGATCCATGAGAAAATCGCCCAGCGCGAGCGGTTTGACGTGAGCGAACGACGGATAGAACACGTCGAGCTCGCCGCCGCGCACCCGCACCATCTCCTGGGAGCGCGCTGTCCCGATCAAGCCGAATCACTGAATCGCGGGGGAAGGGGATGCCGACCAGGTCGAGTGTGCGGTAACCCGGTGCCTCGATCCGCAGGCGGCTCGCGTTGAGATAGAGGCCGCCGCCTCCCGCTCAGGGGCAACAGCAGGCTGTCGAGCGGGGTCTTGCCGAGGAGTTCCAGGCCGCGTCGGGAGCAGCGTACGCTTTCGCCAGACCGAGGCGCCCGGAGTATCGGTTCTGAGTTCACCCGCCGCGCGAACCGCGGTCGCAGGGCCCGGAAAAGCGAGTCCTTGGGGTTGATCGCCTCAACCCGTTTGGCCAACGTGTAGGCCGAGTCCCACTCGCCCCGCTCTGAAAGCGCGAGCAGCAGCGGAATCCCCTGTTCCCGGGCCCAGTGTTGCTGCCGCGATTTCTTCCCCGGTCCGAACCAGAGCCATAGCGCTGAGACGATCACGGCGGTAACCGCCGCCCAGCGATACTTGGGAGGCACTCGACCGGCCATGCCGACCGCCGCGAGCGAACCAGTCGCGATTCCGCTCCCTGGTGTGCCAAACCGCTCCAGCTCGGCCAACAACGCTTCGGCCGATTGCCAGCGGGTTGCCGGATCTTTTTCGAGGGCGCGCATGATCGCTGCCGCGAGCGGTGCCGGCGAGCATCGGCACAGAGTTGCCCGAGGGGTTTGGCCAGCTTGGTGACATGCGCCGCGAGAACCGCCTGCGGCGTTGGCCCCGAGAACGGCACCTGTCCCGACAGCATCTCGTATCCCACCACGCCCACGGCATACAAATCGGCTCGGCTGTCCACCTGCGTCTGTCCGGCTGCCTGTTCCGGCGACATGTAGACCGGTGTACCGATGGCGAGACCCAGCGTAGTCAGCGTGCCGCCCACCGCCACGTCCTTCCCGGCCGCCACCGTCGCTGCCTTGGCGACTCCGAAATCCATCACCAGGGCGTGCCGCCCGGTTAGCATGATGTTTTCGGGCTTGATGTCGCGGTGCACCATTCCGTGTCGATGCGCTTCGCCCAAGGCATCGAGCACCTCGCCGAGGATTCTGACCGTGTCACTCGGCGAGAGTCGTCCCTGCCGCGTGAGTCGTTCCCGCAGGCTCTCGCCTTCGACATAGGGCATGACGTAGTAGAGGAGGCCCGGGCCCCCGACCGGTGACCTCTCCCGAGTCGATGAGAGTCAGAATATGCGGATGTTGCAGCTGGGCCGCGATCCGGATCTCGCGCAGGAACCGTTCGGCGCCGAGCACCGCGGCGAGTCGGGATGCAGCACCTTCACGGCCACCTGGCGATCGTGCTTGACGTCGTGCGCCAGAAAAACCGTGGCCATCCCACCGCGGCCAATCTCCCGCTCGATCGTATACGTCCCGGTTAGGCTCGTTTCTTGGAGGAGTGAGGTGAGGTCGGGCAGAAAACCTCAAGGGGTAGGGGTGGAGCAGCGCTCCGCCGAACGGGAGAAAGGGGAACAGAGAACGGGAGAACAGCCCTATCGACTCGCCCTAAGATACTGCGCCGTTCCGTCATTGCGAGGAGGGTGCGTAGCGTCCAACGAAGCAACCCCGCCGCACTCCACTGCCGATTGCTTCGACCGCTCGCCCTCGCTGCGCTCCGGCAAGCTCGGTCTTGCAATGACAGAAGGCTTAACCTCCCGGCCCGTCAGCCCCCGGCAGTTTGGCACTTTGGCACTTTTTGCACTTGGCACTTTCGGCACTCCGACACTCCGGTATTTTTCCCCGGCCCGCGTCCCTCGCCGAGCGTGCGCCGATCCCACGCGGCTCACCTTAAGGTGCCTCCCCCCTGAGGCCCGCCCGACAACGGCGCCACGCAATGGATTCGTGTATGCCCCAGCCCGGGGTTCAGGGTCCGAGATTCATCACCCCGAAGGTGAACGCCGCCGGAAGCGCCCAACCCTCTCGACCGGGTTGCGCGTGACGCGCCCGTGGCTGCCGATCTCAATCGTTACCCTCGCGGCCTCCCTTATCGCGGAACAACCCTCCGCGCTGCTAGGTGGTTTGGCGGTGTTGGGCGTAGTCACCACCCTGCTGTGGACTCAAGCCCCGCACGCTACCCTGCTCACTTGGGCAGGATTGCTTGTCGTCATCACCTCCGTTCGCGCTCTCCTGTGGCTTCGAGGCCGGACTGCTTCGGCACCCGAGGACCTGCTCCCGATGTTGCGGGTGACCACGAGTGCCATGGGACTGGCCTGGGGTGCGGGCTTTGGGGTACTGTAGTCCCGTACCTCCCACTCAAATCTGGCGCTCTTCCTTTTGGCCATCTGCGGCCTGGCGGCGGGGGCCACCAGCACCCTGGCCGCCGACCTGACTCGTTTGGCTGTTCATCTTCGGGATGCTCGGCCCGCTTCCGATGTTCCTCTTGCTGGACGGACATAGCCGGTTTCACTTGGCGGCCGCTGTTCTCACCGTCCTCTTCGGCGGCTTTAGTCTCCAACTGCACTGCGGATTATCGCAGCCTGGTCACCCGATTGCGTAGCGGTCGACTTGGAACTCATCATCGCCTGAGAGCCAGCGGCAACATCTCTTCTCGATGCCCTCTTTGCCGCTGCCAATGCGCTACCAATTGGCGAGAAGCCAGGCGTCTGTCTGGGGGCCAATCCCGGGTTCGAAGTGCTATTCGGCTATTCCCCAGAGGAGTTGCTCGGCCAGTCGATGTTCGACCTGATCGTCCCACCGGCCGGTCAGGATGAAGCCGTCCGGCATCAGCAGCGGGTGCTGAGCGGTGAGGCTATCATCAGCGAAACCGAGCGCCGCCGCAAAGACGGCACGCTGGTCACGGTCCGGGTGTCGGCGGCGCAAGTGGTGGGAGACGAGGAAGGGCGGCTGCTCCTACTCTACACCGATATGACAGCCATCCGGCAAACCGAGGCGGCCATGCGCGCCGCCCAGGCGCGCCTGGAGATGGTGCTGGCCTCCAGCACCGCCGTCATCTACGCCACCCGCGTCGAGGTTACCAGCTCCATCCCCAGTTGGATCAGCGAAAATCTCACTCGGATCACCGGCTACGAGGTCGCTGAGGCGCTCGAGCCGGACTGGTGGTACAACCATCTATATCTGGAAGACCGTGCTCGCGTAGTGGCCGAATCGCCCCTGCTGTTGGCGGAAGATCGGCTCACCATCGAATACCGCTTTCGCCAAAAGGATGGCCGCGTCCGCTGGCTCAGGGATGAGTCACGACTGATTCGGGACGCCCAGGGCCGGCCGCAGGAAGTCTTCGGCGCCTGGTTGGACATCACTGACCTGAGCTGGCGGAGGACGCAATGCGGGAAGGCCGCAAGTTCGCCGACGCGCCGCCCAGGCCCGGTCGGAGTTCCTGGCCAATATGAGCCACGAGATCCGGACCCCGATGAACGCCGTGCTGGGCCTGACGGAACTGATGCTCGACACCGAGCTCTCCGGCTACCAGCGCCGTTCGCTGCGGCTGGTGCGTCCGCCGGACACGCTGCTCACCCTGCTCAACGACATCCTCGACTTCTCGAAGATCGAAGCCGAGCAGTACCCTCGAGTCCATCCCGTTCGACCTCCGCTACCTCCTCGACTCCACCGCAAGCCTGCTGGGGGTACGGATCGGCGATCGCACATCGAATTGGTGCCGACCGGCGCCGACGTTCCCCGGCTGGTCGTCGGTGACCCGACCCGGCTTCGCCAGGTCCTGAGAATCTGGTGGGGAACGCCTCAAGTTCACCGAGCGGGCGAGGTGGTCCTCTCGGCCCGCACGAGTTTCTCCGACGGCCAGGCCATATCCGTTCGCGGTCCGGGACACGGGCATCGGGATCCCGCGGACGAGACGGCCTCGTGTTCGAGGAATTCACCCAGGCCGATGTCTCGATGACCCGAAAGTACGGGGGACCGGCCTGGGACTGTCCATCCGCGGCGGCTGGTCGCCCTGATGGGCGGCGAATCTGCCTGACCAGCGAGGTGGGAGAAGGCAGCGAGTTCTCGTTCTCCCTGCCCCTTCCCGATCGAGACCGAAGCGTCAGGTGGCGGCGCCGAGCCTGTGCCGCTGAGCGGGCAAGGACGCTCGTGGTGGACGACAACGCCACCAACCGCCGGGTGGTTTGTGCGATGTTCGTCTCGCCGACGTGCGGTCGACGAGGCGTGCGAGCGCCGGCGCCGGACTCCAGGCCCTCGGCAGGCCGGTCGGAGGCCCGCCCGTACAGTCTCGCGATCATCGATGCCCAGATGCCGGCCGGGACGGCTTCGAACTGGCCGCCGACATCCGCGCCGATCCCATCTCGCGTGCACCCGCCTGCTGATGCTCACCTCCGCCGGGCCACGAGGAGACACCCAACGCTGCCGGACAGTCGGGATCGAGGGCTACCTCATGAAGCCGGCTTTCCCGAACCGACCTGCTCGGAGCCGACCGCGACGCTTCTGCGCCCCGTCCCCGCCGCGGGTCAGGACTTGGTCGACCCGCCACCCATCGCGGAGTCGAGGCGGCGGCTCCGGATCCTGCTCGCGGAGGACAATCCGGTCAACCAGGAGGTCGCCGCGACCATGCTGCGCAAACGGGGCCACAGGTGGAGGTCGTCGCGAATGGCCGGGAAGCGGTGGCGGAGTCGGCGGCAGCCGTACGACGCTGCCTCATGGATATCCAGATGCCCGAGATGGATGGCTTTGCCGCCACCCGCGATTCGCGGCGGGTCGGCGCGACCCGACTTCCGATCATCGCCCTGACGGCGCACGCGCTGACCGGGGAGCGCGACCGATGTCTCGCGCGGAATGAATGGCTACGTCCCGAAGCCCTTTAGGGCGCACGAGCTCTTCGGGGCGGTCGAGGATTCGGGACTCGCGGCCCAACCGCTCCGGCCGCCGTCGCCGGCATCGACCTGGCGGGCTTCCAGAGTGCCATGCGTGAGGCCGGGGCAGAGGACGCCGTCGATGGGATTCTGGATCTGTTCGAGCAGGGCCTCCCCCCGCATCGCCGCGCTCACGGGGGCCGTGAACGCGGCCGATGAGGAGGAGGTCGCCAGGGCGGCACACGCATTCAAGTCCCCCCCGCGGCGATCGGCGCGCACGGGACTCGCGGCCTGCTCCAGGAGATCGAGCTCGCGGCGAAGGAAGGGCGATGGACCGCGCCCGGCCGCGCGTTCGCTCGGCTGGGACCCGAGGCCGAATCGTGCGGGGGTTCCGGCATCAACGGGGAGAGGGAGGGAAACCTGAGTGGCTGCCACGCACGCCGGAGAATGGCGCTGCTGGCGGACTTGCAGGGAGACGCGTTCCCCGATCGCGGCGGATGCCTCGCTGCCGATCGTGGCGCCGGGCGGCTTCGCCGCTGGCGAGATCCCGGAGCCGGAGCTCGCCCGAGCGGTGGCCGCACGCCACCGGCTAAGGTGGCCGAGCTGGCGCGTGGTCGACCTCCCGGCGCTCTCGTTGGTGCCGGAAAAGGTGGCTCGCCGCTATACGGTCTTCCCGCTCCGTGCGAACGACCGTCAGATCACGGTCGCGGTCGCCGATCCCACCGACTACGAGCTCGACCAGGCCTTCGGGTTTGCCTCAGGCCGTGTCCCGGTGCTTGAGATCGCTCCCCCGGCGGCGATCGAGCGGCGATCGAGGATCTCTCGCCCCCGACCGCGCGGTCCAACGTCTGGTGGAGAGATGTCGGCTCGGAGGGCTGGCGCAGGTGGTGTGGTCGAGGAGACCGGACCCGAGGCGGTGAGCTCCGCAGGAGGTGGATGCCGGACTCCGGTGGTCAAGCTGACCAACCTGATTCTGCACGAGGCCGTCCGCATCCGCGCCAGCGACATCCATCTGGAGCCGGGACGCGAAGGCGCCGCCGTTCGGTTCCGCGTCGATGGCGTGATGCGCACCATCATGAAGCTGCCCTCCGCGGTGCTCAGTCGGGTCGTCCCCCGAATCAAGATCATGGCCAAGCTCGACATCGCCGATCGGCTCAGGCCACAGGACGGGCGGGCCCGCCTGAAAGTCGACGGCGCTACGCTGGATCTTCGAATCTCCACCGTGCCGACCCGCGATGCCGAGAAGGCGGTCATCCGGCTGCTCGACCCCGCAACGCGCGGAAGCTCGAGGAGCATGCGGGTCCGCCCCCGAACTGGCCCGGTTCCGCAAGCTCTTTGGCTACCGCGAAGGCATCGTCGTCGTCACCGGTCCGACCGGCTCCGGAAAGACCACTCTGCTCTACGCCGCGCTGCGGGAGCTGGCGACCGGCGACACAACATCATGACCGTGGAAGATCCGGTCGAGTATGAGCTGCCCGGTCCTCACCCAGATCCAGGTCGAGTCCAAGCGCGACCTGACCTTTGCCTACGGCGTTCCGCTCCATCCTCCGTCAGGATCCTGACGTCGTCTTCGTCGGGGAGATCCGCGATCGGGAGACCGCCGAAGTCGCGGTGCAGGCCAGCCTGACCGGCCACCTTGTCCTTTCGACCTTGCACGCCAACGATGCCGTCGGCTCGGTCGCCCGATTCGTCGACCTGGGTATCGATAAGTCCAAGATCGCCGCCACTCTCCGCGGGCTCGGTGGCTCAGCGGCTGGCGCGGCGGGCCTGTCCCGATGCGTCACTCCCCTCGAGGGCCGCTCACCCCTGAAGAGTCCCGCCTGGCAGCCCGCTACGGCGTGCAGCCGGTGATTCGGGTACCGGCTGCCCCGCCTGCAGCATGTCCGGCTATCGGGGCCGCCTGCCGCTGCTCGAAGTGCTGATCTCCAATCCCAACTTCGAGAAGCTGGTCGCGACCGGAGCGACGGCCGCGGAACTCCTCAAGGCTGCCTCCACCGGGGGCTTCCGCTCGCTCAAGGAGAATGCGGTTGAGCGGGTGCGTCTGGGTCAAACCACCTTGGAGGAAGTCGCCCGGGTTCTGGGAGATGCCGGCGCCGACGAGGAGGAAGAGGTGAGCCAACCTCAGGAGCCGCTGATCCTGTTGGTGGACGATGACAAAGTCAGCCGCACCATTGCGAAGAAGGTGCTCGCGAAGAATGGCTTCCGCGTGACGGAGGCCGAGGATGGTGTAAGCGGCCTGGCCATGCTGGCGGCGGGCTCCGGCATACTCGCTCATGGTGCTCGATGTCGACATGCCGATCATGGGCGGGCGGGAAGTGCTGGCCAAGGTGCGACAGTCGGTCACCACCGCGGGATTGCCGGTGTTGGTGCTGACCGGGACCAAGTCCCAGGCTGCAGAGGCCCAGTTAATGGAAGAGGGTGCGGACGACTACATACGGAAGCCGCTCGAACCCGCGCGGTTCGTGGCCCGAGTGAAGGCCGCGTTGAGGAGGGCGGGGGGATAGAAGAAACGTGGAACGGTGGAACGGTGGAACGATGGAACGGGAGAACGGGAGAACCGGAGAACGCCGACACCGTCGGCACCCCCACCTCAATCCTAAGGGAGCGTAGCGACCAAGGATCTAGCGGGAAACCTCGAGATCAGGTGTACGTTCCCGTTCTCCCGTTCTCCCGTTCTCCGCCCCGTTCCCCTTTCCCCGCAGTTCAGTTTCCCGGCATCCCCATCACCGGATGCCACATGAAGCGCGCGGTCACGGCCGAAACGGCGAATCCCAGCACGATCGCCACCACGATCACGACCAGCGTATAGCCCATCGCCTTGTCCGCTGCAGCCTTCATGAGGATGGGAAGTCCCAGGAACAGCAGGTACAGGCTGTATAGGCCGAGGATCCCGAGGAAGCCGAGCGAGGGAATGAGGCCGAAAACCCCGACTACCCACGCGGCCGTGGCCGAGTAGGCCGCCACCTTGAGGGCCTGGATCTGGTTCTTCGTGCCGCCGAAGGTGGGGGCGAGGGCATCGATGATCAGCGCCAGGATGAACGTTCCGACCAACGCGCCCACGTACTGAAAGGCCGCGTTACGCACAGCGAACCCGATGGGGAAGCGGTAGGAGGCCATGAACGGCATCGACATGCCGAACACCGTCCACCCGACGATCGAGCAGATCGGGCCGATCGCGGCGAGCGGCATGATGTACCCCATGTAGAGGGCACCGACGCTGGTCGATTCGCCGTCGATCACCGGCCATTCGGTCTTCGGCGTAAGCAGGATCGCCTTCACCCGGTTCATGAGGGCCATGGTTGTCTCCAGTGGAAGTGAGTCTCACGCGGCGAGATTGCTAATTGCTAATTGTGGTAATTGCTGACTGCTGATTGCTGATTGCTGATTGGCTGATGCCGGTCCGCCCGGTAGCGCCCTGCGGGAACATACGCCAATTCTGAGATCTGGATACTCTCCCGCAGGCTCGCTCGGCCCTTGTACCCGGTACCCGGTCCCGGTACCCGGTACTCGGTACCTTTTCCCCGTCGTCCCGTCCGCCCGACTACATTCCATCTGCCCGCCTTTGCGTCCCCCCCGAAGGCCCCCGTGCCTCAATAGGAGTCCCCTTGCTGACCGCCGTCTTGGCGCTGGTGGTCCAGTTCGACAGCATTGTGGTGCGAGACGTGGAAGTCGCGCCCACCGAAATCCTGCGTACCACGACCGTGGGTACTGGTCACCCGATCGTCTTCATTCCCGGCATCTTTGGTGGCGCGTTCAGCTTCCGCCATGTAACTGGCCCGCTCGCGAGCCTCGGCTATCGCTGTATCGTGATCGAGCCGCTGGCCTTTGGTTCCTCCTCCCATCCCGGCAAGGCCGACTACTCCTTCGCGGCCCAGGCCGACCGGATCGGCGCCGCGCTCGATAGCCTCGGTGTCACTGGTGCCCTCATCGTGGCCCAGTCGACCGGTGCGGCCATGGCCTACCGTTTGGCTTACCGCCGCCCGGAGTTGGTACGCGGCGTCCTCTCTATTGAAGGTGGCCCCGCCGAGACCGCCGCGACCCCCGGGCTCAAGCATGCCCTTCGGTTTGGTGGGTTTCTCACCAAGCTGTTTGTGGGCCCCGGAATGATTCGCTCCCGGGTCCAGCACGACCTGATCGAAAACTCCGGCGATACCACCTGGGTCACCTCGGCCGTCTTGCGACGAGTACACCGTGGGCCAGGCCTCGGATGTACACGGGACCATTGATGCGCTGCGCCGAATGTCCAAGTCCAAGGAACCCGAGTCGCTGGCCGAACGCCTGCACGAGGCTCGCATGCCCGTGCGACTCCTCATGGGGACCGTCGAGCACCCCAGCGGAATGAAGCCGGAGGAACTGGAGCTACTGCAGCAGTCACTCCCCGACTTCGCGGTGGACAGCGTGCCAGGATCGGGACAGTACATCGGTGAGGAGCAGCCGGAGGCCGTCGTCGCCGCCGATTCTGCGGCTGGCCGGGGCGGCGTCGGTTGCAGTCGTTGTAGACCCAGGATCGGCGGCGCCTTAGCGGCGGGGTGGCTGCGCTACGGCCGCGCGGCGGGGACAACGCCGAGGGTCGGAGGCCTGGCAGACACCCCGGCCCCGCCGTTCCCGCACAGGCGCAGCGAACCCCTCTTCTCCGTCCTCGCCGAGGCGAGCACCCGCCGGCCGTGGCGACAGGCAGCGACGGCGACACAGCGACGGCGCGCCGAGAGGCGCCCCCCGCTCAGCAGGCGCTACCTGCCTCCCCTTGACATTATCCGTTATAACGACTATCCTCATCACGTCAGATGCAGCCATAACCAAGGCGAGTGACGATGTCCCTCCGGGAAGAGATCCAGCAGACCAGGCCGTTCCAGAGCCCTCTCGAGGAGCTGGCGCTCAATGTCCTGCGCACCGCGGGGGCCCTGAGCTACGCCGGGGCCGAGACGCTCAAGGACTACGGGATCACGCCCACGCAGTACAACGTGTTGCGGATTCTGCGCGGGGCGGGGGCAGCGGGGCTTCCCTGCGGGGCCATCGCGGAGCGGATGATCACCCGGGATTCGGACATCACCCGGCTCCTGGACCGGCTCATCGCCCTCAAGTTGATCGACCGAGGGCGATCGGAGGACGATCGACGCGTGGTCACCACCACCCTGACCGCGGCCGGCAAGAAGCTGTTGGCTCGGCTGGATCCCGTCGTGAAGGAAATGCATCAGTCGCTACTCGGTCATCTCGATCAGCGTACCGTCTCGTCGCTGATCGCCGGGCTGGAGCGAGCCCGTGAAGCAACGCTCGTCACCACCTGAAACCCTCAGTCCGACACATACAGGAGCAGCACCATGAAATGGACCATCGACCCAACTCACAGCGCCATCGAATTCAGCGTCAAGCACCTGGGCATAG
Organism: uncultured Alphaproteobacteria bacterium; assembly: GCA_963765165.1. Lineage (GTDB taxonomy): Bacteria > Pseudomonadota > Alphaproteobacteria > Caulobacterales > Parvularculaceae > Amphiplicatus. Next base: position 5,095 of record CAVXVQ010000002.1, on the reverse strand, counting down.
CCACGGTTCGCGGGCGGTTCAAGAAGTTCAGCGCCACCGCCGAGGCAGGCAGCGACGGTAAGCTCGCGTCGGTCGAGGCCGTCATCGACGCCGCCAGCGTCGACACCGGCACCGAGCAGCGCGACACCCACCTGCGCTCCCCCGACTTCTTCGACGTGGAGAAGTACCCCGAGTTCCGGTTCGTCTCGAAGAAAGTCGAGCAGAAGGGTGGAGACTCCGTTATCGCTGGAGACCTTACCCTGCACGGCGTCACCAAGCCCGTGACCTTCACCCTGGAGCAGGGCGTCCCGATCAAGGATCCGTGGGGGAACCAGCGCATCGCCGCCACCGCGACCGGCAAGCTGAGCCGCAAGGAGTGGGGTCTCGTCTGGAACCAGGTGCTTGAGCTGGGCGGAGTGGCCGTGAGCGACGAAGTGAAGTTCAGCCTGGAAGTGCAGTTGATCGGGGCCCAGGCGAAGGCAGCATAACTGCGGGGAACGGGGAACGGGGGACAGGGAACGGCTGTCGGACCGTCGGACCGTCGGACCGTCGGACCCTGGCCCTGTTCCCTTTCCCTCTTCCCTGTTCCCTGTTCCCCGTTCCCCTATCCAACCAACTGCCGTAGCCGTTCGAGTAAACACACCATCGCCCACGTATCCCGCTCACAGTATGCCAGCAGATCCCGCCGCAGCTGGTCCCGGTCCTTCACCTTGTGCGCCACGAACAGGAGCCGAGCGATCTCGACGCTCGCCACCTGGCCATCCACGATCGCCAGGTCGTTGTAGGTCAGGTCCGGCACCATCGGGTTGAGCACCTGCTTGATGCTGAAGCTGCCCGCGAAGCGCGGATGGTAGACGTGATGCTGAATCACCGGCAGCAGGTCCACCAGCTTGGCTTCGAGCGCAGTTGAGTCGGCGGCGAGGTGCGGCAGCCACCCCGCCAGCTCCCTGATCCTGGTCCGCTCGAACGACGCTGTACATCACGATCCGCTCGGCGTCTCTGGTCGCGTCGAGCAGCTGCAGCGCCAGCTCCTCGCGCGGGTCGCCCGGCCCCTCGGCCAGATAGGCCCGGTGGCTGTAGCCGCTCGGACGCTGCCCGTCCGCCTGTCTCGTGATAGCTGAACTGCACCACCACCGCCGCCACGGCCCCACGTCGGGCCACACCGGGATCGCTCGGCCGATGGTCTCGAAGTCGAGGAACCCCAGCCGGCCGTCGAAGGCCTTGAGCGCCTCGCGGAGCCCCGGCTCCACGATCATCTCCCCGGTCTCGAGCGCCCTGCGCTGGCGCCGCTGGATCTCGTTGAGCTTGTGGTCGGCCGGCAGGTCCAGCACTCGGCGAATCCCCTTGCAGCACCAGCGCCCACTTCTGCCGTCTTGTAGGCCCGGTACAGGGTCCAGACGTGGTGCTCATCGGTGGGGAAGCAGCGGTCCCAGAAGGGACACTCGCGGTCGATCATCCAGCAGTGGGTGCCGACCGGCACCTCCGGCATCGGCGCCGGCCAGCGCCGCGAGCTGCTCCTCGATCATCGCCGCAATCCGCGGCTGAAACGCCTCGACCTCCGCGGTCACGTCGGTCCGCGCGAACAGCTCGCCCCGGTCGGGGTGCCGGAAGTCGGTATTGAGGTGCATCAGCTCCACTCGGCGCACATCGATCCCGGCCCGCCGAGCCACCCAGGTCTGGATGGCCATGTCGGGGATGTGCTCGTCCTTCGCTTGGTGGACGACTTCACCTCGATGAGGGTGAACCCCTCGGCCGTCCGCTCCAGCACGTCGATGGCGACGTAGACCCGATCCTCGACGAAGGTCGCCTCGAACACCGCCGGTGCGCCGGAGTCGAGCGCCTCGCCGAGTCGCCTCGACCCGCCTCGGGTCGTCGTGCGGCAGGTCGATCAGCACCCCGCCGGGAAACTGTCTCCCGCGCCAGGCGCCCACCTCCGCGCCCTGGTCGAAGCGGTCCTGGAGCACCACGTCGACCTGCAGCTCCGGCGCGTCCTTCTCGTGCACCCGGAGCCAGAGCTGCTTGTGGCATTGCCAGCCGGCCACGAAACGGGACTTGGAGAGGTTCGCTGACATGGGTCAACATGATGGGGAGGAGGGGTGTCGCCCGCACAGCCTCGCTAGTGCTCGGGGCGACTCTGCGACAGAGTCCGCGATAGCGGGAGGCAGGCGACATTAACGCGGCTCTAACACGGCTACCCCTTTAACGCGGTTCTCCCCGTCACTTCCGCCTTCCGTCCACCGCGATACCCTGTCTACGTCACCTTCCCGTCTTTCCGCCGATATTCCCCGGCAACCGCCGGTCCCGCCCGCGATCCCCGCCTACGCTGGCCCTCCGCGAGATCGCCCGCCTGTCGAGGCGCCCTACGCGGCATCCCCGTCCTAACCTCACCTGCCCATCTCGCGAATCGCACATGGGGCACGGGCGCCGCTAGACCTTGTCGCCTCGGGTCACCGTCGCCCCGCCTGTGTCGACGCATCTCACGGCCTCGCGGGCGGAAGCGGCCTCGGTGTCGCCGCCGAGGCGGGCTCGCGGGTCACGATGAACCGGAACCGATCGGCGCCGGGGGAGGTGGGCAGGGGACCCTTGTGCCGAAACAGCGACTCGAGCGCCTTGCGGTCGGTAGGGCTGAGGCTCGCCATGTCGATCTCGCCCCGCGCCGGAAGGTTAGCCAGCCCGCCGCGCCGCTCGATCTTGAGCCGGTCCATTTGCTTGTCAGGCAGCCGTGTCGCTTCTTCAGGAGATGCCGACACCCTTCCAGGCGGCGTCAACCGCCTTGTAGACGCTGGTCTTGCCGGGGAACAGCCGCTTTGCGGCGGCGCGGGTGAGCTTGGCGAAGCCGCGGAACTTCATCGTACTGGTCGCCGAGCTGTCGGTGAGCGCCGCGTACCAGACCTTGCCGACGGTTTGCCAGCTCTTGCCGCCGGCTGCGGTGGCGGCGAGGTAGAAGGCGTAGTTGGGGATCCCGCTGTTGGTGTGCGGATCGCCGCCCGGCACGTACTTCTTGTAGTGCTTGGGTTGGCGCGAGAGGCAATGGGTGGCGCCGGGATTGGCCATGTCGCGAAGACAGGTGTAGCCGCGCTGCTTCGCAGCCGGCCCCATGATCCCGGCGCCGATCAGCCAGTCGGCGGCGGTCGAGACCTGGCCCGCCTCCCATTGCCGGAACATCGAGCCGAAGACATCGGAAATGCTCTCGTTGAGCGCCCCGGGCTCGTCCTCATACTCGAGACCGGCAGTGTACTGGGTGACGCCGTGGGTAAGCTCGTGGCCGATGACATCGTTGGACTTGGTGAAGTCGACGAAGATCTGCCCGTCGCCGTCGCCGTAAGTCATCTGGCTGCCGTTCCAGAAGGCGTTGTTGTAGTTGACGTCGTAGTGGATCGAGGAGAGCAGCGTCATGCCGGCATTGTCGACCGAGTTCCGGCCGAATGCCGCCTTGTAGAACTTCGCGACCGCCGTCGTCTCCTTGAAGGTGCGCTTGGCCGTGCCGTCCGACGAGGTGGCGGGACTGGCGATCGGCGTGCCGGGAAGCGACGTGCTGTGCTTGCAGTCGTACACCGCCACCTTGGGCGCGGCGGCCAGGGCGACCAGCCGTGCCTGCAGGAACAGGGTCGACTGGGCCGCATCGGTATTCGCCTGCCGCAACTCCCGCCAGATCTTCTCGAACTGCCGGGTATTGGCGAATGCCTTGCGGGAGGCGGCGGGAAGCGACTTGTCATTCGCGAAACGGTCCAGCACCTTCTTTGGCACGATGAAACATCCACAGGACATCAGCATCTGAACCTCCCCAGTTTGGGCGCTATCGCAGCGGATCATAGGCACCAGTTGTGAGGAAGTCCGTGATTTCCATGACACGGGGACATTGGCTCGTGCAGCGTTAAGCATCTACAGCTTTCAGGGCTGGAAGTCGGGTAGACCTGCCCAACTCAAGGGCTTACGCTGCACGCTGCACGCTGCACGCTGCACGCTACGCCGAACGCCGAACGCCGAACGCCAGCCTACTGCGCCAACCCCAACTGCTTCAAGAACCCATACGCATCATAGTAGTCCCCCTGATACGCAATCTTGCCATCCTTGAACCGCATCACCGTCGCGCCCTTGAAGCTGAACTTCTTCCCCGTGGCCTTGGTGCCGTCCGCGAACGGCCCGGTGTGGGTGCCGGTGAACGTCCATTGGAAGGCGACCCCGCTGGCCCCGATGATCGGGGCGAGTCATCGCGGGTCCACTCGCAGTTGGGCGCGGCGGTGATAAACGCCTGGATCACATTCTTGAGCGCCGAGTCTCGGCTCACCTGTGGCACGCCGACCGTCGCGTCGAAGTACACAACGTCATCGGCCATGTAGGCCGCGGCCCGTGCGGCGTCGTGGGCGTTCCAAGCGGACATGTAGCCGTCCACGAGGCCGATGGTCTCAACCCAATGAGCCCCAACCCGCGCCAGGCCGAACTGGTCGAAGAAGTGCTGCGCCTGGGCGCGGAAGCGGGAGCATCCCTCTGGTGCGCCGAAACCTCACCGGCGGAGCCTCCATAATGCGCCACCCGGAATACCGTGATCTCCACGGCCTCCCAGGAGGGTGCGCCGAGATCGAGGTAGATCGACCCCGTCTTGCTCGCCCACGCGCACGTAGACCCAATGCTCCGCGTTGCCGAACGTGGCTTTGCCGTCGAGGACCGCCAGCGCGTCCGCGAGCGCCTGGCTGCCGGGAGCCTTGCCGGTTTCCGCGAAGTAGAGCCGAGCGAGGAAGGCGCGAAACTGCTTCGTGCGGAGCGGCCAGGTCTCGCGGTGGCCCTCGCGTGGGACCCAGGCGAAAGTGCTGCCCTCCGGGTCGCGGAACAGTTCCACGCCGCTTGCGTCCGCGAGTTCAATGGGATCTGGGTTGCCGCGGAGCGACGCTCGGCCTTGTTCCAGTCGCTGCCCTCGCCGCCGAGGCCCGCCACGGCCTTGATCCGCTTTGCCGCCTTGACCCCGGAGCCGAGGCGCTCCGAAAGGACGGCGAAGAGGGTTCTGGAATCTCCCAGGTGGTGCGCGGCCGCTATTTCCGCGCCCAGGCCGAGAACAACCGGACGAGAGCCGTCCCCCTCGCCGCCCCGCGGGGCGCCCTGCTCGATCGGAACGGGCTCG
>CAVXVQ010000001.1:0-260263 GCA_963765165.1 uncultured Alphaproteobacteria bacterium | reverse complement strand
ACCCGGAATCCATTTTTCCGCGAGCGCTCTTGTTGAGGCATGGACGCCGGTTTCTCGCTGCGCGAGCCCCGGAGTGACGAAATGAGGTCGGGCGCGCATCGAGCCTTTCTCTCTTTCGACTCGGGCTCCCGCGCGCCGTTGCGCCTATATTCCGTCTACGGATTACTTGCCTGTTAACCATCAGCCGCGGCGCCTTGTCGCAGGCGCAGCGCGATGGACGGAAATCGCGCCGTTTTCGCGTCATCGCGTCAAGATCCGTCGCCCGCAAGCCGTTGATTCAATTGATCCGTATACGGCGGTAAGGTTAAGCGTTAACCGGATTGAAGCCGTATTTGGCGAACTTATCCCACACCTTGCGGCCGCCATTATGATGCTTGCCAATCGGAGCGGGAGAGGCGTTGTCGACCGTTTCAATGGCTTCGATCCGGTGCGCCGGGAACGTGGCATCCGCGTAACGGAGGATGCAAACGATCCGGCCGGCGTCAGGCCCGGGCCGTACCTGCCTTCCGCGAAGCGGGGCAAGGGCCGCGCGGGAGACGAACCGACAAAAGCGCCGGCTCTTCCGGAGGCGGTCGTCCTTAGCCGGACGATATAGCTCAGCATCCGGGGGAGGCGCGGGGCGCGGAAGCGTCCCCTTTAGTCTACCTGATTGGACGGTTCCGCCCCCGCGCGACCTCTCCATTTTTTTGAAACTCCCGGGAACATGACGTTCCGCGGAGAAGGAGATCTGTTGATGAAAATGCCGCCGCTCAAGAAAGCGCCGCCAGAGTTCACAGGTGCGGCGTGCGAGATGATGCTGTCCGACACGTCGTTGCAGTCCGCCGCGGCGGGATACGCCGCTCTCGTCCTTGCGCCGCCCCTGCTCGTGCGGCGGCTCCGTGCGCGGGGCGACGAAAGCGCGGGCGCCCGCGATTTTGAATGCGCATGCCCCACCTCGCCCGACACCGACCGCCCTCATTGCGAGGAAAGATTCGCCGACTGTCGCTTTGCTGGCGAGCGCGATGGAGAAAAGCCGCCGCGACTCTCGCCGAGCCGCCAGATCTTTTTCGACGCGCTCGTCGATATCGCCTACGCCTACAAGAACGCGTCGCCGGCCGAGAGGGCCGACATGCTCGCCTTCATGGAAAAAGTTGTCGGCGAGCGCCTCGCGCGCATTCAGAAAAGCCGGCAAGCGGGCAAATATCTGCTGGAGCGCGCCGGAGAAGGACCCGAGGCGGAATGAGGCGGCGCCTCTTTCGCGCCGGGCGCTGTGTACGGAATGATCCTGGCCTTGGCGGGGCCGGTCCTGACCGCCGCCGCGCGCGCGACGATCAATGCCGGATGGCTCGCGCAGGGCCGGATGGCGCCGAAGACTGTTCCTTGCGGCCGAGCCGCTCGCGCCGGCGCCGATTCCCCCTTGCGTTGCGCGCCGTATCGGCGTTCTCTTTACGCTGGGGATGGCGTCGAATTCGGGGCGTGGGGTCCTATGTCACTTCTGTTGGGAATAGCAGCCGCGGGCGCTTTCGTGGTCGGAACGATTGTCGGGGTCGCCGCGTCCTTCGCCATGGCGCGGCGGAAATTCACCGCGCTGCACGAAGCCGCGCACGCCGCCGGGGCCCTCATCTCGCAGCGTTCGGAACATGCGCTCGCCGATCTCGCCGAGGCGCACGCGCGCGCCGAAGCGATGATCGACGCCATCGAAAACGCCAAGCTGTCGACCGGCCGCGCCAAGCTCTCGGTCACCAGCCTGATGACCGACATTCATCACAGCCGGGAAAAATTCGAGAACGCCGCCCAGGAAGAATGGTTCGAAGGCGCCCTGTTGTCCCGCCTCAACCGGCGCGTCGAGCCGGCGGAATAGCGCGGCAAACGCGAGCAAATGCGCCGCTTTTCGCCGTGAACGCGAAACCGCTATGCCCCGGGCGCCACAGAATTCGCCCCATTCCCTCTGCGACCGCATCCCTCACCCATCGCCCCTTCCCGCCTATGGTTAAGGTTTGCTATGATGCCGGCGGGGCGCGGGGCGTTGGGGAATACCCGCGAATGCCAAAGGGTCCGCCATGGGGCGGCGTTTTTCGGAGCGGGTATCAACATGGGTCGTCTTCTCGTTTTTCTGATTGTCATCGCGGCGGCGCTCGCCGGCGTGTGGGTCTACATGCCGGGCGGCAAGGACATGCTCCTTGGCGCCAAGGAGACCATTATGGGCTTCATGCCGGGCAAAGCCGATGAAGTTCCGGCCGACACCGTCGACGCCGCGGAAGAAGCCGCTGGCGCCGCTGAAGAAGCGTCGACGAAGTCGTCGACGGCGCCGAGGCTGCGGCTGAAGACGCTGCGACCGAAGAAGCGCCGCAGTAAGCTTTCGGACTATCCTGGGCTGATGCGCGCGCGGCGGGCCAAACGGCTCGCCGCGCCGCGCTGTCGCGTCGTCGATTGCGGATGGTCGCGCGACGCGCCGCGGTGTCGAATGGCGGCGCTCTTGCAAGGATCATCCGCATGCGCCGCATTCTCGCCCTCGCCCTTTCGGCGACGCTCGCCGTTTTTCCCGCCCACGCCGAAGAAGGCCTGTTCGACCTCACCTGGACCGAGGTCGCAAAGGGCGTCCATGTCGGCGGCCGGACGGATCCGCTGCGCTATCCTGTCGTCGCCAATACGACGATCGTCGTCGGCAAGAAGGGCGTTCTCGTGTTCGACGGCGGCGGCTACGCCGCGCAAGGCGAACAGGTTCTCGCCAAAATCCGCGCGGTGACGAAAAAGCCGGTGACGCATCTCGTCATCAGCCACTGGCACGGCGACCATCATCGCGGCGCCGCGCCGATCATCAACGCCTTCCCGGACGCCGAGATCGTCGCCCACCGCTTCACCTGCGCCGCCATGGCCGACGGTCCGGAAAAGCGCGTCGAAGCGGGCGAAGCCGAACTTGACGGCGTCTATGACGAGGTCGAGGGCGCCGTCGATAGCGGAAAATGGTTTGACGGATCGGACTTGTCGGCGCCGGAGAAAACCTATTTCGCGCGTATGGTCGCCGATTACCCCGAATACAAGGCGCAGCTCGCGCGCATGAAGGTCATGGCGCCGACAATCGCCGTCGACGAAACGATGACGATCGATCTCGGCAAACGCAAAGTGACGCTGCTTTACGCGGGCCTAGGCAACACCGCGGGCGATCTTGCGCTCTACCTGCCGAAGGAGAAAGTTCTCGCCACCGGCGACATCGTCGTTGCGCCGGTACCGTACGGCTTTGGCAGCTATCCGAAGGAATGGGCGCGTGTCGTCGGGCAGCTCGCCGCCCTGCCGACCAAAACGATCGTGCCGGGGCACGGGCCGCTGATGACGGACGCAACTTATCTCGATCAACTCGCCGCATTGCTGAAGGATGTCGCGGCGCAGGCCGAAGCCGCCAAAGGAGCGCCAGGCGACGCGTCGCTGAAATTCTCGTTCGCGGCGCATGAGGCGGCCTTCACTGGCGGCGATCCCGTCAAGGCGCGCCTCTTCGAGATGTTTTTTGCGGAGCCGATTGTTTCCGCAGCGATGAATGAGGCGAGAGGCGAGCAGTCGAAGAACGAGCCGCTCGACGCCGACGCGGCGATGCTCTGCCCGGCGTCCTAATTCAAGCGAACGATGGGCGGCTCAACTTCGTCGGCGCGATCGGCGGCGCGCCAGAACGGCTGCATCTTGCGCCCGAAAAGTACGGCGGCGGCGACGCCCGGAACCAGATAGAGCGCGCGCGCAGGCGCATCGAACGACGGCGCCGCACCCGCGGCAGCAAGGACCAGCATGCTGACCGCAAAGGCGGCGAGCGCATAAGGCCAGACCTTGCGAATTTTCGCTTTCTCGAGCGCCCGGTAAATGGGAATGCCGATCGCAAGAGAAGCGGCAAAGCCCGCGACGAAAAAGAAAAACACGAAGCCGATGGCGGCAATGATGGCGCTTCCTGCCGCGCCGGGAGACAAGGCGCCGCCGACCGCTCGCATGCCGATCCCGATAAGCAAATGCGCCGCGCCGGCCGCGCCCGCAACGGTCAGGACCGAGACGATAAGCTTTTCAAAGACGATGTTGGCGCGGATTGAGGCGATGAGGGCGTTAGCGTCGGATCGCGTCGGCGGGGCCGTCATACCGAGGTCCAGCGCGCGCCGATAAGACGAGAGACGAGCGCCGAAGCGCCGCCGCAGGCGCTTGCAAACAACGGATACCAGCCCCACCCCCCATCTGGCGGCGACTTCAAAGCATCGTTGAGCAAATCGGCATCAAATATGAACGCCGCCGCCATTACCGCGGCGACGCCAAGTCCGGCGCCGACCAGAAAATACGCCGGCGGCGAACTCAATGATCGATTGGTCCGCGTCGTCCAATACCACGCACCGCCAAATACCAGCGTCGCCCCAAGAGCGATCATAAACGCGAAAGGCGCGATAAGGCCCCAGCCGGACTTGGCAAATAGATCGACAGCGATCCAGGGGAGTGAAATCGCCGCCGGGCCTGAAACGAGCGCAATGGCCGGACGCAGCTTCAGTCGACCGGCCATTGACCTACTCCGCCGCCAGCTTGGCGGCGCCCGACATGACGGCCGAACATTCCGCCATCGTCTTCGACGCGCGGGCAATCGGGTTGGTCAAATAGAAGTCCCTGACCGGCGAACGGAAGGGCTCGGATGAAACCGCGCCTTTCGCGCCGACTTTCGAAAGATCGAGCGGCGCCGCGCCGGTCGGCCGCTCGTCGATTCTGCCGAGGACGGGCGCGTCGACGACCATCGCCTGACGCAGCGCAAATAAATCGTCATAGGGCAGAGTCTTGCCGACGCGGTCGGACAGCGCACGGATGATCGCCCAATCTTCCCGCGCATCGCCAAAGGGGAAATGCGCGCGGTTGGCGACCTGCGCCCGCCCCTCCATATTGGCGTAGAGACCCGACTGTTCGACATAGGATGCGCCGGGAAAAATGACATCGGCGTCGCGCGCGCCCGCATCGCCGTGATGACCCTGATAGACGACGAAGGCGCCTTTGAGTTTCGTCGCATCAAACTCGTCGCAGCCAAGATTGTAGACGACGTCGATCGTACCATCGGCGACGCCTTTGAGGATGCCAGCGAAATTCCGCCCGCCTGCCTTCGGCAGGAAGCCAAGATCAAGCGCCGCAACGCGGGCCGCCGCAGTGTGAAGTATGTTAAAGCCGTTCCAGCCGTCCCTGACGACGCCCGCGTCCTTCGCGAGCGCTGCAATATCGGCGAGAACCGCAGCGCCGTCGGCGCGCGTGATCGCGCCCATGCCGACAATCACCATCGGTCGTTCGGCGCCTTTCAGGAATTCGGCGCCCTTCGCGAAACTCTCCGCGCCAACGCCGAGATGGTCATAGCCGAAGATCAGATCGCGCTTTTCGCCGATGAGGGCGATCTTGATTCCGAGATTGGCGAGCCACGCCTTGCGGATGCGCGCGCTGACGAGCGGCGCTTCCCAGCGCGGGTTTGAGCCGATGATCAAAATGCGATCTGCGCGTTCGATCCCTGCGATGCCGGAATTGAAAAGATAGCTCTCGCGGGCGCCGCCGAGTGGCGAGCCGTCTTGCCGGCAATCCAAATGCGGGGTGCCGACCAGACCCATCAAATCCTTCAGCGCCTTGATCGCCTCCGCAGGAACGAGATCGCCGACGATGGCAGCGACACGGTCCGCCGGCGTCGATTTCAATTTCGTGGCGACCGCGGAAAACGCCTCGTCCCAGCTCGCAGGCCGGAGCTTGCTGTTCTCGCGGACATACGGCCTGTCGAGGCGCTGGCGTTTCAAACCGTCCCAGACGAACCGCGTTTTGTCGGAGATCCATTCTTCGTTGATCTCCTCATGGAGCCGCGGAAGAATGCGCATCACATCGCGGCCGCGCGCGTCGATCCGGATGTTGGACCCGACTGCGTCCATAACGTCGATGGTTTCGGTCTTCGAGAGTTCCCACGGACGCGCGTTGAACGCATAGGGTCGCGACGTCAGCGCGCCGACCGGGCAAACGTCGATGAGATTGCCGGTCAGCTCGCTATCGACCGCTTTTTCGAGATAGGTCGTGATTTCGGCGCTCTCGCCGCGGTTGACGAGCCCGAGATCGTCAACGCCGGCGATTTCGGTCGCGAAGCGAACGCATCGCGTGCACTGAATGCAGCGGGTCATGATCGTCTTGATCAGGGGACCCATGTATTTTTCTTCGACGGCGCGCTTGTTTTCTTCATAGCGCGAATCGTCCCGGCCATAGGCGACGGCCTGGTCCTGAAGATCGCACTCGCCGCCCTGATCGCAGATCGGGCAGTCGAGCGGATGGTTGATGAGCAAGAATTCCATTACCCCTTCGCGCGCCTTTTTCACCATCGGCGTATTGGTGAACAGTTCGGGGGGCTCGCCATTCGGCCCGGAACGCAAATCGCGCACGTTCTGCGCGCAGGACGCGACGGGCTTCGGCGGCCCGCCCTTCACCTCGATAAGGCACATCCGGCAATTGCCGGCGACCGACAGTCGCTCGTGGTAGCAAAAGCGAGGAATCTCTTCGCCCAGCCGCCTCGCAAGCCTGAAGGAGGGTCAGGTTCGGCGCGACATCGATTTCGCGGCCGTTCACTTTGATTTTGCGGGCGTCAGTCATGTGGTCCTGAGCAGGTTATAGTCGGGCGCGCCTCTTTAACGGCATTCAGCAGGCGTTTCCAGCAAGTTGGCGCGTATTCCCTATGAAGCCGGCCCGCGGAGACCCGCAACCGGTTGGAAGACGCAATGAAATTGGCAGGGCCGGCGCTTCTAGCCTGTTGATGGGCAAACGGGAGCTCGTGACGCGCCGGGGGATAGACAGGTCCCTTTCTATTGCCGTCCCGCGATCGCCCGCGATCCCGCCGCGACGAGCGATGCGAGCATGAAGGCTGGCGCCAAATTGATTTGCGTAAATGCTGCATGAATCTGCGTGTGGTTTGAAAAGACCTCGAGCCAGAGGATCGGCGCGGCGGCGATCCCCAAAAGGACGCTTCTTTCTCGCAGCAGCGACGCCCAGCTCGCTCGCCATTCCTTCGTGGCGAACGGCAGGATGACGAAGGCTATGATGGCGACAGGTCCCCAGAAGGTCTTCATCGCGGCGAAGTTCTCGTAGATCGCCATGCCCGGAATGAAGCTGTCGACGTAGTCGGTCTCGCCGCGTACGCGGAACATGGCGGCGTCGATGAAATCGCGCCAGACGGTTGCGTCGAGCGCCGCGGCGGCGATGGCGATCTTGATCAGGATGAATCCCGCCCATCCGACGCCCCAGAACGCGCCGCTGAGGATCAGCCCTTTCCATGTCGGCCTGCGCCCGGCGCGTTCTTCGTAGATCGCCCAGATGAAGGCTGCGAAAAAGAAGATGAAGGCGGGAGCGGTGAAAAAATCGAAGAAGGCGGTCAGGGCGCCGATGACGAAAAAGAAGATGAGCGGAAGCTCCGCCGATTTCCGCCGGCTGACCGCGAGCGCAGCACCGATCGCTAGCAGCCAGGTCACTGCCTTGGTCGCGACGACCCAAAGACCCAGCGCATTGATGACGATGAAGGGCGCCGTAAGCGCAAGCGCCGTCTTCGCGCCGAAATCCTCGCCAATGCGCCAGGCCAGCCAAAAGAATAGGCCCGCCGACAGAGTGAAGAGATAGCCGCGCAAATCATTATAAGGCATCACGGCGAGTGTCGGCCGCGCGATTGTCAGATATCCGTGCCAGTAGCGGAAATAGTCGCGGACCTCCTGCGAGTCATGATCCTGAATCCACGGCTCAATCGCGGCGCAGCCAAGTAGGCTCTGCGCGTTGACGGCGCGTTCGAGCAGGGGCGCGGTCGGCTCCGTCAAGTCGAGGCCGATGCTGAGTCCGATGCATTCGGTGTCGGCGTCGATGACGCGGCCGTTGTCGGCGCGGCGCGCGAAAAGCACCTCCGGCCGGTCCATCAGGTTGCTGAGGATCGGCTCGTTCGGGATGGCGAAGGCGGCGACCATCGCCGCTAGGAAAATCGCCGCGAGCGCCGGCGAGAGCGCGAGAGCAATCAGCGCCTTCCGGACGACGGCGTTCATGCGTCGGGCCCGGGAGGCGGCGGCAGGCGCAGATAGGCGAGCCGTTTCGTTTCCGCAAAGTGCTGGGCCTGTGCGTCGAGAATGGCGCCCGCGAAAAAGACGCCGACGCCGACGATTCCAAGCGCCGCCGACACGATCAGGGTCGGAAAGCGCGGCACGAGTCCCGTTTGCAGAAATCCGATGAAGATCGGAATAAACAGGATGACAGCGACGCCCGAGCAGAAAATCCCGAGGAGCCCATAGACGAATCGCGGACGGTGCAGCCTCAAGAAGCGAAACATCCGTGCGAGGATGCGCGCGCCGTCGCGAAAGGTATTGAGCTTGCTGACGCTTCCCGCCTTGCGCGGCGCATAGGTCGTCTCGACCTCCGCCACAGGAAGGCGCAGCAGCGCCGAATGCGCGGACATTTCGATCTCGATCTCGAAGCCGCGCGCGCGCGAGGGAAAGCTCTTGACGAACCGCCGCGACAGCACACGATAGCCGCTTAGAATGTCGCCGTAATCCGCCTTGAACAAAGAGCGGAAGATGCCGCTGAAAACCTGATTGCCGAAGACATGGCCCGGGCGGTAAGCGGCTGCGTCGTCATGCGCCCTGACGCCGACAACCATGTCGAGCGTGTCGCTGCGCATTAGCTCGATCATCACCGGCGCAACGCTCGCGTCATAGGTGCCGTCGCCGTCCGCAACGACGTAAATGTCGGCGTCGATATCGGCGAAGGCGCGCGACAGCGCGTTGCCCTTTCCAGGGACCGGCTCGGCGCGAACGATCGCACCAGCGGCGCCCGCGACGCGCGCCGTCCCATCCGTCGAGGCGTTGTCGTAGACGTAGATGCTCGCGGCGGGCAGCGCTTTCCTGAACTCGGCGACTGCCGACGCGATCGCCGTTTCTTCGTTAAGACAGGGAAGGATGACGGCGACGCGGGCCAATCAGATCTCCGAATCGGGAAGGCCGCGGCGGCGGGCTGCGGCGAGAACCGTATTCTTCAGAAGGCACGCGATCGTCATCGGTCCGACACCGCCCGGCACCGGCGTGATCGCGCGCGCGCGCCGTTGCGCGCCGGCGTAGTCGACGTCGCCGATCAATTTGTCGCCCACCCGGTTGATGCCGACGTCGATAACGATCGCCCCTTCTTTAACCCAGTCGCCCCGGATCAATTCCGGCTTGCCGGCGGCGGCGCAGAGGATGTCCGCGGAGCGACAGACGCTCGCAAGATCGTTCGTGCGCGAATGAGCCATCGTCACCGTGCAGTTTTCGCCGAGCAGCAGCAGGAACAACGGCTTGCCGACGAGGATCGAGCGACCGACGACGACAGCGTTGAGGCCTGTGAGGTTCTTCTCAATCGTCTTGATGAGGATGATCGATCCTTGCGGCGTGCATGGCTCGAGCCCCTTGACGCCGAGCAGCAAGCGCCCGGCGTTCGTTTCGGTCAGCCCGTCGACATCCTTCGCCGGATCGATTTCGTTGATGACGCGGTGCGCGTTGATCTGGCGGGGTAGCGGCATCTGGACGAGAATGCCGTCTACAGCCTCATCGGCATTCAGACGCCGCACGAGCGCGACGACATCGTCCTCGCGAGCGTCCGCGGGCAGGCGATGCTCGAACCCCCGCATGCCGGCTTTTTTCGTCGCAATCCCCTTGTTGCGGACATAGACGTGGCTCGCCGGATCGTCGCCGACGATAACCACGGCGAGGCCGGGCGTCAGGCGATTGCGCGCAGCCATGTCGGCGACCGCTCCTGCAACCCTGCTGCGGAGCGCTTCGGCGATCGCCTTTCCGTCGATGATGTCTGCGGTCACGATTGAGTTTCCAGAAGTTCCGCGAGGCGCTTTGCCAATATTTCGGGATCGCCGTCGAGCGCGAAGGTCTTCAGGCGATCAGTTTCGCCTGCGGTAATCGAGACGGCCGATTTCGGCAAGCCGAACGCCTTTGCGATCGCTTCGACGACCGCTTGGTTGGCCTTTCCTTTTTCCGGCGGCGCCGAAACGCGCACGACAAGGCGCGAATCGCGGCCTGGTCCCTCCCATACGCCTCCGACTTTCGGGCGGGCGGCGCCCGGCGTCGCGCGAACGCGAAGGAGGAAAGGCGCGCTCACATCAGCGGTCGAAGGACGTAATTATTGACGCCGATCTGAAGCGCGTTGATGCCGAGGATGAGAATGATCGGCGAAATGTCGATCCCGCCCATGCCGGGAAGCATGTTCCGGATCGGCCGCAGCAGCGGCTCTGTCAGCGCCTGACAGGTCGACCAGATCGCCTGGACCACCTGATTGTGCCGGTTGATGACATTGAAACCGATCAGCCAACTCAGGATGACGCTGACGATGATCACGAAACTGTAGAGGTTGATCACAGCGTTGAAGAGGTAATGAATGACGAGCATTGGCGCACGTTTCCGGAATTGCCTGACTGACGCATCTACGGCGCGTCGGCGCCGGTCGCAACAGACGTCTATTGCTGCTCGAATTTAATGGCGCGAACGCAAAGCACTGGCGTCGCCAACCCGCCCGCCCGGACGAACCCGACACCATCCCTTGCCAGGACAAGGAGGGTCACGTCGCCTGCGGCCCCATCGATCGCGGAGACGAACGGCAAAGCGTCCGCCGACCACAACAGCCGGCCACCGGAAGATGTCATCGCCGCCTTTCCTTCCCAGCAGCCGGAATAGGCGCAGACGGAGAGGTCGCCATCGGCTGAAGCCCAGATATCCATCGGGGTGAACTCATCCGGCGGGGTCGAGGCGCACCCGTCAGCGGCGCACCAAACCTCGATCTGGTTGCGGCAATTCCAGCTTTCCAGGGGCACTTCCGACTTCGACGCGCCCAGCATCAGCGCCGCTGCAAACTCGATTATAAACGCCTCCCGACCAACGGTTGCGTGACCTTCCTCCCGCAATTGACAGGGCGCAAGCCCGCGCCTAGATCAGCCTTCCCAAAACCTGGGGCCGAACAGGCCGCAAGGGGCTGTAGCTCAGTTGGGAGAGCGCCTCGTTCGCAATGAGGAGGTCAGCGGTTCGATTCCGCTCAGCTCCACCAGCCTTCGCGGCGAGCCAGCTTGGGCTTGGCAGGCCGGCCTAAACTATAAGATCAGCATCTTTGGAATTGCTGTGTCGATGTGATCTCGCGAGCCTCCGCGTATGATGCGAGAAATTCCGGGAGGTCTATCATGCGACAGTCGTTCGTTTTGACCGTGTTCGCGGCGGCGCTGCTGGGTGCGTGTGCGTCGGTCGAAAGCCTTGACCAGGCGGCCCAGAATGCCACGCCGGTCGCCTCGCCCGTTATTCCTGATACGGAGATTTTCCTCGGGCGGATCGAGCGCGGGCCGGAAGGACCTGTCATTCGCGATCTTCGGAACGTGACGAACCATCAAGGCTATGACAACCAGCCCTATTTTGTTTCGACTGGCGACGCCTTTTACTACGTTGCCGAAGGACAAAGCGGGAAAACCGATATCCGTCGCCATAACCTGAAAAAGAACGCAAGCGAGACTGTTTTCGTTTCCGCAGACCGAAGCGAGTTTTCGCCAAAGGAGGCGCCAGGCGGTGGCATTTCCTACATTCAGGAAAATCCCGCCGGCGATGTCACGCGCGTGCATCGGCGCATGCCGGGGAGCGACGACGGCGCGCCGGTCGCCGATTTCGCGCCGCTTGGCTATTACGCATGGCTCGACGGCGGTTCGGCGCTCGGTGTCTATTACCGCTCGGAACCCGGAAGTCTTTATCGCGTCGATCTCGCGACCGGCGCAACGACACTTCTGCGCGAGACTATCGGTCGGGCGCTTCAGGCGGACCGGACGGGCGACAATCTCTGGTTTACCGAAATTGTTCCGGGTGACGTTCCCCAATTTCGCCTTGCGCATTATCGTCCGTCGACCGGCGCCATCACGGAAAAGTTCCTGCTGCCCGGGGGGCGCAGGACCTTGCCGTCGAATTCGATTCTGCCGGCGCTGCGACCGGCATATTCTCCGCCAGCGGATCAACGCTCTTTTGGCGGCCGCTTGGCGGCGCCGATGATCAGGAATGGATCCCGGTCGGCGTTCTTTCCCAATTCAACATCGCCAGCGGGACCCGCGTGGCGGTCAGCGCCGACGGCGCCCTTATCGCAATCGTCGGCGAGAAATCCAACTGATCGTCGCCGGCGCCGCTGTCCGAGGCGCTGGACATCGGAGCCCGTAATGCGGGAAACTGCGTCGTTTCCTGCGTTCCCTTTCCCCCGGAGGAACCGATGGCCGACACCACCCGCCCGATTGAATCAGCGCCTGTGCGCGACGCCGAGATCGACCGTATCTTCGACGTCCAGAAAAAAGCGTTCGCCGCAGAGCCCTATCCGTCTCTTGCGACGCGGACGGCGCGCCTCGACGCCCTCATTCGCGCGGTCGAGGCGAACGAAGCCAAGATCATCGAGGCGATCGACGCCGATTTCACCTGCCGATCGCGGCACGAGACGCTTGTCGCCGAAATAATCGTCTCGGTTTCGGCGGCGAAGGCGGCCAAGAAACACCTTGCCGCCTGGATGCGTCCCCGCGCCATTGCAACGCCGCTCCACATGAAGCCCGGCAAGAGCCGGCTTGAGCCGCAGCCTCTTGGTGTCATCGGGATCATCTCGCCGTGGAATTATCCGGTGCAACTCGCCTTCTCGCCCGCCGCCGCGGCGCTCGCCGCCGGCAACCGCGTGATGATCAAACCAAGCGAATTGACGCCGGCGACCAGCGACGTCATGCGCGAAATCATCCGCGCGGAATTCGATGAAGACGTCTTCGCGGTCGTTACCGGCGGCGTCGACCTCGGGCAGGCGTTTTCCTCCGTGCCGTTCGATCACCTTCTTTTCACCGGCTCCACCTCGATCGGCCGACATGTTTACATGGCTGCCGCGAAGAACCTGACGCCTGTGACGCTGGAGCTTGGCGGCAAGTCGCCGGCGATCATTGACGAAAGCGCCGACCTCGCGGCGGCGGCGCTCTCGATCGTGCATGGAAAAACGTTCAACGCCGGGCAGACCTGCGTCGCGCCCGACTATGTTTTGACGCCGCGCGCAAAGCTTGATGCGACGGTCGAAGCGCTCGCGAACTCGGCGCGCAAGCTCTATCCGGAGATCGATTCGACAAGAGATTACACGGCGATCGTCTCGCAGCGCCATTTTGCGAGGCTGAAAGCCCTCGTCACCGAAGCGAAGGACGCCGGCGCCAGGGTGATCGAAGTCGGATCGTCAAACGCGCTCGATCCGCAGCGCAAACTGCCGCTGACGATCGTTGTCGATCCGCCGGCCGGCATCGCGCTGATGAAAGAGGAAATCTTCGGGCCGGTGCTGCCGGTTATCGGCATTGCGGGCCGGGACGAGGCGATCGCCCATGTGAACAAGGGCGACCGGCCGCTGGCGCTCTATTGGTTCGGCAATGACGCCGCCGCCCGCGACGATACGCTCCGGCGCACAATTGCAGGCGGCGTCACTGTCAACGATACGCTCTGGCACGTCGCTCAGGAAAATCTCCCCTTCGGCGGCGTCGGCAAGAGCGGCATCGGCGCTTATCACGGCGAAAAGGGGTTCGAGACCTTTTCGCATATGAAGCCGGTCTTCTATCAAAGCAAATTCGCGTCGAACAAAATGCTCTATCCGCCCTTCTCGGAGAAGACGGACAAGCTTTTGAAAATGGTGCGGAAGATCATCTGACCACAGCATGGCCGTGAACGAAACTGAAGAATTCGACTACGTCATCGTCGGCGCCGGCTCCGCCGGCTGCGTTCTGGCGAACCGCCTCAGCGAGGACGGCAAGTCGACGATCTGCATCCTTGAAGCCGGGCCCGAGGACAAGAGTGTGCTTATCCACACGCCGATGGGTTTTGCGTTCTTCCCGAAGGGCGCCGTCTACAATTGGTCGTTCGAGACCGCGCCGCAAAAACACATGGACGACAGGATCAAGAAACAGCCGCGCGGCAGAACGCTCGGCGGATCAAGCTCGATCAACGCCATGATCTACATCCGCGGATCAAAGGCGGATTACGACGGCTGGGTGAAAGCGGGCGCGACCGGCTGGGGATGGAGCGACGTCCTCCCCTATTTCAAAAAGGCGCAAGACCAACAGCGCGGAGGCGACGCTTTTCACGCGACGGGAGGGCCGCTCACCGTCAGCGACCTGCGCTATAAGAACCCGCTGTCGGATATTTTTCTCGACGCGACCGGCGAACTGCAATTGCCAGCCAACGCCGATTTCAACGGCGCGCGGCAAGAGGGCATGGGCTATTACCAGGTGACGCAGCGCGGCGGAAAGCGTTGCTCGACCGCCGTCGCCTATCTTCACCCGGCGCGGTCGCGGGCGAATGTCGAAGTGAAGCCCGACAGCCGCTGCGAGAAGGTGCTCATCGAGCATGGCCGCGCCATCGGAGTCCGGTTCCGGCAGGGTCGCGAGTTCGAAGGCCGTTCGCGTACGGAAAGAAGTGATCGTATCCGCCGGCGTATTCCAGTCGCCGCATATTCTGATGCTGTCGGGGATCGGCCCTGCCGCGCATTTGAAATCCATGGGCGTCGATGTCGTCGTCGACTCGCCGGAAGTCGGGAAGAACCTCCAGGACCATCTCGATTACACGGTCCTGCGCAAGACGACCTCACGGCACTCCGTCGGGCCGACGCTCGCGTTCGCGCTCGGATTTCCAAAAGCGCTCGGCGAATTCCGCAAGATGGGACGCGGTCCCCTCACCTCCAACCTTGCAGAGGCGGGCGGGTTCCTGAAGACCGATCAGGCCGAGGCCGAACCCGACGTGCAATTGCACTTCATCCCGGCGCTCGTCGACAATCACGGCGAAAAGAAACATCTTGGCGGCGGATTTTCCTGCCATGTCTGCGTGCTGCGGCCGAAAAGCAAAGGCGAGGTGCTGCTCGGCTCGGCGGACCCGATGGCTGATCCCGTCATCGATCCGAATTTCCTGTCGGACGAGGACGACCTCCGCCGCCTCATGAAAGGCGCGCGCCTCGTGTTCAGAATCTTCGAGACGCCTGCGATGCAGGCTGTGTCGGGCGACTATCTGTATGAAGGTGCAAACACGAGCGATGAGGCTCTCATCGCCGACATCAAACTTCGCAGCGACACGATCTATCACCCGGTCGGGACCTGCCGGATGGGAATTGATGCGCGGGCGGTGCTCGATCCGATGCTCAAGGTCAATGGGATTGCGGGCCTTCGCGTCGTCGACGCATCGGTGATGCCTAACCTCATATCCGGCAACACCAACGCTCCGTCGATCATGATCGCCGAGAAAGCGGCGGACATGATCCGCGCCGGCTAGAGCGCGTGCGCAAAAGTGCGTTCGATTTTTGCGCTGAACACTGCGAACAAAGACTGGAGCTTCGCGCCGTGATTCCCAATCTGGGCGCGAAGCATTAGAGAATAAAGTCGCCGGCGGTCAGCGTCGACGCCGTGAAATTAGCGAGCGTGATCGCAAGATCCGCCGTCGCGTCGCCAGTGACATCGACTGTAATCACGGTGTCCGCACCATTCTGGAACCAGTTGACGCTGTTTGCAGCAACCGTCGTCGTATTGCCGGCGTTGCCGAGCACGCCGCCGAACAGCGCGCTAAGATCGACTTGATCGACGCCTTGGACGAAGGCCGTGATCGTGTCGCCGGTGTCGTTCACGTGCGAAAAATTGAAGTCATCCGCGCCGGCGCCGCCGGTCAGCGCATCCGCTCCATAGCCGCCGGAAATCTCGTCATCATTCGCGCCGCCGTCGATCGTGTCGGCGCCGGATCCGCCGAAAATGACATCGTTGCCGGCGTTGCCGGAGATCAAATCGTCATTGGAGCCGCCGTAGAGAGAGTCGTCATTGGCGTCGCCCGCGAGCGTGTCGTTGCCGGACTGTCCATAGACGCGGTCGATGCCAGCCTCTCCATTCAGGTTGTCGTTTCCAGCGCCGCCATAGATCTGGTCGGTGCCAGAGCCAGACGTGACGGTGTCGTTTCCACCGAGCGCGTTGATGATCTCGTTGGAATTGCCGTTGAAGTCGATGTTGTTGGCGTTGTTGTCGCCAGTCACCAGCGTGAAATCCGCCCGTCGCGACGCCGAGCAGCGTGTCAAAATCATTCGCGTCGCCGCCGCCGGTGAACACGGGCGGCAGGACTGGAAGGTCAGACGTCCCCGCGATCGTGATCGAAATGACGTCAGTATCAGATCCGTCCGCTGACGTGACAGTGATCGAATCCTGGAGCGTCTCCCCTTGGTTGAGGTTCTGAACCGCAGCGAGCGCGTTATCGAGCGTGTAGGTCCAGCTGCCGTCGGCGAGGACTTCGAACGTGCCGTAGCCGTTGTCCCCCGCCGTGCCCGCCGCCAGCGGCTGAAGCTCCGCCTCGCCGGTGTCTTCGTCGGCGATGGTGAGCACGCCAGACGCGGTGAGGACGTCGTCTTCCTTGACGTCGCCCGCATCGTCGCCGGCGATCGCCGCCGCGCCGTTGGTGCCGGTGATCGTCACCGTGATCACGCGCGTGTCGGTGCCGTCTTCGGAGGTGACCGTGACCGTGTCGGAGAGGGTCGCGCCTTCGGGCAGCGCCTGGACGTCGCCATGCGCATTATCGAGCGTGTAGGTCCAGCTGCCGTCGGCGAGGACTTCGAACGTGCCGTAGCCGTTGTCCCCGCCGTGCCCGCCGCCAGCGGCTGAAGCTCCGCCTCGCCGGTGTCTTCGTCGGCGATGGTGAGCACGCCAGACGCGGTGAGGACGTCGTCTTCCTTGACGTCGCCCGCATCGTCGCCGGCGATCGCCGCCGCGCCGTTGGTGCCGGTGATCGTCACCGTGATCACGTGCGTGTCGGTGCCGTCTTCGGAGGTGACCGTGACCGTGTCGGAGAGGGTCGCGCCTTCGGGCAGCGCCTGGACGTCGCCATGCGCGTTATCGAGCGTGTAGGTCCAGCTGCCGTCGGCGAGGACTTCGAACGTGCCGTAGCCGTTGTCCCCCGCCGTGCCCGCCGCCAGCGGCTGAAGCTCCGCCTCGCCGGTGTCTTCGTCGGCGATGGTGAGCACGCCAGACGCGGTGAGGACGTCGTCTTCCTTGACGTCGCCCGCATCGTCGCCGGCGATCGCCGCCGCGCCGTTGGTGCCGGTGATCGTCACCGTGATCACGTGCGTGTCGGTGCCGTCTTCGGAGGTGACCGTGACCGTGTCGGAGAGGGTCGCGCCTTCGGGCAGCGCCTGGACGTCGCCATGCGCGTTGTCGAGCGTGTAGGTCCAGCTGCCGTCGGCGAGGACTTCGAACGTGCCGTAGCCGTTGTCCCCCGCCGTGCCCGCCGCCAGCGGCTGAAGCTCCGCCTCGCCAATATCGACGTCGGAAACGACCAATTGGCCGCTCGCCGTCAGCGTGTCGTCTTCTTTCACATCGCCCGAATCGTCACCGGATATCGATGCACCGTCATTGGCGCCGGTAATGTCGATGTGGACATGTGCCCAGCTCAACGTGCCGTTGCCGAGGCGAATGGCGTAGACGAAGGTGTCGGTGAATTGGTCGCCGGCGCCGAGCCCGTCGACGCCGGCGGCGCCGAGCTCGGGGCTGAGGTCGACTTCGATCTTGCCGTTATTGATCCGTGCGTAATTGCCGGACGCCGTCAGCTGCCAGGCGGAAACGCCGTTGACGAGGCCGTCCGCCGACAGGAGGTCGGTCGGGTTCAGGGGGTTGCCGGCACCGTCGTCGATTGAGTAGAGCGACTTCGCGGCGCCGCCAAGATCGTTCGCCATCACGTCGAGCGTCAAATAGCCGGTTGTCGTGTTGTAAAAGGAGGAGGCGATCAGATCGTCTTCCAGCCACGAATAATAATCATCTTTCGCCTGCGGCGTTTTGGTGAACGAGACCTTGTTGATCGCCATGCGGACCACCCCTGTTTCGACCGAATTGCCGCCATGTCCCGCTTCGGGACGCGCGCGGCGTCGAACCGGCACATCGCAAGGACCGGGCCGATCGTCGGCGGCGAAAGGCGCATTCAAGGTCGCAACCCGGGCGCGGTCTTAAAGTTGCTCTTGTCTGGGGCGCAGTATCGCGCTGCAACACAAATTGATATGACAGGCGCGCGCCGGGCGGAGATGACGATCCCATGTGCGGAATCATCGGAATACTAGGAAAACAGGACGTCGCCCCGCTGATCGTCGAGGGGCTGAAGCGGCTTGAATATCGCGGCTACGACTCGGCGGGAGTCGCGACGATCGAAGACGGAAAGCTCGACCGGCGCCGCGCGCCCGGCAAGCTCGCGGCCCTGACCCAGCGTGCTGACTTCGAGCCGCTTCCCCGGCGCGACCGGCATCGGCCACACGCGCTGGGCGACCCATGGCGCGGCGAACGAAGACAACGCCCATCCGCACGCGACGCGAGCGCCTCGCGCTTGTTCACAACGGCATCATCGAGAATTTCGCCGACCTTGCGCGATGAACTGAAGGCGAAGGGCTACATTTCACATCCGAGACCGACACCGAAGTCTGCGCGCAGCTCATCACCTATTATCTTCAAACCGAAAACCTGCCGCCAAGGACGCTTTCGACAAAGCGCTCGGGCGCATCAAGGGCGCCTTCGCGCTCGCAATCATCTTCATCGGCGAGGAAGACCTGATGATCGGCGCGCGGCGCGGCAGCCCACTCGCCGTCGGCCGCGGCGACGGCGAGATGTTCGTCGGCTCCGACGCCTACGCGCTCGCCCCCTTCACCAATCGCGTCACCTATCTCGAGGAAGGCGACTGGGCGTCATCACGCGCAAGGGCTTCGAGATTTACGACGCAAAGGGCGCCAAGGCCGTGACGCGCCGAAACGATTTCGATCCGCCGCCGACGCCATCGTCGACAAGGACGGCCACCGCCATTTCATGGCCAAGGAGATTCATCGAGCAGCCAGAAGTGATCGCCCACACGCTGTCGCGCTATCATCGACGCCGCGACGGGACGGTGCGCGCTGCCGGCGGGCCGTTCGACTTCGCCAAGCTCGACCGGCTGACGATTTCCGCCTGCGGCACCGCCTATTACGCAGGGCTCGTTTCCAAATACTGGTTCGAAACGTGGGCGCAGCTCCTGTCGAAGTCGATGTCGCATCGGAACTTCGCTATCGCGACGTTCCCTACCCGCAGACGGCGGCGCCTTGTTTGTTTCGCAGTCCGGCGAAACGGCCGACACGCTCGCGGCGCTTCGCGACGCGAAGGCGCATGGGCCAGACGATCGCCGCAGTCGTCAATGTCCCTGAGTTCCTCGATCGCGCGCGAATCCGATGTCATTTTCCCGATGGCGGCGGGTCCCGAGATCGGCGTCGCCTCGACCAAGGCCTTCACCTGCCAGCTCGCCGCGCTCGCCGCTTTCGCCGTCGCCGCCGGCCGCGCAGCGCGGGTACCCTCTGAAGCGCAGGAAAAACGAGATCGTGCTTGCGCTGCTGGAAACGCCGCGCCTCGTCGGCGAAGCGCTGAAGCAATCGCTCGCGATCGAAGCGATCGCCCACGAAATCGCCAAGGCGCGCGACCGCTTTATGTCGGCCGGGGCGTTTCTTTCCCGCTCGCCATGGAAGGCGCGCTGAAGCTGAAAGAAATTTCCTACATCCACGCCGAAGGCTATGCCGCTGGCGAGTTGAAGCACGGGCCGATCGCGCTTATCGACGAAAACGTGCCGGTCATCGTCATCGCGCCCTCTGACAAACTTTTCGAAAAGACGATCTCCAACATGCACGAAGTCATGGCGCGGGACGGCAAAGCTATCCTGATGTCCGACGCCAAGGGGAATCAAACACGCCGGTCCCGGCCTCTTCGCCTCGATCGAGGTTCCCGAGACCCACCCCCTTCTTTCGCCCATCGTTTACGCCGCGCCCATTCAACTCCTCGCCTATTACACGGCGACGACCAAGGGCACGGATGTCGACCAGCCGCGCAATCTCGCGAAGTCCGTCACCGTTGAATGAGTTTTGACCAGACGGGGCGACGACGTTAAGCCGTCGCAAGGTTCAACGAAGACGTCCGCATGACCCGGCTCGCCGCCGCCATCGACCGATTGACCGACTGGTACGTTTCCCGCGCGCTGCCGCTGTGGGCGCGCGCCTGCGCGGATGAGCGCGGCGGCTTTTACGAAAGCCTCGATTTCGACGCCCGTCCGATCGTGGGACAGAATCGCCGCGTCCGCGTTCAGTGCCGCCAGATTTACACTTTCTCTGATGCGACGCTGCGCGGGTGGCTGCCTGAGGGCGAGGCGATCGCCGCCAAGGGGTTCAAGCGCCTGATCGAGACCGCTTGCCCGGACGCCGGCGCACGCGGCTGCATTCATATCATCAACGATGGCGGGACGATCATCGACGCCAGGCGCGACCTCTACGATCAGGCGTTCTTGCTGCTCTCCTGCGCGGTGCGCATCAAGGCGACAGGCGATCCGGCCGCTCGCGATCTCGCAAAAAAGACGCTGGCTTTTCTCGATCGCGAATTAGCTTCGCCTTTCGGCGGCTATCGGGAAGACGACAAGGGAACGCTTCCGCGCCGCCAGAATCCGCACATGCATCTCTTTGAAGCGACCATGGCGCTCCATGCCGCGAGCGGGGATTCGTCCATGCTCGCAAGAGCGCGCGCCATCGAAGCGCTTTTCGGCGCGCGATTCCTCGACCGTGCTTCCGGCGCGCTTCGAGAATTCTTCAACGACGACTGGTCGCCCGACGCGGAAAACGGCGACAAGGTCGAACCCGGCCACATGGCCGAATGGACGTACCTCATCGACCGTTTCGAAGCGCTTTCGGGCGAGGACCGTTCAAGCGAGAAGCGAATGCTCTATGACGGCGCCTGCCGGTTTGTCTTCCCCGGCGCTGCGCCATTTCTGCCGAATTTCGCGATCCTTGGCGGCAAGCTCTCGCGAGGCGCTCGCAGACTCTGGCCGCAGACGGAATTCCTGCGTGCGGCGCTGGTGATGGCGGAGGCCGGCGACAGCAGCGCCGCCGGCCAGGCCGCCGATCTGATCGACGCGCTGTTCGCAACCTATCTCAATCAGAAAACGTCGGGCCTTTGGTGCGACGAATATGACGACGCCGGCGCGCCGATCGCCAAAGACGTCCCGGCGAGCATCCTCTATCACATCCACGAGGCCGTTTGCTGCGCGGCCGATTGCAGGGATAGGCTGAACGCATGACTAGGCGCACCAGGATCCAGCCGGTGATCATGTCGGGCGGCGCCGGAACGCGGCTCTGGCCGATGTCGCGCGCGGCGCGGCCGAAGCAGTTTCTGCCGCTCGTCACGGATCGATCGCTCTTTCAGGAGACCGCCGCGCGGCTCTCGGGCGACGACGATGTCGATTTCCTGCCGCCGGTCGTGATCGCAGGCGCTCAGCATGCAGCGCTCATCAGGGCGCAGCTCAAAGAAATCGATATTGAGCCGGCGGCGATCATCATCGAGCCGATCGCGCGTAATACTGCCGCCGTCGCCGCCGTTGCGGCTGCATGGACGGAGCGTCGCGCAAAGGGCGCGCTCACGCTCCTTGCTCCCGCCGATCACCATATCGCAAACGCCGATGCGTTCCGGCGCGCCGTCGTGGCGGGGGCCGCCGCAGCGTCGAAGGGAGCGATCGTCACCTTTGGCGTCCGGCCGACCGAGCCGCACACGGGCTATGGCTATATCGAGGCGGGTGCCGCGATATCTTCAGGCTGCGCCGAGGTCGCGGCCTTCCGCGAGAAGCCGGACCGTCAGACAGCGGAGCATTATGTCAACGGCGGGCGCCATTTCTGGAATGCCGGGATTTTCCTCTTTTCGCCCGAATTGATGGCGGCGGAGCTCGCCGCTCACGCGCCCGCCATCCTCAATGAGGCTTCGGCGGCGCTCGACGGCGCACGGCTTGTCGATGGCGTCCTCGTCCTTGACGCGACACGCTTTGCCGCCTGCCCTTCCGAATCGATCGATTACGCCGTGATGGAGAAAACCAAACGCGCCGCCGTCGTCGGTCCGATCGACGTCGGCTGGAGCGATATCGGCGCATGGACGGCGATCGCTTCAAACGACGGCGACAGACGCGTCATTGCGATCGACTGCGACGGCGCCGTCATCCGAACGGACGGGCCCTTTATCGGCGCGATCGGGATCAAGGACATGATCATCGTCGCAACCGGCGACGCCATCCTCATCGCGCCAAAATCGCGCGCGCAGGACGTGAAGAAAATCGTCGACGAACTGAAAGCGCGCAAGCGCGAGGATTTGCTCTGATGGCGAAGCGCATCGTCGTAACCGGCGGCGCCGGCTATATCGGCAGCCATATCTGCGTCGAGCTCATGGAAGCCGGCCGCAACGCGCTCGTCATCGACAACTTCTCCAATTCGAGTCCGAAGGCGCTCGAACGCATCAGGGAAATTACAGGCGCCGGCGTCGAGCTGCTTGAGGCCGACCTCGCCGATCCGGCCGACTCGGACCGCATCGCAAGGGAAGTGAAAGCGTTCCGCCCCGACAGCGCCGTTCATCTTGCGGGCCTGAAAGCTGTCGGCGAATCCGTCGCCGAGCCGGTGCGCTATTATTCAGTCAATCTGCCGGCGACGTTCACGCTCATCCGCGCCCTTGAAGAGGCGGAGGCGCGCCTGCTTGTGTTTTCTTCGTCCGCGACCGTCTATGGCGATCTCAACGAAAGCCCTGTCGATGAAACGGGCGCGGTCGGCCCGACCAATCCCTATGGGCGCACAAAACTCTTCATCGAGGACATGTTGCGCGATCTCGCGCGCGCCGACAAACGCTGGAAGATCTGCAATTTGCGCTATTTCAACCCGGTCGGCGCGCATACATCGGGCTTGATCGGCGAGGATCCGAACGGCATTCCGAACAACCTCTTTCCCTTCATCGCGCAGGTCGCGGTCGGACGCCTGCCGAAGCTCAAGGTATTCGGCGCCGACTATCCGACGCGCGACGGATCGGGCGTCCGCGATTACATCCACGTCGCCGATCTTGCGGCCGGCCATGTCGCCGCGCTTGATTTTCTTGCAAGGGAGAAGGCGCCGGGCGCCGTCGAGTTCAATCTCGGCACCGGCAAAGGCGTATCTGTGTTCGAGGCGATCGCCGCCTTCAAACGCGCGTCGAACCGCGACATCCCTTTTGAAGTCGTCGCCCGCCGCGAAGGCGACATCGCCGAAATCTACGCCAAGCCCGACAAGGCGCAAAAACTCCTCGGCTGGCGCGCGACGCGAACGATCGAAGACATGTGCGCCGACCATTGGCGCTGGCAGAGCGCCAACCCGAACGGCTATCGGGACTAGGCCTGCGCCATCCTCTTGCCTGACTTCGACCTGCGGCGCACGATCGCCGCATGGAACAGCTGCCCATCCTCACCGAAATCGACGGACCCGTATTCACCGTCACCATCAACCGCCCCCATCGCCGCAACGCCGTCGATCGCGACTGCGCCGACGCGCTCGTCGCGGCGTTTCGCGCGTTTGATGACGACAAGGATCTTTGCGTCGCGATCCTGACTGGAAACGGCGGCGAGTTTTGCGCGGGCGCTGATCTGAAAGCGATCGCCGAAGGAAAAGGCAATCGCATCGACGACGCGCCGGAAGATTTTCATCTCAAAGGGCCGATGGGCCCCACACGCATGATTCTTTCAAAGCCGGTTATCGCCGCCGTCGAAGGCCATGCGGTCGCGGGCGGGCTCGAGCTTGCGCTCTGGTGCGACCTGCGTGTTGCGGCGCGCGATGCGACGTTCGGCGTTTATTGCCGGCGCTTCGGCGTTCCCTTGATTGACGGCGGCACCGTGCGCTTGCCGCGCCTTATCGGCGCCAGCCGCGCGATGGACATGATTTTGACAGGGCGCGGTGTTTCCGCCGAAGAAGCGTTCGGGTGGGGCCTCGCCAACCGCCTGGCGGCGCCCGGACGCGCGCTGCTACGAAGCAAAAGCGCTCGCCCGCGAGATCGCAAAATTTCCGCAAGGGTGCATGCGCAACGACCGCGCGTCCGCGCTCGGCCAGTGGTCGCTGCCCGAAACAGAAGCGCTCGCCGCCGAATTCGCGCTTCGGCAGGAAAACGCTCGCTTCCGGCGAAACGCTTGCCGGCGCCGCGACATTCGCAAAAGGCGCCGGCCGAGGCGGAAAGCCGCTTTAGCGCAGGAGGCCAGACTTCTTCGCGCGCATCGAATACCAGACGAAGAAAACGCAGCCCGCGAAAATGACCGCGTGCATCGCCATCATGCCGGCGCCGTAGCCCGGCGCCGGGTTGACAAGGACGCTGTAGACGACGCTCGCCGAGAAGGCGACAAGCGAGGCGATGAAGACCGGAACCGCGAGCTTGGTGCGCATCAGCACGAGAACGGCGCCGAGAACGCCGCCCCAGACGCCGATCGCCCATACGCCGGTCATCCACGCCGGCATCGAATGCCAATACGCGATCTGTTCGGGCGTCATGCCGGCCGCCGCCAAGTAGGCGTCGCCCTTGGTGTTCGTCATGAAATAATCAAAGGCGCCGAACCCGTTCCACAAGAGCCCGCCGACGCCGACGGCCCAAAGATGCCAGGGCGTTTTGGTTCCAGTTTGAGCGGTCATGTTTCCCTCCTTGCCGCATAGGTCTCCAAATGGTTACCATTTTTCGCGGCAAGCGCAAAATCGGGCCGCCGCCGTGTTTTGCGGCGCCGCGAGATTTCGGCCTACACGGGCCGACCGTCCGCAACGCAAGATTTCGAAAATGGCAGCAAAATCCGTGAAAAAGCCCACCGAACCCGATCTCTTCGCATCGGGCGGGGGCGATTACACCGCCAAGGACATCGAGGTCCTCGAAGGGCTCGAACCCGTCCGGAAGCGCCCCGGCATGTATATCGGCGGCACCGACGAGAAGGCGCTGCACCATCTCTTCGCCGAGGTTCTCGACAACGCCATGGACGAAGCGGTCGCGGGCCACGCAAGCCGGATCGAGGTCGAGTTTTTGGAGAACGGCTATCTCGCCGTCACCGACAACGGCCGCGGCGTTCCCGTCGATCCGCATCCGAAGTTCAAGAACAAATCCGCGCTCGAAGTCATCATGACGACCTTGCACTCCGGCGCCAAATTCGAGGCGAAGGCCTATCAGACGTCCGGCGGCCTTCACGGCGTCGGCGTTTCCGTCGTCAACGCGCTCTCCGACGATCTGACCGTCGAGGTCTGCCGCAATCGCACGATGTGGCGCCAGACCTATTCGAAGGGCCACCCGACCTCGAAGCTGAAAGAGGTCGGCCCGGCGCCGAACCGGCGCGGCACGACTGTCACTTTTCATCCGGACCCGGAGATTTTTGGCGCGAAAGTCGCCTTCAAGCCGGCAAGGCTCTACCGCATGGCGCGCTCCAAAGCCTATCTCTTCGGCGGCGTCGAAATCCGCTGGCGCTGCGCGCCGTCGCTGATCAAGGACGAGACGCCCGCCGAAGCGGTCTTCCGTTTTGAAGCAGGGCCTCACGGATTATCTTTTGTCGCTGATCAACGGCAAGCCGACCGTCACCGACGAAATGTTTTCCGGCAAGATCGACCGCAAGGAAGACGGCGGCCATGGCGCGGTCGAATGGGCGGTATGCTGGGGCGCCGCCGGGTTCGGAGAGGAAGACGGCTTCGTCCACTCCTATTGCAACACGATCCCGACGGCGGAAGGCGGCACGCATGAAGCGGGCCTCAGAGCCGCGCTGTCGAAGGGATTGAAAGCCTACGCCGATCTTGCCGGCAACAAGAAGGCCGGCAACGTCACGCCCGAAGACATCATGACGACGGCGGGCGCGTTATTGTCCGTGTTCGTCCGAAATCCTGAATTCCAGGGCCAGACCAAAGACAAGCTCGCGACGGCGGAAGCGCTGCGCCTCGTCGAGAACGCGATCCGTCCCGCCTTCGACCACTGGCTCGCGAGCCACCCGAAACAGGCGAACGACCTCCTCTCCTGGGTGATCGACCGCGCCGACGAGCGGATGCGCCGCCGCAAGGAAAAGGAAGTCTCGCGCGCGGCCGCGACGCGCAAAGCTCCGCCTGCCCGGCAAGCTCGCCGATTGCAGCCAGAAGGACCGCGAGGGAACGGAGATCTTCCTCGTCGAAGGCGATTCGGCCGGCGGCAGCGCGAAACAGGCGCGGAACCGCGCGACGCAGGCGATCTATCCGATGCGCGGCAAGGTCTTGAACGTCGCCTCCGCGACGCGCGACAAGATCACCGCGAATGAGGAGATCCAGAACATCGCGCAGGCGCTCGGCGTCGGCCTCGGCGCGAAATTCGATCTTGAGGATCTGCGCTACGAAAAAATCATCATCATGACCGACGCCGATGTCGACGGCGCGCATATCGCGTCGCTGCTCATCACCTTCTTCTATCAGGAGATGAAGGAGCTGATCGACGCCGGGCGCCTCTATATGGCGCAGCCGCCGCTCTATCGCCTCACCGCCGGCGGCAAGACGATCTATGCGATGGACGACGCGGCGCGCGAAAGACTGATGAAGACGGAATTCAAGTCGAACCAGAAAGTCGAGACCGGCCGCTTCAAGGGCCTTGGCGAAATGATGCCGGCGCAATTGAAAGAAACGACGATGAACCCGCAGATCGCGGACGCTGGCCCGCGTCGTCATCGCCGACGACAAGCAGGAAGCCGCCGTTGATCTCGTCGAGCGCCTGATGGGCAAGAAGCCCGAAGCGCGGTTCCAGTTCATTCAGGAGAATGCGAGTTTTGTGAGGGGCGAGTTGGATATTTGAGGGTGTGGATAAGGCGGTCGCTCGTGTGCTTGCAAAAAAGCACATCGAATTTGTTTCAAGCAGCTTTGACTGGGCACCGCATTTGCTGCCAGAATCGCTGTTTCATTACACGACAGAGCTCGGTTCAAATGGAATACTTTCTGAAAATCGTTTGCACCTATGCGATGCTTTCAAGACCAACGACAAAAACGAAGTAATCGGCGGCCTTGCGATTTTTAACCGCCTGCTGGCAGAAACAAATGCATTTGGAATTGGCGCAAAACGACAATTCATTCTGCGCAGGATCACGGAAGGAAGAGAACAGAACCACTTGCCGAGGGTATTTTTTGCCTCGTTTTCAAGCACGCCAAACGATCCCGCGCTGTTCAACGAATATGGCCAAAAAGGTCGGGGGGTGATGTTTGGGTTTTCAGCTCGATCGCTTGCTAATGAGTTAGTTGCTGCTGACAGCGGCGGCATGACCACAAGCAGAACAATGTTGGCACCAGCAATCTATGATGATCCGCTGAAGGAGAAAATCCTAGCGGAAATTATTGGGTCATTCGGACCGATTTTCTCCAGCCTATATGACGCCAAAATCCTAAATGATGAAACCCTATGGGTCGCAATGATGCATTTTCTCGGCCAAACCTACCAAGCGGTTGCACGATTCAAGGAGAAGGATCGATGGGGCCATGAAGAAGAAATTCGCTTATTTGTGCCGCTTATGACCAAAGTGATTAATCCAGAAGTAGGAAATGAGGGACTCCGTCGACCATTTCGGCGACATGGCACGGAAAAGGAGTTCCTACGCTTATTTCGACGGACGAACCCGACCCGAATTCCACGGCAAATTGCACAAGCGCAATTTGAGAAGCCGGAATTTGGTCTCGCTCTCAAGATCGAGAGGTGCTTGTTGGGAGCTGAGCACAATGACAATAAGTTTGTGGACTTATTCAACGCGAGCTACCCGCACCTTGTAATCGAGAGGGCCGATCACTTGCGAGCGTAACTACTCCAGCACATGAGCAAGCGTCGGCGGGTTGAGCGAAGCGATACCGGCCGTTCCCGTGGCGACATCAAAGGCGGCGGGTTACGCGCTTCGCGCTAACCCGCCCTACAAGCGCGCGGGGCCGTAGGGCGGATGAAATCCGCCGTTTGTGCTTGACGGTGGAGACGCATGGCGGGTTTCACCCGCCCTACGGCGTCTTTCACCTCATCTTTCATCCCGGTCGGATCCGCAGCCCATCCTTCGCGACGGCCGCAAGAGCGGCCTCCTCAGGATGAGGACGGTAAACGTTTCGACAAGGGGGTGCCTCATCCTGAGGAGCGGCCTCTCGGCCGCGTCGCGAAGGATGGGCCGCAAGCGCCTGTCGGTTTCGCCGCCTGACCCGTTTGTTTCAGGAAATCATCATTGTGCGTATCACGTATCGTCATTCGTAGGGTGCATTAAGCGCAGCGCAATGCACCAACTTCACCGGGAACGGTGCATTGCGCCTTCGGCTTAATGCACCCTAATTTGGTTACGATGGCCGGCAATAAACGCAGATCTTGTTGCCGGTCGGATCGCGGAGATACGCGCCGTAGAAGGTTTTGGAATCGGCGGGGCGGGGTCCGGGCGCGCCTTCGTCCTTGCCGCCATGGTTGAGGCCCGCCTTGTAGGCGCCGTCGACTTCGGCCTTTGTCTTCGTCTTGAAGGACAGCATGACGCCGTTGCCGGCTTTCGCCGGCTCGCCATTCGCGGTCTTGGCGATGACATAGACCTCGTGGCCGTCCTGGCCGCGCTCGCCATAGCCGGTCCAGCCGCCGTCGGAGAATTTCCTCTCGGCGCCGATCTCGCCGAACACCGCGTCGTAGAATTTTTGCGATTTCGCTTCGTCAGTTGCGCCGATCGTCACATAGCCGAGCAACATTTCTGGATCTCCCTTGTTCTGGCGGCGGCAAAGTCCGCTTGCCGTCAGCGTAGCGCAACGAGCGGGTCGCGCAACGGCCCTCCCGGAGGAGGCGCGTCCTTCGAGACGCCGCGCTTCGCGCGGCTCCTCAGGATGAGGGTATGCACATGGTCGCGGATTGACGCGCTTTGCTAATTCGCCGGGCCTTCCTTCCTCGCGTCTTTCTGCATTTCCCGCCATTTCCGCGGGTTCCAGCCGCGAAAGGCGCCTTTGGCGTTCCCGAAAGGCGCCCTTTTTCTTTGGCGCGCGCTTTTCCGGCCGTGCTGCAATCCGCGCGTTTTCCTGTTTCGGCGACGACCAGCAACAGCGCCGGACCGCCGCGACAATTCACAATGTCAAAGAGCCGCCGGGAACGGCTTTCGCCGGTCGCGACAAAGTCGGTGCTTGAGGTGGGCGCTTTGCGCGCGCGTTCAAGCGTCGCTTTGCTTGTATTCGCGCGCATGTTTTCGCCCATCCGGAGAAACGGCGTCGCCATGAAAAAGCCGCCCGCGTTTCCACGGGCGGCTCACTCTCAATGGGCGATCGTCCGTCTACTGGCCTTCGATCGTCACCCTGAAATTGTCGTGATAGCCTTGCGCGCCCTGTCCCCAGATGCGCGTGTCGACATAGGGCTTGCCGGTGGCGGGATCCGTCTTGATCCCTTCCGTCGGGCTTCCGGGGGCGATGGTGACGCCCTCGCCGCCCGCCTGCGGCTCGCCATATGGCCAGACGTCGAGCAGCGAAAAGAGGCCGTGCGCGACGCGCATCTTGTTGAGGCGGGGCTTCAAGATTTCGCCCTCGCCCGCCGGACTTGACGGATCGGTGATCGGGTTCTTCTCGTAATATTTCGGGTCCTGATCATCGAGCGGCACGCCGACATTCTTGTGCGAGGCGACGACCTTGTCGTTGATGAGCCACTCGACGAGATCGCTTTGCGAACCGGGCTTTCGTGAATAGCGGATCGCGTATTTGTTCACTTTGCCGGCCTTGATCGGGATCTCGGCGACGATCTGCGTATAGCCTTGGCCCTCGGTCGCTGGCGCGGCGCCGAAGTTGAAGAGGCGTTCGGTCAAGGCGAGCGCCTTGTTCTCTGAAATCAGCCAGTCGAAGAGCTGGCCCGTCTCGCCGAATTTTTCGCTCGTGAGGAGGTTCAGCATGTGGAGCGAGGTCAGCGCCTGACGCCCTTCGACGAGATTGTAGCGGACGCCCTCGCCGGTGATGCGGTCGCGCGCGCGCATTTCAACGCCCGGCAGCACGCCCGGCGTTTGCGCGACGATGTCGGCCGAGAACATCAGCGAGCCGTTCAGCGGCACGTCGAATTCCTGATTGCTGACGCCGAGATATTTGATGTGATCGAACGTCGCGACAGTGTCGTCGGACCAGGTGAAAGGCCGCGCGTCGAGATTGAGCCGGCCGGCGTCGATGCTGACGGGCAATGTCGGCTCGCCGACGAAACCGAAGAACGGGTAGAACCACTTGGCGTTATAATCGTCGAGATCGTAGCCCGGCGCGCCGGCGACGTTCGTCTCGAAATCGTCGTAAACGATCTTTTCCGCGCTCGCCGCCGTTGACAAAAACATGGCGGCCAGAAGAGCGCCGCAACGAGCGGCTTTCGTATTGTAGATCATCAAGGTCCCCTTTGAATGCAGATTTACCGATGAATGCGACGCAAGTGACGCAACAAGAACCGAACGCTTTTTGGAAAGCAGCGAATTCGTAACGACGACGGGCGGCGCGCGCAATGATTTCTGTTCCGATCTCGCGCGTGCGAGACGAGCGGTTGCAACCACGTCCGGGGAATGAAAATCGACGCCCTCGCGTATCCTTCTCCTGAAGCCGGTTCGGATCGCGCAATACTTGCAGGCGCAGGCCGGCGCATCCTACCCTCGAACCGCGTGCGTGGGAGCGAATGCGGATGCCGTCAAAAGAAAAGCTGCTGAAATGGGCGCTTGCGGGTTTTGGCGCCGGCTTCCTGTTCATCTATCCGATGGCGATCGTATGGCCGGCGGGCTGGGCGTGGCATGAAGGCCCGCCGCATCAGTCGCAATATTTCATGATGATCGTCGGCGTTTATGCGACGCTCGGGCTCTTTCTCCTCAAAGCCTCGGCAAATCCCGCCGAGCACAAGAGTCTCGATCCAGTTCACGATCGTCTCAAGCGTCGTTCATGGGGCGATCATGGCGTTCCAGGCGATGGAAGGCGCGACTCACTCCGCCCATATTTACGGCGACGTGCCCGCTTTGCTGCTGGTTGCGGTCGTGCTCACCGCGCTGACCAGCGGCAAAGGAAGCCGCCCGTAAGTTCCGGCGACGAACGACTCCCCGACCTAGCCGGCCGGAAGAACCGCGAGCGCGACGAGCGCCATCGCAATCCAGAAGCCGATTTCGAGCGTTTCGCTCAAGGGCTGGATTTTCTTGTAGGCGCCCCAGGCGTGGATGAAGACCATCATCACCGCGATCGCGACAATGAGGGCGACGATCTCCGCGACGCCCTCGCCCGAAAGACCGGCGCGGAGCGCGATGAAATTCGTCGCCGCCGCGAGCGCGCCGACGCTTCGCCCGAAATAGACGGCAAGATCCGTCTGCGCCGGGATCTGAAATCCCATCAGTCTGCCCCAACGCATGGGAACCAGAAGCAACGGTATCGTGAACAGAACAAAAGTCAGCGCGGCAAGTCCGATCAGGAATTCGTCCGCGTATCCGCTCCACATGCCGACCATGGGCACCCCTCCCTCTTGGGGGAATGATCCTAGCGCATTAGATCGTCAGCCGTAATTTGAGAATCACGGCTGACGACCTAACCTTTTGTTTTGTCGCGCCGTAATGGCGAAAAACCGGCGTCCACTTTTTCGCCCGGCGCTCTAGGGCGTGTGCGGAAAGAAACCGCCTATTTCTTCGCGATCTTTTGCGTCTGCGCAAGATTCAGGTCGGTTTTGGCGGCTTTGCGCGCCGCAGGCTTTGCCTTGACAGGCAGCGCGGCGTCGCGTTCGAGGCGAAGCTGCTTCAGCTTTTCCGACTTCACGCGCTGCTTCTCGGCGGCGAGGCGCACTTCGGCCATGCCGGCGGTCTGCGCGCGCTCGCGATCGAGCTTTTTTTGCGCGGGTGACGCGTTGCCGGCGACGGGACGTTTGGAAGGAGCCATGATTGCACCGTTTGAATTGAAAGGCCCTGATCCTACGCCGACGTCAGGACGCCGTCCTCCAGAGCAAAAAAAAACGCCGGGACGAACCCGGCGTTTCTGGTGCGGTTTTCACCGCAAGACTTACGAGACCCGAAGCTGGGTCGCCGAGGTCTTGCCGCGGTCGGAGGTCAGCTCGTAGCTGACCGCCTGGCCGTCGTTGAGGCTGCGGAGCCCTGCCGCCTCGAGCGCGGTCGCATGGACGAAAACGTCCTTGCCGCCGTCATCGGGGGCGATGAAGCCGTAACCCTTTTGGGAATTGTACCATTTCACTTTGCCAGTAGCCATTTATTGTCTCCTTTAGACATGGCGAGTTCGGGAGGACGCAACGCGCGCCAACCCGTGAAACCGATGTTTTGGAGGAGTGTATAAAGCTCTGGTTCGAGGCCTAATAGACGGCCCAAAATCATTGGTTCGCCGACCCATATGGGCTGGCGGAACCCGGATTTCAAGTGGAATCTCGCGGGGCCCGGCCCCCCGGCGCCAAGCGCTCCTTCAGGCGAGCCGCTCGGCGAACTGGCCGTATTTCCGGAACCGCGCGAGATAGGCCGGCACGATCGCCTCGACCGTCGTCGGCGAAATCCCGAGATCGGCGAAGGTAAGCGCGCCCGGCGCGACGACATTGTCGTGCTTCAAGAGGCGGATCTGGTCGCGCGTGATCGGCGGATCGAAGAACGGCAGGACCCCCAGCATTTCGCCGGCAAGGCCCATCAGCGGCGCGATCGCGAACGGCGCCGGGACGAGCATGCGGCGGTGCCCGGTCTCGCCGAGAATGAATTCCAGGATCTGCCGGAACGTATAGGTCCTGGGCCCGCCCAGCTCGTAGGTCTTTCCCCGCGCCTCCGGCCGCTCAAGCGCGGCGCAGACGGCGTCGGCGACGTCGTCGACATAGGCGGGCTGAAACTTCGTCGCGCCGCCGCCGATGAGCAATGGCAGGGGCAGGAACGCCGGCGCCATCGTCATCAGCGTCGCGAACTTGTTGAAGAACTGGTCCTCCGGCCCGAAAACGACCGAAGGCCGCAGGATCGTCGCCGATGGAATCGCCTGCCGGATGGCGATTTCAGCCTCGCCCTTGGTGCGCGCGTAAAGGCTCTCGCTCGCCGCGTCGGCCCCGATCGCCGAGAGATGGACATAGTTTGAAACGCCCCGCGTCGCGGCAAGAGCGGCGATCGACGCGGCGCCCGATCCTTGCACGCGCTCAAAGCTCTGCGCGCCCGACTGAAACAGGACGCCGACAAGATTGACGACCGCGTCGGCGCCCTTGAGCGCCTGCTCGATCGACGCGCGATGGCGGACATTCGCCTGCATCAGCTGGATCTGGCCGACAGCGCCCATCGGACGGAGGAATTGCGCATGGTGCGGCCGGCGCACGGCGACCCGCACGCGCCACCCGCGCTTGGCGAGCTCGC
The DNA here is from genome assembly GCA_963765165.1 of uncultured Alphaproteobacteria bacterium. Classification (GTDB taxonomy): domain Bacteria; phylum Pseudomonadota; class Alphaproteobacteria; order Caulobacterales; family Parvularculaceae; genus Amphiplicatus. The sequence continues at coordinate 227,138 of CAVXVQ010000001.1, read as the reverse complement.
GCACGACATTGCGGCCGATGAACCCCGACCCGCCGAAAACGACCGCCAACCCGCCCGTCATGAGCTCAATTTCTCCGTGAAATCCGGGCCGAACGCCTATCCGAATTCACCCCGGCAGACAACGCGCCCGGCGCGCGGTGAAGAACCCGGATTTAGCGCTCGTCCGTGGCCGGCCTTCCAGAAAAGCCGCCCGCACGATCCCTCAGCGTCCTGTCCCGCCCGAAACGCCCAGCCTACAGGCGCCTTCATTGACAACGCGCGAGCGCCTCACCTATGTCAGCGCCCCAGTGCCCAGATGGCGGAATTGGTAGACGCACCAGCTTCAGGTGCTGGCGCTGCAAGGCGTGGAGGTTCGAGTCCTCTTCTGGGCACCACTTTGCAATCCTCGCCTCGTCAGGTCGCCGTTTCCCGTATTTCCTCCGGCGGCCGTCGACGGAGAAGGCGTAGCGGTCGCGGCCGGCGGCGATCCAGAGGACGCCGCCCGCCGCCCCGATTAGTGCGCGCGTCAATCCGTAGACGATCGAAATGGCCAGCGCCGTGGCGGGATCGACGTCGGCGAAACCGAGAAAATGGACGAAGCTTGCTTCACGGACGCCCCATCCGCCGATGCTGATCGGGACCATCGCAATGAGCAGCGCCGCGGGAACGAGAGCGAAAAGCGCGGCGACATCGGCAGACGCATCGACCGCTGCGGCGATCAGCACGACGCCGGCGACCCTTAGCAAATGTTGGACGGTCAGAAAGAACCAACCGCCCGGCGTCAATTTCAGCACCATCGCCTTCGTGTCCGCGGCGAGCGACGCGATGAATGTCAGTCGCCGTGCGCCACCAAGCGTCGGTCCGACGGTGAGGAATGCTGCAAAACAAATCAGAGCGGCGGCAAATACGCCAACGAGCGCCCACCGTTCGAGCGCGTCACCGACACGCCAAAGCGCCAGCGGCAGTCCCGCTCCAATAACGAGCAGCAAGGACGCCAGCGACATCAGTCGCGCCGCCGCGACAATTCTGACCGAGGCGTCGATGCCCGCTCCCGCGTAACGCATCTGCGCCGCGCGGAAGAGATCAGAGCCGATTGTCGACGGGGCAAGGTTCGCAAAGAACCAGCCGACGAGCGAAAAGACCAGCGCCGGCCGGAAGGCAATCCGGCACCCGACAATCTTCATGGACCTTGACCAGAAGGCCGCATCGGCGAGGACGATCGCGAGGCTGACCGCGACCGCGAGGAGAACAAGGAGCAAATCGGCGTTCCGGACAATCCGCAGGGCTGCATTGAAATCGACGCGCGAGGCGACAAGGCCGAACAGGCCCATGGCCACGACGATTTTCACCAGAAATCTGACCGACATTAATGATATCCGCGCGCTGGTGACATGGTATGGCACGTGCTTTGTTAATTAGCGCAAGCCGCGTGACGGGCGATGGGCCGAAGACGATGAGAACTGGTAAACGGACGGCGATTGAAAGCCGGCTGGCGATGATCGCGATCGATGCGATGAGCCTCGATTTTGTGCGCGCCAATCTCGATCGGCTGCCGACGCTGCGCTCGATGATCGAGGACGGCGCGCTGTTGGAGCTTTCGACTTCCGCCGAGCATGTCAGCGCGAGCGTCTGGCCGACATTTGCGACCGGCGAAGGCCCGGGCGAACACGGGCATTATTTCCCCTTCCAGTGGGACGCCGAAAAAATGCAGTACAGCCGAACCTGCAATGCGCATTTTTTCAACCGCCTCAAGTTTGAGCCATTTTGGCACGCGCTCGCGCATCGCGGGACGCCGGCGATCGCCTTCGATCCCGGCACGCCGATCATCCAGGGACAAAGCCCCTCTATCGATATTTACAACTGGTCTTATCAGAGCAGCGGGATAGCGAAAGCTTCCGATCCGGCGATTCTCAAGGAAATTCGGCGGCGCTTCGGCCGCCGCCCGATAGGGAAGGAAATCGCCGTTCCGAAGACGCTTCGCCAAAGCCGGCAAATTCGGGACGACCTGATCGAGGCGATCCGGCGCAAGACGGATGCGACCTTGTGGCTGATGAACAAGTTCGACTGGCGCTTGTTCCTTGTCGCTTTTTTTGAGGTTCACCGGGCGGGACACAATCTCCTTGTCGTCGATGGCGATTTTGGTTCCCCGGCCGACCCAGACGCCCTGCTCGCCGTCTATGAGGCGCAGGATCGCGAACTCGCCCGCCTTCTCGAACACGTCAAGGACGGAAAGACGACAGTCGCCCTGTTTGCGTTGCACGGCATGGCGCCGAATAAGGTTCAAGATCACTTTCTCGAAACAATCCTGAAGCGGCTGAATGCCGCTTATCTTGCCGAGGCCAGCGAAGAAAATCCAACGCCGCAGCGCAAGAATCTGATGTCGTTCCTGCGCACGCACCTTCCTTATCGGCTCCAGTATTCGCTCGCCTATCTCCTCGGCGAGCATGTTCAGGACTGGGTCGTCAATCGCGCCCTGACCGGCGGCGTCGATTGGACGAGAACGCCATCATTCCGCATGGCGTCCGGCGGCGAGGGCTACATTCGGTTCAACATCAAGGGTCGCGAAAGCAAAGGCTATTTTGACCGCAGAGGCGAGGAGTTGCGGCGCTACACGGCGTGGCTGACGGAAAGACTGTCAGAGATCCGCGTCGGCGATACCGACCAACCCTTATTCGCTGAGTTCATCGACGGTCACGCGCTCCATCCGGGCGTCAGGACCGATCATCTTCCTGATTTGATTCTCAGATACGCGCCGGACGCGCCGGTTGATGAAATCCGGTCGCCAACCATTGGAAAGATCAAGGCCCACCTTGATACAGGCAGGGGCGGCAATCACACGGGCGACGCATTTCTCGTCGTCACCGGCGCCGGCGCCGATCATTCCTCGCTCTCGAATGTGCGCGATATCAAGGACATCAAGAGATTCGCCGAGGCGTTGCTCGCAGCGCCAGCATCGCAGCCAATCCCGGACGCGGGCCATGCGACTGTCATCGCCTAATTTGTTTATATTCCGAACATGGCTTCAGGCGCAATTCACGCGCCCGGGCGCCAGACCGCCTCGGCTCGCGCTGACCTTCGTCCTCGCGACGCTTTTTGCAGCGACGCTTTGGCTGTTCTGGAACGGCGTCGGGCCGAACGATTCGGAGCGGTACATCCGGGCGGCGCTCTCATGGGCGGAGAACGGGCCGTCGCTCGGCGCGGACCAATGGGCGTTGCGCGCGCCGCTTGTTGCGCCGATGGCCGCGATTTTTCTGATCTTCGGACCCAGCGAGTTCGCGAGCATCGCGCCCAACATCGCGTATTCAGCAGGCCTTGTCGCCATTACCTACATTTTCGGCGCCAGAGCGCTTGGCGAACACGCCGGATTCGCTGCGGCCGCGCTCGTCGCGACATCGGCGTTCTTCGTCGGTCTGCAGTCGGAAATCTGGATCACCGGGCCGGACGTTTTTTTCGCCGCGCTCGCCTGCTGGCTGTTCATCGATGCGACCCGCGGGAAAGCGGACGCGACACGGCTTGCGGCCGCCGGGATAGCCGCTGGCGGCGCATGGCTTTGTCGCGAGGTCGCGATCTATCTTCCGCTCGCCTTTTCGATCCTGCTGCTCTTTCGACGACCATTTCCCGCCGGCGCCCTCGCAGCGGTCGCGATCGGCTTCGGCGCCGTCGTCCTCGCTGAACTCGTGGCGTACGCCATCGCCGCCGGAAATCCGTTTCATCGCTACCTTATTGATTTCGGGCACCGCGGTGCTGGAGAATTTTACGAGATCTCCGCCGATGAAAAGTCGCCGCTGATTCAGGTCATGACGCGGCTATGGCTCCCGTTCGACCGCATCGCGACCGACATAACGATCGCCCCCCTATTGCCGTTGGCCGCACTGGCCTGGATGCATCCGGCTTTTCGTCGTCGCGCCCTCAAACCACCGTTCCGCCAAACGGTTGTCGTTATTGGCGCCTGCGTAATCGCAAGTTTCGTTCTGTCGGCTTACGCAATGAACCTCAAGTCGCCGCAATATTACCCTCTCCTCGCCTATGCCTCGCTGCTTACGCTCGGCGCGTTCATCGCCGACCTGAAAGCAACGGGAAGGCCGGTCGCGGCGTTCGCGCTGTTCGCCGGCATAGTCGCGCTCAACGCCGCCATCGCGGACTTTCGCAGCTATGACGAACAAGCGGAGGCGCGGCGGCTTGCGCGATTTGCTCTTTCGTCAGACGCGCCGGTCCTTACGGATCATGCGACAGCGCTTCGCGCCCGAATTTTCATGCGGCTTGCCGGGACAAGTAAAACCGACGCCGAGGCGCGCATCGTTTCGACGCTCGGGAAGCCCGGCGCACCCTGCGGTCTCATTTACGCCGCGACTCCGTTCGGATCAAATCGCGCGATCGACCCGGACCCTCTATGGCGCGAACTCTGGTCCGAGCAAGTCCGTCAGAAAAGTTGGACGCGCGCGTTCCTCTCTTCGCTCGGGGCCGGCGATCTGCCGTTGGAAAGGCTCCGCGAGATCTTGCGCCCTGTCGCGCCCGTTTCGCTTTTCGAAGCTCCGCCCTGCGGGCCGCGTCCCCTCTCCTCGGCGTAGAGCGCCCTCGCCTCTATTTCGGCCGCAAATCGCGGATTCGTTTCGCCTTGCCGAGCGACCGTTCGACCGCATTCGGCGGCGCGACGTCGACGGCGACGGAAATCCCGATCATCGTTTTGATGTGATGCTTCAGCGCTGTTGTTGCGGCAGCGACATCCGCCTCGCTTGCGCCCTCGCGGCGTTCGACGACGACTTTCATCTCGTCCATGCGGCCGGGGCGCGTCACTTCCAGCACGTAGTGCGGAGAAAGCGCCGGCTCCTTCAAAATCTGCTCTTCGATCTGCGTCGGAAAGACGTTGACGCCTCGGATGATCAGCATGTCGTCGGTGCGACCGGAAATGCGCTCCATGCGCCTCATGGTGCGCGCGGTCCCAGGCAGCAGCCGCGTCAGATCGCGCGTCCGATAGCGAACGATCGGCATCGCCTCCTTGGTGAGCGACGTGAAAACAAGCTCGCCAAGCTCGCCGTCCGGCAATACGGCGCCGGTCTCAGGATCAATGACTTCCGGGTAGAAATGATCTTCCCAGATCGTCAGGCCATCCTTGGTCTCAACGCATTCGCTGGCGACGCCGGGGCCCATCACTTCCGAGAGGCCGTAAATGTCGACGGCGTCGATGTCGAAAGCTGCTTCGATTTCGCGCCGCATCGGCTCGGTCCAGGGCTCCGCGCCGAAGATGCCGATCTTCAGCGACGATTTCCGCGGGTCGAGACCTTCGCGACGAAATTCATCGAGGATCGCCAGCATGTAACTCGGCGTCACCATAATGATGTCGGGCTCGAAATCCTGAATGAGCTGGACCTGCTTTTCCGTCTGGCCGCCTGACATCGGAATGACGGTGCAGCCGAGCGCCTCCGCGCCGTAATGAGCGCCAAGGCCCCCGGTGAAAAGGCCATAACCGTAGGCGACATGCACTTTCATGCCAGGCCTTCCGCCCGCCGCCCGGATCGAGCGCGCAACGACCGATGACCACGTCTCGATATCCTTCTTCGTGTAGCCGACGACGGTCGGTTTGCCCGTCGTCCCGGACGAGGCGTGTACGCGCACAATCTCGCGCTGCGGGACCGCGAAGAACCCGAACGGATAGCTGGCGCGCAAGTCCGCCTTCGTCGTGAAGGGAAACTTCGCAAGGTCAGCGAGCGACCGGACGTCCGCCGGCCCCACCCCGGCGGCGTCGAACGCCAAACGATAGTGCCGCGAATTTTCATAAGCGTGCGAGAGCGACGCCCTGAGCCGTTCAAGCTGCAGCGCGGCGAGTTCGGAACGCGAAAGGCGTTCGGCGGCGTCGAGCGATGGCGAATAGGGCTCAGCCATGCGCACCCCGGCCCTTCCATTCACGCTCTCGGAGCTCCTTGCGGATGATCTTGCCGCTGATGGTCTTCGGCAGGCTCTCCACGAACTCGATCAGCCTTGGATATTTGTAGGGGGCGGTGACGCGCTTCACGTGATCCTGAAGCTCGCGCGCAAGGGCGTCTGAACCCTCGGCGCCTTTCACAAGGACGACGAACGCCTTCACGACTTCGCCGCGCGTTTCGTCAGGGCTCGAGACGACGGCGGACTCGGCGACGGCGGGATGTTCGATGAGCGCGCTCTCCACCTCAAACGGCCCGATCCGATATCCGGCTGAGATAATGACGTCGTCGCCGCGACCGACGAACCAGAAATAGCCGTCCTCGTCGCGAAAGGCCCGGTCGCCAGTGAGGTACCACTTGCCGCGCCGCGTCGCCTTGGTGCGCTCGGGATCGTCCTTGTATCCGAGGAAAAGACCCTGCGGCGCAGGATCGAGGCGCACAGCGACGTCGCCTTCGATATTGGCGCTGAGGCATTTTCCATTGTCGTCGATGACGTCGAGATCGACGCCCGGCGCCGGCAGGCCCATCGAGCCTGGTTTGACCACCATGCCCTCGAACACGCCGCAAAGGATGACCGTTTCGGTCTGCCCGTACCCCTCGCAAATCTGATGGCCGGTCTTTTCACGCCAGACTTCGATGACTTCGGGGTTTAGCGGCTCGCCGGCGCTGACGCAGTGCTTGAGTTTCGCGAACTTCCGCCCGTGGATCGGTTGCTTGACCAGCATCCTGTAGGCTGTCGGCGGCGCGCAGAGCACGGTCACGGGATATTTTTCCAAAGCGTCGAGAACGCGCGCCGGATCGACGGCGTCCGCATGCAAGGCAAAGATGCCTGCGCCCGAAAGCCACGGCGCGAACAGCGACGACCAGGCGCCTTTCGCCCAGCCCGGTGTCCGACACATTCCACACAAGATCGCCAGGTCCCGCGCGGAGCCAGAATTTTCCGGTCGTCTCATGACCGAGCGGATAGGCGCAGCCATGGACAGTCATCTTCGGGTTACCGGTGGTGCCCGACGTGAAATAGAGGAGCGCCTCGTCGGTTGCGGCGGTGTCGGCGCAATCACGCATCGGCGCCGCGTGCAATCGGTCGTAACGAATCCAGCCCGGACGATCAGCATCGACGATCACCCTTCGGCCCGACCATCCGAGCGTGCGGATCGCCTCGTCCGCGCGATCGGCGCACACGGCGTTGGTGACGATCGCCGCCGCTCTCGTCGCCTCGAGGCGATAGGCGAAGTCCTTCTTCATCAGTTGCGTCGTGCCGGGCGAGACGATCACGCCGAGCTGCAAGCACCCTAAAATGATCTCCCACCACGCCTGCTCTCGCGAGAGCACAAGAAGCGCGATGTCGCCGCGCTTCAGGCCTTGAGCGGCAAGGAAAGCGGCCGCTGCGTTCGCCCGCTCGATCAGCGCGGCAAACGAAACGATCTCTTCGCCGCCGTCTGCGGCGGTCCAATAGAGCGCCGTCGCCGCCCCGTCGCTCCGCGCGCGTTCGGCGATGACGTCGCGCACGAAGTTGAACCGCGACGGGCGACGCCACTCAAAAGCGTCGCGCGCCGCGTGATAAGCGACAGCGACAGCCACGTCAGCTGTTCACCGAGCAGGCGTCGAAAGCGGCCTTCGTGCCGACGCTTGAGGCGTCATAGGCCTCCTGGTCGCTCGAGTAATTGTCGCCGAGCGAGCGGAGTTCGCTCGCGAGCGCGGAATCGTCCGACGCTTTCGAAGCGAGACAGGAACACTGCGCGCTGACATCGCCTTGCGTCCCCCACTCTTCCGACACGCGCAGGCACATGTCTTCAACCGACTCGGCGAGCGCGGCATTGCCAAAGCCCGCCGCCGTCAAAGCCGCGGCGCCGATCAGAAGTCTCTTCATTCCGTCATCTCCCTGGTTCTGAATTCTTCAGGCCTTCGCCATGTTGAGAACGCGAATCTGCGTGAACTCGGCAAGTCCCTCAAGGCTCTGCTCGACGCCGATGCCGGACTGCTTTGATCCCGCCATCGGAATGTGCGGCCCGATCGTGATGTGCTGGTTGATCCAGACCGTGCCGGCGTCGATGTCTTCGGCGATCTTGCGCGCGCGGCTGAAGTTCGACGACCACACGGAGCCGCCGAGCCCGTAGGCGGAGGCGTTGGCGCGCGCGACGATTTCGTCGTCGCTCTTGAAGCGGATCAGCGGGATGACCGGCCCGAACTGCTCCTCGTCGACGATGCGGTTTCCTTCCTTCACATTGGTGACGATCGCCGGCTTGATGAAATAGCCGCTGCGCCCGCCGGTTTCGCCGCCAACGATGGTGGCGCCTTCTTTCTTCGCGCTGTCCAGAATGCCCTTCACTTTTTCAAACTGCATCCTGTTTTGCAGCGGCCCGACGCGCGTTCCCTGCTTGGCGCCGTCGTCGACGACCGTGTCCCTGGCGATCGACGCCATTTCTTTCGCCATCGCATCATAAACGCCGTCCTGCACATAGATGCGCTTGGCCGCCATGCAGACCTGGCCGCAGTTGAGCATCGCCGCGTCGAAAATCTTCGGCGCGACCTCCTTGACGTTGACGTCGTCAAGAACGATCGCAACGTCATTGCCGCCAAGCTCGAGCGTCAGGCGCTTCAAGGTGTCGGCGCCGCTCTTCATGATCTTCTTTCCAGTCTCGGTCGAACCGGTGAACGACACCTTGGCGACGTCAGGATGGCTGGTGAGATAGCCGCCGAGATCGTTCTCGTCCGCGATGATGTTGACGACGCCAGCCGGAACGACATCCTTGATGAGCGCTGCAAGTTTCAAGGTCGCGACCGGCGTCGTCGGAGCAGGCTTCAACACGATCGTGTTGCCGGCGACGAGCGCGGGACCGATTTTCCACGCGGCGAGCAGCACCGGAAAGTTCCACGCGACAATGCCGACGACGACGCCGAGCGGTTTCCTGTGCACCTCAACGCGCGCGGCGGCATCGTCCTGAACGACCTTCATTTCAGGCGCGAGCGTCGCGTAGTGGCGCAGATACCCTTCGGTCCACGCCATCTCGCCCTGCGACTTAGGCAACGGTTTTCCCTGTTCAGCGGTCAGCAGGCGCGCAAGCTCGGCGGCGTTGTCGCGAACGACGTCGGCGATTTTCGAGACGATCGCCTGGCGCTTTTCAATCGGCGTTTTCGCCCAGGCGGGAAACGCGGCTTTCGCGGCCGCGATCGCCTCTGCGGCCTGTTTTTGCGAGGCCCGTTCGACCGTCGCAAACGTCTCTTCGGTCGCCGGATTGACCACCTTCAATTTCTGGTCGCCGTCGACCAGTTTTCCACCGATCAGCATCGGAAAGTCGCTCATGTCCATTCTCCTCACTTTGCCTCGTTAGCCTGCGCTCGCCTTCGGCGCCGGCAATTCCTTCGTCATCGCCTCGCGCATGACGAATTTCTGAATCTTCCCGGTCACGGTCATCGGATACTCATCGACAAACCGGACGTAGCGCGGGATCTTGTAATGCGCGATCTGGCCCTTGCAGAACGAACGGATGTCTTCCTCGACGAGGACGGCGCCCGTGCGCACCTTTATCCAGGCGCAGACTTCCTCGCCGTATTTGTCGTCCGGCACGCCGAACACCTGAACATCCATGACGGCCGGGTGCCGGTAAAGGAATTCCTCGATCTCACGCGGATAGACGTTCTCGCCGCCGCGAATGATCATGTCTTTCACGCGCCCGGTGATGCGGCAATAACCGTCATCGTCCAGGACGGCGAGATCGCCGGTGTGCATCCAGCCGCCCTCGTCGATCGCTTCTCGCGTTCTTTCGGGATCGCCCCAATAGCCGCGCATGACCGAGTAGCCGCGCGTCAGGAGTTCACCCTGTTTGCCGCGCGGCAAAATCATTCCGTCCGCATCGACGATCTTCACTTCGACAAAAGGATGGATGGCGCCGACCGTCGAAACGCGCTTTTCAAGATCGTCGCCCGGCATCGACTGGAAGCTGACCGGGCTCGTCTCTGTCATGCCATAGCAGATGGTGACGTCCTTCATATGCATGTCGGTGATCACCCGGCGCATCACCGCCTCCGGGCAGGGCGCGCCGGCCATCACGCCGGTCCGGAGGCTGGAAAGATCGCGTCCACTAAACGAGGGATGGTCAAGTTCGGCGATGAACATTGTCGGCACGCCGTAAAGCGCCGTGCAGCGCTCCTTTTCAACCGCGTCGAGGACGCTCGCAGGGTCGAACGCTTCATCCGGGAACACCATCGCCGCGCCGTGGGTCACGCACGCAAGAACGCCCATCACCATGCCGAAGCAATGATAGAGCGGCACCGGAATGCAGAGCCGGTCGAACTCCGTAAAACGCTGGCGCGCCGCGACGAAGCGGCCGTTGTTGACGATATTGCAGTGGGTGAGCGTCGCACCCTTGGGAAAGCCCGTAGTGCCGCTTGTAAACTGGATGTTGATCGGATCGTCCGGCGACAATCCGGCGCCGATGGCGCGAACGCCGTCCCGCAGCGCGTCAGTTGCAAGCGCGGCGACATCGTTGAACCGGCGCATGCCGTCGACAGGCTCGTCGCTGATCACGACAAGCGTCTCTAGAAGCGGGAGTTTCTCCGCTCCAAGCGCGCGCACCATCCCGACATAGTCGCTCGACTTGAAAGCCTTCGCGAGGATCAGCGCCTTGCAGCCGACCTTGTTCAGCACGTACTCAAGTTCGGCGAGGCGATAGGCCGGGTTGATGTTGACGAGGATGAGCCCCAGCCGCGCCGTCGCAAATTGCGCGATGACCCACTCCGCATTGTTCGGCGACCAGATGCCGATGCGGTCGCCGGTCTTCAGACCAAGCGCACAGAGTCCCGCCGCGAAGTCGTCTGCGGCCCTGGCGAACTGCGCGTAGGAGAGCCGCAACTTTTGATGGCGGACGATCAGCGCCAGGCGTTCCGGAAATCGCCGGGCGGCGGCGTCCAGCGTTTCTCCGATCGTCTGATAGATCAGCGGCGCGTCGGAGACGCCGCAGACATAGCTGAGAGCGTTCGTTCCCATACCCGCCAAAGCCGCGGGCGGCGCACGCCGCCGCCCGCTGTCAGTGCTAACAGGCTACGCCTTCAGGCTCAGAAGGAGTAGCTGAAATTGACGCCCCACATGCGCGGACGTCCGTAATACTGCTCGACGAGACCGAAGAGGCCGCCGTTCGAGACGCTGCCTGAAAGATCGAACGTCTGAACGAGATATTCGGAGTCTGTCATGTTCTGGACGAACGCGCGAAGGCTCCAATTCTCTTCGGGCGCAATCAACGTCACGGACGCGTTGCTGACGAAATAGCCGTCCTCACGAGACGCGTCGAAGTTCGTCAGCGCGAAGAAGTGCTCCGAGCGATAGGTGCCGTCGACCTGGAAGGCGAGACTGCCAAGACCGCCGATCGGAAACTCCTTGCGGACGAGGCCGTTGAGGCTCCATTTCGGCGTCTGCACCGGGCGCTGCTTGCCGCCCGGAATGATCGCAGTCAGCGTGATCGGCGTCGGATTGAGCGGATCGGTGATCCGATCTATGACGGTCGCATCCACCGTCACGCCCGGGATATTCTCGACTTCGGCGTCCGTGAATCCGACGCCGAAGTGATAGTCGAATGAGCCGCCCGCCGATCCTTCGAGTTCGACCTCAAATCCCTTGTTCTTGCAGTCCGCATTCAAGGTGAAGGTGTCGAGTCCGATGATCGAGAACGCCTGGCAGTTGCTGTAGTCGTAATAATAGCCCGAGGCGTTGAGACGCGCGGAGCCGAGGTCAGCTTTAAAGCCGACTTCATACGCGTCGAGCCTTTCCGGATCGTAGGTCATGAACTCCGGCGACACGAAAATCGGCGTCGGCAACAGCGGCGCGTTAAAGCCGCCCGACTTCACGCCGCGGTTCCAGCTGGCGTAAGCAAGAAAGCCGTCGCTCGCCTGCCAGTTCAACTGAACGCGCGACGCGAAATTCGTGTCGTGCCGGTCGTCAACGAAGGTCGGGAACGCAGGACCAATATCGATGATCCGCGGATCAAGCCCGCTCGAAATATCCTCCGGGAAGAGCGCGGCGAAATCGTCGTACACATAGTCCTTCTTCTCATCGATGTAGCGCACGCCGCCGATAAAGGTCAGGCTGTCGGTCAAAGCGTAATCGAATTGTCCGAACAGCGACCACGATTTCGTATCAAGCTGATAGGGATTTCTGATGCCGTTGAAACCGGCGACGCCGACGGGGCCGAACAGCGCTTCAAACAAGCCTGTCGCCTTGGCGCCGTTCGAGTCGTTGATGTCGATGTCGAGATAATAGAATCCGAGCAGCCATTTCAGCTTTTCGGCCTCCCCGGCAAGCCGGACTTCCTGCGAAAATTGGTCGGCGTCAGTCGTCAGGAAGAAGTTCAGCCAATTGACCGGCGACGCATCGGAATCTTCTATGTAGTCGCGCTCGGTCGACTGGAAGTCGGTGATGCTGGTCAATTCGCCGATGCCGATGTTCCAGTCGACGCGGCCCGAGAAGCCCTTGGTCTTGGTCTTGTTCTGTCCGGTGAAATCGTAATCGCCAGCGTAAACGTCGCCGTCGAGATCGACATAGTTTCCAAGATCCGGGTTTGGAACGCCCGGCGTGTATTGGCCGCCCGGGAAGATCGCCGACGCGTATTCGAAAAAGCCGGTCCGGATATTTTGATAGCCGTAACGGGCGTTGAGCAGCACGTCGAAATCGTCGCTCGGCTGGAACCGCAGCTGGACGCGCCCGGCGGTTTCGTTCGCATTGTTGAGGTCGCCGCCGCCAAGTCGGTTCGTCGCGTAGCCGTCGCCCTGATGAGTCGCCAGCGAAATGCGCGCGGAGAACATGTCGCCCATCGGCACGTTGACGGCGCCTTGCGCTTTCCAGCGATTGAACGAGCCGTAGGTGACGTTGCCATAGCCGTTGAAACCATCCGTCGTCGGCTTCACCGTCAGGTAATGAACGAGGCCGCCGGTCGCATTGCGGCCGAACAGCGTTCCCTGCGGACCGCGCAGAATTTCGACGCGATCGACGTCAAAAAGGAGGAAGCCCGCGCCCGACATCTGCGAGATGTATGTTTCGTCGACATAGATCGCGACCGGGCTCTCGACGTTCGATGTGAAGTCGTTGTTGGCGACGCCTCGTATGCCGACCGCATAGTTCGCCTCGCCGTTCGGCTGCAACGTCGCGACGCCCGCCGCGAGCGCAGTCACTTCCTGAGCGTTGGTGTAGCCCAAAGACTGCATCTGCTCGCCCGACAGGGTCGTGATCGAGATGCCGACGTCCTGCGCGCTTTCCTCGCGTTTTTGCGCGGTGACAAAGACTTCGTCTTCGAACACCTGCGCAATCGCTGCGCCGCCGGTCGTAAGGCCGATGACCGCTGACGCGCCGAAAAGCGCGCTCTTTCTCAGTGAATGGTGGTTCAAGCTCTTATACATCACGGTTCCCTCCCGTTACTTTGTTGCCGGGTCGCGCCCAGATCGTCGCCCGCCGAATTCGCCCTGGCCTCAGTCGCGGGAAACTTTGCTCGCAGCGCCTCCCGCATCAACGCTGCGTCGCTGACAAGCGGGCGCGCCCGCCCTGTCGCGATCTCGGTCGCCGAAAACGGCGAGAAATCCTGTGGCAAATGCTGGCGATCGAAGGTCGCCAGCGTCCAGTTCAAAAGCTCAGCGAGCTGCTCGTCGTTCAGGCCGGCGTTCGCGACGCCCGGAACCCGCGTCAGATATTCGCGGCCGCCCTCTACGCTCAAAAAAAGCGCGACGTCGTTGGCCATTGGCGGCGCGCCCTTCGCGCTGCCTGTCGCATCGGGTTGGTGGCAGCCCTGGCAATGCAGCATCCAGTTCATCTTCGCCCGCGCCTCGCTCGTAACGCCGGGCGCGCTTTCCGCAAGCGCGCCGGTCGTCATGGCGAGAAGAGCGAGCAGAGATTTCATTTCATCTCCTGCGCCGTTGACGGAAATGCGGCGGATCTCATCGCATGCACGGTTGTCGGCGTCGGCGCGACGATCGCCTTCTTGATCGCGGCGACTTCGTCGGCGGTGAAGGCCTTCGGCGGCTTTGGGGCTGCCGGCGCTGCGCTTTTGAAGGCAAGCGTGTGATTGAGCACTGCTGCAATGTCGGCGTCGGTGAGGCCGGCCTGCGCCGGCATGACGCCGCGGATTTTCTTTCCGTCTATTTCGATCTCGCCCATGACACCCGTCGCGACCGTCATCACGAGATAGGCGCGACCGCCATCAGTCTCCGCCGCTTTCGACAAACGGCCGGCGAGCGCCGGAAACGCGCCGGAAATCCCCGCGCCGTTCGGCAAGTGGCAAGCGGCGCAACGCTGATAAATTTTGGCGCCGTGATCTGCGGGCGCTGTCCCGGCAACCGCCGCGATCGGCGCGGCGGCCAGCAACGCAACAAGCGCGAAAACGGCGCGCATCAGCCCTGCCCTTCCTTCAACGCAACGCCGATGATGACGGCGGTCGAACACGTATACGCCGCCGTCGACGTGCCAAGGCACCAGTTGATGTCGTTGTTGAGCTGCGGGCGCGTCATCGGACGCTCGCCCTCGTTGCGGTTGCACAGGCACCGGCCGCAAGCCGGTTTGCCGCAGCAGTCATTGTAGGAAATGATATAATTGACGTCGTCAGCGGGGTTGCGGCAGGTGCCGATCCAGGTGATCGGCGACATTTCCGTTCCCGGCGGACACGCGCTCGCGGACCCGCCGCAGCAGCTGCACAAGAAGCCGTCGATGCCGCAATAGCGCCAGTAATCGCAACTCGCAGGATCGCCGGGGTCCATGGGATTGCCGGTCGATTGCGGCGTGACGCCGTCATAGCCTGAGCCTGTCGCCGGGCCTGACGCGCGCGCGACCGGAAGCACAGGGAACATCGCGCCGCCGGTGATCAGGCCGCCGATCGTCGCCAGGACGCCGCGCCGCGAGTTCATGCGGGCGAGACCGCGCACGACGCCTTCGCTGATCTTGTCCAAATCCCTCATGCACCGGCCCTCTGCTTTTGATCGTCCTGATGGTCATGGGCGCGGCGCGCCGCAAATTCCTGCAGCGAGGCGACGCCGCGTTCCTTCGCTTCAAACAGGCTTTCGAGATGCTCGCGGCTGTTCACCAGACCCATGCTGGCGATCTTGCCCTCGCCGTCGACGAGCACCGCGTAAGGGAGTTTGCCGACGCCGAACGAGCGCCCCAGATGCTCGGAAAGCACATAAGGAAAGTCGCCGAGCTTTTCGCGCTGCTGAAACTCGCGGTGCTTCTCCGCATCGCCGCCGTCGCTCGCCAGAATGACTGAGAGCCAGTCGCGTTCGGCGCGCGCGATCGACTGCACGATCGGGAGAAGCGTCTTGCAGATCGGGCAGTCCGGCGAAAGGAAGAAATAAAGCTGGCTCGATCCGCCTTTGGAACCGACGGCGATCGCGCGTCCGTCGATCGCGGTTAACGCCAGCGACGGCGCGCGATCGCCGACCTTGAGGCGCTGATTGATTGCGAGCGCGCCGGCCGGTGCGATCCGCTCATGGAGAACGCCGATCTGGCGCGCGAGCGCGAAACACATGACGCCAAGGCCGAGGACGACGACCGCCAGCAACAATTGGGAAACGATCAACGCCTCGATCATCGCAAACGCTCCATCGCGTGAAACCGCACGGCATTTGTCCGGACGCTTTCATTCGCCAGATAGAGGGCGGCGACGGTCGCGCAAAAAAGACCGATGGAAACGAAATCAAACAGCCCGAGGACCCGCGACGATACAGGCGCCGTCATGATCAACGCGGCGGCGATCAGCGCTCCATTGCGGTAAAGGAGAGCCGGCGAGAGGCGGTCCGCAGACTTTCCAAAACTGCAGCCGCAATCAATGGCGACCCGGCCGCGCGCAAGATTGATCGCGATCGCTATCGCATAAAATGCAAAAAGGCAGGCGGCGCCGATTCCGGCAGCGCTTTGCGCGGCAGGCGCCAAGAGACCGATCGCCAGCATCATTTCCATTGCGATGAGAATGAACGCGAGCGGCGGCGCAACCGCCGCCGGTGCGATCTTGTAGTTTCGAACGACCTCAAGGAACGCACGCGGCGACGACGTCTTGTGCGCCGCCGACGCCGCCAGCAGCAAAGCAAGCGAAAGACCGACCGCCATCTTTATCGCAGGATCGATCGTCACGGAGGTCCTTCCTATTTATTCGCGACGATGGCGAAGGAGGTCATCACCATCTGCCCGCCGATGCGCCGCACGAATTCGCCGTTCGACGCTTTCAAGACGTCGATCGACATGTCCATGTTGAGCGCGACGAGATAGGGATCGGCGCCGCCTGTCACTTCGATCGTGAAGCTGTCGCCCCGGAGATTGATCCGGTTGACGAGGCTCTTCGTCTTCGGATCGACGACCCACACCTCGTCGCCGCCGGTGTCGTGATCGTCGATCGTCTCCGTCGCGCGCATGATGAGATAGAGGCGGCCGGCGTCGTCGCTCGATGAGAGCTGCCAGCCGGACGGCAGACGCTTGGCGTTGTCGTCCGTTTTCCTGCCAAAGCCCGGAATGCGGTCGCGCCAGGATTTTTTCGTCGGCGCATCCGCCGCGGGCGCCGGGATCGCCCAAGCCTCGCCGACGACAGCCTCCGCGCCGTTAAAGTCGATCGGCTGGATCTTGCCGTTGTAGGTCGGGAAATAAGCGACGCCGTCGATGACTGCCGGGCGGGTGAACATCGGATCATTGTCGATGTCGGTGAACGGCGCGCTCATCGTCTGGCCGGCGAACTTGCCTTTGGCGTCGAGCTTAGTCGACGCGACCGAGCCATTGCCGCAAAGGCTCGCAAAGCCGCCCGCCTTCAGCGCGAAGGCGTGAACGCATCCCGGAATGTCGATATCGCCGACCACGCGACGGTTAACGAGATCGACGACGGTGACGGATGACGCCGGCGTGAAATTGTAGACATAGGCGAAGCGCTCGTCAGCCGAGAGCTGGAACGAGCCGCGCTCCGTGATGGTCTGCGCGCGCTTGCCGCCGGGCAGCACCACCTCGCCTGTCTGATTGAGGCTCGCCTTGTCGTAAATTGTCAGGACGTCGGTGCGCTCGCCGCGCTGGCCGCGCGCATAGAACGTCTCGACGACATAGTGCTCGGAACGGGTCTTGGCCGTCGTGAAATTGCCGAACTGGGCCGCGCTCATGGCGCCGCGATAGTGCTCGGTTTCATGGCCGACATCGGCGATCACGACCTTGCCCGCTTCGAGGCCGAAGAAATTGCCGTCGATGAGATAGACGAAACTGTCCGGATATTCGGCCGGGAGCGTCGCGACCGCGGGGGTCGGCTCGACCGGCAGTTCGGCGAGGGCCGGTCCCTGAACGATCGCCAGCGACAGCGCGCCGGCGCCGGCCTTCAAGATGCGTCTCAACGTCATGTCGCCCCTTCTCCCAAAGCAATATTGCAGCGCAACACAGCCCCCGGCCCTTCTAGGACCGTTGTCCTAGAATGGACATTGCAATCCTTCCCGGCGAGCGTCAAGCGCCGCGCACGGACGGCCTGAAACGCCCTGAATTCAGCGCTTTTCAGGACGCGAGCCGCTTTGCGCCTGACTTCGGCGCCAGCTTCAGCCCCCAAATCGTCGCGGCGTCGACGCCCTTGACCAAGGTCAGAAAGCTGTGCGCCGCAATATTGGCGATCGCGTCGCCCGCGGACGCCTTCTCGCGGCGATAGCCGATGAACATCGTATGGCCCTCGATCGAGGCCGAGATGAACAACGCCAGCAAGTCCCGGTCTTTCCTGGCGAGGTCGGGTCTTAATTCCGCGATGACCCGGGCGAAGGCGTCGCGTTCGATTTCGTAGACATGGCTCATCTCGCCTGCGGCGAAGTCATTGTGACTGGCGAGCGCCCACAGCGCCGGAAAGAACCCGGTCGTCTCCTTGGTGGCGAGATCGCCAATCACAAATCGGATCATGTCTTCCAGCCGTTCAGCCGGGGAGCGGTCGGGGTTTTGGACGATGCGGTCGAAGTCTTCGACATAGCCCTGGATCACCGCCTCAAGGAGATCATGCAGGAGGTCTTCCTTGTTCGCGTAATAATAAGAGAGATTGCCCACCGTAATGCCGGCGCGCTCGGCGACATTGCGCATGGTGAGGCGCGCATATCCCTCTTCAACCAGCACGTCGCGAGCGGCGGTGAGGATCGCAACGACCGCCTCCTGCCCGCGCGGGCTGGCGGCGTTATCGCGCGTTTGCGGTCTTAGCTTGCGCATCGAACTCCCCGTGGCGCGTGCGTCGATCGGGCAAGCTTGACCGAACCGCGGAAGAACCGCAACATATAGGACAAAAGTCCTAGATCACAATTTATCGCGCCTCTTGGCGGCGCGACAAGGAATTTCCGGTGAGCAAACCCTTCGCCTCCTCCGCCGACCTCTCCCAAAAGCGCGAAACGCTCGAAGTGCTCTGCGACGGCGTTTACGCCTTGACCGCTGAAGGCGACCCAAATGTAGGGGCGATCGAAGGCGAGGATTTCCTTGTCGCGTTCGAAGCGCGCGCGACCCCGGTCGCGGCGCGGGCATGGCTCAAAGAACTCAGGAAGCATACCGACAAGCCCGTCCGCTATCTCGTCCTCTCGCACTATCACGCCGTGCGCGTTCTTGGCGCGTCGGCGTTCGAAGCCGATGAAATCATCGCGCATCAACATACGCGAACGCTCATCCGCGAGCGCGGCAAGGAGGACTGGGCGTCGGAACTCGGGCGAATGCCGCGTCTCTTCGTCGAACCGGAATCGATTCCCGGATTGACCCACCCGACGATCATCTTCAGCGACAGGCTGACGATCGACCTCGGCGGCGCGCGCGGCGATCTCATCCTTCAATATTGCGGACGCGGCCACACGGCGGGCGACATCGTCGCCTGGCTCCCGAAGCAGAAGATCCTCTTCGCCGGCGATCTCGTCGAAGCGCAGGCGGCGCTCTACACCGGCGACGCCTTTCACATGGACTGGGCGGCGAAAACGCTCGACCGCGTCAAGGCGTTCGAAGCTGAAGCGCTCGTCGGCGGGCGCGGCGCCGTCGCGCGCGGCCGCGCGGGCGTTGACGCCGCGATCGAACAGACGCGCGACTTTCTTCTCGCCATGCAGCGCGAGGTCGGCCGCGTTCATGCGGCCGGCGGCACGCCGAAACAGGCATTCGAGGCGGCGCACGCCGCGCTCGCGCCGAAATTCGGGCATTGGCCGATCTTTGAGCATTGCATGCCGTTCAACGTGCAGCGCCTCTGGGACGAATATTCCGGGCTCGACTGGCCGGTGATCTGGACGGCGGCGCGCGACCGCGAAGTCTGGGCGAAACTCCAGAGCTGAGGCCGGATAGGACCCGTCATGATGAAAACCGACTCGATCCCCGTCTGGAAGGAATACGGCTACGCGCCGCGGGCGCGAAAATCGCCGAGCGAAACACTCGAGACGCTGATCGTCGGCGGCGGCCCGATCGGACTTGCGCTGGCGCTCGATCTCGGCCGCAAGGGACGCAACGTCGTCGTTCTCAACGCATTGCCGTTCATTGCGCGCGGGTCGAAGGCGATCTGCTTTTCGAAGCGCTCGCTCGAAATCTACGACCGGCTCGGCGTCGGCGAACGCCTGATGCGCAAGGGCGTCATCTGGGAGAAAGGAAAAGTATTCTGGAAGGGTGGCGCGGCGCCGATCTACGAATTCGATCTGCTGCCGATCAAGGACCAGAAATTTCCGGCGTTCATCAACATCCAGCAATATTACGTCGAGGAATATCTTCTCGACGAAATCGCGAAATACGAAAACATCGATATCCGCTGGCGCCACGAGGCGGTCGGCGTGACGCCGCGCGCCGACAGTGTCGTCATCGAAGTTGAAACGCCGGACGATCGCTATTTTGTCGAAGCGCAGTATCTTCTCGCCTGCGACGGCAACAAATCGCCCGTGCGAACCATGCTCGGGCTCGATTTCGCCGGCCGCGTTTTCGAAGACAATTTCCTCATCGCGGATGTGAAATTCAAACAGGAGCGCCCGGCCGAGCGCTGGTTTCATTTCGATCCGCCATGGCCCGGCGCGTCGAGCCTCATCCACAAGCAGCCGGACGGCGTCTGGCGGCTTGATTTCCAGCTCGGCTGGAACATCGACCGCCACGAAGCGGTGAAACCGGAAAACGTCACGCCGTTCGTGCGCGGCCTGCTCGGGCCCGATATCGACTTCGAGTTCGAATGGCTCTCCGTCTACACGTTTCAGTGCCGGCGCATGGAGCGCTTCGTCCATGACCGCGTCATCTTCGCGGGCGATTCCGCGCATCTCGTTTCGCCCTTCGGCGCACGCGGCTGCAATGGCGGCATGCAGGATGTCGACAATCTCGCCTGGAAGCTTGATCTTGTGCTCGATGGAAAGTCTCCGCCGTCGCTCCTCGAAACCTATAATGGCGAAGCGATCACCGTCGCCGATGTCAATATTCTGAATTCGACGCGGTCGACGGACTTCATGACGCCGAAATCGAAGACGGCTGCGATTTTTCGCGACGCGGTTCTCGAACTCGCCCGCGACTTCGATTTTGCGCGGCCCTTCGTCAATTCCGGCCGCCTGTCGCAGGCGGTCGGCTATGCGGGATCGCCGCTGTCGGCGCCGGACGACCCGCAATTCAAAGCAGGCCCTGCCACCCGGCGCGCCCTGCATCGATGCGCCTGTCGGCGACGGCGACTGGCTGTTGTCGCGCCTTGGCGAGGAATTCCGGCTCGTCCTGTTTTCCGATCACGCGGAAGAT
Organism: uncultured Alphaproteobacteria bacterium; assembly: GCA_963765165.1. Taxonomy (GTDB): domain Bacteria; phylum Pseudomonadota; class Alphaproteobacteria; order Caulobacterales; family Parvularculaceae; genus Amphiplicatus. The sequence continues at coordinate 206,564 of CAVXVQ010000001.1, read as the reverse complement.
GCGAAAGCTTATGAGCGCATCGTCCCGACCATTCGCGTGACGTCGTCGGACCGGTTGGCGCGCGCGCGTTACGACGCCGAGGGCGGCGAGGCCTATCTCGTCCGTCCGGATCAGCACGTCGCCGCGCGCTGGAAGGAGCCGCGTCCGGCGGCGGTGATGGCGGCGCTCGAAAAGGCGCAAGGGAACGGAGAACCAGTATGACCCTCAACCTGTCGCGCAACGCGCCAGCCCCGGACGAAATCTACGAAGCGATCATCGAGATGCATGAGGGCCTCGACGATGAGCAAAGCGCAAAAGCGAACGCGCGCCTCATCCTGATCCTCGCCAACCACATTGGCGACGCCGCCATCATCCGCGAGGCGGCAGGGATCGCACGCGGCGCGATCGCATCCTGACTTTGCTGAAGGATCAGAGGACGCGCCGAGTCGAACATCCGACGCTTTGTCCGCCGTCGACGGTCTAAGCGAACGCGATCGGATAGGACAAGTAATCCGCGAAAGCGCGCGCGGCCGCCGCGCGTCGCGTCGCCGGCTTTGCGGAAAGCGGGCGCGCGCTCGATGAGCCGGCCGATCGCGATCCGCCCTTCGACGCGCGCGAGCGACATGCCGGCGCAGGCGTGAATGCCGCCGCCGAAGGCGAGATGGCGGTTCGGCGTCCTGCCGACGTCGAGGCGATCGGGATTGGGAAATTGCGCGGGATCGCGGTTGGCGGCGCCGATGCCGAGCGTCACCAGCGTTCCGGCCTCCAGCGTGACGCCGCCGATTTCGACCGGCGCCAGGACGCGGCGATTGCCGAGCTGGTTCGAGCTTTCAAAACGCAGGAACTCTTCGACGGCGGAGTCGATCAGCGACGGGATCAGCGCGCAGGCGCGCCATTCGGCGGGGTGATCGATCAGCGCGGCGATCGCATTGCCGATGAGGTTGGTCGTCGTCTCGTGCCCTGCGTTCAGCAGGAAGATGCAGTTCTGGATCAATTCGACATCGCTGAGGCGCTCGCCCTCTTCCGTCTCCTCCGCGAGCAACATGCCGAGGACATCGCCGCCCGCGAGGATCGCCTCGCTTTCCTGAAGCGCTCGATATGCGCGGCGAGATAATCGCCAAATTCGGTCACCGACCGATCGCCCCAATCGAGCGCTCTTCGGTGGCGCGGGCTCAAGCGCGCCGAGGATCGCCAGCGACCAGCCGCGAAGCGGGCCGCGCTCTTCTTTCGGCACGGCGAGCATGTCGCCGATGATCTCGACGGGAAGGTGGGCCGCGTAGCCGGTCAGACGTCCATGCCGCCCCTCGACAGCGCGTCATCCAGAAGCCGGTCGACGAGCGCGGCGAAGCGCGGCTCCAATGTTTTGACCGCGCGCGGCGTGAAGGCCGGCGCGAGGAGCTTCCTGACTCGCGTGTGGTAGGGCGGATCGTTGAAGACGAGACTTGTCGTATGGTGGAGAAAAAGCGGGCCGTCTCCGAATTTGGGTCTGAACTCGATCTTCTTGTCGGAGCTCGAAGCGCTTGTCGCGGTAGACGGCGGCGACGTCCTCGTAGCGCGTCAGAAAGACGCCGCCGTCCGGCTGGCGATGCACGGGATCATGCTCGCGAAGCGCGCGATAGGTCGGATAGGGATCATCGAGAAATGCGCGATCGACCGCTCGAAGGTCGAAGGATTTGATTTTGTCGAGATCCGTTGCTGTCGTCATCGCCGCCGTCGCCCAAGGCGGCTGAACTCTAGCCGGCCTTAGCCGTCGCGCGAAATGATTCTTGAAGTCGCAGGCGCGCCTCGGCGATAAGCGCGGGCGATGAGCCTCAGCCTTCCCATCGACGACGTCCTGCCGGCGATCCGAAAGGCGCTCGCCGACGGCGTCCGCCTTGTGCTCGCCGCGCCGCCCGGCGCCGGCAAGACGACGCGCCTGCCCCTCGCACTGATCGATGAGCGGTGGCTCGGCGGCGCGCGCATCCTGCTGCTCGAACCGCGCCGCATCGCCGCCCGTCTTGCGGCCGAGCGAATGGCCTCGACGCTCGGCGAGAAGGTCGGAGAGACGATCGGCCTCTCGACGCGCATCGACCGGAGAGTTTCGGCTGCGACGCGCATCGAAGTCGTGACCGACGGCCTCACCGCCCGCCGGATCATCGCCGATCCGGAGCTGCACGGCGTCGGCGCCGTGCTCTTCGACGAGTTTCACGAGCGCTCGCTCGCGCTCGATCTTGGCCTGGCGCTGGCGCTCGACATCCAAGGCGCGCTCCGCCCGGACCTGAGGCTCATCGTCATGTCTGCAACGCTCGACACGGCGCGCATCGCGGCGCGATTGAGCCCCGGTGATACGAGAGCGATGGCCGGATCCATCCGGTCGAGACTGTCTATCTCGGCAAGATGCCGACGCGCGCATCGAGGAGCAGATCGCGCGCGCGGTCCGCCGCGCGCTGCGCGAGAGCGACGGTTCGGTGCTCGCTTTCTTGCCGGGGCAGGCGAGATTTTGCGCACCGCCGAGCGTCTCGGCGACATCGACGCAATGCTCGCTCCTCTCTATGGCGCGCTCTCGCCCGCCGAGCAGGATGCGGCGGTTGCACCGGCGCCGATCGGGCACCGCAAGGTGGTCCTCGCCACCGATATCGCGGAGAGCTCGCTGACGATTGCCGGCGTTTCCGTTGTCATCGATGCCGGCCTCGCGCGGGTCGCCGAATCATGACCCGGAGGGCGGCTCACGGCTCATCAACCGAGCGCGCCTCGCGCGCCAGTGTCGATCAACGCCGCGGGCCGCGCCGGCCGCATCGGACCTGGCGTCTGCTACCGGCTCTGGGACGAGGCGGAGACGCGCGGCCTCGCCGCAGAGCCGACGCCGGAGATTTTGAGCAGCCGATCTTTCCGGCCTTGCGCTGACGCTCGCCGAATGGGGCGTACGCGATGCTGCGCGCCTCACCTTCATCGATCCGCCGCCGGCGGGACGCCTTGCGGCTGCAACCGCGCATCTGCAAGCACTCGGCGCCCTCGACGCCTCGGGTAGCTGACGGCGCGCGGGCGCGACATCGCGCGGTTGCCGCTGGCGCCTCAGATCGCGCCATGATCGCCGGCGCAGCGCCGGGCGCCGATCGCGCGCTGGCGGCGGAGATTGCAGCTCTCCTCGTCGGAGCGCGGCCTTGGCGGCGGCGATGCCGATCATAGCCGAGCGTCTCAGACGATTTCGGGCGGACAGGTCGCCGCGCGCCCGGGCGCTCAAATCGCAAGCCTTGCGATGGGCGGAGAGCGATGCGCCGGCGGCGCCAGAAGAGGCGGGCCGCATCATCGCGACGCGCTTCCCTCGCGCATCGCCAAGCAAGATCGTCCGAACCAGGCCTTTATCTTCTCGCCAATGGCCGCGCCGCGCGCCTCGACACTGCGGACGCCTCTGAGCGCTTCCACCTATCTCGTCGTCGCCGATATGATCGGCTCGCGGACCAACGCTCGAATTCTGGCGGCGGCGAGAATTTCGGAAGAAGAGGCGCTTGCGCTGGGCGGCGCTGCAACTTGGAGACGTCGCGCGCTATTGACCCGGCGACACGGTCGATCCGGGCGAGAGCGCGTGCGGCGCATTGGGGCGATTGTTCTTCGGAGACGCCGCTGCCACAGCCTCCACCCGCGGCGGCGCGCAGGCGCTCATCGCGGCCCTCGGCGAGCTGGCGGCTCGACATCCTCCCAGCGGCGCCGGCCATCGCGGAAACGCAGGCGCGCCTCGCGCTCGCCCGACAGGCGTCTCGGCGACGCCTGGCCGCCCCTCGACGAAGCGATCCCTCGTTCTGCAGGCGGAGCAGTGGCTGGCGGCGCTGCTGGGCGATCCGCCGTCCTTGATCGCGCCCGACGGCGGATGACTTGACGCCGCGCGCTCCTCGGTCTTCTCGATTGGGCGCGGGCGCGCGCGCTCGACGAGTCGCGCCGCTTTCCTTCGTTGCACCCTCCGGTCGTCCATTCTCGCCGATCGACTATCTGGCCCCCGGCGGACCAATGATCGAAGCGCGCGCGCAAGAATGCTTCGGCCTCAGCCGCATCCGACGATCAGCGCGGAAGCGTTCCGCCTCACTGTCTCGCTGCTCTCGCCCGCGCATCGCCAAATCGCGCTCGACGAAAAACCTTCCCGCTTTCTGGTCGCGGCGGCTATCGCGACATGGCGAAGGACATGCGCGGCGATATCCAAAGCACGATTGGCCGGACGACCCCGCGGCGGCGCGCGCGCATGTCGGCAAGACGAAGGCGCGCCTCAAACGCGAGGAATAGGTTGCTGATTTAATGGCGCGCCAGCTGACGGCGCTCGCTGTCGTCCTCGCAGCCGAGCGCCGCATTCGCCGCCGGATCGCCGAGAAGCCGCTCCATCATCACGCGCGCGATGACGGCGTTCCCTTTCGGCGTCAGATGCTTGTGGCCCTTTTCCCAATAGAGCTTTTCGTCGTTCGACGCGGCGGCCTCGAAGGCGGCGAGCGGCGAGATGTAATTCGGCCGCGCCGCGACATCGCCCGGCAGCAGGCGAAAGCTCGACCGGAACCGCGTGCGCGACTGGACGCCAGGAACGTCGACGACGAAAAATTCAGCGCCCGACTTGCGGGCAATCTCTTCGGCGCGATCGAGGATCGCAATGTCGGTCACGCTCGCCATCGGTTCTGCCGCGCTCATCGTCGTCGTCTTGCGGCTGAACACATGCCCCGCCATCATGCGGCGAATGTAGCGAGACGCGCGTTCGCGCACGATCGTGAACAGATGGCTCTCTGAAGCGATCTTTCGGTAGAGCGGATTTCCCTCCAGGGCGTCGCGCGCGCCGATCGCCGGCGCATAGCTCTCACCCGTCTCTTTGAGGCCTTCCGGCGTCAGCGCATAGAGATTGGATCGCCGGTTGTCATCGGGATCCGTGTGATGCCACTGGAAAATGACGACGTCGGGATGAAACGAAAGTCCTTTCGCCTCAAGCGTTCGGAGCATCTCCCCCGTGCCGAATCCCGACACCGCGAAATTGAGCACTTCGACCGGGCATTCCGCCTCCCGCAGGCCTTCTTCAAGGCGCGTCGCGGCGACATCTTCGATCGCCGATTTATAGCCAAGGAAATAGGAATCGCCGAACAGCGCCACGCGCCGGACGCCGAACGGCTTTTCGCGTGCAAACTCCTGGTCTGCGCGAAGGCCTGCGGCGTTGATGCGCACCGTTGCCGAGATTTCCGGCGTCCGCTGCGCGTAGACCGCGTTCGGCTTGTTCATGCGAACGCCCCACGGCGCCGCCGCGATCTCGCGCGGCACGAAGGATTGCGGCGCGGCGACGCGCACAAACGCCTCGGCGAACGCCAGTGAATAGGCGCCGAACGCCAGGCTCAATAGACAATATGCAAGCGTGCGCTTCATCAAAAATCGAAATAGATGAACTGTTGTTGTCCTTCCGCGGACAGGAAAGCGACGGCGCAGACGAGAAGAATGACGGCGTTTGCGCGCAGCATCAGCGGGAATGCGCCAGCGTTCCTCGCCTCGGCCGCGCCTTGCTTGAGGAAGCCGGGAAAGAACCGGTTTGCGAGGCCGGCGACCACCAGCGGCGCAACCAGCGAAAGCACGATCGACGATTTCGGTAATGCCGGCAGGTTAGCAAAGCTCTCTGCGCTCGAGATCTTGACCATCGCCGTCCACGCGTCGCCGAGGCTCTCGGCGCGGAAAAACGTCCAGCCGATAAGCGTCAGCACGAACATCACGGCCCACGCCACGACATTTGCAATCACGGCCGCGCCGCCTTTTGCGCGATCGAGTGCGGCATCGACTCCCGCCATGCGGTAAAGGGCGAGGATGCCGCCGTGGAACGCGCCCCAGGCGATGAAAGTCCACGCGGCGCCGTGCCATAGGCCGCCGAGCAGCATCGTCACGATGAGGTTGCGATAGGTCGCAAGCCTGCCGCCGCGATTGCCGCCGAGCGGCACATAGAGATAATCGCGCAACCAGCTCGACAGCGAGATATGCCAGCGCCGCCAGAACTCCGATGGCGTGCGCGAGAAATAGGGCAGATCGAAATTCACCATCAGCTCGAAGCCGAGCATTTTGGCGAGGCCGCGCGCCATGTCGGAATAGCCGGAAAAGTCGCAATAGATCTGGACCGCGAAGCCAAGCACGCCGAGCAGCATCAGGCCGGGCGAAGTCTCAGCCGGGGCGGCGAAAGCGGCATTGACGATCGGCGCCAGATTGTCCGCGATGACGGTCTTCTTGTAGAGGCCCCAAAGGAATAGCAGCGCGCCGTCAAACGCCTGGCGCTCGCTCCAGACCCGTCGCATTTCAAACTGCGGCAGCAGCGCCTTCGCACGCTCGATCGGGCCGGCGACGAGCTGCGGAAAGAAACAGACATAGGCGGCGAAATTGACGATCGAGCGGGAGGGCTTCATGTCGCCGCGCCAGACGTCGATCGTGTAAGAGAGAGTCTGGAACGTGTAGAATGAAATGCCGATCGGCAGCACGATCGACATCATCGGCGCGTTGACGTGGAAGCCGACCTGCTCCGCCGCCGCAGCAAAGCTTTCGGTGAAGAAGCCGAAATATTTGAACGTCGCCAGCATGCCGAGATTGGATATGACGGACGTCAGAATCCAGGCGCGCCGCCGGTCGCCTTTCACACGCTCCAGAACCCAAATGCCGGCAAAGCCGATTGCAAGCGCCGCCAGCGCCGCAGCAAACCAGATCCAGCTTTGCGAAAAAGTCGGCGCGGTCGCGGCGAGCGCGACGCCGAGAAAGAAGAGCGCCGACTTCTTTTGCTCCTCGCGGCCGACCCGCGCCCCTGAGGCGCCGATCGCCGCCAGAAAATCGATGGCGGAAGAGAGCGCAATCAGAATGAGAAAACGCTCGTCCCACCACCCGTAGAAGGAGAGAGACGCCAGCAGAATGAGGACGTTCTGCGCTTTCAGTCGCGCACGGAGCGTCCAGTACGCCGCAAAAAACACGGCGAAAAACAGCAAAAAGACGGTCGAATTGAACAGCATGGCGCGGCCGGCGTCGATCTGCGGCTGGGGTTTGAACCCTATTAGGCGCACCGTTAAGAAACGATGGAAGCAATCGTTAATGATTTGCGCGCCGGGAGCAGGCATTAGGTTGCGCGCGAAGCGGGCCTCGTGCTCTAGGACGGCGCAGCAGCGGTCTTTATCCCCGCTGGGGGTTAGTCATGATCTTCAGTTCTTATGCCTTTCTCCTCGCTTTCCTGCCGTTGACGCTGGCTGGCTTTTACGGTTTGCGGCGCGCCGGATGGCGGAGCGCCTCCGTGACGTTTCTGCTTCTCGCCTCGCTCGCGTTTTACGGCGTCTGGAACGTCAAGCACCTCGCTCTCCTCGTCGCGTCGATCCTCGCCAATTACGGGCTCGGCCGGATCGCCGCTTCGAAGGCGTCCGCCGGCGTGCGGCGCGCCGCGATGCTCGGCGGCGTCATCGCCAATCTCGCATTCATCTTCTGGTTCAAATATCTCGTCTTTGCAGGGTCCAACCTCGCGGCGCTTGTCGGCGCCGACTGGACGTTGAAAAACGTCCTTTTGCCGCTCGGAATTTCGTTCTTCACCTTCCAGCAGATCGCCTATCTCGTTGACTGCTGGAAAACCGGCGACGGCGAGAAGAGCCTGCGCGACTACGCGCTGTTCGTCACGTTCTTCCCGCAGCTGATCGCCGGTCCGATCGTTCATCACGGCTACACCCGTCCGCAATTCCGCAATCTCGCAGCGGGCGGCGTCAAGGCCGATTACATTCCTTACGGCGTCATCATCTTTGCGATGGGGCTTGATCAAGAAAACGGTGTTCGCCGATCCGATCGCGCGGGCGATCGATCCGATCTGGGCCGCCGCCGCAGCGGGCGACCCGCTCGGCGCAGTTGAAGCCTGGACCGCGACGGTCGGATACACGCTGCAGATTTATTTCGATTTCTCCGGTTATTGCGACATGGCGATCGGGCTTGGCCTCCTGTTCGGCGTGCGCCTGCCGGTCAATTTCAATTCCCCCTATCAGGCGAAGTCGATCATCGAGTTCTGGCGGCGCTGGCACATGACGCTTTCGGCGTTCCTGCGGGATTACGTCTACATTCCGCTCGGCGGGAACCGGGGCGGTGAGTTTTTCCGGTTGAGAAACATCTTCCTCACCATGCTGATCGGCGGCGTCTGGCACGGCGCGGCGTGGACCTTCATCATCTGGGGCGCCATTCATGCAGCGCTCATCACCGCCAACCACGCGGCGCGGCTCTGGCTGCCGCAACTGGACCGATGGAACGGCGCCATCGCTCAATTTGTGAAACACACGGCGCTCCTTGGCGCCGTGATGTTCGCCTGGATCTTTTTCAGAGCGGACGGCCTTGATGCGGCGAACGCCGTCATCTCCGGCCTTTTTTCCGCCGCCGGCGATTATGACCTCAACGCGGAAATCCTCGGCCTGATGTTCGTCGCCGCGTTCGTCGCGCTCTTCGCCAAAGACAGCCTTGAGATCGCCGGATACGCCGAAGCGCTCGACCGGCCCTATCCGCCGACGCTGCAATCGGCGCCCATGGTCCTCCGTCCGACGCCCGCTGTGGCGCTGGCGACGGCGGCGCTGCTCGCCGCCGGGCTCATCGCCGCCTGGCGGCCGGCGGTCTTCATCTATTACAATTTCTGAGGGCGGCATGATCAAAATTCTGGCGCCTGCCAAATTCGTTTTGCTGACCCTGGCCGTAACTCTCGCGTTGCTGGTCGGCGCCGTCATGACGCCGCACGATCCCTATTACCGCTGGCAGGAGCTGCAGACGCAATTCTCCAGGAAAGGCGACTGGATCTACGAACGGCTGCATTTTGATCCAACGCGCCTCGACATCGCCCTGGTCGGTACGTCGCGCACCGCGAACGGCTTTTCAGGCCCGGAAGTCGAAAGGGCCTATTGCGTCGCGACCGGCAGGCGCGTTCGCGTCGCAAATTTCGGCTACGCCGGTACAGGCCGCAACATCGAATACGTTATTGCGAAGGAAGTGGTGCGGACGAAGCATCCAGCGCTCGTGCTCGCCGAACTCAACGAGGTCGAACTGCGTCGCCAGCATGAAAGCTTTATTGTCGTCGCCGAACCGCTTGACGTGCTGACGGCGCCGCCGATCATCAACGCCCTTTACGTCGCCGACATCGGACGCCTGCCAGGGCGCCAGCTCAGCCTGTTCGTCAAGACGCTTTTCAAAACGCCGAACGTGCGACCTTCATTCGATCCCGCCGCCTATGAAGGCCCGGACATGGACCGCAGCCAGGCCCTGAAAATGCTCGACGGAACGCTCCGCTCGCGGTTTGTCCGGGTTCCCGAAAAAGTGCTTGAGAAGGATCTGCGCGCGCGCCGTCGCGACCAGTCGGATATCCGGCTGCCGAAACCGTTGCAGCCGCTCGAGCACCATGTCGCGCGCCATTACCTCCGCGCCATCGAACGGCTCGTTGCGGCTGGCGGCGGCTCGCTTCAGTATGTTTTCATACCGGCGTACAAGGAGCCGACCTTGCCGCCCCGCGTCCTGAACCAGCTCGCGATCGACGGCGCCGTCATCGATCTTGGCGGCGCCATCGCGTTCGAGAAAGAGAAATGGCGAGATGCGACGCACACCAACGCCTGGGGCTCGCTCGAACAGTCGCGCCGGCTCGGCGGCGAACTCGCAAGGGCGCATCCGATGCTCGGCGAGGCGACTTGCGATCCAGGACAGCTTGGCGCCGCCGCGCCGTCATGAACGCGCCCGGCAGCCGGTTGGACCCGCTGCAATGACGCTGTAGCATGCCTTCGGACGAGAGGAACGGCCATGTCGAGGCGAATAATCGTCGCGAGAGCAATCGCGGCAAGGATCGGCGCTTCGCTCGTCGGTTTCGCGTTGTTCGTTTACGGACTGATCGCCTTCTTTTCGCCTCTGCCGGCCGGGGCGCCGCTGGTCATCCTTGGGCTATTGATGATTGCGGCGGCCAATCCGGTCGCACGGCCGTTCATACGACGCCTGCGCCGCCGCTGGCGCTGGTTCGACGCGCTCGTTAGGATGGTCGCGAAACGCGGGCCGCAGACCATCAAATCGGTGGAGGCGGAGACCGCGCCGGATGCGAAGAAGGCGAAGTCGTAGGTATGGTTTTTCGTATCGCCGTAACAATTTTTGCAGTCTTTCTGATCCTCTTTGGAATTGTCTGGACGATTTCGCCGATTCCGTTCGGCATTGTCGTCGTCGCGCTCGGCTTCTTGCTGCTGGCGACAGTCGCGCCCGCGGAAATCCGCTGGGTCCGCCGCCGCTGGCGCTGGTTCGACAAGGCGATGCACAAGCTTGAAGAAAAGCTTCCCGAATGGATCGCGAAACGTCTGCGGGTTTCCGACTACGACCACGCCGAAGACGAAGCGCCGCCGCCACGCGCACAGTCGACGCCGACGAAAACGCGCCGCGCACGGGCCTGAAGATCAGGATTTGGCGATGACGCCTTCGAAGACGACGCGGCCCGCGGCGAAGCGGCCCGCGGCGCCGAGGAGGCGCATGCCCGCGCGGTCAATCTCGGCGACAAGGGGCAGGCGATCGGGCGCGATCCGGCCGACGAAACCGTTGAACCACTCGGCTTCAAACGACGAGCACGCCGCTTCGACATGCGCGAACTCCGTTTCGTCGATCTTGTGTTCGTCGGCGGTGATGTAAGGCTTGTCGTCGCCGTAGATGAATTTCTTCATCGCGCCGTAAACGACCTTGTCGACGAGCCAGCTTTCGCGAATGCGCTTTTGCACGACGCTATGAGTGTAAAGCTCATTGCCGATGATGCGGCCGCCCGGCTTCAGAACGCGTTTTATCTCCGCCATCGTCGCCGGGATATCGACATGGTGGAGGATGTCGATGAAGAGCACGAGGTCGAACGAATCGTCCGGGAAATCGAGCCTCTCGCAGGGCATCACGCCAAGGGTGACGTTGTCATAGCCGAATTCCCGGCACCGCCTTTCGGCGATGGCGACGATGTCCGGCGAAATGTCGAACCCGTCCACCCTGGCGCCGAGATGCGAAAGTCGGATGGCGTCTTCGCCGAAACCGCAGCCGGGCGCGAGCGCGCGCTTTCCGTTCAGATCATGCGCGAGAAGCCGGTCATAGGTCGGACCAGAAGGCGTTTTGCGGACGTCGCTTCCTGTCCTCGACCACGTCGAAATTGACCGGACGCAGGCGTTCCTCGGCTTTTCGGGCGGCGTAGTCACGATGATAGTCGATCTCGCGCTGCTGGCGCGGAGTCAGTTCAGACGGCATCACAGCAACATCGAGGCGGGTTCTTCGATGAACTGCCTGAAGGCGGCGAGAAACTCGGCGCCGACCGCACCATCGACGACGCGATGATCGCAGGTCAGCGTCACCGTCATCATCGTCCGGACGACAATCTGGCCTTCGCGTACGACCGCGCGCGCTTCACCGGCGCCGACCGACAGGATTGCGCCGTGCGGCTGATTGACGATCGAGGCGAAGGACGTGATGCCGAACATGCCGAGGTTTGAAACCGAGAACGTGCCGCCCTGATATTCTTCGGGCTTCAGCTTTTTGGCGCGGGCGCGCGCGGCCATGTCTTTGACCTCGGCCGAAATCTGCTTGAGGCCTTTGGTTTCGGCTTTCCAGACGATCGGGGTGATGAGCCCGCCATCGATTGAAACGGCGACGCCGATGTCCGCGTGCTTGTGGAGAAGGATCGCCTCGTCCGTAAACGTCGCGTTGGCGTGCGGCACTTTCTTCAGCGCCATCGCCGACGCCTTGATGACGAAATCATTCACGGAGAGCTTGTAGGCGCCGTCGCCTTCTTTCGGCGACGCGGCGTTCAGCGCCGTGCGGGCGTCCATAAGTTTCGTCAGCTCGATGTCGATGTTGAGCGGGAAATGCGGCACTTCATTGTTGAACGACTGCGTGAGGCGCCGCGCGATCACCTTCCTCATGCCGTCGAGCTTGACCGCCGTGTAGCTGTCCGCCGGATAAAGGCGTGGGTCGATCGATGCGGGCGCGGGAGCGAACGCCTGCGCCGGCGCTTTCGGGGCAGCGCCTTTGGGCGCGGCTTCGACATCGCGCTTGACGATGCGGCCATGCGGCCCCGACCCGGTCAGCGCCGACAGATCGAGGCCGGCGTTCTTCGCGAGACGCTTGGCCAGCGGCGAGGCGTGGATGCGGGCGTTAGTCGCCCTCACCCAAAACCGCTTCGCGGTTTTCGGCCTCTCCCGAGGGAGAGGCGGGCGTCGACGCTCTTCTTCGCCTCTCCCTCGGGAGAGGCCGAAGGCGTTCTTGCGGCTTCGTGTGAGGGGCCGCCATTCGCCTTCGCGGCAGGCGCCTTGCCGAGATCACCCTTGCCTTCTCCGTCGCCCAGCAGGATCGCAATCGTCGCGTTGACCTTCACATGCTCCGTACCCGCCGCAACCAGAATCTGGCCGACGACGCCCTCGTCGACCGCTTCGACTTCCATCGTCGCCTTGTCGGTCTCGATTTCGGCGATGATGTCTCCGGACGAGACTTTATCGCCCTCTTTCACCATCCATTTGGCGAGGGTTCCCTCCTCCATCGTCGGCGAGAGAGCTGGCATCAAAATCGGGGTCGGCATGGGTCGCTCATTTCAGCAAGGATCAGGATTGGTTTTTCGCCGCGTTTTGACCGGAGAACAAGGGAGAGAGCCTATGAGGCGCCGCCGACCGGGAGGAAACCCGCGTCCCGCGCGGAAATTTTCCGGACAAGGTGGCGGTGCGCTTCGATAGCGGCGGCCGACGGCGGCGCGCCGACGAGATCGTCGCCGCTTTGCCGTTTGAGGATCTCGCCCGCGCGGATCATCGCCGACCCGTCTCCGACGCCCCACCGCCCGCTCGCCTCGTTGAGCTGGTAGTTTCTGGAAAGCGGCGTCTCAAGGCCGAGAAAGCCGGAAAGGCGCGCCCAGCTCGCGCTCAGGGTCCGCCGTCAGCGCTTCATAGGAGAGCGCGAGAAACGGCGTCGCCGGCGGGATGCGGTCGACGAGGGACGCGAGTTCCGCGAAGCGCTTTTGATAATACTCGTCCGCGTCGCCCTTGCCGGCGAACATCTTGCGCAGCGAGGCGATGTTTCCTGCCGGTCCGCGCACCATCATCACGATTTTGAGTTCGGCGCACCCGGCGAGCATCGCAAGGTCCGGCAGATGGTTTTCGTGCAGCACCTTGTCGAGGAGATAGCGCGCGCCGCCCGGCCATTTGCGGCGAAAGCGCAAGAGCCAGTAGCCGAGTTCGACGATGCTCGACGGCCGTTCGTAACGCACATGCGCCTCGCCGAATCCCAGAATGTCCGGGTGCGAGGAAAGCACATGCGTCAGCAGCGACGACCCCGACCGCATGCAGCCGAGCACGAGGATGAGGCGCGGGCGTTTCAGCGACGCGGCGAGCGCAGGATAAGCGAGCGAATAAAAGAATCGGTGGTGGAGTTTCATCGGTCGAGCCCCGCCCGCCTCCCCCTTGGGGGGAGGCCGAAACCGCGCAGCGGTTTCGGGTGGGGGTCTCGCCAACGCGAAATCAGCGAGGACGACACATGAAAACAAGAGACCCCCACCCGAAATTTGCTGCGCAAATTTCGACCTCCCCCCAAGGGGGAGGTAGGGTGCCTGAATCGACCGGGCGTCGCGACGCAGAACTTACGCATGCGGACCGAAACAGGAAGCGTTCAGGGAAGGATCGGTGAACCGCGTCGGCGTCCACTTCTCCGCGCGGCGCGCGACGCGGCTTTCGGCGGTCTCGGCGCCGTACTGCATCGGCGCTTCGTCGATCGAGAGAAACGCCATCATGCGAAGCCCGGCGACATTCAGGGTCGAGCGGATATTCGTCCCCTCGCCCGTCACCGCCGCGATGTAGACGCCGCACTGTTTGCAAAGCAGGAAATCGGCGGTTCTTAGCGCGAAGCGGTAGCGGATGACATCGTCAGCCTTCGCGTCGATGACGACCGCGCCGTCCGGATCGGAAATGTTGATCGCCCCGACGCGCCGGCAGAAATCGCACTGGCAGGTGCGGACGCCCAATTCCTGCGGCGTCTTTTGCGATTCAAAGGACGCTTTCAGTTTCCCGCAATGGCATTGGCCGGAGTGGAGCACTCAATCCTCACTTAATGGATCGGACCCAAATTGATTATAGCCGCTCATCCCCGCGTCTTGAATAACAGCAACGCACATTGAATCGCATATACAATGCCAACCATTGCGCCAAGCAATGGCGATCCAGCGTGGCCGAAAAAATCGTATCCCGAATTCGCCCACCCGATTTTTGCAAGGCCTCAACCCAAGAAAACTTTATAGCTGCCGCAGGCAGCGCCCAAACAGTAAGAGAGCCGCGACGTCATGAAATCTCTTGATGTTCAATACCAAGGATAGCCGAAAAAGCGCAATCGCAGTGTAATGACGGACCATGCCAAGTCCATCATGCCCGCCGTGAAAACCCCTCCCATAGTGATCAAGAACGCAATCAAACAAATCGCCAGATAATGAAGCGAGGAATAGCCAAATCGTCTTGTCGCGAGATTCGTGCCGCAGGATTCAGAAGCAGAGCGAATCTAGTCGTTCCAACGCTATTCCCTATACATCACGCCCTTCACCGCCCGCACGATCTTCTCCGCGTTCGGAAGGCTCAAGACCTCAAGGTTCGCCGCATAGGGAAGCGGCACGTCTTCCTGCGTGACGCGGGCCGGCGGCGCGTCGAGATAGTCGAAGGCATGCTGCGTCACCTGCCAGCCGATTTCGGCGCCGACGCCGCAGGGCGCCCAGCCTTCTTCGACGGTGACGACGCGATTCGTTTTCTTCACCGACGCGATTACAGTCGCCGTATCCATCGGACGCAAGGTGCGCAGATCGACGACCTCAGCCGAAATCCCTTCCTCGGCGAGCCTTGCCGCCGCTTCGAGCGCGAATTTGACGCCGCGCGAATAGGAGACGATCGTCACGTCTGTCCCTTCGCGCGCGACTTTCGCCTTGCCGATGGGCACGATCCAGTCATCGACCTGCGGCACGTCCATCGTGTCGCCGTAAAGGAGTTCATGCTCGAGAAAGACGACCGGGTTCGGATCGCGGATCGCGGCTTTCAAAAGCCCTTTTGCATCGGCCGCAGAATAGGGCGCGATGACGATGAGGCCCGGAATGTTCGAATACCACGCCGCGTAATCCTGGCTGTGCTGAGCGGCGACGCGGCTTGCCGCGGCGTTCGGGCCGCGAAAGACGATCGGCGATCCCATCTGACCGCCCGACATGTAGCGCGTCTTCGCCGCCGAATTGATGATGTGGTCGATCGCCTGCATCGCGAAATTCCAGGTCATGAATTCGACGATCGGTTTTAATCCCGCGAACGCCGCGCCGACGCCGAGGCCGGCGAATCCGTACTCCGTGATCGGCGTGTCGATGACGCGCTCCGGGCCGAACTCGTCGAGCAACCCGCGCGAGACTTTGTAGGCGCCCTGATATTCGGCGACTTCCTCGCCCATCAGGAAGACGTCCGGATCGCGGCGCATTTCTTCCGCCATCGCATCGCGCAGCGCGTCGCGGATCGTCGTCGGCACCATTTCGACGCCGGCGGGGAGATCGGGATCGCGCGCCGCATGGCCCGCCGCGCATCCTTCGCGGACGCCTCTCCCGCGCGAAGGCTCAGGATGCAGGTTTTGCTTTGGTCTGCTTCGCCTCATCCCTTGAGGAGCCGACGCCGCCCTTGCGGGCTTCGCGAAGGGGGCCTTGCCATTCGCCTTCGCGTCGCCAACAGCCTCGCCATCGCCCGTGAGCAGCGCGATCGGCGTGTTGACCTTCACATTTTCAGAGCCCGCCGGAATGAGGATCTTCGCAACGACGCCCTCGTCGACCGCCTCGACCTCCATCGTCGCCTTGTCGGTTTCGATCTCGGCGATGACGTCGCCCGAGGATACCTTGTCGCCTTCCTTCACCATCCATTTGGCGAGGGTGCCCTCTTCCATCGTCGGCGAGAGCGCAGGCATCAGGATCGGAGTCGGCATCGAAATTCCTTGAAAAGTCCGGAAGGGGCGGTCCCGCCGCCGGAAACCGGCGGTAGCTAGCCGCAATCAAGGGGTCCGAACAAGCGTTACCTTATCCGGGCGATCCCTTGAGCGAGTTTCGCGCGCTCTGGCGCGCGAAACTCGCTCAAGATTTTAAGTTTAGGACGTTTTCTTCGATCAACCGGATTCCACTTGATCGGAAAACGTCCTGGCGCCCGTCAGCCGAAGAGCTTTCCCGGCGCGCCCGGCTTCATGCGGATGAGGCGCGAGGTTTTCACGGCCGCCTGCCGGTGGTGGACCGTCGCCTGGTAGCCCGGATTCTTGACCATGTTTCCGAACGCCTCGGCGCTCGGGTATTCGGCGATGAAGGCGAGGTCCCAGCGCTCGTCGTCGGGTCCGATCACGACCGCCTGCGGCTTTCCAGCCCACACGATCTTGCCGCCAACGCCCTTGAAAAAGGGCTCGCTCGCGCGGCCGTATTCGGCGTAGGCCTCGGCCCCCGTCGCGTCGCGATCGTCCTCGTATTTCGCGTTCTTCCGCAAACGGATGAGATTGAGCATCCAGATCGGCCCGTCATCGGGCAGCTTCATGAACGCCCCGAACTGCGCGCGGGTCGGGTCGACATATTTCGGCATGGTTGCTCCTTACCAGATCAGAATTTGGAAAACTCGACGCCGCCGTCTTTCGGCAGCATGACCGCCATGCCGTCTTCCGCCAACTTGACGTTCTTCGGCCGGATCGCGGAGACGCCGCGCATGAAGATCCGCTTCAGGAGCGGATTGTCCGGCGCCGGCGTCAGATGCGAAAGGACAAGCCAGTCCGCGCCGGCTTCGTTCGCTGCGCGCGCCGCTTCCTCCGGCGTCGTGTGGTAGGATCGAATGTCGGCGAAAATCTGCGCTGTGTTGCGGTTTCCGACCTTCTCCGCCGCCGCCTGCATCTTTACGACAATATGATTGGCCTGCGCTTCGTGAATGAGGAGATCGGCGCCTTTCGCATTATCGATGACGCTCTGCGAATAGGCCGTATCCCCGGAAATGACGACGCTGCGTCCGGCGTAATCGAAGCGATAGCCGACGGCGCCCGCGACCGGCGCGTGCAAGACGGGGAACGCCGTCACCTTGAGGCCGTCCGCGTCGTAGACGACGATCGGGCCTGCGCTGTCGAACGGGACGGCGGCCATCCCTGAGGTAGCAGTCGGCGCGATCGCCTCCCCGTGGTGCGCGGTCCTGTAGCCATTATCGAGAACATAGGCGTCATTTTCGCCGGCGATCACCCGCTCGACGCCATTCTGTCCGTAAACGGAGAGACGTGCCTCACGGCCGCCGACCCATGAGCCGAGATTGGCTTCGCTGAGGTCCCCGATGTGATCCGAATGGAGGTGCGTCAGGAAAATTCCGCCGAGCCGCCCGCCGGGTATTCCCGCCGCCGCGATCGTCTCCCAGCTTCCGGTGCCGGCGTCGACAAGAAAGAATTTGCCGCCCGCGAAGATCGCGGTGCAATTCTGCGCGCGCTTTTTTGAGGGCAGCGGCGATCCCGTGCCGCAGAAAAAGACGTTGAGTCCGTCGCCGGAATAGAGCGCTTCAGAGCGCGGCGAAAAGCCGACTTCAAGCGCCCCGTCCAGCAACCGGTCCTGCACGGCGGGAAGTCGGGTCGCGACGGCGAACAATGCAAGCAGCGCCAGGACGGCGCCGCCAAGCCATAAAATCGCTTTTCCCATCAACCCCTCCTGTCGCATGTGCGAGGCGCAATTATCGGCGCAGACCCCATCGCTTTCAATCGCGGCGCACAGCGATAGAATGCTGGCGAAGCGGGGAATTAACGGCGCCGGAGGGAAAGATGCGTTTCGCGTGGATTGCAGGGGTCGTCCATGGGCTGATCGGCAGCGCCATTTTCTTTTTGACCCTGCATCCCTTGCGCGACCTGCTCGACGCACACGCGCTCGACCTCGCGAAGATCGGCGGCGCGTGGCAGGCGATGCAGGGGATCGTCCTGATGATCGTCGCGACGGCGACCGCGGCACGGCGCGCGGCGTTCTTGATCGCCGTCGGAACGACGATCTCGGCGGCGATGCTTTATTTCATCGTCTTCACCGGACAGCGGCCCCCGACAATCGTTCTCGTGCCGATCGGCGGCGCGATCGCGATGCTCGGCTGGATCGGATTATTGTTCGCAAGATCGGGACCCCGCAGCTGATTTCAACGCTGGACGAAAAAAAGCGGGACGCATGAAGCGTCCCGCTCGCGCTGCGCGCGTTAGCGTGCCGTCGTCAGGCTCTCAGCGCGTTGAGAAGGTCGTCCAGCGACGCTTCGAGCGCGTCGAGTTCGGTGCGCAGGACGTCGATCGCGCCCTGCGTTTCGACTTTTTCCTCGGTGCTGACATCGGCGGTGACGAGGTCGCGCTCGGCGCGGTCGATTTCCGTTCGCGCTTCGGAGAGCGCTTCGTTGACGGCGGTCGAGGCGCCCGCGCGCGCCGAGGCGAAGGCGATCTTCAGAATAATTCGCGCGCCTGGAATGCCTTTGACCTCTTCGCGCGCTTCCTCGATGTCGCCGATCGCCTCGGCGATTTCGGCGCGGGCGTCGGCGATTTCGGCGCGCATGTCCTCGATGCCCGCTTGATCCAGTTCGATCAGTTGTTCGAGAAGGTCGCCGTCCTTGCCGATATTGATGACGATGTCGTCGGAGTCTCTGGCGAGAGCGGGCGTCGCAAGCGCCATGCCGCAAACCGCGGCGCCCGCGAGGGCGAGGCGGCTGACGGCGGCAAATCCTGAAGTCGGTCGAGTGCGTGTGGTCATCGATGAATCCCTTCGGCTGTCTGCTGCGCGAGGCGTACGCTTGACTGACGGGCGCCCGCCGCCTCCGCTTGATTTGTGGATTTCGCCGCCCGCATGGCGAATTTGAGGCGAACCGACGGGCGGGGCAATCTGGCTTGCGGCGAGTCGTTCGGGAAAACGGCCGGAACGGCGACTAGACGAGGCGCGAACGCACGACGCTCGCCTTGATGAATGACGCGAAAAGCGGATGGGGATCGAAAGGGCGCGACTTCAGCTCAGGGTGATACTGAACGCCGATAAACCAGGGATGATCCGGTATCTCCATGATTTCCGGCAAGCTTCCGTCCGGCGAGACGCCCGAGAACGCGACCCCGACCTTGGCGAGGCGGTGGGCCCACGCCATGTCGACTTCATAGCGGTGGCGGTGGCGTTCCGAGATTTCCGTCGTTCCATAGGCTTCGGCGACGCGGCTCCCCGGCCGCAGCACCGCCGGATAGGCGCCAAGCCGCATCGTGCCGCCGAGATCGCCCTGGGTCGGGCGCCGTTCGGTTTCGTTGCCGCGCACCCATTCGGTCATCAGGCCGACGATCGGCTTGCCGCCGGGTCCAAATTCCGACGACGTCGCGTCCTTTTCGCCAAGGAGAGAGCGCGCCGCTTCGATCACCGCCATCTGCATGCCGAAACAGATGCCGAAATAGGGAATGCCGCGCTCGCGCGCAAAGCCCGCCGCCTTGATCTTCCCTTCCGCGCCGCGTTCGCCGAAGCCGCCGGGCACAAGGATGCCGTGGACGTCTTCGAGCTCCGATATCGCCTGCTCTTCCTTCTCGAAAATCGCCGAGTCGATCCATTTGATCTCGACACGGACATTGTTGGCGATGCCGCCGTGATTGATCGCTTCGATGAGCGATTTGTAGGCGTCCTTCAGCACCGTGTATTTTCCAACGACGGCGATGCGCGTTTCGCCGTCGGGTCTCGTGATCCGCTGAACGACTTCCTGCCAGCGCGTGAGGTCCAGCGGCGCCGGCTCCGTAACGCCGAACGCGGCGAGAACCTCGTCGTCGAAGCGTTCGGCGTGATAGGCGAGCGGGACTTCGTAAATCGTCCGGCAATCGAGCGCCTGCACCACCGCCGAGGGGCGCACATTGCAAAAGAGCGCGATCTTGCGGCGCTCGCCCTCGGGGATTTCGCGGTCGGCGCGAACCAGCAGCACGTTCGGCTGGATGCCGATTTCGCGGAGCTCGCGCACGGAATGCTGCGTCGGCTTCGTCTTGAGTTCGCCAGCCGACGGAATGTAGGGCATCAAGGTCAGGTGAACATAAACGGCGTCGCCGCGCGGCAGTTCGTTTCCGAGCTGGCGGATCGCCTCGAAGAACGGCAGGCCCTCGATGTCGCCGACCGTGCCGCCGATCTCGCAGATCACAAAATCCGCGTCGCCGGCGGGCGCCGTCACAAAGGATTTGATGGCGTCGGTGACATGCGGAATGACCTGGACGGTGGCGCCGAGATAGTCGCCGCGCCGCTCGCGCTCGATGATGCCCTGATAGATCTTGCCGGTCGTGATGTTGTCGCCCTTCGAGGCGGAAACGCCGGTGAAGCGCTCATAGTGCCCAAGGTCGAGGTCGGTCTCCGCACCGTCGTCGGTGACGAAGACCTCGCCATGCTGATAGGGCGACATCGTCCCGGGATCGACGTTGAGATAGGGGTCAAGCTTTCGCAGACGCACCTTGTATCCGCGCGCCTGCAGAAGCGCCCCGAGAGCCGCCGCGGCAACGCCTTTTCCAAGGGAGGAAACCACGCCGCCGGTGATGAAGATATACCGCGCCATGGAAGCCCGTCTTAGCGCTCCTGAAGGAAAGGGCAAACGGCTTTCAGCCGCAGCCTGAATTAACCGTCGGCCGCTCGGCGATTCTGGCGAGAACTCGTCTCGATTTCAGAGACTTAGGGTTGGGGCTCGGTCGTCTCGGGCGTCGTCTCGCCGGCCGGCGACGCCGAATCAGCGGGCGCCGCGTCAGGCTCGGTTGCCGGCTCGACGACCGGCTCGGCGCCGGTCTCCGGCGTCGCCTCGAGGGCCGGCGCGACCCCGGGGTCGGCGGTCGAGGGGGCGGTGTCGCTGGCCCCGCTGCCGAGCGTGTTCAAGAGGTCTTCCGTCGAGACCGGGGCATTCGGATCCTGGATTTTTTCGCCGGTCAGATCTTCAATGATATCGACGTCCTTTTCGCTGCCGCCCGCCGTGATGGCGAGGGCGAGCGAGGTCGCGAAGAACAACGCCGCAAGAACCGACGTGGTTCGGGTTAGCACGTTCGCCGCGCCCCGGCTCGTCATAAAGCCGCCGCCGCCCCCGCCAATCCCGAGCGCCCCGCCGTCCGACCGCTGCAAAAGCACGACGACGATGATCGAAAGAACGATAAGAGTGTGAACAGTCAAAAGGACGGCGTGCATGAGAGACTGATCCGTTTGGAGCGGCCGACGGCAGATCGTGATCAGGCCGGCCGATTTGAAGGGGGGCTCTCTACGCCCGGCCCGGCGACAGGTCAAATCGACGCCTCCGCGTTCATTCGCCGGCAACACGAATCCGGCGACAAGGATCAGTCCCTCACCTCTCCGGCCCCATGGCGCCTCTCGTCCTCAAACCGCACCCCGATTCCCTGCTGCCGGCGGCGCGCCGGATCGAGGCGGTGGCGGCGCTTTCGCCGGTCGGGCGGCTGACGCTTCAGTTCGTCGTCACGGGCGAAATCAAGGCGATCATGCTTCCGGTGCGGAAAGCCCCTTCCCGGAAGGACGAGCTCTGGCGGCGCACCTGTTTCGAAGCGTTCCTCCGTCTTCCGCGCGCCCGCGGTTACTATGAGTTCAACTTCTCGCCGTCGACGGAATGGGCCGCCTATCGCTTCAGCGCCTATCGCGAAGACATGGCCCCCGTCGCCGAAATCGCCGCGCCGGTCGTTTCCACGAGCGTCGCGGCGCGACGGTTTCAACTGCAGGCGACCATCGACATCGGCGGCTTGCCGATGGCGCGCGAACGACCGGCGTGGAAGCTCGGCCTCGCCGCCGTCATTGAAGAGACTGACGGCGCCAAGTCATACTGGTCGCTCGCCCATCCGCCCGGCAAACCCGATTTCCACCATCGCGACGCATTCGTGCATGTCCTCAACAGGGAATCCCGCTCATGAAGTTCGGCGTCGACCGACTGCTTGAAGAACCGACACTGCGCGCGCCGCTCAAGGGAAAGCGCGTCGCGCTCCTTGCGCACCCTGCATCCGTCACGACGAGTTTGACGCATTCGCTCGATGCGCTCGCCGCTTGCGGCGACATCAAATTGTCCGCCGCCTTTGGACCGCAGCACGGGCTCAGGGGCGACAAGCAGGACAACATGGTCGAGTCGCCCGACTTCAACGATCCGGTTCACGGAATTCCGGTCTTCAGTCTTTACGGCGAGGTGCGCCGCCCGACGGACA
Source organism: uncultured Alphaproteobacteria bacterium (assembly GCA_963765165.1). GTDB lineage: Bacteria > Pseudomonadota > Alphaproteobacteria > Caulobacterales > Parvularculaceae > Amphiplicatus. The sequence continues at coordinate 184,436 of CAVXVQ010000001.1, read as the reverse complement.
AGATGATGGCGTCGTTCGACGTCATTCTCATCGATCTGCAAGACCTCGGGTGCCGCATCTACACGTTCATCACAACGCTGCTCTACGTCCTCGAAGCGGCGGCGAAGCACCGGAAATCCGTCTGGGTGCTCGACCGGCCCAATCCCGTCGGGCGCCCAATCGAAGGGCTGACGCTTCGCGCCGGTTGGGAGAGTTTCGTCGGCGCGGGACCGATGCCGATGCGCCACGGACTGACGCTTGGCGAGCTTGGACACTGGTTCATCCGGAAATTCGGTCTCGATGTCGATTATCGCGTGATCGAGATGGAGGGCTGGCGACCGGACAACGCGCCGGGATTCGGCTGGCCGCTCGGCGAGCGCGCGTGGGTCAATCCAAGCCCCAACGCCCCCAACCTATTCATGGCGCGCGCTTACGCGGGAACGGTCATGCTCGAAGGGACGACATTGTCGGAAGGGCGCGGCACGACGCGACCGCTCGAACTCTTTGGCGCGCCCGACATCGACGCGCGCGCAATCATTCGCGACATGCAGGCGCAGGCGCCGCAATGGCTTCATGGATGCCAGCTTCGCGATTGCTGGTTCGAGCCGACGTTTCACAAGCACGCCGGAAAGCTGTGCAGCGGCGTTCAGTTTCACACCGAAGGCCCGGCCTACGATCACGCCGCGTTCCGGCCGTGGCGCGCGCAGGCGCTCGCTTTCAAGACGATCCGCAAGCTCTATCCGGATTATCCGCTCTGGCGCGACTTTCCCTATGAGTACGAAATCGGCAAGCTCGCCATCGACGTCATCAACGGGTCGCCGCTCTTGCGCGACTGGGTGGAAGATGCGTCGGCGACGCCCGCCGATCTCGACGCATTGGCCGCGCAAGACGAGAAGGCGTGGGCGGAAGAACGAAAGCCGTTCTTGATTTATTAGGACGCCTTCATCTCCGCGATCCACTCGTCCACGGTCTTCTCCAGAATGCCGAGCGGCATCGCGCCGTTGCCGAGCACGAGTTCATGGAATTCTTTCAGCACGAATTTGTCGCCGAGTTCGGATTCCGCTTTGGCGCGCATCCTGAGGATCGCCAGCTGCCCGGTTTTGTAGGCCGTCGCCTGCCCTGGCCAAACGACATAGCGCTCGATCTCGCGCGTCACTTCGTCTTCCGTGTTGCCGGTCTTGTCGAGCATGTAGGCGATCGCCTGTTCGCGCGACCAGCGCTTGGCGTGCATGCCGGTATCGACGACAAGGCGCACGGCGCGGAACATTTCCGCCTGCAATCGGCCGAGATCGCCGAGCGGGTCCGTCGCATACATGTTCATGTCGGTCTTCGCGATGCGCTCGGAATAAAGCGCCCATCCTTCCGAATAGGCGCTGAACGGCGAGACTTTGCGCAAGAGTGGCACGTCCTTGATCAGCTGCGAGGCCGACAGCTGGAAATGGTGGCCGGGCGCGCCTTCGTGATAGAGCAGCGTCGGCAACGTCCAACGCGGGTTGTCGGTCGTATTCTTGAGATTGATGTAGAACCGTCCCGGCCTTGAGCCGTCGAGCGCGGGCGGGTTGTAATAGCCGCCGGGCGAGGAGTCCTGCGAATACTCCGGCACACGGACGATTTCGAGCGGCTGCTTCGGAACCGTTATGAAAAAGTCAGGGGCTTTCGCCATCACGCCCTTGTTGAGCTCGACGAGGTAATCCAGCATTTGCTGGCGTCCTTCGTCGTCGTTCGGGAAGTTTTGCGCTGGGTCCGCCATCAACTGTTTGACCCGGGCGGAGACAGCGCCTTCCGCCAGTCCCTGCGTCACCAGAATCGCATCCATTTCCTGCTCGATGCGCGCCACTTCCGACAGGCCGATCCCGTGGATCTCGTCCGCGGTCATGTCGGTTGTCGTGTTCGAGTGAAGGGCGGCGGCGTAGATCTTGTCGCCTTCCGGAATGCGCCAGATGCCGGCGTCATGCGTCGCGGTGGTCGCCATGTCCTCGAACAAGGCGATCATCGCCTCATAGCCGGGGATGATTTTGTCGTTCACCGCTTTCGCCGCTTCCGCGATGTAGGCCGCCTTCTTTTCCGCTGGCAGGCCCTCGATCTTGTCGAGCTTGGGCCCAAGCGTCGTCACCAGCGGATTTTTCTCCGCGCCGCCTTCGATGAAGGTCTGCATGACGTTGATCGCTTTCGCGATGATGAAGTCGGGCGGCGTCACGCCATGGGCGCGATCGTCCTCAACCCGCGCTTTCGTCTCCCCGAGAACGCGGCCGAACTCGTTGATGCGCGAGATGTAGCGCTTCACGCTCTTTTCATTCTTGATGACGTGGGTGTCGGTCAGGAATTGCGGAAGATCGACGGTCGGGCCTGAGATCTGATTGACGCGATAGCCGCTGTAATCGAATTCCGCTTGCGCGATGATGTCGTCGAGAAACCAGGTCGAAATCTCCCAGGACAGTTTCTCCTGCCCTTTGAGCTTTTCAGGGTTGAAGCGGTTCATCATGGCGCGGGCCTTCTTGAGGCGCGCCACGTTCTTGTCATCTTGCGCTTTCGTGTATTCGGACAGCTTGCCGCTGTGAAAATCGAGCGGCGTGTTATCGACCATGCCGAGGCCGGTCAGAAGCTCCGGCGTCTCCATCGCGAATTCCGCGGTGAATTTGTTGACCGCGTTGTTGACGGTGACCGGATAGAACCAGAACCACACGGAGGCGCCGACGATCGCCAGCACGACGAGCGTCAGCAAGCCGCCGAAAATTTTACCGAGGATGCGCATGAGCCGCCCTTCTTGATTTTGTCGAGTTTGGTCGATCCTACCGCGCCCGCCGCGCGGAAAAAGCTCTATTCGCCGTCACTCGGCGGCGCTCCGGCGCAATTCCTCCGCCCGCGCTCTTTCCGCCACAATCTCAATCGCGGCTACGACTTTCGCGGTTTCCGAGTGGTGGAGCGCGTGGCCGGTATCCGGGATCACTTCATAATAAGCGTCCGGCAAGATGCGCGCGAGCGCCGCCGAATGGAGCGCAGGGCTCACCGTCGTATCGTCGGCCCCCGTGACGATCGCCGTCGGAACCTTGATTTCCGCGTAGCGGCCGGACATTTCGATGATCTGCGGCTTCAAATGCCGAATGTCTGCGGCGTTGCTGCGAAAATCCTTGGCCCGAAAAAGGAGCGTCAGTCCTGATTTCTCATAATAGCCCGGCGGCGCTTCGTCCGGGCGGAATGATTTGATGACGCCGCTCTTCGCCGCCAGCGGCGCGTAGATCGGTATGACGATGCGGCGCAACAGCGTTCCGGCGACGGGCCATCCTGACGCCTTGTTGTACCAGGCGACGCCGCCCGGCCATTCATGGCTGACCGCCGCAAGGAGCACCAATCCGGAAATGTCCTCTTGGTGATTGAGCGCGTAGCTGAGCGCGACCGCGCCGCCGAAGCTTTGGCCTACGACGATCGGCTTTTCGACGCCGGTCGCCAGATACCGCCTGGTGAATGAGCGCCGCCTGTCGATCAAGACGCCATCCGTCTTCCGGCCGGGTCGAGTATCCGCGGCCTGGCCTGTCGACGATGATCACGCGTCGTGTCTTCGCGAGTTCGTCGCCGATGGCGAGCTTCATGTCGCGCAGATTGACGCTCGCGCCATGGATGAGAACGACCGGCGGCTCGGTCGATTCCTTCGGTCCGATGTCGACGAGATGAATTCGCTCGCCGTCAACCTCGACGAAGCGCCCGATCGGCGGCGCCATCTTCTCGGCTCGCCAGCTCGCGCAGCCGCCAAGCAGGAAAAGCCCTGCGACGATGGCGGCGAGAACGATCGGGGCCGTCATGCGCATCGTCTCCACATCTAGCCTGCGGCCTGAATGATGGCGTTGAAATCTTCCGCCTTGAGGCTGGCGCCGCCGACGAGCGCGCCGTGCACGTTGGCGATCGAAAGAATTTCTTTCGCGTTCGACGGCTTCACGGAGCCGCCATAGAGGATGCGAACGCCTTCCCTCACCTTCGAGCGGATGAAGGCGTGCATCTCGGCGATGTCCGCCAGCGTTGGCGTCAGGCCTGTGCCGATCGCCCAGACCGGCTCGTAGGCGATGACGTATTCGTCAGCGCCGGCGGGAATGGAACCGGCGAGCTGCGCGTTGACGATTTCTTTTTCGCGGCCTGCACGGCGTTCGGCTTCCGTTTCGCCGACGCAGATGATCGGCGTCAGTCCCGCGCGCCACGCAGCTTGCGCTTTCGCGCGCACGACCGCGTCCGTTTCATGGTGATCGGCGCGGCGTTCCGAATGTCCGACGATGACATAGGCGGCGCCGGCATCGGCCAGCATTTCGGCGCTGATATCGCCTGTGTGGGCGCCGCCCGCCTTCGGGTGGCAATCCTGACCGCCGATCGCAAACCCTTCGTCGCTGAATTCAGTCGCAAAGAGGCCGACCAGCGTCGCTGGCGGGCAGATCAGGACCTCCCGGTCGTCCGGCGCGGACCCCGATAGGAGTCCGATCAGCTTTTCCACTTCCGTCACCGAAGCCGAAAGGCCGTTCATCTTCCAGTTGCCAGCAATCAGCGGTTTCATTGATCTCCTCCGGGCTTGTCGTCCGGGTAGGCGAAGGGCCGCCTTTTGTCCAGAAAAGCCGCCGCCGGCCGCCTTGTTCTCGCCGGTCGGCGCAACTAGGTTGGCGCCGAATTTTCAACGGGCGAAGCGGCGGTCCGCTGCGCCCCTATCATTGGAACCGATCCATGCTCCAGCAAATCCGCGGGACGATGAAAAACGTCTTCGCCTTTTTCATCATCGCGCTCCTCATTCTCGCCTTCGCCGCATGGGGCGTTCCTGAAATCCGCCAGTTCACCCAAAACCATGCCGTGCGTGTCGGCGGCGAGGGTATCTCGATCCTCGAGGTCCAGAAAGAATTCGACCGGTACGTCACCAATCGCCGCCTCGCCAATGACGAAGCGTTCGACCGCGAAGCCGCCATCGCCGGCGGCCTCCCCGACCAGATCGTTACATCGATGGCGACGCAGTCGGCGCTGAAACAGGAAGCCGGCAAGATGGGGCTTCTGGTTCCGCGGACCGCCGTGAAGGATTTCCTGCAGGACAATGAGCAGTTCAGGAATCCGCGCACCGGCAAATTCGACAATGAGGCGCTGACCGGCATTCTGCAGGGAGTATAATTACTGCGTCCGGCGAGTTCGAGGATCGCATTCAATCGGACCTCCTGCGCAATCAGGTGATATCCGCGGTCTCGGCCGCGGCGCCGGCGCCCAAAGCGATCGTCGACGCGCTCGTCCTTCGCGAGACGGAAACGCGGACGGTCAGCTATTTGACAGTGACTGAGGACATGGCAGGCGCGGCGCCGGAGCCGACGCCGGAACTCCTGAAGGATTACCATGCCAAAAGCTCGGCGCAGTTCATGGCGCCCGAGTTTCGAACCTTTGTGACGGTGACCTTGAAGTCGAGCGCCTTCGGCGACCAGACGCAAGTCTCGGAAGTAGATCTGCGCAAGGCCTATGACGCAGCCAAGAGCAAATATGAGACGCCAGAGCGACGCACAATTCATCAAATCACGTATGACGACGAAGCGAAAGCGAAGGAGGGTTTAGCCGCCCTGAAGTCCGGCGCCCCTTCGAGACGCTCGCAGTGAAGAACGGTCAGACGCTTGCTGACGTTACGTTTGAAAATGTCCTGAAGCGCGACATCCTCGATCCCAAGGTCGGCGAAGCCGCGTTTTCGGCGGAAGCCGCCGGCGCGGTCGCCGGACCGATCAAGGGCGTCTTCGGGCATACGGTCCTGCAGGTCGCGTCGATCGCGCCGGCGGCCGTCCGCCCCTTCGAGGAGGTACGCGACGAGATCGCGCAAGAGACGGCGGCGACCGATTCCAAGAAGCAGCTATTTGAAGCGATCGAAGAAATCGAAGCCGCGCGCGACACCGGCGCAGCGCTTGGCGACGCCGCCCGCAAGGTCGGCGCGACCGCAGTCGAATTCGGACCGATCGACTTATACAGTTTTGGCAAGGGCGGCGAGATAATCGCGGACGTTTCCGGCGACGTGCTCAAGGAAGCGTTCAAGCTGGAGGAAGGCGAGGAATCCGACGCGATCGAGCTTGCCGACAAATCGGGATATTTTTTCGTCGCAGTCAATGAAGTCACTCCGCCGGCGGTCATTCCTTTCGAAACGGTGCGCGATGAAGTCGAAACGAAGTGGCGCGCGAGCGAACGGGAAGGACGCATTGCAGCGGCGGTCAAGAAAATCCGCGATGCTGTCGACGCCAAAAAGACGCTGAACGAAGCAGGCGCGCCGTTCAATCGAGCGCCGACCGTCGAGACTTTGACGCGCCGGAGCGCCAACCAGCTTCTCTCCGAGCCGCTGATCGAACAGATTTTCTCGGCGGGCAAGGGCGAAACGATTTCGGGACCGGCGGCCATGGGCGACGCGCAGGTCGTCGTGGCCGTGGACGACATCGCCTATGACGTCGCCAAAGTGCGGCCAGACGACATTTCCGTATTCTCGCAGTTTATCGGCAACCAACTCGGACAGGAACTTGTCGACGCCTACGCCGACGCAGTGCGCGACGACGCCAAGGTCAAAATCAACCAGACGCAGATCGACGCGCTGTTCACCGATGGACAATGAACGCGGCGCCGGCGTTTGACGATTTCAAAATCCGCTACGACGCTGGCGAGCCGCAAGTTCTTGTCTGGCGGATCGTCAGCGATCTTGAAACGCCGGTCTCCGCCTATCTGAAAATAGCGGCGAGGCGGAAGAACGCGTTCTTGCTTGAATTGGTCGAAGGCGGCGAAAAACTCGGCCGATTCTCCGTCATCGGCGTCCGGCCGGACGCCATATGGCGCGCATACGGACCTCGCGCCGAGGTCAATGATCGCGCAGCCGCAGACATCAACGCCTTCAAGGCGGACGCGCGTCCGCCGCTTGAAAGCCTCAAGGCGTTTGTCGACGCGTCACGCATAAATCTGCCGGAAGGCGCGCCGCCGATGGCGGCGGGCGTTTTCGGCTTTCTCAGCTACGACATGGCGCGACAGATGGAGCGCCTGCCTGATCGCCCGCCGATCGCAATTAAAACCCCGGACGCGATTTTCATCCGCCCGACCCTCATCGCGGTGTTCGACAATTTGCGTCAGGAAATCATCCTGGTCGCGACCGCACGTCCCGAAGCCGGGCTGTCCGCGCGCGCAGTCTACGACCGCGCGGCCGAGCGCATCGCGGACGCGGTCAGCGATCTTTCCGCACCGCTTTCCGTCGCCAGAGAGCCCGCACGCGACGTCGATCCCGCCGACATCGCCGTGCCGCAATCGAACACGCCCAAGGCGGATTACCTCCGAATGGTCGGCGCTGCGAAGGACCATATCGCCGCCGGCGACATCTTTCAGGTCGTGCTCAGCCAGCGTTTTGCAGCGCCATTTCCGCGTTCGCCGTTCGACCTTTATCGGTCGCTGCGGCGGCTCAATCCTTCACCCTTTCTTTTCTTTCTGAGCTTCGACGAATTCGCGCTCGTCGGCTCGAGCCCGGAAATCCTCGTGCGGGTGCGCGACAACGAAGTGACGATCCGGCCGATCGCCGGGACGCGGCCGCGCGGCGCGACCCCTGATGAAGACGCGCGCATGGAACGCGAGTTGCTCGCCGATCCCAAAGAGCGCGCTGAGCACTTGATGCTGCTCGACCTTGGACGCAATGACGTCGGGCGATCGGCTGAAATAGGATCGGTCGTGGTGACGGAGCGGTTTACGATCGAACGCTACAGCCACGTCATGCACATCGTGTCGAACGTCGTCGGCCGGCTGCGCGAAGGGCTGCATCCGGTGGCCGCCGTGGCGGCGGGCTTTCCCGCCGGCACGGTTACTGGGGCGCCGAAAATCCGCGCAATGGAAATTATTGACGCGCTCGAGCGCGACGCGCGCGGTCCCTATGGCGGTGCAATCGGGTATTTTTCCGCAGACGGCGACGTCGACACCTGCATTGCGCTGCGCACTGCCCTCATCAAGGACGGCGTCATGCATGTTCAAGCGGGCGCAGGCATTGTCGCAGACAGCGATCCTGAAGCCGAATATGCGGAGTGTCAGAACAAGGCGCGCGCCCTGTTCGCAGCGGCAAAGGCGGCGATCGGTTAGAGCGAGCCTCGGGTTTGCGATGAACCGCCGCCCCGGCGCGGCGAATGAAGACGCTTCGGCGTCAAAAACCGCCTATGTCTGGCGCCGAAAAGCGGCCGAAGGCCGATCCGTCATCGATAGGGGTCCCTATGAAAATTCGCGCAAAATCCGTTCTGCTGACGTCGACGGCGCTCTTTGCGTCGCTCGCGCTCGCCGCCGCGACGCCGGCCTTCGCTCAATCCTCTGACGCCGCGGCGACGCCCGTCACTGACGCAGCAGCGCAAACGGAAGATCAGCGCCTCGCGGCGTTCTTCGAAGAAATCTTTCAGCGCAATCTGAAAAACAGCCCGCTCTTCCAGGCGCAGCTCGGCATGAAAGGGCCGGACTACGGCAAATGGGACAACTTCTCGGACGCTGAGGCCCAGCGGCAAAATGAAGAGGTCAAACAGGACATCGCGCGCTTGCGCGCCGAATTCGACGTCACGAAACTCTCCGAGCAATCGAAGGTCAGCTACAAGATTTTCGAGTACCTGCAAGAACGCCAGCTTCGCAATTTCCCGTGGCGTTTTCATGGTTACGCCTTCTCGACGCAAAGCAATCCCGTCACGTTCCCCGCGACGTTCCTCCAGAATATTCACCGGGTCGATGACCTCTCCGACGCCGAAGCCTACATCGCGCGCATCAGCGGCCTTGAGACGGCGTTCGCGCAATTCATGGAGGGCATCGACACCGCGACGGCGAAAGGGATTGTGCCGACGTCCTTTTCTTTCGATCCGGTGATCACGGACGCCCGTAACGTCATCAAGGGTGCGCCGTTCGACGACACCGGCAAAGATTCGGCGATCTTCGCCGACTTCAAATCCAAGGTCGAAAAGCTAGATATTGCTCAAAAAGAAAAGACGCGCCTCATCAATGAGGCAAGCACGGCGCTGAAGGGCCCCTACAAATCAAGCGTCGACAAATTCATCGCGAAGGTTGAATTGCTGCGCGACAAATCAGTCGGCGAGAATGGCGTCTGGGCGCTTCCCGAAGGGGACGGATTCTACAAGGCGCAGATCGACTTCTGGACGAGCGACGAAACGCTGACGGCCGACGCCATCCACAAGACAGGTCTTGCCGAGGTGAAGCGCATACGCGGCGAGATGAAGAAAATCATGAAGCAGGTTGGCTTCAAGGGCGACCTCAAGGCCTTCTTCGCGCATCTGCGCACGGACCCGAACAACTTCTTCCCGAACACGGATGAAGGCAAGAAGGCGTATGTCGACCAATCTAAAGCCTATATCGACTCGATCTACGCGGACGTCGACAAGTACTTCAACATTCTGCCGAAGGCGCCGCTTGAAGTGCGCCGCGTCGAGGAATGGCGCGAAGAAACCGCGCCGATCGCCTTCTACAATCAGCCGACGCCGGATGGCTCGCGGCCGGGCATCTACTACGTCAACCTGAAAGACATGACGACGAAGCAGAAACACGAGATGGAGACGGTCGCCTATCACGAGGGTGCGCCGGGCCACCATTTCCAGATCGCGATCCAGCAAGAGCTTGAGGGCGTACCGACGTTCCAGAAATTCGCCTTCTTCGGCGCCTATATCGAAGGCTGGGGCCTTTACGCGGAGCGGCTTGCGAAAGAACAGGGGCGCTTCACCGATCCGATGCAGGATTTCGGCCGCCTCCAGAACGAGATGCTGCGCGCCTGCCGCCTTGTCGTCGACACCGGCTCGCATTCCAAGAAATGGACGCGCCAGCAGATGATCGATTACATGCTCGACAATAATCCGATGACGGATGAGGACGCGATCAAAGAAGTCGAGCGCTATATCGACAACCCGGGTCAGGCGCTCTCATACAAGGTCGGGATGATCAAGATCCTCGACCTCCGCGAGAAAGCGAAGAAGCAGCTTAAAGAGAAGTTCGACATTCGCGACTTCCACGACGTCGTCTTGAAGAATGGCGCCGTTCCTCTGCCGATCCTCGAGGAGCTGGTCGACGACTACATCGCGAAAAAGAAAGCCGCCTGAGGATTAGCAATCGGCGAGCCGGCGCCCATTAGGGCGCCGCGCTCGCTGTCATCGTCGTTGTTCTGATCTCCCGAAGCGACGACACGGTTGCAAGGTCGTACCCTCTCGCAAGCGCCGTCGTCAGCCACGGCCCCATAACATCGAGCGTCTCACGCCGCGGATGGCAGATGACAAGGGCGTAGCCCGTCTTGGCGGCGATCTCCTCGGCAAGCGCGAGTTGGCGGCGCACAGCCTCGCGTCCCGGTTCAGCGTCGAGAAAAACATCGCGGACGTAAACCTCGGCGCCGACGGCGGCGCCCGCCTTCGCAGCGACGCTCGCCCCGGTCGTCAGCGAGTCGATGAAAAAAAGCCCGCGCTGATCAAGCAGCGAAAGGACGCGCTTCATCGTTTCTTCGTTGCGGGTGGCTTTCGAACCCATGTGATTGTTGACGCCGACATACCCGTCAAAACGCTCGAGATTCCAGGCAAGCTCGCGAAAGAGCTTTTCGGCGCCCATCGACGCCGAGAGGCTGTGAGGACCCGCATCGGCGTCTCCGGCCGGCTCCATCGGAAGGTGGAGGAGAATATCATCACCGCGCGCGCGCGCGCGGTCGACGAGCGGCTGCACGCCCTCCGCATAGGGCAGGAACGACAATGTAACGGGCCCGGGAAAGGTCATGACTTCCTCAAAGGCGCGCCGGTCGATGCCCATATCGTCGAAAATGACGATCAGTTTCGGCGGAGAATTGATGCTCCTGGAGATTGACGCGCCGCCGACCGAGAGACGTTCCATCGCTCCCGCCGTGAGCATCTTCGAAATGGTCGCCGCTCTTCGCCCGCCGGCGATCTCAGCCGAGGTCAGCGGCGCGTCGCGCAGATCGAGATCGGCGACGTAAGCGAGCTTTGCATCCGCGGTTTGCGGCCCGGCTGCGATCAGAGCGCCTGTTATGCCGACGATGACGCCGAGCGCTCCAGCGACCACAAGCGTCCACAGTTTGGGCGCATGATAGGTCAGCGCGAACGAAAGCGGATCCAGCGGCGGCAGGATTTCGGCCGCAAACCGCCTTCGATCCCTATCGCTATCCCGCTTCAATGCAGTATCTCCACCCGCCCAACCGATCTGGGCGCGGCCCGACGCACTTGCCCGGCGGACGCCGACGACCGCATTGTGACCTGCTATGATTCTGCTCATCGACAACTACGACAGCTTCACCTGGAACCTCGTTCACCTCATTGGCGGGCTTGGGGAAAAGGTCGAGGTCGTCCGTAATGACGCGCTGACCGCTGAGGAGGCGTTGGGCCGCGGCGCAACCGCAATCGTCCTGTCGCCGGGACCGGGCGAACCCAAGAACGCCGGCATCTGCGTCGAGGTGATTCGCCGCGCCGTTAAGACTGGCGCGCCGGTGTTCGGGGTCTGTCTCGGGCTCCAGTCGATCGCGGAGGCGTTGGGGGGCCGTGTCGTGCGGGCGGAGCGGCAGATGCATGGCAAGACGCAGCCGCATCCTGCATGAAGGCGACGGGCTGTTCGTCGGCCTCGCCAGCCCTTTCACTGCCGCGCGGTATCATTCTCTGGTCGCCGCGCGAAACTCGTTGCCTCCAGCCCTGCGTGCTACAGCGACGAGCGAGGACGACGGCGCGATCATGGCGCTCGAACATAGGGCGGCGCCGATCGCCGGCGTCCAGTTCCACCCCGAGAGCATCGCGTCAGAGCATGGCGCGGCGATCTTCCGGAATTTCCTCGCGATGGCGAAGCGGCGCCGATCGTGACCGGGTTCGCTTTCCTGCTCGACAAGGCGAGATCGGGTGAAGCATTGACCCGCGCCGAAATGCGACACGCCATGGACCTCCTCCTTGAGAACGCAGTCGCCGACGACGACATCGCCGCCTTCCTCCTTGCGCTTAAGGATCGCGGAGAAACGGTCGAGGAAATCGTCGCCGCAGCGGAGGCCATGCGAGCGCGCGCGATCGGCGTTAGGGCGCCCGAGGGCGCGATTGACACCTGCGGCACCGGCGGCGACGGCGCCGACACCTTCAACATATCGACCGCTGTCGCCCTCATCGTCGCCGGGTGCGGCGTACCGGTCGCCAAGCACGGCAATCGTTCCGCGAGCTCGCGGTCCGGATCGTCTGACGTGCTGACGGCGCTTGGCGTCAACATCAACGCGACCCCGGAGACGATCGAACGCTGCATCCGCGACGCCGGCATCGGATTCATGTTCGCCGCTTACCATCATCGCGCGGTCGCCCATGTCGCCGCGGTGAGACGCAGGCTTGGCGTCAGAACCTTGTTCAACGTGCTCGGGCCGCTTGCTAATCCCGCCGGCGCGCGACGCCAATTGATGGGCGTCTTTGACCGAAATCTGACCGCGCCGCTGGCGCAAGCTCTTGGCGCGCTCGGCGCCGATCACGCATGGGTCGTCAGCGGCGCCGACGGGCTTGATGAACTGACGACCACGACCTGCTCCTTCGTCAGCGAAACAAAAGGCGGGATCAGCCGCAGTTTCACCATCGCCCCCGAGGACGCCGGCCTGCCACGCGCGGCGCCCGCGGACCTCAAAGGCGGCGATCCGGAATTCAACGCCGCCTCGCTTCGCCGATTGGTCGGCGGCGAAGGCGGGGCCTATCGCGATATTGCGCTCCTCAACGCTGCGGCTGCGCTGATCGTGGCGGGCATGGCGTCAACGCTGCCCGACGGCGTCCGCCTCGCGGCCCGCTCCGTCGATGAGGGCGCGGCGAAAGGGGCGCTTGAGAAACTGATCGCAATCTCGAACAGCGACGCCGCATGACAATTCTTGAACGGATCATCGCCTACAAACGCGACGAAGTCGCCGCCGCGAAAGTGCGGACGCCGATCAGCGCGCTGCAATCGCTCGCCCGGGAGATGGGAAAGCCGCGTGGTTTTGAAAAGGCGCTTCGCCGCGCCGGATCGAAAGGATTTGCGCTGATCGCGGAGATCAAGAAAGCGAGCCCCTCGAAAGGCGTCATCCGCGCGGACTTCGATCCGCCTGCGCACGCCCGCGCCTATGCAGATGGCGGCGCCGCCTGCCTTTCGGTGCTGACGGACGGCCCGAGTTTTCAAGGGTCCGCCGATCATTTGCGCGCAGCGCGCGCGGCCGTTTCGCTGCCGATCATCCGCAAGGATTTCATGATTGATCCCTATCAGGTCGCCGAGGCGCGCGTCTGGGGCGCCGATTGCATTCTCCTCATCATGGCGAATTTGTCCGACGCCCATGCGCTGGAACTCTTCGATGCGGCCACGGGGTTCGGCCTCGACACTCTGGTCGAAACCCATGACGAAAACGAAGTCGATCGCGCGCGCGCTCTTGGAGCGACCATGATCGGCGTCAACAACCGCAATCTCAAAACTTTCGTGACCGATCTTGCGACGACGGAGCGGCTCGCCCTGCGTGTTCCGCGAGACCGGCTTCTCGTCGCGGAAAGCGGGATCCACACCCATTCTGACCTCGTCCGGTTGCGGGCCTGCGGCGCCAGCGCTTTCCTCGTCGGGGAAAGCCTGATGCGCGCCTCAGATATTGCGGCAGCCACCAGAGCTCTCCTCGGAAATGGTCAAAAAACGGGATAGGCTTTTCGAATCAGCCGCCTAGCTTCGCCCTCCCATTGACCGCCAAAGAGAACATCACTAGAACGTTGATGTTTTGTTCTTCTCTCGTTTCGGGCGCGCAAGGACGCGGACCCGGAACAAGGGGGTCACAGACGCTGAACGAGGGAGTGCCGCCCGATGCTCACCAAGAAACAGCATGAGCTGCTGCTTTTCATCAACGATCGCATCATGGCGACGGGCGTGTCGCCATCTTTCGACGAGATGAAGGAGGCGCTCGGGCTTCGGTCGAAATCGGGCATCCACCGGCTGATCACCGCGCTTGAAGAACGCGGCTTCCTGAAGCGGCTCCCTAACCGCGCCCGCGCGCTGGAGGTGATGCGCCTCCCCGACGAGGCATCGACCGCCAAAAAGCAGTCCGCGAAGTTCGCTCCATCGGTCGTCACGGCGAATTTCGCCCAGCGCAAAGGCGCCGGCGCGAAGTTCCGGCCCTCCTTCGCCGGCTCAACGACGAACGATCTGCCGATCCTCGGGCGTATCGCGGCAGGCACGCCGATTGAGGCGATCCAGCACGAAGTCGATCGCGTCGCGGCGCCCGAAGCCCTGCTGAGGACCGGCGAGCATTTCGTCCTTGAGGTTCAAGGCGAGTCGATGATCGACGCCGGCATCCATGACGGAGACTATGCGATCATTCAGCGGACCGACGATGCGACGAACGGCGAGATCGTCGTCGCGCTCGTCGACCAGGAGGAAGCGACGCTGAAGCGCCTGCGCAAGAAGGGCGCGTCAATCGCGCTCGAGGCCGCGAACCCTGCATTTGAAACCCGCATCTACGGCGCCGACCGCGTGTCGATCCAGGGACGCCTTGTCGGTTTGATGCGGAAGTATTGAAGTCAGGCGTCCGACCAGGGACGCCGCCCGCGTTTTTCCGCTGCGGTCACGATGCGGATCGCGCCCTCCTTGAAAAAAACCGCATGTGCGCCTTCCTCCCACGTCGCGCGGCGATCGATCAGCCTCGCTTTGCAATCGCGCCGTTCCGGTCCTGAAACCGGATAGAGCGCGACGACGAGCTCGGCCCGCGCGCAGTCGTCGTCAAGACCGGCACGGTCATTTGATATCGCGATCCGCATCGCGTCGATCGTAGCGACGCATCCTTGAGCATCGCAGGGCGCGACCTCGGCGAGCGCAATCGGTTTGGTTTTCGCCGAGTCGATTCCCGCCTGCTCCATCCAGACCCTCGAATCGAATTTTCCCTTGCGACGATCCAAGATCGCGAGCGTTCGCCCGCTGTCGCCCGCTGTGATCACCATGCCGGCATTGTCGCCGTCTTCGCCGACGTAAAGGGTTGCGTGCTGCGTCACGGCGATAAAAGCCGCCGCGATCGGTACGGACGCCAATCCGGCGAGCCGCCATGGCTTCGACATCAGGCATAGCCAGAGCCCGCCGACCGTCAGGACGCCGAGCGCGACCGGCGGCCATTGCGGAAAGACAGTGACCGCGCCCGGCAGATGCATCGTCCATTTTCCCATCACGAGGATGACCTCGACGCCCGCCGCAGCGAGGCGCCAGGCCGGTGCGTCCGCGCCGAACGGCATCAAAATGAGAGCGATGATCGCCGCCGGCATCACCCAAAAGCCCATGACCGGAATCGAAATGATGTTGGCGGCGAGGCCGAAATTCGCGGTGCGGTTGAAATGATAGAGCGCGAACGGCGCCGTCGCGCCGGATGCGATCGTATCCGTCACGGCGATGCCGACAACATACCGGCGAAGCCGCGCGTCCCAGCGAAAGCTTCGCGACGGGTCGGCTCTCGCGGAAGACCATTCGTAATAGGCGATCAGCGCGGTCACCGCCGCAAACGACATCTGGAATCCGGGATGAAGCACCGCTTCTGGGTTCATCAACATGATGACGAAGGCGGCGATGGCGACGTTTCTGAGCGAGAGCGCCCGACGGTCGGCGATGATTGCGATAAAGAAGATTGATGACATGATAAAAGCGCGCTCGGCCGGCCAGTCGCTTCCTGAAATAAGAAGATAGAGGAACCCTGATAGGAGCGCCGCGCCGGCGGCCCATTTCTTGATCGGCTGCGTCAGTGCGACGGGTTCGACCAGCGCCAGAAGCGCGCGCACCGCGAAAAAAATAAGACCCGTCGCCAGTCCCATGTGAAGACCGGAGATCGACAGCAGATGCGCAAGGCCGGAATCGCGAAACGCCGCATCGGCCTCGTCGCTGATCGCTTCGCGTTTGCCGGTCACGACCGCAGCGACGATGGCGCCGCTGTCGCCCGGAGCCGCCTCGATGATGCGTCGCGAAAGGACGACGCGCGCCTCCTCGATCCGCGAGCGAGTCGAAAGCAGCCATGATCGCTCTTTCTCCGGAACGATCGCCGGGGCCGATACTGCAAAGCCGACCGCGCCAATGCTCTGGAAATAGAGCTGTCGACCAAAATCAAACCCGCCGGGCGCCGCCGGTTCGGGCGGCGGCGAGAGGCTCGCGAGCAGCGTGACGACATCGCCGGGCTTGGCCGCGAACTCCTTGCCGCGCCAGGAAATCCTGACGCGCTTTGGCGTCTCCTCCGCGCCAAGTCCCTCGATTGATCTTGGCTCGATGACCAGCTTTCGAAGCTTCGGCGCCTCGTCGATTTCGACGATGCGGCCTTCGACTGTGGCGAATTTCAATTCGCGCGACAGCGCCGGCGCGTCGACCAGCGCCGCGCGGAGATCAGCGGTGATGAACCCTGCAGCGGCGAAAGCCGTCGCCAATGCGGCAAGGCGCGCCTTATCGGACAGCGCCGCGACGACGCCGGCGAGCGCCAGAATGACCGGCGCGATCCAGAACAGCGGCTCCGTTCGCAACAGCAGATAGGCGGCGGCGCCCGCGCCTAGGGCGACAGGCGCCCACAGGCCGAGACGCAATTGTTCGGCCGCGGACCACTGGAGGAGAAGTTCGCGAAGGCCGGTGAGATGCCGACGGAGCGCCCTGGCGTCGGGTCGTGCGAACGCCCCCTTCGCCTGCAGCGGTCCAGCGACGTCGACCATATTCCCCCGGCGACGGCTATGCTAAGGCGAGCCGCCTTCACCATCGGCCGCAAGAAACCCCATAGAGCCCCGCGCCGCAACCATGCCGTCACCGATCGTCACAAGATTTGCTCCCTCGCCGACCGGCTTTCTCCACATCGGCGGCGCGCGGACGGCTCTGTTCAGCTGGCTCTACGCGAGAGGCCGGGGCGGCAAATTCCTGCTCCGGATCGAAGACACAGACCGCGCCCGGCACAACGAAGCCGCGGTCGGCGCGATCATCGACGGTTTGTCGTGGCTCGGTCTCGACTGGGACGGGGAGCCTATTTCGCAATATGCGCGCCGCGAGCGTCACGCAGAAGTCGCGCGCGAACTGCTGGCGCGCGGCGCGGCCTATCGCTGCTACATGACGACCGATGAAATCGAGGCCGCGCGTCTTCGGGCGATCGAAACGAAATCGCGCTTTGAAAGTCCCTGGCGCGACGCCGACCCTTCGAACGCGCCGAACGACCGTCCCTTTACGATCCGCTTCCGCGCTCCCCGTGACGGCGAGACGATCGTTCATGACGTCGTGCAGGGCGAGGTCAAATTTCCGAACAGCGCGCTCGACGATCTCATCGTGCTAAGGAGCGACAACGCACCGACCTATAATCTCGCCGTCGTCGTCGACGATCATGACATGGGCGTGACGCACATCATCCGCGGCGACGATCACCTAAACAACGCCGCGCGCCAGCAGCAGATCTACGCCGCGCTTGGCTGGGACATCCCTTCATTCTCGCATGTTCCGCTGATCCACGGGCCGGATGGCGCAAAGCTGTCGAAGCGCCACGGCGCGCTCGGCGTCGACGCCTATCGCGACATGGGATTCCTGCCGGAGGGGCTTGCGAACTATCTCTTGCGCCTCGGCTGGTCGCATGGCGATGACGAGATCATCCCGCGCGACAAGGCGCTTCGAATGGTTCGATATCGCTGGCATCAATCGCGCGCCGTCGCGGCTCGATCTCGCCAAACTCGAATCCACCAACGCGCATTACATGAAGGCGCTGAGCGATGACGCGTTTGTTGAAAAAGCGGCCCCGTTTTTCGAGCGCGCCGGCTCAGGCCTCGACGCGCGAGTCATCGAGACGCTGAAACGCGCGGCGCTCGTTCCTGAAAGAGCGCTCGGCGACGCTGGTCGCGAGCGTCGGACGCAGCAAAATTTCTTTTTCTGCGATCGGCCGCTCGATCTCTCCGGCAAGACCGGCAAGCCGCTTGAAAAGGAAGGCGCGGCGGAAATCGTTCGATCGGTCGCCGACGCCCTTGCGCGCGCCGACTGGACGAACGCGGGCGCGCTAGAAGAGACGCTGAAGGACTTCGCGGAGAAAACCGGCATCGGTTTTGGTCAGATCGGACAAGCCGCTTCGCGCGGCACTCACCGCCGGCCTCCCTGCTCCATCCTTGGGAGAGGTCCTTCATGCCCTGGGGAAAAACGAGGCGCTCGGCCGAATTGCCGGACGCCATTTCCGTTTGATTCAGGCGATTGGCCCGTTAAACCGCCTTCAACCGGCAACTGTAGATTGCGGGAACCAGTCTGGAAACTGCGGCGTTTCGCTTTATGATCGCACTGCAACATAATATGCCGCAACGCACAAACGGAGCGCCGTCATGGACAGCAAGCTGAAGCCGGCAGGCAAGATGACCCTCACCTATGACGGCAAAACGACCGAGTTGCCGGTCTTCGCCGGAACGCACGGCCCCAAGGTCGTCGACTTCCGCCGCTTCTATACCGACACCGATCTTTTCACCTTCGATCCCGGCTTCACCTCGACCGCCAGCTGCGAGAGCCAGATCACCTTCATCGACGGCGATGAAGGCATCCTTCTCTATCGCGGCGTGTCCGATCGAGCAGCTCGCGGAACAGTCGAACTTTCTCGAAGTCGCCTATCTGTTGCTGCATGGCGAGCTTCCGAATGCGGCGCAGTCGAAGAAGTTCAATCGCGACATCACGCTTCATACGATGGTGCATGAGCAGCTGAAGTCGTTTTACAACGGCTTCCGGCGCGACGCGCATCCGATGGCGATCATGGTCGGCGTCGTCGGCGCTCTTTCGGCCTTCTATCACGACTCGACCGACATCACCGATCCGGTTCAGCGGCGCATCGCGAGCCACCGCCTCGTCGCCAAGATGCCGACGATCGCCGCGATGGCCTACAAATATTCGATCGGCCAGCCCTTCGTCTTCCCGCGCAACGATCTCGGCTACACCGAGAACTTCATGCGGATGTGCTTCGCCGTGCCTGCGGAGGAATACCGCACCAATCCGGTGCTGACGGATGCGCTGGACAAGATTTTCATCCTGCACATGGACCACGAGCAGAACGCGTCGACCTCGACCGTTCGCTTGGCGGGCTCGTCAGGCGCCAATCCCTTCGCCTGCATCGCCGCCGGGATCGCCTCGCTCTGGGGTCCGGCGCATGGCGGCGCCAACGAGGCCGCGCTCAACATGCTCGAGGAGATCGCGACGCCCGACCGCATTCCGCATTATATCGCGCGCGCCAAGGACAAGGACGATCCGTTCCGACTGATGGGCTTTGGTCACCGCGTTTATAAAAACTACGACCCGCGCGCGAAGGTGATGCAAAAGGCGTGTCACGAAGTGCTGACGGCGCTCGGCCACAAGGACGATCCGTTGTTCGAGGTCGCCAGGGAGCTTGAGCGCATCGCGCTTTCGGATCCCTATTTCGTCGAGAAGAAACTCTACCCGAACATCGACTTTTATTCGGGCATCACGCTGAAGGCGCTCGGCTTCCCGACCGATATGTTCACCGTGCTTTTCGCGCTCGCCCGCACCGTCGGCTGGGTCGCGCAATGGGGCGAGATGGTCGAGGACGACAGTCAGAAAATCGGCCGTCCGCGCCAGATCTACACGGGGGCCGCAAAACGTCCCTACATTCCGATCGCCAAACGCTGACCTTAGTTCTATTCGGCGCTTGACGGTTTCGGCGGCGAGGGCCTCGTGACGACGAAGAGGCCCGCCGCGCCAAGAACCGCCGCCTGAATCGCCAATACGGGAAAGGCGACGTCGAACGCGACGCTCGCCGCGAACGCGGCGACCATGGCCGATACCGACCAGATTTTCGTGCGCCGGCTGATCGCGCCGTAGCGCCCCCAGTTCTCGATGATCGGGCCGAAGCGTTTGTGTTCAAGCAGCCAGCGATGAAGGCGCGGCGAGGAGCGCGCAAACGCATACGCCGCCAGCAGGAGAAACGGCGTCGTCGGCAAGAGCGGCAGCACGACGCCAAGAGCGCCGGTCGCGACGGCAAGGCACCCGAGCGTCAACCACAAAATGCGCGCCGTCATCGTCGATCCTGTTCGCTGACGCATGACTTGCGCCGACAAAAAGCTGGTGCGGGCGGGGGGACTCGAACCCCCACGAGGTTTCCCTCAACGGATTTTAAGTCCGTTGCGTCTACCGGTTCCGCCACGCCCGCGCGTGCGATCGATGGCGATTAGCATTCATCGCGAAGGCGGCAAAGCGGCCCGCCGACGTCGCCTTGAAAGGGACGCATGACGGGCGTATCGCCTGCTCGCCGTCCCTCGCCCGATCCATGCTCCGCGCCGTCGCCTCGATCTTTCCGCTCCTTCTCGCCGCGGCGATCCTTCTCGCCGGCAACGGGCTGCAAGGCACGCTTCTCGCCGTGCGCGCCAATCTGGAGGGATTTCCGACCTCGCTGATCGGCCTCCTGATGTCTTCCTATTTCGCGGGCTTCGTTCTCGGCTGCCGGTTCAATCCGGCGTTCATCAAGTCGGTCGGCCACATCAGGACGTTCCTCGCGCTCGCCTCCATCGCCTCGGCTTCGGCGCTCATCCATCCGATGATCGTCGACGTCTGGATCTGGGCGGCGCTGCGCGCGCTCACCGGCTTTTGCTTTGCCGGCCTCATCATGGTCATCGAAAGCTGGATCAACGAGCGCGCGACGAACCAGAATCGCGGGCGCATTCTTTCCGTCTACCGGGTGATCGATCTTTCCTCGACGATGCTCGGCAACGCGCTCCTCGCGACGGCCAGTCCCATCGGCTTCAATCTCTTCGCGACGGTGTCGATCCTGATGTCGATCGCGCTGGTGCCGGTCGCGCTGACGCGAAGCGACGCGCCAAAGCCGATCGAAACGGCGAAGCTCAATATTCCGCGCCTCTTCAAAGTCTCTCCCGTCGCTGCGATCGGCGCGGCGATGGTCGGCCTCGCCAACGCCTCGTTCTGGGGCGTCGGCGCCGTCTTCGCGCAGGAGCTCGGCTACGGCAACGCCGAAATCGCGGCCTTCATCAGCGCGGTCATCATCGGCGCGGCGGTCCTGCAGTGGCCGCTCGGCTGGCTGTCGGACCGCATCGACCGGCGCAGGGTGATGCTCGGTTCTTCCGTGCTCGGAATTGCGAGCGCCGTCGCGCTGGCGGAGTTCGGCGGACGATCGCCCGAACTGTTGCTGGCGCTCGGCGCGCTCTTTGGCGCCTTCATCATTCCGATGTTCGGGCTCACCGCCGCTCATGCGAACGATCACGCGGAGCCGGGCGAGGCCGTCGCGACCAATGGCGGGCTCCTGCTTTTGCATGGCGGGGGCTCCGTCGTCGGCGCGACCTTGGGCGCGAGCATGATGGCGGCGTTCGGGCCGCCCGCGCTCTTTCTTTACATCGCGGCGATCTACGTCGCGTTCGCCGCGTTCTGCTTTTACCGGATCCTGACGAGCCCGCCGGTTCCCGACGACAAGAAGTCGCCGTTCACGCCGGTGCCGAAGAACGCCGCGCCGACCGTGTTCGAGATCGGCGCGGATGAAGGTGCGGCGAACGAGAAGGAAGGCGCGCGCTGAGCCGCGCCAGCGTCACTCGCGCATCGCCTTTTCGACGCGCTGGCGCGCATGGCCGCTTTCGACGTCGCTGACATGCAAGAGGCCGCAGACGCGGCGGATCAGCGTGTCTTCCCAGGAATGCCGGTCGGCGTCCGACAGGACGATGCGCCAGAGGCTTTCGAGCAGCGCGACCTTGTCCGCCGGCGCGAGCGATTTGGCGCCTTTCGTGAAGCGATAGATGTCGTTCGCGTTCGCTTGCAGCGTTTCGCCCCTTGCGCGCATCTCGCGCGCGCGATGCGGCGCGACGCCGAAACGCTCGACAAGAGCGGCTTCGATCAACGCCTGTTCGCGTTCCGTATAGGTCTCGTCGGCGCGCGCGGCTTCAACGAGAAGCGCCGCAACGCTGATCGTCGTCTCATCCGCATCATCGGCGGGCGCGCCCGGACGCGCGAACATCTTCTTCAGGCGGTCCAGCATCGGCAATTCCTTTGCGAGTTCAGCATTCGACGACGTTGACGGCGAGCCCGCCCTCGCTCGTTTCCTTGTATTTGCGCGACATGTCGAGGCCGGTCTGGCGCATCGTCTCGATCACCTGATCGAGCGACACTTTGTGGCTCTCAGACGCGCGAAGCGCGAGGCGCGCGGCGTTGACGGCCTTGACCGCGCCGATCGCGTTGCGCTCGATGCACGGGATCTGGACGAGGCCGCCGACGGGATCGCAGGTGAGCCCGAGATTGTGCTCCATGCCGATTTCAGCGGCGTGTTCGACCTGCTCGGGCGTTCCGCCCCAGACCGCCGCAAGCCCGCCCGCCGCCATCGAACAGGCGACGCCGACTTCGCCCTGACAGCCCATCTCGGCGCCCGAGATCGAGGCGCGCTGCTTGTAGAGCATGCCGATCCCGGCGGCGGTGACGAGAAACCGTCTTATATGATCCGTATGCTGACCGTTATCGTCTTCGCAATAATGCCGGATGACGGACGGGATGATGCCGGCGGCGCCGTTGGTCGGCGCGGTGACGACGCGCCCGCCCGCCGCATTCTCCTCGTTGACCGCCATTGCGTAGACGTTGAGCCAGTCAAACAGCTGCTCGCGCTCGTTGGCGAGCGGGGCGTCGACGAGTTTCTTGAAGAGACCCTGGCGCGCGGCGCGTGACCGAAAGCCCGCCGGGCAGAACGCCGGAAGTCCGGAGGCCCCGGTCAATGCAATCGCGCATCGCCGCCCATATCCGGTCGACGCCGACGAGCGTTTCCGCGCGCGGCCGGATCGCGTCTTCGTTCCGAAGGATGACCTCGTCGATCGCAAGATTGTCGCGTTTGCAGATCGCAAGAAGCTCCGCCGCCGACCCGAAGCTGAACGGCGATTTGTGCGGGTCCTTGATCATGTCGCCCGGCGCGGGCGCGGTCAGTTGCCTGGCGCTCGCGATGAAGCCGCCGCCGACGGAATAATAGACTTGCGCGAAGATCTCGGCCCCCGATCCATCGAACAAGGCAAGGCGCATCTCGTTCGGATGCACGGTCGGGAATGATCTGGCCCTTGAGATCGATGTCCCGGGCGGGATCGAAGGCGATCTCCGGCCCCTCGTGCAGCTTCAGGCGCTTCGATCGGCGAACACGCGCGAACGGCGGCTTCCGCTTCGTCGGGGTCCGTCGCATCGGGCGCAAAGCCGAGGAGCCCGAGGATCGACGCCTTGTCCGTGCCGTGACCGATTCCGGTGAGCGCGAGCGAGCCGTGGAGGTCGACCTTCGCGCCAACCGCTTTGGCAAGAACGCCCGCTTCGTTCGCTTCGGCGAGAAAGCGCAGACCGATGCGCATCGGCCCGACCGTGTGCGAGCTCGATGGACCGATGCCGATCTTGAAGATGTCGAATACGCTGAGCATGGGCGTCTAATGCGTCGCCTTCGCCTGCGCTTCAAGCCAGCGCGCCAATTCCTTGCGCTCGAAGAGCGTTTTCTTTTTCGCGTGGTGGACGAACGCGAAAACGTCGTTGAACCGGTCGAGAAGCGCGGGCGTCGCGGCGAGCGCCGCCTTTGGGTCCGATTGCGCCGCCTCGCGAAGCGCGCTGATCGCCGCCGACAGATCGGTCAGGGCGGCCCGCTCGGCGGCGAGCCCCTCGCCAGGCATCCGTTGATGGACGCGGCCAAGCTCGCCGCGCGCGGCGAGCAGCAGGAAATCCGCCGTCTTCGCGTCGCCTCGCGATAGCGCGTTTTCGGCGGCAAAGAGCGCGCGGCGCGCATCGCTCATCGCGGAATAGAGCGTCGTCCTCTCCGGCTTCCTGGGGCATGACGCCGCGTCGAGTCGGGCGACATAGGCTGCGATCGCCTTCACCGCGGAGGGCGGCGGCGCGCCGCGAACTCCTTGTCGACGGCGCTTGAAATGAACGCATCGAGGGATCCATGAGGCGACACGGTCCCGAACGACGCCTTCTTGCCGGCCCCGACGAGCGTCGGAATTTTCACCGGATTGAACGCGCCATCCTCGCGGACCTTGCTGAAGATCGATGACGTCACATCCGCCGTCCCCGGCTCGCCGCTGAGGCCGTCAAGAAAGAAATCCGGATTGCCCTGACCGTCACGATGGCAGGAATTGCAGGAAAGCCCGGCGCGCGCCGCAACGCCGCCGAAGAGAAAGGGCGTCCGGAACGCCGCGCGCCCGACTTCAATATTATAGGCGTCTTCCTCATCCGCGGGCGGCCTCAGGCACTCGCCGGGCGATGTCGTCAGCAGACTGACGAGATCGGCGCCGGGCCTTGCCCAGCGCGCCTCGTCAAGCGGTTCGGCGGCGACGGCCAGCGGCGCCGCCAACAATGCCGCGCAAAGGCAAACACAAAGACCCCGACCTCTCCCTCGGGAGAGGCGGGCATCGTCCTCGACGCACTCTGTCATCGCTCCGCGAACGCTCCCTCGCGTCGCGTAATGAGGCGCGCCAGATCCTCGCGCTCGGCGCAGCCGAAGGCGCAGATCGCGTCGAGCTTCGCCAGTTGCGCCTTCGCTTTGTCGACCTCGCCGATCTCAAGATAAAGTTCGCCGAGATATTCGTTGGCGCCCTTGTGATCAGGATCGAGCGCAAGCGCCTGCGCGTAGTAATCCTGCGCCTTTTCCATCATCCCGAGCTTTCTGTGCGAATAGCCGAGATAGTTGAGAATGTCCGGGTGCGGACCGACCGACGCCTGAGCGTCGTAAAGATCTGCAATCGCTTCGTCATAGCGCGCCTCGTTAATGAGACGGACCGCCGTCCTGTATTGCGCGACGCCCTCGTCGCGCGGGGCGAAGAAGAGCGAAAGCTGGTCGTCATTGACCGGCGCTTCCGCCGCCGATCCTTCATCCGCCGCGTCTTCTGGCGTGTCCGACGTCTCGCTGGCGCCTTCGGCCGCCGCCGGCTCCCCGGTCGCCGTCGCAGCGCCGAGCGCGGCGTTCACCCGCTCGATCGCAAGATCGACGCGCGCCTTGAAGGGATCGTCGCAGACGCCTTCGCTCGCGCATTCGGCTTTCAGCCCTTCGATCGCGGTCAGCTGCGCGCGCGCCGCGTCCGAGTCGCCGAGTTCGACCGAGACGAGCGCGAGGCGTTCGCGCGCCTCGACGAAATTGCCGCGCTCCTTGATCGCCTTTTCGAGATAGCGGACGGCGTTCTTCGTCTTGCCGTTCCCGATTTTCGACAGCGCCATGTAATAGTTGGCTTCCGGATGTTTCGGCGCAACGGATAAGACCTCGCCGAAGTGTTTTTCCGCTTTCTTGTAATCTTTCGCCTGCAGCGCCGCGACGCCGTCGGTGAACGACTGCGCCGCGTCGACGCGCGGTCCGCTTGTCGCCGGCAATCCTCCTCCGCCGCCGCCGCCGGCGCCGCAAACGCGGGCGCCGCTGCAAACGCCGCCGCAGCGGCCGACAAAATCAAGATCGACTTTCTCATCTTCCCTCTCCTCGCCTTTTCGCAGCGCGCCGCACCTTACGCCAATACGACCATTGCGCGTCACCGTCCGCTTTTCTCGCGGTCGGGCCTCTCGCCGGCGACCGGTTCCGCGCCGAGCGCGCGCATGGCGGCGGCGACGCTCGCGATCGCCGCCTCCGCCATCGCGGGATTTTCCGACCGGGCGACAATGGTGACGCCCGTTTCATCGCCATCGATCGGATAAGAGCCGATCGAGACGCCCTTCAGCGCCTTCTGGATGGCCAACAATTGCTCGGCAAGGCGCGATTCGGGAAGGCGCATCGCCGTCACCGCGCGCGAATGGATGAGAACGCCGCCTTCAAGCGCCGTTTCGACGGCGTTCAACATGCCCTGGAAGATCGAGGGGACGCCCGCCATCACGAAGACGTTATCAATCCGAACGCCTGGCGCGCCGGTGACGGGGTTTGTAATCAGCTCCGCGCCTTCCGGCATCAGCGCCATGCGGCGGCGGGGAGCGGTCACCTCCTCGCCTTTCGCCTGATACCATTTGGTGATGAGGCGGATCGCGTCCGGGTGTTCGACGACCGGCCGCCCGAACGCCTTCGCGACCGCCTCATAGGTGATGTCGTCATGCGTCGGCCCGATGCCGCCCGAGGTGAAGACGTAATCATATTTCGCGCGAAGCGCGTTCAGCGCCTCGACAATCGCCGGCTCGTCGTCGGCGACGACGCGCGCTTCCTTCAGCGCGATCGCGCGCGCCGTCAGCCAGCCCGCGAGAAAATGCATGTTTGGCGTCGCGCGTGCGGCCCGAAAGCAGCTCGTCGCCGATGGCGAGGATCGCGGCGGTTTTCGCAAGGGTCATGTCACTCCGTTCCGCCTGCGCCCAACATCGCGCCGAAAGCGCGCGCTTTTTTGATCGATCGATTGGCGAGACCGAGTCGGCCCTCGCCGGTTTTGACGAAGGCGTTTTGCAATTCGTCGACCGCCACCTGCTTGACCATATGCGCAAGGATCATTTCATAGAGCTGGTAGCGTTCGTAGGAAACGACCGCCGCGCGGGGCCGGCCATATCGTTCGATAATCACAGGCGCCGTCTCCGCGTCCTTGAGCACGGTGAAAAAGCGTTGCTCCGCCGTTTTCGAAGACACCTTCTTAGCCATTGCGCGCCTCCGTTTCGCTGCTATTCGCAGGGCCCTCTTGGCGCGGGCGGCTTCGTTTTTTCGACCCTGCGCGCGGGCTCCAGCCCGAAACGCCCCGCTTTTCCGCCTGTAAAAGGCCCGGCGAACTTGCCGCTTTTTCTGAACGCTTTTCCGCAATCATACGCAACTCCTTGCCAACACTGTGGACGACGACAGCATAAAGCCACCGTGGAGGTGTAGGATGGATTTTTATTTTCAAGCTGAATCAACGACATAGACGAATTAACCATCATTCGGGCCCGCGACGCGCCGGAATGGTCGTCACCTTTGCGCGCGATCCGATTTTTGGCGCCGGCGGCCACGTTAGGCCGTACACTGATCGTCACATGGCGAGCGGCTTCCTCGTCGATTGCGCTGACGTCCGGGCGCAACCTCGCGTGCTGGACGTTCGCGATATTTGCGCCTCTATTCCCGTCGTCGGTTCGCCATGATGCGGGCCGAAACAGCTGAAGGATAAAGCCATGTCGAAATTGATGCTCCATTTGAGCGCAGCGCTTGCGACAGGCGCTCTCATCGCCGCGCCTTTCGGCGCCGCTCTCGCCAAGCCCGACAAGCCGGAAAACGCCGCGCAGACGTCGAGCGGCGAAGGATGCCTCGTCCGCGACGGCGCGGGCGCCTATCATTATGACGCGGCATGCGAATGGCACTCGGTCGTCAAGCGCGACAAGGACGGCGTCATCACGATGTTCAACTATCACGACAAGGGCGATCTGCCGGAAGGCGCGCCGCGTCCCTCATCCGCGCAGATCAATTACGCGCCATGGCCCGGATGCCCCGAAGGCATCAAGGAAGTGACATCGCCAAGCGGGGAATACCGCTCGGACTGCCGCTGGGGCAAATAACCGGATTGATGATCTGGAAAAGCCGCCCCTCGCGGGGCGGCTTTTTCACGCCCAGCGATAATTGAAGCTGACCGAAATGCGCGCCTCTTCGGCGTCGTTGCGGACGACCTCGTGACGGAGCCAGCTCTCCCACATCAAAACCATGCCGGCGCCCGGCGCGACATAGGCGAAACTTTTCATCTCTTCCGGCGCGTCCTCGCGCCGCGGCGGCGCCGCCATCATCATGGCCAATCGCGGGTCCTCGAATTTCAGCGACGACGCGCCGTCCGGAACGCGGGCGTAATAGGTTCCCGATATCACCGAATACGGATGAATGTGCCCGGCGTGAAATCCGCCGGGCTCGAGCAGGTTGATCCAGATATTGTCGAGGCGAAGCTTTCCGCCGCCGAGGTCGAACTGCGCGAGCGCCGCGAACGCCTTTGCCTCGGCGTCGAGCCGCTTCTTGAGGTCCGCGAAACATGGCGCGCGCGAGGTGAGGTCCGTCAGCGATCCGTAGGACGTGTAGCCGGGATAGGAATTCCGGCGGCACCAGAGGCGGCCCGCCTTGTCCTCACGCGCAATCACGCGCGCGGCCTTGACGATGTCGGCGTTGAGCGCTTCCGCGTCCTTCAGCGTGGCGCGGTGAATTCGGGTGACGAAAAGCGACAAGGAATCGGACATGGCGCGAACGCTATTGGCGTTCGCGGGGGCGGTCAAAAAGCACGGATCGATGAATTTCTTCGAGGACGACGAAGGCCGCCCGCTCGCGATCATGGCGCAGGCGAAGGCGGGCGGCGCTTAGGCGACGGCAAGCCGCTTCAAGCCGCTTTCCGGTCGCCGCCCTTGAGCAGCCCCAGTCGCACAAGGCTCTCCGCCGTCGCGACCAGCGCGTCTTCGGGGCTGCGCGGCGCCCAGCCGAGAACGCGGCGCGCCTTTTCGTTCGTCGCGTTCCGCTTCTTGCCGAGTTCGGGGATGATCTGCTTCACCGCAGGATCGCGCATCGAGCCGAGCTTCACCAGCCAGTCCGGAAACTCGCGCGTCGGCACGCGCCGCGCCGCCTCGCCCAGCCGCGCGCGCAACGCCGCCGCGATCTCCGCGATCGACATGAAGCCGCCGGAGACAGCGAGGAACCGCTCGCCCTTCGCCGCGGGATTCGTCATCGCGCGCAGGTGCAGGTCGGCGACATCGCGCACGTCGACAACGCCGAACATCATGCGCGGCAGGCCCGGCATCGCGCCGTCCATCAAGCGCTGCACCAGAAGAATCGACGTCGAATAATCGCGGCCAAGAACCGGACCGAAGACGCCGACCGGATTGACGACGGAAAGCTCCGGTCCGCCTTCTTTCGCGACGAAATCCCATGCCGCGCGCTCGGCGAGCGTCTTCGATTTCACGTAAGGCGACACGCCCTCGCCATTCGGATCGGTCCAGTTCGTCTCGTTGAAAGGCGCGTCCTGCGCGGGCTGGCCGTAGCCGACGGCGGCGAAGGAAGACGTGAGGACGACGCGCTTGACGCCCGCGTCTTTCGCCGCGCGAAGAACGCGCAAGGCGCCCTCGCGCGCGGGAACGATGAGGTCGTTCTCATCCTTCGGCACGCCCGCCGGAAAGGGCGAGGCGATATGCTGAACGTAATCGCAACCCGCGACCGCAGCGCCCCAGCCGTCATCCTTTTCAAGATCGGCCGCCGCAAAGGTGAGCCGCGCGCCGGGCTCGGCGCCGCCCTCTTTCAACAGCGCGCGAACCTCGCTTTCGCGCGCAAGGTTGCGCACGGTCGTTCGAACCTCATGCCCGGCACCGATGAGCTGCAGGATCACATGGCTGCCGATGAACCCCGATCCGCCGGTGACGAGAACTTTGGGCATGAATTGGCTCCTTGTTGAGGCGTCGTTACCAGCCTGATCCGATCAATAACTGACGCGGCAAACCTACTACCACTCAATTCGAACCGGGGTGAAGCAGGCCGCCGCGTCGCCGTGCCAGCAGCCTTCACCACACAAGCCGCTGAAGGCTCGTTCAGGAGACGCCCTTCAGCAACGCAATGAAGCGCGGGTCCGTTCGGAGCTTGTCGAAGTCGGGGTCGAGACGAAGGAGCGCCGGCGTCAGGGGCAAATTCGCCGGCAGCTCCATCAGGGTTGCAATCGCCCGGAGTGGACCGGCGGCTTTTGCCTTGCCGAGCGGCGCCTCGGAAACAGGATTGGGTGCATTCAGTCGCAGGCGTCCGCCCGTGCGAGGAGAAAGGCCCTTTCCCGAACGTTGCGGGTCAGCGTGGCCGCAGCCTTGAATTCCGAACGCGCCTCGGCGAGGCGCCCGGCCCGGAACAGAAAGTCGCCCCTCGCCGCCGGCAAGGGCGCGTAGTGGCGGAGGGCAGCGGCGTCGGCGATCTCGTCCACCAGTTGGAGGCCCGCTTCAGGCCCGAAAGCCATGCTGTGCGCGATCGCGCGATTGAGATCGACTATCGGCGAGGGCATCACCGCGCGCAGCCGGTCATAGAGCGCGGCGATGCGCGGCCAGTCGGTATTGGCGGCCTCGACGCGCGCGGGCGTGGCAGGCGGCGAGCGCGGCTTGCAGCACATAGGGGCCGTCATCCGCCCCCAGTTCTTTGCCAGCGCTTCGGCGCGGGCCAGCGCATCGAGGCCCCGGCGGATCAGCAAATGGTCCCAGCGTGCGCGATCCTGCTCGGTGAGCGGAATGAAGCCGCCGTCCGGCCCGGTGCGCGTTTGTAAACGCGACGCCTGAATTTCCATCAACGCCAAGAGGCCGAACACTTCGGCGTCCTCTGGCATCAATCCCGCGAGGATGCGGCCGAGCCGTAGCGCTTCGAAGCACAGGCCCGGCCGGACAAGGTCGTCGCCGGCCGTCGCCGCATAGCCTTCATTGAAAATGAGATAGATGACCTCAAGCACCGAGGCGAGCCGCGCCGCCCGTTCGGCGCCGCGCGGCGTCTCGAAATCGAGCCCGGCCTTGGCGATGGTCTTCTTGGCACGGACGATGCGCTGCGCGATCGTCGCCTCGCTCGTGAGGAACGCGCGGGCGATCTCGTCGGTCGAAAGACCGCCGACCACCTTGAGGGTGAGCGCCGCGCGAGCATCGGGCGAAATCACCGGGTGACAGGCGGTGAAGATGAGGCCCAGGAGCTCGTCGCCGAGATCATCGTCCCAAACCTTTCCAAGTGCGGCCGCTTCGATCGCTTGCGTCCCGCCGTTGAACCGCCTCGTCCAGTGTGTGGGCGATCTCCGCGTGCTTGCGCCCGCGCATCTTGTCGCGCCGGAGGGCGTCGATGGCGCGCCGTTTGGCGACGGCCATCAGCCAGGCGCCGGGATTGATCGGAACGCCGGTCCTCGGCCATTCTGCAAGGGCCGCGACCAGCGCGTCCTGCGCCAGCTCCTCAGCGACATCGACATTGCGCACCATGCGCGCAAGGCCCGCGATGAGCCTTGCCCGTTCAATGCGAAAGGTCGCTTCGATCGCCCGATGCGTTTCGTCCACGGTGTGCGTCTCGCCTGCGGTCATGCCGCCTTTTTCGGGCAAGGCCGCAAGGGAGACAAGCAAGCACTCTGGCCGGCGGTGGGATCAGGCAGGAACGTAGGTCAACCTGATCACGTCCTCGCCAATCCGATCATGAGTCACAAGGCGGAGCGGCGGCCGGGGTCCGGCGAAATATGGCTTGCCGCAACCAAGCACGACGGGGTGCAGGTAGATCCGGTACTCATCGATCAGGCCAAGGTCGGTGAGACTTCGCGCCAGATTGGGGCCGGCGACTTCGATCTCTCCGTCGCGCTCGGCCTTCAGCGCGCGGATCGCGCCCTCAAGATCATCCCCAACAAGCGTGGCGTTGGGGCCGACCGATTTCAACGAGCGCGAGACAACCCATTTCGGTTGGCGACGCCACGCCGCCGCGAAGGCGCGCTCCTCCGCACCCCATTCAGGATGATCGTCGTCCCAGTACCGCATGACCTCATAGATTTGGCGACCGTAGATGCTGCCCGCCTGCGCTTCCGCCTCCTCGATGAAATGACGGAAGAGCGCCGGATCAGGCGCAAACTTCATGTGATCAACATAGCCGTCGAGCGACTGGTTCATTCCAAAGACGAGCGTCGCCATGCTGCATGACCTCCAGCTACGCGACGCCGAGCTTCCCGCGCGTCCCCTCGCGCGGCGCCGCGAGCTCCTCGGGCGTCATGAACTCGGCGAGATCCGCCGCCTCGTAGAACGGCCGGATTTCGATCTCGCTCTTCTTGCCCGGCATGGGATTGGGGGAGCGCCTGGCCCAGGCCATCGCCTCGTCCATGTCCTTGACCTCCCAGATCGAGAAGCCGGCGACCAGTTCGCGGCTCTCGGCGAACGGCCCGTCGATCACCGTGCGGCGGGGACCATCGAAGACGACGCGTTTCGCGTCAGCGCCGTTCTTGAGGCCGGCGGCGGCGATGAAGATTCCGGCCTTGACCAGCTCCTCGGTGAAGGCGTCCATCGCCGCGAACGCCTCCAGCATCTCGGGCGTCGGGGGCCCGTCCATTTTCATGTCCTCAGCGGCTTTCACGAACACCATAACCCGCATCGTCTGTCTCCTTGTTTGAGCCCGCCCCTTTGGCGTCCTGTCAGGACGACGAGCGAGATTGTCCGAAATCGACAGGGTTCTGCAAATTTTTTTCGGCGGTTGGAGCGCGCGAACGGGACAGGAGGCCGCGCGCCGGGCTTGACAAGAACTCGAGCTATGACTAGTCTTCTGACTAGATAGATCAATTCCTGCCCATTGCAGGTCGTTAAATCAGCGGGGACGGAGAACTCGAAGATGCCAAAACATTGGCCCGTACAGGATGCGAAGGCGCGGTTCAGCGAGCTTCTTGAGACATGTCTCGCCGAAGGGCCGCAGATCGTGACGAAGCGCGGCGTTGAGGCGGCTGTCCTCGCCCCGCTCGACGAATGGCGCCGGATGCAACACGCGGCGCGCCCGAGCCTTAAGGACCTTTTGCTCTCGCCCGCCGCTCGAGGCGATCTCGACATTCCGCCGCGCGGAAAAATGAGACGGCGCCCGCCGCCGGCGCTCTGACGCGATGTATCTCCTCGACACCAACGTCATTTCGGAGCTTCGCCGCGTCAAGCCGCACGGCGCCGTCGTCGCATGGCTGCAGGCGATTGACGACAAGGACATTTTCATCGGCGCTCCGACGATCGGCGAGATTCAGACGGGCGTCGAAATCACGCGCGATCAGGATGCGGCGAAGGCGGCCGAGATCGAAGCCTGGCTCGATCAGGTCGCGGAGACTTACAATGTTTTGCCGATGGATGCGCCAGCGTTCCGCGTCTTCGCACGCATGATGCATGGAAAAAGCGATCCCCTCATCGAAGATGCGATGATCGCGTCGATCGCGGAAGTTCACTCACCTGATCGTCGCGACGCGCAATGTGAAGGACTTCAAATGGTTTGACGTAAGGACGGTAGATCCGTTCAAAACCGGCCCCAACCGATGATATCACGCGACGCCGAGCCTCCCGCGCGCCCCTCGCGCGCGCGCCGCGAGTTCCTCGGGCGTCGGGGGCCACTCCATTTTGCTGTTCTCAGCGGCTTTCACGAACACCATAACCCGCATCGTCTGTCTCCTTGTTTGAGCCCGCCCCTTTGGCGTCCTATCGGGACGACGAACGAGATTGTCCGAAATCGACAGGGTTCCGCAAATTTTTTCGGCGGTTGAAGCGCGGCGGGAACGGCCGCTTTTCGGGTCAGGCCGAAACGCCGCGCGTAGGGCGGGCCTCGGCCCGCCGACTTCTCCGAGCGCTGATCCAAATTGGCGGGCTAAAGCCCGCCCTACGGCGTAGCTACAAATTTTTCCACTCGACGTTCGAAGCACGCGGCATCGATGCTGGCTGTTCTTGCGCGAGCTCATGCGCCGGCCATCTTCCGTCCGGAAACACCGGTGGCACAACCGAAGTAGTAGGACCGATACTTAACGGTCAGGCCCTCCGACCTCAGCATTTCGGCAAACTCCGCAGCATTGCCGAAGTTAGTGCTGTAGGCGCCGATCATCGCGAAGTCCTGCGCGCCGCGAAGAAACACGCGCTCGATTAGCGGCAACACCACCCGCAGATGAAAGAGGTATAGCGGCCGAAGCCACCATCCTTTTGGGTCCGAGGCCTCGATCAGCGCGAATGAGCCGCCGGGCTTTAGCACACGCGCAACCAGCGCAGCCAGCTTCTCGTGCTGAACGCTATTGAAAGTCTTGAGCCCGAAAGTCGAGATAATAAAGTCGGCGCTCGCTGGCGGCAACTCGCTTTTCAGCACATCGTCCTCAATGAACTTGATGCGCTTCGCACGGAGTTTGTGAAGCCGCTTCATCGCCCGCTGATGCATACCCGTCGAAATATCGACCGCCGTGATCGCTTCGATGTTGCTGAACCGCCTGAGCAGATGTGGCCAGACCTCACCGGTACCCGCCATGAGGTCGAGGCCGCGTGCTGCAGCGACTGGCAGGTCAGGCAGAGACTCCACGCATTGTCGGCGCCAGCGCTCGGTGAAGCCAAGCGAACAAACAAGACTGAAGGTGATGTACTTGCCGGAGCAGCGGTCGAAGACTCCCTTCACAAATTGGGCGTCGTAGATGTCGTCGATGCCGGCGCCTACTCCCACTCGATCGTCCCCGGCGGCTTGCTCGTCACGTCATAGACGACGCGGTTGACGCCGCGGCATTCGTTGATGATGCGCGTCGCGCAGCGGCCGAGGAAGTCGTGGCTGAACGGGTAATAATCCGCCGTCATGCCGTCGGTCGAATTGACGGCGCGCAGCGCCAGCACATGGTCGTAGGTGCGTTCATCGCCCATGACGCCGACCGTCCGCACCGGGAGCAGCACCGCGAACGCCTGCCAGATCTCGTCGTAGAGACCCGCCTTGCGGATTTCGTCGAGATAGATCGCGTCCGCCTTGCCGCAAAATGTCCGCCTTCTCCTTCGTCACCTCGCCCGGAATGCGGATGGCGAGTCCCGGTCCGGGGAAGGGATGGCGCGAGACGAAATGATCGGGGAGGCCGAGCTCGCGCCCCAACGCCCGCACCTCGTCCTTGAAGAATTCGCGCAAGGGCTCGACGAGTTTCAGATTCATGCGCGCAGGCAAGCCGCCGACATTGTGGTGCGACTTGATCGTCACCGACGGGCCGCCGTCGAAGGAGACGCTTTCGATGACGTCGGGATAGAGCGTTCCTTGCGCGAGGAATTCCGCGCCGTCGATCTTTTTCGCTTCCGCCTCGAAGATGTCGATGAAGGTCGCGCCGATGATCTTGCGCTTCTTTTCCGGATCATCGACGCCCTTCAATTTGCCGAGGAACAGATCCTCCGCCTGAACGTGAACCAGCGGAATATTGTAGCTGTCGCGGAAGAGACGGACGACGTCGGCGCCTTCTCCCGCTCGCATCAGCCCCGTATCGACGAAGACGCAGGTCAATTGCTCGCCGATCGCTTCGTGAATGAGCACCGCCGCGACGGAAGAATCGACGCCGCCCGAAAGGCCGCAGATGACGCGCGAGGCCCCGACCTGTTTCCGGATCTCGCGGATCGCTTCCGAGCGGAACGACGCCATCGTCCAGTCGCCCTTGAGGCCGGCGATCGTCGCGCACGAAATTGCGGAGGAGCTTTGCGCCGTCCGGCGTGTGCGCGACTTCGGGGTGGAACTGCACCGCGTAGATGTTGCGCGTCGCGTCATGGATCGCGGCGAAGGGCGCGCCCTCCGACGTCGCGATGATTTCAAAGCCCGCGGGAATGGCGTTGACGCGGTCGCCATGGCTCATCCAGACCTGATAGCGGCCGCCCTTTTCCCAGACGCCGTCAAAGAGCGGGCTCGCCTTCTTCACCTCGACATGCGCGCGGCCGAATTCGCGATGGTCGGAGCGCTCGACGTCGCCGCCCAATTGCGCGCAGATCGTCTGTTCGCCGTAACAGATGCCGAGGACAGGAACGCCGGCGTCGAAGACGGCCTTGTCGGCGCGCGGAGACGCGGCGGTTTTGACGCTCGCCGGCCCGCCCGAAAGAATGATCGCTTTCGGCTTGTAGGCGTCGATGAATTTTTCATCGGCGCGGTTGAAAGGATGAATTTCGCAATAGACGCCCGCTTCGCGCAGGCGCCGGGCGATCAGTTGCGTCACCTGAGAGCCGAAATCGACGATCAGGACGCGTTCGTGGAGGGCGGCGTGCGGGTCCAAAGTCATGGCGAGCCATCTAGCGCAACTCCCGCCCGCGCGCCAACCGTTCAGACTTTCTGGTATTCCCCGTCCATCATCGGCGTGAAGGATTTGCCATCCTGAGAGGTCTCCATCTTGAACGCATAAGCGCGCGGCCTCGAGAAATCCCAGCTGGCTCTGGTTGTTCCCATCGGCGATTTCGACAGGAAAGCGCCTGTCTTGCCGTCGAACGAGCCTTCGAAGACCGATGGCGAAAACAGGTCGAACCAATACATCTGATAGGTGTCGGCGTGGGGATTCTTCAGGATTACCGCATGACCGACAAAGGCCGGCTTGCCGGCGTCGAACTGGGCGTAGTCCTGGATGATCGCGAACCCGTCGAGCGCGAGGCGGTTCGAGATTTTAGCGTCGCGGACGCCGCCTTCGGGCATCCACGGCGTTGGGTGCATTTTTTCCTGGCCTTGCCATTCGCCGATCATGATTTTCAGCTTTTCCTGCGCGGCTCCGGGTTTTGGCATGTCCATCGGAATCTCTCCCTTGGCTAAGGCGGCTAACCCTACCATAAAAGGCGGCGCGAATCGCCCGCCGCTTACGCAACAATAATTTGCAAGGGCTGCGGCAGTCGGGCGAACCGCGCTATGATCGTCGGCGTTGCATTCCATGAACGATTCCCCGGGAGACCCGCCATGCGCCATTTCGCCATTTTCCTCCTCGCCGCCGCGCCCGCCTTTGCGGCCGTGGCCATCGCCGGTGAAGCGCCAGCGGCGTTCCGCCTCGTGCCCGTCGAAGGCGGCGGCTATCAGATCGAGCGCGACGCCGGCGTCAAGCCGGTCGAGGCGCATGGCATCGCCTCGGTCGCCGAGATCGTTCCCCTGCTCGCAGCCGAAGCGCTGAAGGGCGAGAAAGTCGACTATTCGAACGGCGTCAAATTCGAGGGCGTCTATACGATCCTCGTCGGACGCGAGGACGGCACGCTCGGCAAATATGAAAGCGCGAGCGACGTCATCGCCTTCGTCGCGCCGGAAACGATGACGAAAACCGGCAAGGTGACGACGCTCGACGGCGCGATCGTCTTTGCGCTGAAGATCGACAATGCGCGCGCGGTGCAGCGTCTTGAGCGCGGCGTCATCACGCTGACCGAGACGAAGAAGTCGCTCTAGGTTTTCTTCATCACCGCCACGAAAAATCCGTCTGTCCCGGTTCGCGCTGGCGTCATGCGCAAGCCGCCGTCCTTGGTCTCGCAAGGCGCGAGCGCCGCGCGGCCTTCGGCCGTCAACAGGCCCGACGCTTCAATTGCTTCCAGAGCGCGCGTTTCGCGGAAGTCCGGATGCGCCGCAAGAAACGCCGCGAGCCGGTCCTCGTTCTCCTCCATCAGGAAGGAGCAGGTGACATAGACCATGCGCCCGCCCCGCTTCACGAAGCGCGCGCCGTCCTTCAGCACGAAATCCTGCTCCACCATGCGGCGCGCGAGCTGGTCCGGCGTCAGACGCCATTTGGTGTCGGGATGGCGCCGCCAGGTGCCCGATCCCGTGCACGGCGCGTCGATGAAGACGACGTCCATTTTCGCCGCAAGCACCTCGAGCGCGGCCTTGTCGGTCGCCGGATTGACGATCTGAAGATTGCGGACGCCCGCGCGGCGCGCACGCTCGTAAAGCGGCTGGAGGCGGCGCGCGTCGCTGTCATAGGCATAGAGCTGGCCCTTGTTCTCCATCATCGCCGCAAGCGCCAGCGTCTTGCCGCCGCCGCCCGCGCAAAGGTCGAGAACCTGCGCGCCCTTGACGTCGCCCGCCGCGAGCGAAGCGATCTGGCTGCCGAGATCCTGCACTTCGACCCACCCCTTGTTGAACGCCGGGAGGATGGTGACGGCGGGCGCGCGATCCGTCGCGTCGGGCGCGGTGATGCGCGCCGCGGTTCTAACGAACGGATGAGCGGCGGCGCCGACCGTCGAGAGCGCGTCCAGCGCTTTTTCCGCTTTCGCCTGCAAGGTGTTGAGGCGGAGATCGACGTCGGCGCGCGCGGCGAAGGCGCGCATTTGGGCGGCCGCGTCGTCGCCGAACGCTCTTTGTACGGATGGTTCGAGAAAGTCGGGGAAGTCGGCGATAATTGACAACCGCTCATCCCGGCGAAAGCCGGGATCCAGGTCCAGCGCCGCATGGATCCCGGCTTTCGCCGGGATGAGCGGTTCTTGTTGCAGCAGCGCCTGCCGTTCGACCGGCGTCAGCGCGCCCGGGCCGTGCGGCGCTTCCGCCGCCAGCGCCGCGATGTCGTCGACGCTTCGTCCCCAAAGCTTTTTGAGCGCGGCGAGCGTCGCCGCGCGGACGCTTTCATCGCCCATCGCCGCCGAGAGCGACCGGCGCCGGCGCAAAACGTCGAGGCACAACCCCGAAATCCACGCGCGGTCCTTCGCGCCGGCAAAGCGCGCATTCCTCGCCCAGTCGGCGATCGCGGTTTTCAAGGGCACGCGGCGGCGTTCGAAATCTTCAAGAATGACGATGGCGGCGGAAACGCGGCCGGATTCCCTCACGGCGTCATCCTTTAAACACGAACCAGGCGCCGGCCGCGATCAGCGCAAAGCCGATCGCTATGTTCCAGCTGATCTGCTCCTTCAGATAGACGACCGAGAAGATCGCGAACACGACGAGCGTGATCACCTCCTGCATCGTCTTCAGCTGCGCCGCCGAATAGACCGCGTGGCCGATGCGGTTCGCCGGCACGGCGAGGCAGTATTCGATGAACGCGATCCCCCAGGCCGCGACGATGACGATCAACAGCGGCGTCGATTTGAATTTGAGATGCCCGTACCAGGCGAGCGTCATGAAGACGTTCGAGGCGATGAGGAGGAGGATCGGAGAGAGAAAAGGAGACATGCTCGACCGCCTAATTGGCTCCCGTCACTCCGGGGCGCGACACGTCGCGAACCCGGAGTCCAGTGCGCCCTGAATCATGGATTCCGAGTTCCGCGCCGCGCGCGGCCCCGGAATGACGAACTCTTTCAGGCCTTCCGCCACTATGACGTCGTCGGATAGTTCGGCGCCTCGCGCGTGATCTGCACGTCGTGGACGTGAGATTCGCGAAGGCCGGCGTTGGTGATCTTCACGAAGCGCGCGCGCTTTTGCAGCTCCTCGATCGTCGCCGCGCCGACATAGCCCATCGACGACCTGACGCCGCCGACGAGTTGATGGAGGATCGGGCCGGCCGGGCCCTTATAGGGGGTCTGGCCCTCGATCCCTTCGGGAACGAGCTTCATCTCCTCGGCGACGTCCGCCTGGAAATAGCGGTCGGCGCTCCCGCGCGCCATCGCGCTGATCGAGCCCATGCCGCGATAGGATTTGTACGGACGACCCTGATAGAGGAAGATTTCGCCCGGCGCCTCGTCTGTCCCGGCGAGGAGCGAACCGATCATCACGCAGTCGGCGCCGGCGGCGAGGGCTTTTGCGACGTCGCCCGAATATTTGATGCCGCCGTCGGCGATGATGGCGGCGCCCGTTCCCTTGGCGGCGCGCGCCGCGTCCATCACGGCCGTCAATTGCGGCACGCCGACGCCCGCGACAATGCGCGTCGTGCAGATCGAACCGGGACCAATCCCGACCTTGATCGCGTCGGCGCCGGCGTCGATCAGCGCCTTCGCGCCTTCATAGGTCGCGATATTGCCGGCGATGACTTGCGTCAGGTTCGAGGCTTTCTTGATGCGCGTCACCTGCTCGAGGACCTGCGCCGAATGTCCGTGAGCGGTGTCGATGACGATGACGTCGACGCCGGCGTCGATCAGCGCTTCGACGCGTTCATAGCCCTTGGCGCCGACGGTCGAGGCGGCGGCGACGCGAAGGCGGCCTTCGGCGTCTTTCGCAGCGTTCGGATATTTCTGCGCCTTCTCGATGTCCTTGACGGTGACGAGGCCGATGCAGCGGTAGGCCTCATCGACGACGATGAGGCGTTCGATGCGATGCTGGTGCAAAAGCCGCGTGATCTCCTCGCGGCTCGCATGGGGCCGCACGGTGATGAGATTTTCCTTCGTCATCATGTCGGCGACGCGCTGTTTGCCGTCCGTCGCAAAACGCATGTCGCGGTTCGTCAGGATGCCGACGAGCTTGCCGCTTTTCTCGACGACCGGGAAGCCGGAGATCTTGCGCTCGTCCATGATCTTCCACGCCTGATCGAGCGTCGCATCCGGCGCAAGCGTCAGCGGGTTGACGACCATGCCGCTCTCGAAGCGCTTGACGCGGCGGACGTGCTCGGCCTGCTCTTCCGTCGACAAATTGCGGTGAAGCACCCCGATGCCGCCGTTCTGCGCCATCGCGATCGCCATTTCGGCTTCCGTCACCGTGTCCATTGCGGACGAGAGAATCGGAATGTTGAGCGTCACTTCGCGCGTCAGCCGCGCTTTGGTCGACACCTGCGACGGCATCACCTCCGAGGGACCCGGCTCCAGCAACACATCGTCGAACGTCAGCGCTTCGCGAATCTGCATGCTCATTCCTCGGCGAAGAGATAGACGGAGAAGGCGTCTGTCGCGGGCTCCGC
Organism: uncultured Alphaproteobacteria bacterium; assembly: GCA_963765165.1. GTDB lineage: Bacteria > Pseudomonadota > Alphaproteobacteria > Caulobacterales > Parvularculaceae > Amphiplicatus. Next base: position 144,411 of record CAVXVQ010000001.1, on the reverse strand, counting down.
ATCGTCTTCCCACGGACGGCGCTGTTCGAGGCGCAAGACGCCTTCGCCCGTCGCCGTCACGGTGAACAGGAACGCCTCCCAGTGATTGCCGCCGGCGAACCCCGGCTCCAGCTGCGCCGATGAAGTCGGCCCGCCATATTCGCCCGCCGCTTCGATGAAGGACGGTAGTTCGGTCACTTTCCACATATAGCCGGCGGTCGGAACCCCGACGAGTTCGACCGCAACCTTCGTTCCGACTTTCACCGAGACGTTCTGGCTGTTGTCAGCGGACGTGAGCTTCATGGCGACCCCATCCGGCGTCGGCGCCGAAAGCGACTGATATTGTTTCGGCCCGCCGGGCGTTCCGTCCGTCGCGGCGCAGCCGGCGATCGCGAAGAGCAAAGCGGCGGCGACAATCTTTCTGGCGGGAACGCTGCCATCCCGGACGCGGCGCGGCATATAAAGACTATTGGCGTTGAACATACTCAGCTCCTTCCCCTGAACCCCGTCGCGACGACATACATCTCCGCCGAATCCGCGCGGGAGGATTTCGGCTTGGCGTGTTTGACCGCCCTGAAATTTTCCTTCAGCCGCCCGAAGAGGTCGCTCTCGGCGCCGCCCTGAAACACCTTGCAGACGAAGGCGCCGCCGGGCGCCAGCACATCCGTCGCGAAATCGAGTGCGGCGTCGGCGAGCGCGATGATGCGGACATGATCCGTATTCTTGTGGCCGGTCGTCGGCGCCGCCATGTCGGAAAGAACGACGTCCGCCTCGCCGCCGAGGAATTTCTTGAGCCGCTCCGGCGCCGCGTCGTCAAGGAAGTCGAGTTCGAGATGCTCGGCGCCGGTCACATGCGGCATCGGCAGATAATCGATGCCGACGACGCGCGTCGCGCCGGCTTCAACCGCCGCCTGCAGCCAGCCGCCGGGCGCCGAGCCAAGATCGACGACGCGCGAGCCCTTGCGGATCAGTGCGAATTTTTCGTTGAGTTCCTTCAGCTTGTAGGCGGCGCGGCTGCGATAGCCTTCCGCCCTGGCGCGCACGACGTAAGGATCGTTCAGCTGCCGGTCGAGCCAGAGCGTCGATGAGAGCTTCCGCTTCTTGGCCGTCTTCACATTGACGCGCATCTCGCGCTGGCCGGAGGAACCTTCCTTCGATTTTGCGGGATCGGCCTTGAGGCCGCGCTTTTTGGGAACCGCGCCGAGCGCGGTCGTCGCCTGATCGGTCGGGGCGCGCTTGTTGGCCTTGCCTGCGTGAGGCTTGGTCGGCCTCTTCGATGCTGATTTCCGCCGCTCCATGGCGCGCTATAGCAGAGCGGTTTTCGAGTCGTAAAGGCGATCAATTCCGGATTTCGCCACAATCGGCGGCCATAGGCCGCGTCGCGGGAGAAGAAACGGACAGGGGTCACATGTCTTTGATGGAAGAATTGAGCCGGGCCGCGTTCAGCCAGATGTCGGGAAAGGCGTCGGCGAAGACGGGTCTCAACGAGGCGGCGGTGAAGGCGCTGATGCCGATGGCGACGGCGGTCCTGATGAACGGCCTTAAAAAGAACGTTGCACAGCCGGGCGGCGCCGAAGCGCTCGCGAAGGCGCTTTCGAAACATGACGGCAGCCTTCTCAAGAACGCCGCGCGCGCGGGCGATGACGACGTCATGGACGACGGGCGCCGCATCCTCGGCCACATTCTCGGCGCGAAACAGGGACAGGCGGAAATGGCGCTCGCCAAAGCGGCCGGCGCGAACCCCGACCAGATCGCGAAACTCCTCGCGATGGCGGCGCCGGCGATCCTCGCCGGCCTCGGCAAAGCAAAGCACGATGGCGGCCTTGATGCGGGCGCGCTCGCGGGCCTCGTGAAAGCTGAAAGCAAAAAAGCCGAGACCGCCGCGCCTAACGAGCTGTCAGGCATCCTGAAATGGATCGACGCTGATGGCGACGGCAATGTCGCCGAAGACGTCGTCGCGATCGCCGGCAAGGCGTTCGGCGGATTTTTCAGGAAGAAGTGATTGTCGCTGAAGTCGCCGGCGTCGCATTGCGGCGCCGGCGGCGGCTGCGCCGGCGCTCGCGCGCCTTGTTGTGCGCCTGCGCGAGCCCGACGAGAATTCCTTCGCGCAATCCCCGGTCGGCGACCCGGATGCGCGTCGACGGCCATTCCATCAGCAAGGCGTCGAGGATCGCGCAGCCGCAGACGACAAGATCGGCGCGTTCGACGCCGATGCACGGTTCGTTCGCGCGCTCTTCATAGCTCATGGCGCGCAGCCGCTCGGTGACGCTCCGCACTTCGTCCGCCGACAGCCACAAGCCGTCGACCGCGTCGCGGCGATAACGCGGCAGGTTGAGGTGCACGCCGGCGATCGAGGTCACCGTGCCGGACGTACCGAGATAATGGCCGCGGCCTGACGTGAAAATGTCGCGAAGCCCCGCAGGATCGCCGAAGCCCGCAATCTCGCCGCGCACCCAGTCGACAAGCTCGTCATACGTTTCGCGAGAAAGCTCGCGGCCGCCGAAGCGTTCCGAAAGCGAGACGACGCCGATCGGCATCGACGTCCACGCGGCGACTTCAGGCCCGGCGCCGTTGACCGGCGGCCTCACCCAGGAAAGCTCCGTCGATCCGCCGCCGATATCGAAAATGAGGCCCGCTTGCGCCGCATCGTCGACAAGGTCGGCGCAGCCGGCGACCGCGAGGCTCGCCTCCTCCGCCGGCGTGATGATCTCGAAGTGAAGCCCGATCTCGTCCTTGACGCGCGCCAGGAATTCCTCGCCGTTCGACGCGGCGCGGCAGGCCTGCGTCGCGATGCAGCGCTGACGCGTCACGGCGCGTCGCGTGATCTTCTCCGCGCAGACCTTGAGCGCGTCGAGCGTTCTCTCGATCGCCGCTTCGGACAAGGCGCCAGACGACGACATCCCCTCGCCGAGGCGCACGATGCGCGAAAAGGCGTCGAAGACGCGAAAGCCCTTGCCGCGCGGCGCGGCGATCAACAGCCGGCAATTGTTCGTACCAAGATCAAGCGCCGCGAAGCGGTCTTGCGGGCGCGCCGGACGCGCCTCGCTTTCGGCGGCGCGCGGCGACGGGCGCACGGACGAAACGTCAGGCTCGATCTTTTCAGGGGGGATATCCGGCTTCGGGTCCGCCGGCGCGCCGCTTGCGCCTTGCGGCGCATCGGGCGTCCGGCGCCGTCGGCGGCGCCTCTTCGCCATGGTCCTCGCGTCCTCGCTGGGGGGCCGCGCCATGGGGCCCCGAATGGGTCGGAACGAGATTACCCTCCTCCCAGCCAGCGATGCAACCTGCCGAACGCCGTCAGAAGATCATGAATATGCAGCAAGCCCTTGGCGGTTCGGCGTTCGCGGACCGCGCTTGCGCGCCGTCGGCGCCCGCGAGCACCGCCGCGGCAAGGCAGATCGTGGCGAACAGGATCGCGCCGATGAAATTGGCGATGCGCGTCATAGAAATCTCTCCCTCGTCCCTCAACGCGCACCTCTCCCGTCGGCCGGATCGCAGCCGTCAGCGCGCTGTCAAAATTGTCAGTCCTAGGCTCCGCTTTCGAGATCGCGGAACTCTTTTCTCAAGGCGTAGTCGCTCGACGTCACCGCCCGCTCCATATCGGCGACGCGGGCGTCGAGCGCGCGGAACCGGTGACGCAATTCCGAATACGTCACTTTCGGCTTCATCGAATAATTGCGCCAGAAACGTTCCTCTTCCGGATCTTCATAGCGCATCGCGATCGGATCGCCGGGCGGCATGAAAAACGCCGCGGCGGCATAAATGAAAATCGGGACCGGAAAGAAGAACACCGTCAACAGGATCGCGGCGACGCGCACGTATTTGGTCCGCCAGCCGAAATAATCGGCGACGCCGGCGCAGACGCCGGCGATCTTGCCGCCCCGCGTATTGCGGTAGATGCGATGGCGGTTCGGCCCCGGTCCTGGATCGCCGACGTGATGCGCGTACCGGCGATGACGGTTGTCGAAATAATCGTTCATGTGCGAAATGAACCGCTCGACTTCCGGATGGACGCCATTGCGTCCTGGACCATCGTCGCGAGCCCTGCGGCGGCGCCTATGCATGGGGGCGATCCTTGTAGTCGTCGCGCCATTTTGGCGCTTCCTTGTCGAGGATCGTCTCCAGCGCGTCGACGCGGCGTTCAAGCCGCTGCGCCGTGCGCCAGAGATCTTCAACGAGCCGTTCATCGTCGGGCGTCGGCGCCTTCGTTTTCCGAAGCTCGGTGACGTAGTGCATGATCATCGACGGAAGGCCGATGAAGACGATCGCGACGATCGCGACGATGAACGGCCAAGCGTTCTGTATCCATTCCTCGCCCTCTCCCTCGAGCGCGTTATGACGCGCCGCCGACGCGTTCCGCGACCCGTTTCTTGAGCGCGTCGAATTCGGCGTTGACGTCGTCTTCGGCGGTTCAAGCTCGCGGAATTCCTGTTCGAGCGATTTCGGACGGCCGAGGACGTAGCTTTCCGCCTCCGCCTCCATCTCGTCGATGCGCCGCTCGTAGCGCTCGTAGCGCAACATCGCCTCGTCGATGCGCCCGTCATAGACCGCCGGTTGATCCTGCAGGCTTCCTTCCGCCGCCGAGCGCCGGATTTCGAGGCTGCGCTGCTTGGCTTTCGCTTCCTTCAGCTTCGCCTGCAGCTTTTCGAGATCCTCATTCGCCTTCTCAATGCTCTTGTCGATCGCCTCGCGTTCATTCGTCGAAGAGGTCGACCATTTCGAGCGCCTTGCGCTTGGCGGCGATCGCGCCCTTTGCAAGATCGTCGCGGCCTTTGGCGATGGCGAGTTCAGCCTTCGATTCCCATTCGCGCGAGCGAAGTTCAATCTCCGTCTTGCGGCGCTCGATTTCCTTCTTGTCGGCGATCGCGCGCGCGGCGCGGCTTCGCACCTCGACCAGCGTGTCTTCCATCTCCTGGATGATGAGACGAACGATCTTTTCCGGATCCTCCGCCTTGTCGAGCATCGAATTGATGTTGGAATTGACGATGTCGGTCAGTCTTGAAAATACGCCCATGTCCTTGTCCCCGTCAGAAGATAATGGCGCCGAGGACGAAACCAATGAGGAAGGCGCCCCAGGCGAATCCCTCGCGTGCCGCGGCAGGCGCGGCGGAAACGGGCCTCCCAGTAGTGGTCCCGGTCTTCGTAGCGGAAGTAGCTCATGTCCTTGTCTCCTTCTGGCCCGTCGTTCGGGTGGCCGTTCGCCGCTCTGGTTAACCTTTTGTTTGCGAGAACCCGTGCCAAGTCGGTCGGCATCCACCTAACATGCTGATTTAGCTATATATTATTTAGTTTCGCACGCTCAGCGCTTCTGTCATTGATGGCATTTTTTACCTTGCATGCAGGTGCTTTTTACACATCGTATCGATGGTATTATTCGCCGATGACGGATCGTCTCGCCAGCCGCCAGATCTGATCGGACAATCGCCGACCTTTCAGGAGGCGCTCGCGCATGCGTCCGCCGCGGCGGCGCTCGACCGGCCGCTGCTCATTTGGGCGAGCGGGGCTCGGGCAAGGAGCTGATCGCCGGGCGCATCCACTTCCTGTCGCCGCGATGGGAAGGCCCGTTCGTCAAGCTGAACTGCGCGGCGCTCGCCGAAGACCTCCTCGACAGCGAACTCTTCGGTCACGAAGCGGGCGCCTTCACCGGCGCGACGAAGCGGCATGCCGGGCGGTTCGAGCGCGCGAATAGCGGCACGCTCTTTCTCGACGAGATCGCGTCGGCGAGCATGCGCATTCAGGAAAAACTGCTGCGCGTCATCGAATATGGCGAATATGAGCGGGTCGGCGGCGGCGAGACGCGCGTCGGCCGACGTCCGGATCGTCGCGGCGGCGAATGTCGATCTTCCCGCAATGGCGGCCGACGGAAAATTCCGCGCCGATCTTCTCGACCGCCTCGCCTTCGACGTCATTGCGACGCCGCCCTTGCGAGCCCGGCGCGAGGATATCCCGCTGCTTGCCGCGCATTTTGCATCTGGCCTTGCGCGCGAGATGGGCGTCAGGTTCGAAGGGTTCTCGGCGGATGCGGCCGCCATGTTCCTCGCTCACGATTGGCCGGGAAACGTGCGCGAGTTGAAGAACGCCGCGGAGCGATCCTTGTACAGATGGATCGCCGCGAGCCGTTCGGGCCCCGTTGACGAAGTCTGCATCGATCCATTCGGGTCGGACCATCGCGCGCCCGCGCCCGTTGCTCGCGAAGAAAGTCGCATTCCGGCGCCAGCGCGCGCATCGCAATTCGACCTCCGCCGCGAACTCAATTCCGTCGAAAAACGCTGGGTCGCCGACGCGATCGCCGCTGCGGGCGGAAACCAGAAGGAAGCCGCGGCGCGCCTTGCGCTCACCTACGACCAGATCCGCGGCCTCGTGCGCAAACATGGTCTTCAACCGGCAAATCGGCCCGCATAGGAAACTGCTCAGTGCACGGCGAATTGCTGCAGTGCAATATGTCCAGATGCTGATTCCCTTGGCGCCATAGCGCTGCGGTTTTATTTGCGACGAGGCAAAATCGCTCCCGGGAAGCAGTTTCGGCTAAACGTAGAGTCGCCAGAGATTTAAGTTGCAACCGCGCCCGGAATGCAATTCCATCCGATGTCTCACAGAACCGTGAGCGCAACCATAACCCAGACCGGGGGAAAGCCGGCGGGCTCAATCAGGGACCACAACACACATGATCAGCTTCAAGAAAGTTGCGCTCGCGAGCGCAGGCGTGTTCGCTGTCGCTTTGGCGGGGGGAACCGCCTCCGCCGCGCCGCTGCCCGCCCAGGACTCGGCGGTTTACGCGGATAAGTCAGACCTTGCGAAAGCCAAGCGCGACACCGCGCGCGCGACCGTCGGCGCCTTCCTTCTGTCGAAGGGCAAGAACCAGTCGACGGCGGATTCGCTCGTCGAAACCGCGCGCTTCACCGACAAGAACGGCGTCACCCATGTTCGTTACGAGCAGCGCCTCAATGGCTTGCGCGTTTATGGCGGCTACGCCAAGGCCGCGTTCGACAAGAGCGGCGGGCTTTCGCACCTGATCGAGCGCACCGCTCTCGCCGGCGGTTTCAAGGCGCGCCCGACGATTTCCGACGCTGACGCGCTTGCCGCCGCGATCAACGCCAATTTCAAGGGCGCGGCGGTTCCGAAGTTCGCCGCGAAGGCCGGCGCGGTGTCGACATTCGCGAAAACGTCGTCCTTCTATCGCGCGCCGACCGTCGAGCGCGTCGTCATCGCCGACGGCGTCAATTCGGAAGGCTTCCTCGTCGAAACGTGGAGCGCACGCGATAACAAGCTTCACCACACGCTCGTCGACGGCATCGGCCGCGTCGTCCACGACTGAACTGCGAACAGCGGACGACAGCTACAATGTCTTTGCGATCCATCCGGACGTGACGCCGCAGGGAACCGTCTCCGGCCCCGGCGCCGGCAACGCGCAGTCGCCCTCCGGCTGGCTCGGAACGGGCGCGCAGACGACGATCAACATCAATGGCAATAACGTCAGCGCCTATCTCGACCGCGACAATTCCAATACGCCGGACGCTGGCGGCAGTTCCGTCACCACCGGAAATTTCACGACCGCGGCGAACCTGACGCAGGCGCCGACGACCGTGCAAAACCAGGCGGTCGCGGTCCAGAACCTCTTTTATCTGAACAACGTCATCCATGACCGTCTGTATCAGCACGGTTTCGTCGAAGCGACCGGCAACTTCCAGATCAACAATTTCGGCAATGGCGGCGCCGGCAACGATCCCGTCAACGCCGAAGCGCAGGACGGCGGCGGCACGAACAACGCCAACTTCGCGACGCCCTCCGACGGATCGCGGCCGCGCATGCAGATGTATCTGTGGACATCGCCGACGCCGGATCGCGACGGCGACGTCGACTCGGACATCGTCTGGCACGAATACGGCCACGGCCTCACCTGGCGTTCGATCGGCTCGATGAGCGGCAATGTTCCGGGCGCGATCGGCGAAGGCATGTCCGACGTGCTCGCAATCATCGTCAATGACGAAGACCGCGTCGGCGAATATTCAACGCTCGATCCGGACGGCATCCGGTCGATCCGCTACAGCCTGCATCTCGATACGATCGGCGACTTCAACTCGGCGCGCGGCGTCCATCGCAACGGCGAGATCATCGGCGCGACCGTCTGGGACATGTGGGAAGGGTACAAAGGCGGGGGCTTCACCGCCAATGACGCGCTCGACGACATCGTCTCCGGCATGAATTTCATTCCGGCGGCGCCGACCTATTTCCACATGCGCGACGGCTTCCTCGCGCAGGCGCCATCGACCCGCGACTGCCTCATCTGGGCGGCCTTCGCGGCGCGCGGCATGGGCGTCGGCGGATCGATGAACTCAGCGGGCACCGTAATTACGGAATCCTTCAGCGTGCCGACGGAATGCGGCGGACCGCCGCCGACCGGTCCGCGCCTCGTCAGCGTCACCGGCGTCGGCACGAGCCAGAACAACTCCCGTTGGCGCGCGACGATGACGGCGACGGTCGATAACGGATCAGGGACGCCGCAGTCTGGCGTCGTCGTCAATATCTCGACCTCGACCGGGTCGACCGGTTCCTGCACGACCGGACCTCCGGCACATGCTCGGCGTCACTTTCAAATCTCAGAAAGTCGTCGGTCGCCAGCGTGACCTTTACGGTCACCGGCCTTAACGGCAATTCGTCGGCGGCGGGCGTTCCGCAGTCGGTCGTCGTCAACCGGCCGTAATCGCGATTGCATAACCATGTCGAGAACCGGCCGCTTCGGCGGCCGGTTTTTTTGTGCGATCCATGCTAAGAGCGCCATCGCCGTCAGGATCCGGTCATGACCCGTCCCTATCGCGCCGTCGCCGGCGCCATCGCGATCTTCGCGCTTGTCGTCCAATATTGGCTTCTGGTTTCGCGCGCGGAGAATGGCGGCGCGCTCGCCGCGACGTTCATCTATGTCAGCTATTTCACCATCATCACGAACTGGTTCGGCGCGGCGGCGCTGATCCTCCCCGTCGCGGCGCCGACTCCGCCGCCGGAATTTTTTTCCTTTCGGCCGGGCGTCCGCACAGCGGCGACCTTGTATCTGGCGCTCGTGCGATCGTCTATCACACGATCCTCGCCGCGCAGTGGGACCCCCAAGGCTGGCAGCTATTCACCGACATCGTTTTTCACACGGTGACGCCCGCCGCCGTGCTCGTTGACTGGTTCTTGTTCACGCCGAAGCGCGATTTGAAGCTGTCGATGATTTCCGGGCTGGCTGATCGTTCCCGTCGCTTTCGGCGCGTGGACCCTGGCGCGCGGCGCAATCGTCGGGACCTATCCCTATCCCTTTTTGCGCGTCGATGAGCTCGGCTATCCGGCGGTCCTCTTGAACATGATCGGGCTCTTCGCGGCGTTTGCGCTCGCGGGCGCCGTCATGGTCGCGGTCGGGCGGCGGTTGCCGGCGCGCTGAGCGGCGTGATCAGCCCTGCTTCTCGAAGCGCCCCTGCGGCGACTGTTTCCAGTAGGTCGCGTCGAAGCCCGCCGCCTTCACGTCCTTCCAGAAGGCGCGCGCCGCCGCGACGGCCTTGTCATCGCCGCCGTCGAAAATCGTCACGCAACGGACGAATGAAGAGATTGCGCCCGCTTCCGCCGACGCATTGTCGACGAGAAAGAGAAGATGCGCGCCGTTTGGGACGTCTGTCTGCGTCGTCAGGAAAACGGGTTGCTCCGCCGCGCGCGCCGGATCCGCCGAATGCGGCAGGAACGCTTCGTCATTATAGGTCCAGAGAATCTCGTCGAGCCTCGTGACGGTTTCCTGCGTCCCGCAGCGGACGACCGCCTTCCAGCCGCGCTCGAGCGTTCGCTCAAGAAGGCCCGGCAATACGCTTTCGAGCGACGCGCGTTCGAGATGATAGAAAAGAACCTCGGTCATCGGCCGCCGCCAATGTCGCGCATCGCCGCCGAAACGGCGCGCTGTTTTTCATCGCCGCCCGCGAGTTTCGCGAGGACAGTTGCAAAATCCGCCGCATCCTTGTTCTGGCTGAGCTTTGCCTTGAACGCCATCGCTTCGATGTCGATTTCAAAGGCGACGATCGCCGCACGCATCTTGCGGAGCTTCTCCTGCGGAAGTTTCGACAGCTTCCAGATTTTTCCGTCAGCGAGGTCATGCCGGCGGCGCTCATGGAAGTCCGACAATTCTTCGAGCAGCGCGTCGACGTCCGCGGGTTCCGTCAGCGCGCGCGCCACGCCCGCGACATGGACGGTTGAATAATTCCAGGTCGGAACCTGCTCGGCGTCGCCGATACCAGTCCGGCGATACATAGGCGTCGGCGCCCGTGAAGACCGCCGTCTGGCGCCGCCCGTCGATCAAGGCGGCGTGCGGATTGGCGCGCGCCAGATGCCCGCGCAGGACGCCGCGGCGCCGGTCCGCCAGCATCGGCAGATGGGAGACGACCGGCCCGCCGCCGTCGACGGCGATCAATGTCGCAAATCCGTTGCGCGCGACAAAGTCGAACGCCGCTTCGGCGTCTTCGACCTTGAAGGCGCGCGGCGCGTACATGACTATTCGTAATTCGCGCGGATGAATTCGTCGAGAAGGCGCACGCCGTAGCCCGAGCCGCCTTTCGGACAGGTCGGCTTGTCCTTCGCGTTCCACGCCATGCCGGCGATGTCGAGATGCGCCCAGGACTGGCCGTCCTTCACGAACCTGCCGATGAACGCCGCCGCGCTCGACGAGCCGCCTTCGCGCGGACCGATGTTCTTCATGTCGGCGACGTCGGACTTGATGTTGTCGTAATGCGCTTTCGCAAGCGGCATCCGCCAGACCGGATCGCCGGACGCTTTCGCCGCGTCCTCGATCTGCGAGGCGAGCTTGTCGTCCTGCGAGAAGAGCCCGGCATACTCATGCGCGAGCGCGATGACGATGGCGCCGGTCAACGTCGCCAGATCGATCATCGTCTTCGGCTTGTATTTTTCCTGCGTCCACCAGACGGCGTCGCCGAGAACGAGGCGGCCTTCGGCGTCGGTGTTGAGAATCTCGACCGTCTGGCCCGACATCGACTTCACGATGTCGCTCGGCCGCTGCGCATTGCCGTCCGGCATGTTCTCGACGAGGCCGATGACGCCGACGACATTGGCTTTCGCCTTGCGGCCCGCGAGCGCCGCCATCGCGCCGGTGACGGCGCCGGCGCCGCCCATGTCCCACTTCATGTCTTCCATGCCGGGGCCGGGCTTCAAGCGAGATGCCGCCGGTGTCGAAGCAAACGCCCTTGCCGACGAAGGCGACAGGGGCCGCACCCTTCTTGCCGCCCATCCATTCCATCGCGACGAGCTTTGATTCGCGGATCGAGCCCTGGCCGACGCCGAGCAGCATCCCCATGCCGAGCTTTTGCATTTCCTTGGCGCCGAGGACGGTCACCTTGACGCCGAGCGCTTCAAGCTCCCGGCAGCGTTCGGCGAAGCTCTCCGGGTAAAGAACGTTCGGCGGCTCGGACACCAGATCGCGCGTCAGGAAGACGCCGTCCGCGATTTTCTCAAAGTCAGCGTACTTCGTCTTCGCATCGGCGGCCGGCGTGTTGACGATCAGCTTGTCAAGCGCGGGCTTCTGGTCTTTCTCAAGTTTCGTCCGATATTTGTCGAACCGATAAGACCGAAGGCGCGCACCAAGCGCGATCCGCGCCGCAGCTTCGCCCGCCTTCACCTTGTCTGTCGAAAAACCGTCGAGCAGGAAGACGGCGGCTTTCTCTTGCGTCCGCAAAACCGGGGCGACGCCGCTTCCGCCGATCGCCTCCGCTTCGGGCGCCGTGAAGTCCCCGCGCTTGCCGGCGCCGACCATTACGATGCGCGTTCCTTCCGCGCCGGCAAGGCCGATGAGTTCCAGAATCTGACCCTTCTTGCCGCCAAAATTCGCGGCCTTGATTGCCTTGGCGAGCGCGCCCGATGTCGCCTCGTCGAGCGAAGTCTGCGCGGCGGAAAGCGCGCCGTCTTCAAACTGCGGCGCGATCAGCGCGGCGCCGGCGGGCGGGGCGGCTTTCGAGAAAGCGATCTTCATGAAGGTGTCCTCATTGACGTCAATCGCGTGGCGAGCCTGACTGGTCGCAGGCCGCGCGGCCGCGCTTTTGGAATTCCGGCCTTCCTAATGCAAAATCCGATCAAGTGGAATCCGGTTGATCGCAGATTTTGCCCTAGACGTTAAGATCAGGAGCAAACGCCGCACGCTGGCGTGCGGCGTTTGCTCCGGGATGTCCGCCAAATCGTGGCGACAGCCGCCAGCGTTCGTGAATCGACCTTTGCGGCGAATGCTTCTAAAAGCCGGTTCAAAGGCGGCACGGCCCCTTCGCGACCCATCCAGGCAGACGATTGAAAAGCCTCGACACCTACATTCTGCGCCAGATGTGGACGCCGTTCGTGTTCGCGACGATTGTCGTGACGGCGATCGTCTGGATGACGCAAAGCCTGCAGCGCATCGAGATCCTGGTCGAGCATGGCCAGACGCTCGCCATGTTCGGCTGGCTGACGCTATTGATCGTGCCGAGCCTCCTCGCCGTCATCATTCCCTTCATGCTGTTTGCGGCGACGCTCTTTGCACTTCACCGCCTCCATTCCGACAGCGAGATCGCCGTCATGTTCGCGGCCGGCGTCTCGCGCGGGCAGATCGCCCGACCGATCCTCCTCGTTACGACGCTTGGCGCGCTCGCGACCTTGTGGATCAACATTGACCTGATGCCGCGAAGCTATCGCCAATTGAAAAGCGAAATAGCGAACATCCGCGCCGACTTCGCGTCGGCGGTGTTAAGGAGCGGCGAATTTCTGACGGTCGCCGACGGGTTCACGGTCTATGTCGATGAGGCGCTGCCGGGAGGTCAATTCTCGGGCCTTCTCATTCATGACTACCGGAACGGCGACAACGCCGAGACTTACATGGCGCACAAGGCGCTGCTTAAGGAAACTGAAGCGGGGCCGGTCCTGTTCCTCTCGAACGGCAACGTCCAGCGGATCAGCAAGGAGACCGGCGATGTCGACATCGTGCGGTTCAATCGAACGGCGATCGACATCGGGCAATTCAGCGGCGCGCCCGGCGACTTGCAGCTTGAAATGACCGAGCGCTTCATCGGCGAGCTGTTCAGGCCCGACATGAAAAACGACTGGGATCGCAAGAACGCGTCGCGTCTCATCGGCGAGGGACATGGGCGCCTCGCCGGGCCGTTATACGCTTTCGCTTATGTCCTGATCGCCATCTACGCGCTGATCGGTGGGCCCTATGACCGGCGCGGCTATGCGATCCGCATCGCGCTCGCCTGCGCATCGGTCGGCGCGCTCCGTGTCGCAGGCTACATCCTGCAGGGCGAAGCGTCCGAACTTGGCCAGTATTGGGCGATCTACGCGGCGCCGCTCACGGCGTCGATCCTTGCGACGCTTTTCATTGCGGACATCCTGCCGGTTCGCCGGCGAGGGAACGCCGGCTCGGGAGCGATCGCCTGACATGCCGCCAATCACACTCTTTCGGTACATTATCGAGCGCACGATGATCGCGGTCGCTGCGCTTTTCGCGGGGCTCGCCAGCATGGTGCTGCTCGTCGACTTGCTGGAAAATCTCCGGTTCGCCGGAAAGGTCGGCCAGAATTTCGCCTATGCGACCGAACTGACGCTTTTGCGCACGCCGTCGATGACGCAGGCGATGTTGCCGTTCGTCTTCCTGTTCGGCGCGCTCTGGATGTTTTCGCAGCTTAACCGGCGATCGGAACTCGCGGTCATGCGTTCGGCCGGCCTCTCGATCTGGCGCCTCATCGGGCCGGCGGCGTTTTTGGCGGCGGTCACCGGCTTCATTGCGATCGTCTTCATCGATCCGATGTCTTCGCGGATGATGGCGTACGCCGATAAAATGAAGCTGGAGACCCGGGGCCAGCGATCGAGCCTCGTTCGCGTCTTCGGCGACGGCATCTGGCTCCGCCAGCGCGACGCCGACGAACTCCTTTTGATCAACGCGGGAAGTTTCGACGCAGAACGCGGAGCCCTCGAGCGCGTGACGATCTGGCGCCTTTCGTCGGACGCGGCGTTCAAGGAGCGGATCGACGCGCCGGAAGCGACGCTCTCAGGCCGGACGATCGAACTCAAGGATGCGCGCATGAAGGCGGTCGGCGACCGATTCTCGCAGCGAACGCCGCTTTACTCCGTGCCGACGAAGCTGACCCTCGCGGATCTTCGCGAAAGCGTGCCGTCGCCCGAATCGATGTCGATCTGGGACCTTCCCCGGTTCATCCTTCTCGCCGAGGCCGCCGGCTTACCGACCATCCGCTACAATATCCGTTTTCACGACCTTTGTTCGACGCCGCTGAAGCTGACAGCGATGGTTCTGATCGCTGCGATCTTCTCCCTCGGCCCGATGCGATCAGGAGGGACGCCGCGTCTCATCCTCGCCGCGGTCGGTTGCGGTTTCCTCCTCTATATCCTGTCGGAGGTCTCAACTGCGCTTGGCGAATCAGGCATCGCGCCGGCGCCGCTCGCGGCATGGACGCCGGCGCTTGTCGCTTCGATCGTGGCGCTCTCGCTCCTCATCCGGCATGAAGAAAGCTGACCGAACACCGCGCCGCCAAATCCGGGCGGACCCCGTAGACCTCCTTGGGCGGCTCAGCTAACCATGCGGAGTTCTTGCGTTTTTCGCCGTCTGGAGGGCCAGTGTTTCCGTTTCGGTTGTTCGCGCGCCTGATGGCGTCGACGGCGCTTGCCGGCGTCGCCGGATCGGCGGCCGGGACGGCGGCGGCGCAAGAAGCGCCGCTCGCGGTCGGCGATCGCGCGGCGGCCCCGACCGAAGGACGCGAAAGCATCCTCTTTGAAGCCGAAACGGTGACGCGCGAGAAGGAAGACTCGCCGATCGTCGCTGAAGGAAACGTCCGCGCCTATTTCGGCGAACGCTATCTGCGGGCCGATCGTCTCAGCTATGATCCCGCGACCGATGTCGTCATCGCCGAAGGCAACGTCTCGATCACCGACAAGTCGCTTGAAACAGTGTTCGCCGGAAGGGTCGAACTGACCGGCGATCTTCGCGACGGCGTCGCCGAAAATTTCAGCGCGCTTCTCGAGCAAAACGCCCGCCTCGCCGCAGAATCCGCTGTCCGCGAACAAGGCGCCAGAACGAAACTTCGCAACGCCGTCTACACGGCATGCACGGTCTGCACGAAGGAAGGCGAAAAGAAAACGCCGACCTGGCGCGTCAAGGCGCTCCGCGTGACGCGCGATGAGGAACGCAAGGTCGTCCGCTTCCACCACGCGTTCTTCGAACTCAAGGGCGTTCCGATTCTCTACGCGCCGTTCCTGCAGGCGCCGGACCCGTCTGTCGAGCGCCAATCGGGATTTTTAACGCCCCTCATCGGCGCCTCTTCGCGCCTCGGTTTCAATATCGAGGTGCCGTATTATCTCGCGATCTCCGATCATCAGGACGCGACGTTCTACCCGAAATACACGTCGAACGACGGCATCCTCTGGCAAGGAGAATATCGCCGCCGCGACGACAGCGGCTATCATGTCCTGCAGGGCGGCTTCATCGATTATCAGGCGGACCCGACCGAAGTCGACGTCCCCGGCAAGCGCTGGCACGTCTTCGCGAAGGGCTATCGCGACTTTGGCGACAATTTGCGCGCCGGTTACGATGTCGAACGCGTTTCCGACGACACCTATCTTCGGCGTTACGACGTCCAACGGCGCGGCGATCTCAGGAAGGAACTCGACACCTCGCTGACGAACCGCCTTCGAACCAACACGTTCCTGCAGTGGGGCGATGAAAACACCGAGCTGCGCGTCGACAGCTACACATTTCAGGAACTGCGCACCGTGTCGTTGTGCGATCTTTCGACCGGCGAACGGCGGAGCGTCAACGCGGGAAACTGCGGCTCGCTCCTTGTGACCGACCCGAACGTTCAGTTGGCGCCCGAAATCGCCAAGTTGACGCCTTATGTGCTGCCGGTCATGAATTTTCGTCATGAATTCGAGCCGCCCGCGGTGGGCGGCGACGCACGGGTCACCGTCAATTTCGCGTCGTTGCAGCGGACCGGCGGCGTCGATACGCGCCGCCTTACCGCAAGCGCCTATTGGGAGGGCGAACACGTTACGCCCGGCGGACACCGGTTAAACGCGTTCGCGGAACTTCGCGGCGACCTCTTCCGATACGAAGACCTCAACGAAGGAACCGAAAATCGCCAGGGCGTCGCGGACGACAATCGTCTCGACGGCCGCTTTGCGCCGTCCGTCGGCCTCGAATGGTCCTATCCCTTGACGAGGCGAATGGGCGGCGCGCGTCTCTTCGTCGAGCCGCGCGTGCAGCTGGTCGCGAGCCCGTCGAACCGGAACGGTCCCGACATCATCAACGAGGATTCGCAAAGCGTCGAATTCGATTACGCGGGCCTCTTCGACTACAACAAGGCGACGGGCTGGGACGCGTTCGAGGACGGCCAGCGCATGAACGCCGGCGTCGCCGTTTCCGCCGTGCTCGACAACGGGATCACCGTCGAAGGCGAGATCGGGCAGCAATACCGCCTGCAAGATTCGGCTGCGTTCGACACGGCGACCGGCCTCGGCGAGGAAAGCTCCGACTATGTCGGATCGGTCAACGTCCGCTACAAGACGATCGTCGGCGTCGAGAACCGGTTCCGGATCGCGGACGAAGACGGCTCGCTGAAGCGCGCAGAATTGATGGCGTTCCTCAATGTCTGGCGGCTTCGCGGCAACGCGACCTATGTCCGCCTCAACGACGAGGTTTCAATCGGCGGCGTCAGGAAACGCGAAGAACTGAACGCCCGGATGACCCTGAAGCTGACCAAGCACTGGTACACCGGCGCTGGCTGGCGCGAAGACCTCATCCAGGACCGCACCATCCGCCAGGATTTCATTCTCGGCTATCAGGACGAATGCTCCCTGTTCGAGCTCACCTACCGCCGCGACCGCACGCAAGATCAGGGCCTTGAGCCGGACAACGCTTTCCTCGTTCGATTCACCCTGCGCTCTCTGGTCGATTAGAGCGCCGGGCGAAAAGTGGGCGCCGGTTTTTCGCCATTTCGGCGCGACAAACGAATGGCTAGATCGCCCGGCTTGACCTTAGTTCACGCCCGGCGATCTGGGCCCTTTTGCGCGCCATGTTGCGCCCACCCCATTTTAGTCTATTTTCCGCGCGACAGAGGGGTCGAGCCGCACCCGCGAGTTGTGTAACAGGGCCGGGCGAAAGCGGTGATGAGGTTCGCGTGACGTTGACCAAAACTGCCAGTTCCCTCTTGAAATCAACTGCTATGGGCGCCTTTGCCGCGATCGCGATCGCCGGCGCGGCGGTCGGCCAGGCGCCTGTCGACGATCGAGCGGGATTGCCCGCTTCCTATCAGGGTCCGGCGAGCGCGGTCGCCGCCATCGTCAACGACAAGGTCATCACGACTTTCGATGTCCAGCAGCGCATGAAGCTGATGATCACGTCGTCGGGCGGTCGCGTCACCCAGCAGATGCTCCCGCAACTGCAGCGCCAGGCGCTGCGCGACCTCGTCGAGGAGCAGCTGAAACTGCAGGAAGCCAAAGAATTCGAGATGAAGCCCGAAGAAGGCGAAATCGCCGCGGAAATCCAGACCATGGCGGCGGCGGCTGGCATGACGCCGGACCTCCTTGAAAAAGCGCTTGCTGACAACGGCATCGCGATCGATACGCTGGCGACGCAGATTGAATCCGGGATCGTCTGGCCGCGTCTCGTTCAGGGTCGTTACGGAAAGCGCATCCGCGTCAGCGACGATGAAATCAACCAGACGCTAGAGCGCATGCGCGCCGATGCGACGCAGGAACAATTCCTGATTTCGGAGATTTGCATTCCAGTGCCCTCGCCCGATCAGGCGCAAGCCTATTACGAAGGCGGCATGCAGCTTCTCGAACAGATGCGCAAAGGCGTTCCCTTCGCCGTCATCGCACAGCAATTTTCCGCCTGCACGACCGCCGCCGCGGGCGGCGACATGGGATGGGTGCGCGCTGGCGAATTGCCGCCCGATCTCGACGCCGCGGTCCGCGGGCTTCCCGCCGGCGCCGTGACCAATCCGATTTCGTCTGAAGGCGCGTTCATGATCCTCGCCGTTCGCGACAAGCGCGAAGCGGTCAAACAGGGCGAAATGTCGTGGACTCTCGCTTTCGCGTCGACGCCGGTTTCGACGGGCCGTGCCGCGGCGCGCACCGCGCTTGAAAAGCTGAAGACGGCGGAAGCCTGCGCCGGCGGGCGAACCTTGCGTCAGGACCTTGGTCCCGATGTCAGCGTCGCCATGGTCGAAAGCACGACCCTTGGCTCGGTCGACGAGCGGTTCCGTCCGGCGGTCGAGAGCCTCCGGCGCGGCGAGCTCAGCGAAATTATCGAAGCGGATGACGCGCTGCACGTCCTTTACGCCTGCGAAGTGGACGAAGGCCTCGGCATCCCGTCGCGCGACTCGATCGAGGAGCGTCTTTATAACCGGCAGCTGCAACGCATCGCGCAGCAATATCTGCGCGATGTCGAACGCAAGTCCACTGTCGATATCCGTATTGAGCCAACTTCCGGCGCGCAACCGGCGGCCGTTGAGCCGCAAGGCTGATCGCGCGAAATGCCCGAACTTTCCGGCTCGCCGATCGCGCTGACCATGGGCGAGCCTGGCGGCGTCGGACCGGAAATTACGATCAAGGCGCATAAGGCGCTCCGCGCGGTCGGCCCGGCGTTTTTCGTCATTGCCGACCCTGCGTTATTCCGGTGCACCGGCGTCGCGATATCGATCATCCGATCGCCGACTGAGGCGATGCAGGTTTTCGCCGACGCGTTGCCCATCGTCGATCTCGGCATGACGTGTCAGCGCGACGCCGGGACGCGCCGAGGCCGCTTCTGCGCCCGCGGTCATCGCGTCGATCGAACGCGCCGTTTCTTTTGCACTCGCCAGCCAAGCCGCCGCCGTCGTCACGACCCCGATCCAGAAATCGAGCCTTATCGCCGCCGGATTCAAGTTTCCGGGGCATACCGAGTTCCTCGAATTCCTGACCGCCTCATCGCAAATGCCGAAAGGACGCCGTCGCGGCGCCGTCATGATGATCGCAGGGCCGGACCTTCGGACCGTTCCGCTGACCATCCATCTTTCGGTGAAGGAAGCCGCCGAAGCGATAAACGCCGACATGATCGTCGACAAGGCGATGATCGTTCTGGAAGCCCTCAAATACGACTTCGGCATCGCCGCGCCGCGCATCGCGATCTCCGGCCTCAACCCGCACGCCGGCGAAGGCGGCGCGATCGGCGCCGAAGATCGAGACGTCATTACGCCAGCGGTGTGCCGGCTGCGCGATCAGCATGGCGCGCTTGTTACCGGCCCTCATCCTGCCGACACGATGTTTCATGCGGAAGCGCGCAAGGGCTATGACGCCGCGCTCTGCATGCTGCACGACCAGGCGCTGATCCCCGCGAAGACGCTTGCGTTTCATGACGCTGTCAATGTGACGCTCGGCCTGCCGATCGTCAGGACTTCGCCTGATCACGGCACGGCGCTCGACATCGCCGGCAAAGGCGTCGCCAATCCGTCGAGCCTCATCGCGGCGATCCGCCTCGCCGCTTAGATGGCGGCGGCGCGTCGGAGCGCGTCATGACCGACGATCTGCCGCCGCTTCGAGATATCATCGCGCGTCATGACCTCGGCGCGAAAAAATCGCTCGGCCAGCACTTCCTGCTCGATCTCAACATCACCCGGAAAATCGCGCGCGCGGCGGCGGTATCGCGGGGCGATCTCGTCCTCGAGATCGGACCCGGCCCCGGCGGCCTTACGCGCGCGCTTCTGGAAACGGGCGCCGACATCCTCGCCATCGAGCGCGACGCGCGCTGCATTGCGGCGCTTCAAGAACTCGGCGACGCCTTTCCGGGGCAACTGTCGCTCGTCGAGAGCGACGCTCTTGCAAGTCGATGAACGCGCGCTCTGCGAACGGCGCGCACGCTGAAGATCGTCGCCAATCTGCCCTACAACATTTCGACCGAACTTCTCGTCAAATGGCTGCGCGCCAACCACGCGGACAAGGCCCCGCTTTGGTCGATCATGGCGCTGATGTTCCAGAAGGAAGTCGGCGACCGCATTCTCGCGCCGCCCAGATCGAACGACTACGGACGCCTCTCCGTCATCGCGCAGGCGGGAGCAATCCGTCGCGCGCGTTCGACCTCCCCGCGCGCGCCTTCACGCCGCCGCCGAAGGTCGCCTCGAGCGTCGTCGTCTTCGGCACCGGCGAGAGCGTCCGCTCGACGGACATTCAGCGCGTTGGAAGCCGTGACGCAGGCGGCGTTCGGACAACGACGCAAGATGCTCCGCTCGTCGATGAAGGCGCTTTCGGCGAAGCGACCGAAGAACGTTCTCGTCGCCGCCGGCATAAACCCGACGCGACCGCGCGGAGGAACCTTGAGTTTCCGATTTTCTGGCGTCCCTGCGTCTGCCTCGTCAGGCGCTGATCACGCTCGAGGACAGTCGCCGCGTCGACCAAATCCTTCCGCGAGTTTGAACTTTCTGTATCTTTCCCGATCCCGTCAGCGGCCATTCTCCACCCAGATCCAGTAGGTCGGCGTCTTCTGCGCCGCGAGACGCGTGCGCACGAAGGCTCTTCAGTTCCGCCGGCCGCGGGTCGCGCGATCTCCTTGCGCGCGCATGAAGCAGGCGACCTGCTCGCCCCATTTTTCATCGGGCACGCCGACGACGGCTATCTCCGCGATCGCTTCGTGTTCAAGCAGCGCGTTCTCGATTTCGGCGGGGAACAGATTTTCGCCGCCGCGGATGATCATCTCCTTGACGCGGCCGGTGATCTTCACGAAGCCGCGCGCATCCATGCGGCCGAGATCGCCGGTGTGCAGCCAGCCTTCCTTGTCGATCGCCTTTGCGGTCGCATCGGGATTGTCGTTGTAGCCCGCGCATGATGAGGTAGCCGCGCGCGCAGATCTCGCCCTGCTCGCCGACAGCGCAGACCTTCGTTTGTCGCGACGTCGCGGATCGACACCTCGACGTCCTGCAAGCGGCTGGCCGATGGTGCCGCAGAGGTCGTCGAAGGCGTCGTCGTGGCGCGTCTGGGTGATGACCGGCGAGGCCTCGGTCTGGCCGTAGACGATCTGGATCGCGGAGCCGAAGACGCGCTCGCGCCTTCCTGACGAGCTCCGGCGGAACCATCGACCCGCCGGACATGATGCGTTCGATCGAGGAGACGTCGCGGCCGCTTCTTTCGACCGCATCGATCAACGCGACGATCATTGTCGGCACGCCCAGCATGAAGCGCGGGCGTCTCGCGCTCGATGACGCGGACGATCATGTCGGGATCGAAGACCGGCGCCAGAAGCTGCGTCGCGCCTAGTCCAAAACCGCCCAGAACGAGGATGGCGCAGCCTGTCGTGTGGAAGAGCGGCATGTGGTGAACGAACGAATCGCCCGCCCTGACGCCGGCGCGCGTCACCGAGTCATGGCCGTTCTTCAGGAGACCCCAGTGATGGAGAAGCGCTCCCTTCGGAAAGCCTGTGGTGCCCGACGTATACTGAATTTGACAGATGTCCTCCGGCGCGGTCGGGGGAAGGACGCCGCTATCCGCGCCGTTGTATAACGCCGCATGATCGTCGAGAAGAATTCGATGGCGGATCTGCGGAAGTTTCGAGCAAACTTCGTCGGCAATCGCCGCCATCGGATTTCCGCGAAACTCGCGAATGAAATAAAGCGCTCCCGCGCGCGATTGCTCGAGAACATATCTCAGCTCGCGCGCCTGAAATGCCGGGATTGACGGTGACGAGCGTCAGCCCCGCCATCGCCGCGGCGAGCTCCAGCAGCACCCATTCCGGAATGTTGTTCGCCCATACTGCGATACGCGCGCCCTTTCGATGCCGCGTCGACAACGCGCGCGCGAGACGAAATGCGTCTTCATGGAGTTCCAGATAGGTCCAGCAGCGGCCGATCGCGCCGTCATATCCAAGCTCCTTCAGCGCGGGCGCGTCGCCGCGAATCGCTGCCTGGCGTGCGAGCATCGCGCCGATCGTTTCCGGCGTCGTATAGTCGGAGCGCGCGCCGGAATGGCATGACGCAAGGAGCGTCCCCGCCATGACGTTAACCCCGCATCGGCAGGATCATCTGCGTCTGCGTGACGATGGCGGCGATCTTGCCGTCCTCGCGGCGGATCTCCGTCTTCCAGACCTGGAGGGTCCTGCCGATATGAACAGGCTCCGTCACCGCAAGCGCCTTTTGACCGACCGGCACCGGGCGAAGGAAGTTCGTCTTGCTCTCGACCGTCGTCGTCATCATGCCTTCCGGCATGTTGAGGAAGGCGCCGCAGCCGCCCATGTTGTCGGCGAACGCCATCATCGCGCCGCCATGCATGGTCGCCGGGATCGTGCAGTGGTCAGGCGTCACGAGAAGTTCGGCCTCAAGGCGCTCCTTCGTGACGAGCGTCATCTCGACGCCGAGCATCTTGGCGAACGGCGCGTTGCTCTCGTTGAACGCGGCGGCGAGATTTTGTTCAGCCATGAAATTCCTTAAATCCAACGCCGGACCCGCCGACAATATTCCTCATATGCGGCGCCGAACCTCTCCTGCAAATAGGATTCTTCCGCCCTGATGATCGCCGTGAACGCGATGAAGCACGCCACAGCCGCCCCAAAAGCGAACGGGCCGGGCGCCGCCGCCGCCGCGCCAATCAGCAAGATCATGATCCCAAGGTAAATCGGATTGCGGGAAAATCGGTAGACCCCGCTGGTGACGAGCGCGGCGACATCGCCTTTGCCGGAAGGCACGCCGACGCGCCATGACCGGCCCATGCCGAATTGCGCGGCGACGATGACCAGAAAGCCGGCGATCATCAAGATCAGCGCGAGGGCCGGGACCGGCGACGGCCCCGCCAGCAACGCCGCGTCGAGCGAGGGGAACGGCGCGCGCAAGACGAGATAGGGAACATAAGCGCCGGCCCCGGCGATCAGCCAGCGCTGGATCGAATTGCCCCGGGCGCCGGCCATGAATACCGGCACGCCCGCCCGTCTCAGCATGGCGGAGCGCAGCGCCACCATCGAAAACAGCGTGACGACGACGCCTGCCGCCGCGTAGCGCAGAATCAATTGATCCAAAATCCGTCTCCCTCTGGTTTCAGGGAGGAGGAATAGCGCCGCGCGAACGCCGGCGCAATCCATTCGTCTACGGAGTAATGTTATCTTGTCTCCATGCCGCCGTTGATCAGCACGGCGACCAGCACCGCGGTCTCCGCGCCGCGATTGATCCAGGCGTGATTGGTCGCGCGCTGGATGACGACATCGCCCGGCTTCAACGATTTCGCCTCGCCGTCGTCGAGGAGGAGATCGATGGTTCCTTTCACCAGAACAATGACGTCGAGCGTCTCCGTCTTGTGCATCATCGGATGGCGCGCCGTGTCGACGCGCGCATCCGCCGCGCCGCAGGCGGCGAAGGCGAACGCCGCCTGCACGTCTTTTTCGGCGCGCGACATTGTTTCATTTTCGGGCGAGATCGTGAACCAGCGCACTTTGACGGCGCCTGCGGCCGGCTCAAGCCGCACATCCTCTGTTTTCAGGCGATCGGCACCGTCGAAAAGTCCCTTGCCCAATGCGGCGGTCCATATCTCGGCGAGACCCGCTTCATCGACCGCGAGGACTTTCGCCGCGCGATCGTCGATCTTCACCGATGACCGGCCCGCTTTGCTGTCTTCGGTGATGACGCGTCGAAGCTGATCCCAGATCATTGCGCGGCCTCCGCAGCCGGCATGCGCGCGCGGATGGTCTCGATGACGGAGCGCGCGTCATAGACTTCGCCGCGATCGTCTCCTTCGGGCTTGTCGCCCCTGCCATAAAGAACTTCGAGATTGGCGGTGAAGAATTTCCGCGCGCCGACGGATCCGAGATTGCCGCCGACGCCGACGCCGACATTGCGCCCGCCGCCGCCGAGGCCTGCGCCGATGCCGACACCGCCCTTTTCGCGCTCATCGAACGAACGCCCGACGACCCTGAACCAGTCATAGCCGTTCTCGATGGCGATTTCGGCGGCGCGCAAGAGCGCGTAGTCCTCAACAACGCTTGCGGGCGTTGCGCCGTCGCCAGCAAAGGAGACGCGAAAGCGGTCACCTTCAATGCGCGTCGCGGCATAGCCGTAACCCTGTTTGTCCGCCGGTGCGTAGGCGGTGCCGACTGCCGTCGCGCAGGCCGCCAGCGCCAGCAGCGACGCCGCAATCATCAGTTTGCGCATGGAATGCTCCTCGATTATCGACCGTGACCATAACACTCCGGCGGCGGCCGACAAACCCGGTCGCGCAGGCCGGGCGCCCGGGTTTCACGGTGGAGCGCTTGCGCTGGCCGATCCGCGCCTCTCCGATTTTCATCAGCGCCGCGAAGTGACGGAGTTCGCGGAGGGGTAGACAGATCGCGCGGCGTTTATGCGGTAGACCTGCAGGCGAAGCGTTCGCTGATTAGCGAAAGAACTGCGTCACGACCTCGGGGCGCATCAGGATCGTGAGCGCGGCGCCCGCGAGCGCGCCGCCGAGATGGCCTTCATGCGCGATGATTCGGTTCGAGCGCTCCATCAGCTGCGCTGAAATCGCGATGAAGAGAACGCCGTAAAGGATCGCCGGGATCGGAAACGGCAAGAAGAGAATGTAGAGGCTCGAAAACGGATAAAAGCAGCAATAGGAAAGCACGACGCCCGACGCCGCGTCGGAGGCGCCGACTGACGAATAGGTCGGGTTGTTGCGGTTGACGTAGAGCGAGACAAAGCCGCTCGACAGGATCGAGCCGAAATAGACGACGAGGAATCCGAGCCGCCCCAAGGTCTCCTCGACGACCGGCCCGAAGAAATAGAGCGTCATCATGTTGAGGAGGAGGTGCGGCAGATTGCCGTGGAGGAAGCTCGACGTGATCAGCCGGTAATGCTGCTTCAGATCGCGGACGGCCCCGACCTGAAACGCGAACTGGTTGATGAAAGTCCGGTCGCCGTAAAGGGCGTAAAGGCTGATCATCACGTTGACGCCGATGAGGGCGAGCGTCGCCGGCGCGGATCCGATCTCCCCCATGATGCTTTATCCGCCTATCGATCGGCAGTCATTCTCACGCGTTCGCCCCTTCCAGCAAGAATGCGCGCGCAATGAGGGTCAGACGCCTTCTCTGGCGGCTTCTTCGGGCGTCAGCGCCTTCATGGCGAGGGCGTGGACGCGCTCCTTCAGCTCCTCGCGCAAGGATGTCGTTGACGGCCCTCTGGCGGGCGACGCGAGAAAGGCCCTCGAACCGGGAGGAGACGATGAGGAGGCGAAAATGCGACTCCCCGCCGGGCCGCGACCCTGCGTGGCCGGCGTGAAGGTGGGATTCATCCTTTATCTCGAGGCGCTCGGGCGACAGGGCCTCCCTCAGCCTGGCCTCGATCAAATCGGCGACATTCACCTTAACCATCCTGTTTTCAGCGGGAATTTCGACCGCCTCGCCTGCGCCTTATCCCCTGTCAAGATTGTATCAACAAGGCGCCCGTCCCATAATCCCGCAATGGGTTACTCTTACCGTCCTCGCTTCGGATACGACATCCGCGTCCGCCCGCCCGCCGACAAGGCCGCCGAGACGCCCGTCTGGGCGCGCCAGAACACGCGGCTTTGCGATCGCGAGGGATGCGAGAAGAAAGCGCTTGTTCGGGCCGCGAAGTCGCCGCGCGAGCCGCTTGCCAAGGTCTGGCTCTGCGAAGCGCACGCAAAGGCCCACAACGCGCAATGGAATTTCTTCGAGGGCCTTTCGCCGGCGGAAGCGGATGCGGCGCGCCTCGCCAACGTCTATGGCGACCGCCCGACCTGGAAGATGGGCAAGAACGACCGCGCGCGCGCGGCCGCCAAGGCCCGCGGACCCGCCGATGTCCGCGACACCTACGGCATCTTCAGCGAGGCGGTCAAAGCCGCGGCGCAAATACGGCCCTCGATGCGCAACGGGCGGCCCGTGTCGAAGCTGCAGGAAAAAGCGTTCGGAACGCTTGAACTCGCCGTCACCGCCGAAGCCGGCGACATCCGCCGCCGCTACGCCGAACTGCTCCGCCGCTTTCATCCGGACGCCAATGGCGGCGATCGGAGCGCCGAGACGCAGCTTCAGGAAGTCGTGCGCGCGCATCACATCCTGAAGAAGGCCGGGTTCTGCTGATCGCGCTCCAGCGCAAGTCGGGGAGTTTTAATTGTTCATCGGACATTACGCGCCAGCCCTCGCGCTGAAATCGACGGGCGCGCCAATTCCCCTCTGGCATTATTTCGTCGCGGTGCAGTTCCTCGATTACCTCTGGGCGACTTTCATCCTGACAGGGATCGAGAAAGCGCGCATCACGCCCGGCTTTCTCGACGCCAGTTCCCTCGATCTCTATTTCATGCCGTACACGCACAGTCTCGCCGCAGCCGCGTGTTGGGCGCTCGCCGGCGCCGCCGTTTACCGCTTTCAACTCAACAAGGGCGCCGGCGCGGCTGGCGCGATGCTGATCGGCGCCGCGATCTTCAGTCACTGGATCGCCGACCTTCTCGTTCACGCAAAGGACCTCGCGCTTTATCCGGGCTCGACGGTTAAACTCGGGTTCGGCCTTTGGGACTCCGTCCCGATCAGCCAGTCGCTGGAAGCCGCGATCTTCGTCCTCGGCGCTGTCCTTTATTATCGGTCGACCAAAGCGGCAGGCGCCGCCGGCGTTCTGGCGCTCGGCCTGGTGATCGCCGCGCCCGCCGCCATCCAGCTTTACAACCAGATCGGCGAGCCTCCCGGCGACATCAGGACGCTCGCCGCCCTTACGCTCGTCGTCTACACCGCGCTTGCGCTCATCGCCGCGCTCGCGGACAGGACGCGCGGCCCCAAGCGCCGCCTCGGCGCCCTCTGACGCAGCCCATCGCCCTTGAATTCCCCCGCCTTTCGGGCAAGGGTCCGCCGCGTTTTCAGCGATAGAACGAGCGTTATGGCCGGCATCGACGACAAATTCATGGACAAGCCCGACACGACGGTCGACGCGAAGAAAGTCTTCGGCGTCGATTTCACGACGCCGGTGCCCGCCTTCTCCAAAGGGAACGAATATGTTCCGGCGATCGACGCCGCCTATCGCTTCGATCCGCAGACGACGCGCGCGATCCTCGCGGGCTTTGCTTATAACCGCCGCGTCATGGTGCAGGGCTATCACGGCACCGGCAAGTCGACCCACATCGAGCAGGTGGCGGCGCGCCTCAACTGGCCTTGCGTGCGCGTCAACCTCGACAGCCATGTCAGCCGCATCGACCTGATCGGCAAGGACGCGATCGTCGTCGAAAACGGCCAGCAGGTGACCGCCTTCAAGGAGGGCATTCTGCCCTGGGCGTTTCAGCGTCCGGTCGCGCTCTGCTTTGACGAATACGATGCCGGCCGCCCCGACGTCATGTTCGTCATCCAGCGCGTGCTCGAAGCCGAAGGGCGCCTCACCCTCCTCGACCAGAACAAGGTGCTTCACCCGAACCCGTGGTTCCGTCTCTTCTCGACGACGAACACGATCGGCCTTGGCGACACCACCGGCCTCTATCACGGCACGCAACAGCTCAATCAGGGCCAGCTCGACCGCTGGTCGATCGTCGCGACGCTGAATTATCTCGCGCATGACGAGGAAGTCGAAATCGTCATCGCCAAGGCGCCGCGCTACAACAACAAGGAAGGCAGGCAGGCGATCGGCGCCATGGTGCGCGTCGCCGACATGACGCGGAACGCCTTCATCAACGGCGATCTTGCGACCGTCATGAGCCCACGGACCGTCATCACCTGGGCGCAGAACGCCGAAATCTTCCAGGACATCGGCTACGCCTTCCGCGTGACCTTCCTCAACAAGTGCGACGAACTTGAACGCCCGACGGTCGCCGAATTCTACCAGCGCGCCTTCGGAGAAGACCTGCCGGAAGCGGCGTACCAGGTGGAAGTCGCCTGAAAGCGGCAACGACTCCATCTGCCTTCGGATGGTGAGCGGCGCAGAGAACCGTTGTAGGCTCGCTGAAATTCGCGTTCCAAAGGAGACCTTGATGCGCCTTGCTGGTGCGGCGATCGCCGCTTTTCTGATTTCCTTTCCCGCTCTCGCCGCGGAGCCGCCGGCGCTTTCGCCCGCCTCGATGAAGGTCATCGCCGACATCGACGGCCGGCATGGGCAAATCGCGGACCTTGCTTCGAAAATCTGGGGCTACGCCGAGGTCGGCTACAAGGAAGAGCAATCGTCGAAATTGCTCGCCGACGCCCTTGAAGCGGAGGGTTTCGTCCTGAAGCGCGGCGTCGCGGGCATCCCGACGGCGTTCACCGCCGAATGGGGATCGGGCGGTCCCGTCATCGGCGTTCTCGCGGAATTCGACGCGCTTCCCGGCATCAACCAGGACGCAAGCGCGGCGCGCGCGCCGATCGAGAACAAAGCCGCCGGCCACGCCTGCGGCCACAATCTTTTTGGCGCCGGCTCTGTCGGCGCGGCGATCGCCATCAAGAACTGGCTCGCCGAATCGAAGACGCCCGGAACCATCCGCCTCTACGGCACGCCCGCCGAAGAAGGCGGTTCGGGCAAGGTCTACATGGTCCGCGAAGGATTGTTCAAAGACGTCGAAATCGTCCTTCATTGGCATGCGGACGACAAGAACGCCGCCGAAGGCGAGACGAGCCTCGCCAACCGATCGGCGAAATTCCGCTTCAAGGGCCTTTCCGCGCACGCGGCCGGCGCGCCCGAGCGCGGCCGCTCCGCGCTCGACGGCGTCGAGGCCTTGAACATGATGGTCAACATGATGCGCGAGCACGTCCCGCAGGACGCCCGCATCCATTACGTCATCACCAAGGGCGGCTCGGCGCCGAACGTCGTGCCGGACGCGGCGGAAGTCTTTTATTACGTCCGCCATCCAGAACCGCAGGGCGTTGAGGAAATCTGGGCGCGCGTCGAAGACGCGGCAAAAGGCGCCGCGCTCGGCACCGGCACGACGGTCGACTGGGAAATCATTCACGGCTCGTATCCGCTGCTCGTCAACGAGACGCTGGCCAAGATGATGCACGAAAAGCTGACGGAGGTTGGCGGCGTCGCCTATACGAAAGAAG
The DNA here is from genome assembly GCA_963765165.1 of uncultured Alphaproteobacteria bacterium. Lineage (GTDB taxonomy): Bacteria > Pseudomonadota > Alphaproteobacteria > Caulobacterales > Parvularculaceae > Amphiplicatus. The sequence goes on along the minus strand of CAVXVQ010000001.1, from coordinate 115,451 downwards.
AAGCGGAGTTCGCGAAGAAGATCTACGCGACGCTTGGCGCGTCGGAGCGCAAGCTCGGCGACGAGACGACGGTCGATCCCTACAAAACGTCGTTAAGCTACGGCTCGACCGATGTCGGCGACGTTTCCTGGGCGGCGCCGACGGTTGGCTTCAACACGGCGACATGGGTTCCCGGCACTCCCGCCCATTCCTGGCAAGCAGTTGCGGCGAGCGGCATGTCGATCGGCCACAAGGGCGCGACCAACGCCGCGAAGACGCTGACCCTCGCCGCGATCGAACTTTATCAGAACGCGGATCTTCGCGCCGCCGCGCGCGCCGAATTCGAGGAAAAGCGCAAGGGCGTCAAATACAAGCCGCTGCTCGGCGACCGGAAGCCCGCGCTCGATTATCGCGATTGACGACCGCTGACAGGAACACCCGACATGACCACATTCGCCGACATCAAACAGAAAATGCGCATCCCCGTCATCGGGGCGCCGCTTTTTATCGTCTCGAACCCGAAGCTCGTTATCGCGCAATGCAAGTCGGGCATCATCGGCTCATTCCCCGCCCTCAACGCGCGGCCGCAAGAGCGGCTTGACGAGTGGATCGTCGAAATCAAGGAAGCGCTCGCAGCGCACGACGCCAAACACCCTGACCGACCTTCGGCGCCTTACGCCGTCAATCAGATCGTTCACCGGTCGAACGACCGGCTGATGAAGGACATGGAATCCTGCGTGCGACACAAGGTTCCGGTCGTCATCTGCTCGCTCGGCGCGCGCGAGGACGTCTATCAGGCGATCCACTCCTATGGCGGGCTCGTCCTTCATGACGTCATCAACAACACCTTTGCGAAAAAGGCGATCGAGAAGGGCGCCGACGGACTGATCCTCGTCGCCGCCGGCGCCGGCGGCCATGCGGGCGTCATTTCGCCCTTCGCGCTCGTTCAGGAAATTCGAGAATGGTTCAAAGGGCCGATCGCGCTTTCGGGCTCGATCGCTACGGGGAGCGCAGTGCTCGCGGCGGAGGCGATGGGCGCTGATTTTGCGTATATCGGGTCGCCGTTCGTGGCGATGGACGAAGCGAACGCCAGCGATGATTACAAGGACGCGATCGTCCAATACGGCGCCGACGACATCGTCTACACAAACCTCTTCACCGGCGTGCACGGCAATTATCTCAAGCCCTCGATCGTCACGGCAGGCCTCGATCCTGAAAATCTCCAGGTCAGCGATCCGTCGAAAATGGATTTCGGCTCAGGCGGCAACACCGACAAGAAGGCCTGGAAAGACATCTGGGGCTGCGGCCAGGGCATCGGCGCAATCAAAAAGCGCGGGCCCGCGGGCGACTATATCGCGCAGCTTGAACGCGAATACGCGGCGGCAAAAAATAAAATCTGCGGCTGAAGCAGGGCGATCCGGGTCCGGCTTCACTAACGCCGCCGATGCGGTCTAGGGTCCCGGCGAAGTCGATCGAGGGCCGCATCGAATGCGCAAACGCCAATGCAAGATCGTCGCGACCGTCGGCCCAGCGAGCGCGTCGCCGTCGATGTTGCGCCTTCTGTTCCAGGCGGGGGTCGACGTCTTCCGCCTCAATTTCAGCCACGGCGAACACGACAAGACGACGCGCATCATGGAGGCGATCCGCGAGGTGAGCCGCGCGGAAGGAACGCCGATCGCGGTGTTCGCGGATTTGCAGGGACCGAAGATCAGGACCGGCGCGCTCAAAGGCGACGGCCTCGACCTCAAATATGGCGCCAGATACCGGCTGCTCCTCGCCGCCGAGACGAGCGAGAGCGACGTCATCCCGATCCCGCACATGGAAATCTTCGCCGTCCTCCATCCCGGCGACGTTCTGAAACTCGACGACGGCAAGCTGCAGATCACGATCGAGAGCGTCACGGGCGACGAGATCATCGCGCGCGCCGACACGCCGGGCCTCTTGACCAGCCGCAAGGGGATCAATCTCCCCGGCAAGAAGCTGCCGATCTCCGCGCTGACCGAGAAAGACCGCGCCGACCTCGCGCACGCCCTGAAAATCGGCGTCGATTATGTCGCGCTCTCCTTCGTGCAGCGTCCTGAAGACGTCGCCGAAGCGCGCGCCATCATCGGCGACAGGGCCGGCATCATTTCCAAAATCGAAAAACCGTCGGCGGTCGAGCATCTCGATGAAATCATCGCGCTCTCCGACGCGCTCATGGTCGCGCGCGGCGATCTTGGCGTCGAGCTGCCGCCGGAAGACGTGCCGAACATCCAGCGCTTGATCGTCCGCGCCTGCCGCCGCGCCGGCAAGCCGGTGATCGTCGCCACGCACATGCTGGAATCGATGATCGAGAAGATCGCGCCGACGCGAGCGGAAGCTTCGGACGTCTCAACCGCCGTCTTTCAGGGCGCCGACGCCGTCATGCTGTCCGCCGAAACCGCGGTCGGCCGGCATCCGCCAACCGCCGTCGCGATCATGGACCGCATCATCGCCGCGACGGAAAAGGATCCTGAATGCGGATCCTTCTCGTCGATCGACGACCCCTTGTCCGATCACACGACGGCGGACGCGATCACGCTCTCGGCAAGACGCATCGCCGAAGTCCTCGATTGCAAATTCGCGGTCGCCTATACCAAGACGGGATCGACGGCGCGCCGTCTGTCGCGCGACCGGCCGCATTGCGCGATCCTCGCCGCAACGCCGGGCCCGGAGGTCGCGCGCCGCCTTGCGCTCTATTGGGGCGTCGCGCCGGTCTTCACCGACGACATTTCGCATTTCCACGAGATGATCGAGAAAGGCCGAAGCGCTCTCGCTGAAGCACGGCGCCAAAGACGGCGACCGCATCATCATCCTCGCCGGCTATCCGTTCGGCAGACCCGGCAAGACCAACACGCTAAAGATCAGCCGCATCGGCGCCTCGGGAGAATGACCGCTTGCCCGCCGTCGATATCGCAAACAGGCATACGATCGACTTCGTCAAGCAATGGGCGCCGCCCGGCGCTTCAATCCTAGAAATCGGCGGCGGGAACGGCGATCTCGCAGCGGCGCTGTCGCAAGACGGCTACGCGGTAACGATGATCGACGCCGCGCCCAAAGCGGTCGCCGCCGCGCAGGCGAAAGGCGTCGCCGCGCATGAAGCGGTCTGGCCGCACTTCCAGTCGCCGGCGGTCGATGCGGTTTTGTTTACACACTCGCTGCACCACATCGGCGACCTTTCAGGGGCGGTCGAAGCGGCCCGCGCGCGATTGCTTGCAGGCGGCGTCATCCTGGTAGAGGATTTCGACTTTCCGTCCGCCGACGAGGCGACCGTTCGCTGGTTTGTCGCACAGGCGCGGCGCGCCGACGCCGCCAGCGGCCTCGCCGCCCATTCCTTCGCCGCCATGATATTGGCCGCGCGCGAGCCGTTTGCGGCGTGGACGCACGATCACGGTCATGATCTTCATTCAATCAGCGCTATCGGCGCGGCGCTTGGCGCGATCTCGCAAATCGTCGCGCGCGAGGAGACAGCCTATCTCTATCGGTATCTGATTTCCGCCGGCGCGGCGGAGGCTTCCGTCGAAGCGGCGTTCCGCGAGGAGTTGTCCTTGATCGAACGGGGATTGATTGTCGCCGTCGGACGGCGAATCATCGCCAAGGCGCATCCATAGAGGCACGTCATGGCGATCTCCACACGATTGGTCGAATACGCCTTCGCGGGAAAAACATTCGAGGGATTGCTGGCGATCGACGGCGCGACTTCGGGCAAGCGCCCCGCGGTGCTGATTTCGCATGCGTGGGCGGGTCGCGGCCCGGTCGAGGAATCCTACGCCAATCGTCTCGCCGAGCTCGGCTATGCGGGGTTCGCGCTCGATCTTTACGGCAAGGGCGTCCTCGGCAAGACGACGGCGGAGTGCCAGGCGCTGATGTCGCCGCTCGCGCAGGATCGCCCGCATCTGCAGGAGCGTCTTCTCAACGCGGTCGATATCGTGAAAAAGCTCGCCGAGGTCGACGCGTCGAAAATCGCCGTCATGGGATTTTGCTTTGGCGGGCTTTGCGCGCTCGATGTCGCGCGGACGGGCGCCGACGTCAAAGGCGCCGCGTCATTCCATGGCCTCTTCTCGGCGCCCGGCAACACGAAGGGAAAGAAGATCAAGGCGAAGGTCATCGCCTTCCATGGCTGGGACGATCCGATGGTGAAGCCGGATGATGTGAAGGCTCTCGGCGTGGAACTCACCGAGGCCGGCGCCGACTGGCAGATCCACGCCTATGGAGGCGTCATGCACGCGTTCACGAACCCTGAGGCGAACGATCCCGGTTTCGGCACGGTCTACAACAAACGCGCGGCGGATCGGAGCTGGGAGTCGATGAAGCTGTTCTTGACGGAGTGTTTCGTAGCTGCGTGGGCGGGTGGAGCGAAGCGATACCCGCCGTTCTCAGCGCCGCAGCATATGTGGCGGGTATCGCTTCGCTCCACGCGCCCTACCTTTCTTAGCCTTGCCTGACCTTCCTGCGCCCGAGTCTTCGTGATTGATGGTCGCAATTCACTAATGCGTTTCTTGCATAGCGAACCATCGCACGCGGAAACCCGGGCTGGCCGCCTCCTGCGAATCTTTTTCAGGAGGCTTGTGATTGGTCGATGGGGTTAACATTCATACGTCAACGTAAAATATGACGCCATCAGCGAGCCCTTCAACTCCGGAATAAATTCATTCCAGCGCCCATTATGCCATCGTTCCAGTGCCGTCTCATGCTACGCGAAAGTGCTTTTCCGGCGCAGGCGACCGACGAACCAGTCGGCGTATCCTGATGAACGAAATCAATGCGCTGACCATGCATTGCTTGGATTGGACGCAAGGTATTCGTTGCAGCGCTGCTGACTTCAGCGCTCATGGTCGTCATAAGACTCCGACCTCCTGCGCTATATCCGCAACGAACGATCAAAGTTTCGAAGCGACGCCCAAAATCGGGCACTGATCCTCCCAGCAAGCGAACCGATTTACTGCCTTGAAAGCCAGTTCAATTGGTCGCTTCCCCTATTGAAACACAAGTAAATATCCAATCGATCGGCTTTGTCCGGTCGATGAATTTCTCCGCCTTCGGCATCGGATATTTCAGTCCCGTCGCGCAGTTGAACAGAATGACGCGGTCCTTGCGCGACACGCGGCCGTCGGCGAGCGACTGGCGCAAGGCGGCGTAGGTCGCAGCGCCTTCGGGGCAGAGCAGCAATCCTTCCTCGCGCGCCATTTCAGCCTGCGCATCGATGATGTCGTCGTCATCGACCGCGATGCAAAATCCATCCAACTCGCGCACCGCGCGGATGATCAGGAAATCGCCGACGGCTATGGGCACGCGAATACCAGCGGCGATCGTCGATGCGTTCTCCCACAGCGGCGCGTGCTCGTCGCCCTTCTCCCAGGCGCGAACGATCGGCGCGCAGCCCGTCGCCTGGACCGCGACCATGCGCGGGCGTTTGGCGCCGATCCAGCCGATTTTTTCAAGCTCGTCGAACGCCTTCCACATGCCGATGAGGCCGGTGCCGCCGCCGGTCGGATAAAAGATGATGTCAGGCAATTCCCAGCCGAACTGTTCGGCGAGTTCGAGGCCCATCGTCTTCTTGCCTTCGATCCGATAGGGCTCTTTCAAGGTCGAGACGTCGAACCAGCCGACTTTCTCCTTCCCCTCGCCGACGATCTTTCCGCAATCATTGATGAGGCCGTTGACGCGCCAGACGTCGCCGCCCTGCAGCGCGATCTCCTCGACATTCACCGGCGGCGTGTCGTCGGGACAAAAGACCGTCGATCTGATCCCCGCGCGTGAGGCATAAGCGGCGAGCGCGGCGCCGGCGTTGCCGTTGGTCGGCATCGCAAGGTGATTGAGGCCGAATTCCTTCGCCATCGCGACGGCGAGCGCGAGCCCCCGCGCCTTGAACGAGCCAGTCGGCAGGCGCCCTTCGTCCTTCACGAAAATTTCGCCGCCGCCGAGACGCCGTTCGATGCGCGGCGTCCGGATCAACGGCGTCACGACCTCGCCGAGCGACACGCGGTCTTCCTCGCGCGCCACGGGAAGAAATTCCCGATAGCGCCAGAAACCCTCCGTGCGTCTTGAAAGCGCGTCCTTGCTGATCGACGCGGCGAGCGCGTCAAGATCGTAGCGCACGAGCAGAGGCCGGCCGGCTTCTGAAAGCCCGTGAACGCGTCCCGCTTCGTAGCGCCTGCCGGTCAGTGAGCACTCAAGATGAGAAACGAACGTTCGTGTCATGGGATCGATGGCCGCCTTTGGAAGCGCGCAGGTGGTTCACTTCGACTTCAGCGTCGCCTTCGCGCGCCCTGACGCCAGCACGAGGAGGAGCGCGACCAGTCCCGGCGCCGCCTGCGTCAGCCAGATCGTCGGTTTCGCCGTCGCGCCGCCATAAATCCCGGCAACGATGACGCAGAGGAGAAAGAAGATCTGAACGTCCCGCTTTTTCGCGACGAGGCCCCATAAAAGCCCGGCGGCGAGAAAGCCGTTATAGAGCCCCTGATTGGCGGCGAGGATCGCGGAATTCGCCGACTGCTCTTCGGTCATCGAAAAGACCTTGCGGCCGACGGGGTGATCCCAGAAAAACATTTCGAGCGTCAGGAACGCCGCATGAAGCGCGGCGACGATGATGACGGCGAGCGCCGCGAGCGTTTTCATTCAGGTTCCCCTCCCGAGCTTATTGGTTGGAAGGCTCGGCCATGAGGCCAAGCTTTTTTTGCGCCGGCCCGAAATCCGGATTGATTTCAAGCGCCATGCGATAGGCCTCGCGCGCCTTGACGGCATCGCGCTTCGCCTCATGCGCAAGGCCGATATTGTACCAGGCGACGTGCGACTTGGTGAGGCCGTATTTCAGAGACGCTTCATAGTCGGCGATCGCTTCGTCATAGCGGCGCATCAGGAAATAGGTGTTGCCGCGATTGAGGAACGCCTCCGAAAGCTCGCCATCCTGCGCGAGCGCCTTGTTGAAATCATCGAGCGCGTCGTCGAGACTTCCCGCGCGATTGAGAACGACGCCGCGATTGACATAGGTCGCGACGCGGTCGCGTTCCGTCATCGACTGCACTCTGAGGGCGTCGTCGCAGGCGCTTGCGTCCCTTGAAAAATCGTCCCTCGCCAATTCGTAGCATTGCTGGGCGTCCGTCGCGCCGAAGGTCGTAACCGACATCTGGGCGGTCGCCGCGACCGGAAAAAACGCTGAAAGGAGGAAGGCGGCGCGGGCGATGTTCATGGCTGGCTCCCATCACTGTTCCGCGATCAATCTACGCCGCCTGCGACGCCAGCGCCAGTTGCGTGTTGAGGCGCGAAGAGGCTGGGTCTAGGGTCCAAGGTCCCCGGAAAATCAGGCAGGATGATGAAGATGTTGAAATCGCGCGCCGCCATTGTCACCGGTTCGACCAGCGGCATCGGGCTCGGCATCGCTGATGCGCTCGCCGCCAACGGCGCGAACGTCATGCTGAACGGCTTTGGCGACGCGGCCGCGATTGAAGCGGAGCGCGCCGGCATCGAGGAGAAATACGGCGTCAAGGCGCTTTATAACGCCGCCGATATGACGAAGCCGGAGCAAATCCGGACGATGGTCGAAGAAGCGGTCGCCGCCTTCGGCAAAGTCGACATCCTCGTCAATAACGCCGGCATCCAGCACGTCTCGCCGATCGAGGAGTTTCCGGAAGACAAATGGGACGCGATCATCGCGATCAATCTCTCATCGGCTTTTCACGCCACCAAGGCTGTGTTCGCCGGGATGAAGTCGCGCCGGTTCGGCCGCATCATCAACATCGCTTCCGCCCATGCGCTCGTCGCCTCGCCCTTCAAATCGGCCTATGTGGCGGCCAAGCACGGCGTCCTCGGCTTTACGAAGACGATCGCGCTTGAAGGCGCCGAATTCGGCGTCACCTGCAACGCCATCTGCCCCGGCTATGTCAAAACGCCGCTCGTTGAAAAGCAGATCCCCGACACGGCGAAAGCGCGCGGCATGACCGAAGAAGAGGTGATCCAGAAAGTGATCCTTGAAGCGCAGCCGACGAAAAAATTCGTGACGGTCGAGGATGTCGCCGCGCTCGCGGTGTTTCTTGCGGGGCCGAATTCATCCTCGCTCACCGGCGCCGCCTATCAGATCGACGGCGGCTGGGTCGCTAAATAGATGGCGGAACGAAAGAAAATCAACCTCGCGCTTCAGGGCGGCGGCTCGCACGGCGCTCTCACCTGGGGCGTCGTCGATCGCCTGCTCGAAGACGACCGCTTCATCATCGACGGCATTTCCGGCTCGAGCGCGGGCGCCGTCAACGCTGTCGCCCTCGCCTATGGCCTTCATCAGGGCGGCGCGGCGGGCGGGCGGGAGGCGCTCGACACGCTCTGGGAGACGATCGCCGAGCTTGGCGCGGTCTGGAGTCCGGTGCGGCGGACGCCGTTCGAAGTCGCGACCAATGATTTCCAGCTCGATGATTCCCTCTCCTACCAGATGTTTGACGCCTTCACGCGGATGTTCTCGCCCTATCAGTTCAATCCGTTCAACATCAATCCGCTTCGCGACGTCCTCGTCAAATGCATTGATTTCGACGCCTTGCGCGCCTGCAAGACGACAAGGATCTTCCTGTCGGCGACGAATGTCCGCACCGGCAAGGGCCACGTTTTCAATACAGATGAAATGAGCGTCGATGTCGTTCTCGCCTCGACCTGCCTGCCGTTCTTGTTCAAGGCGGTCGAAATTGACGGCGAGCATTACTGGGACGGGGGATATATGGGAAATCCCGTTCTCTATCCCTTTTTCTATACGCCGGTGTCGAACGACATCGTCGTCGTTCACGTCAATCCGCTCGAACGCGACAAGGTTCCGCTGACATCGCCGGAAATCTTCAACCGCATCAACGAAATCAGTTTCAACGCGTCTCTCTTGCGGGAATTTCGCGCCATCGACTTTGTGCACAAGCTGCTTGAGCAAGAATGGATCAAGGACGAATATCGCGACCGGCTTCGCAACATCCGCATTCACTCCATTCGCAGCGACAAGACGCTTGCCGATTTGTCGGTCGCCAGCAAGTTTAACGTGGACAAGAATTTTCTCCTGGCGCTGAAAGCGCGCGGGCGCGCAGTCGCGGAGCAATGGATTACGGAAACTTATGACGCCGTCGGAGAAAAATCCTCGGTCGATCTTCGCGCGATGTTCGAGCGCGAGTAAATTTCCGATAATTCACGCCTGAAATGACGATTGCGTCATGACGCATGCTTAACTGGCGCCTGCGCGGATGCGCGGCCATGTTGTTGATCACGCTGTTGCCTTGAATTACGTCAAATGAAAGGAACATGACATGATCAAAACTTTAACGGGCTTCGCTGGCGCGCTCGCGCTTGTATCTTTCTCTGCGGCGGCTAATCCGGCGGCGCTTGCAACCAATGACGCGTCCGCGTCGCCCTCGGCGACGATGCAGACTGAAGCGACGCCGGGTTACACGGCGGCGCCAGCCACGGCGTCGTTCGACATGACCGCCGCCGACGTTGCGACGCAGGAAGACGCAAGAAAGCTCGCCGAGCTCGAATTTCTGCGGGCGGACGTGAACGTCGACGGCTCGATCGACAAAGCAGAGTTCGTCGCCTTCACAACGCCTCCTTCAGACGCGGCCGCCGCGCCCGTCAACAGCAAGGCCGCGACTGCGGACAGCCTCTTTGTGAAGATCGCGAAGAACGACGCGGCGATTTCGCAAACCGATCTCATCGACGCGCGCATCAAATCGTTCGACGAGGCGGACGCTGACGATAACCGTTCTCTCAGCGCCAAGGAGAAGCAGAGGTTTGCGGCGATGCTCGCGGCAAAGCCCGCGGCGGCCGTCAAAACCCAATAACGACCCCTGTCGCGACACCCCCCCGTACGCGACAAAGAGCGGGGCCTGTTCCGGCAGGCCCTGCTTACTCGTCACCCGGCAGCATCGCTCCCGTCATCACTTTCTACGGCGGGTATCGCATAGCCGCCCGCGAGCCAGCGATGAAGATCGACGTCCGCGCAGCGTTTGGAGCAGAAGGGCTTGTACTCCGCGACAACGGCCTTCTTGCACACGGGGCATGATGCTGTCGCGCGATCGTCGCTAACGGGTCTGTCTTTGGGCGATGTCAAAGCGTCTCTCACCTAATTCCTTGCACTCGACGATGGTGACACGCGCGCCGTAGCGTTCCCGAAGGCGATCAGTCCAGGTCGTCTGCGCGTTGAGATAGGCCGCGACGCCGGGCCCGGCAAGAAGCTCGAAAAACGCCGAAGGCGATCTTCTCAACTGACGCTCGAGCGCGAAGACCACGGCTTTCCCCCGCCAGTCGAGCGTTTCGCGGCGACCCTGACGCACAAGGTCTTTGCCGGTCGGTTCGGTTGCTCGCTCGAGAAGCGACGCTTCGCGGCGCGGCGCGGTCATGTCGAACAATCCATCTGGCGCAAGCCGGCCGGCGCGACGGGGAAACAGGTCCGCGTCGGCCCTCGTGAGCCACTCAAGAAGTTCCGAGCGGGCGCGCGGCGACGATGGCGGCAGAAAGTCGACGACGATGCGTCCGCCGATCGCGCGTCGCGCCAGCTCCCGGAAGAGACGGCCCGCCGCAGCCTTGTTGACCGCATCATTGGCGCCGGACCGCGAATTGTCGGCGAGACCGCCCATGTCGACATCAATCGCGGTCAGCGCCTCGGTCTCGTCGATGACCATCCGCCCGCCGCCGGGGAGAGAGATTTCGCGGGCGAGCGCTGAATCGATCTCGCTCGAGAGCCCTGCCTCATCGACCGCGCGCAAGTCAATTCGCGCAACGATGCCGCTTCCAGAAAGCGCCGCGGCGCCGTCGGCCCGGTCGATGATGATTTCGTCCGCTTTGAACGCGGACGCCTTTCGCGCAAGGGCGACGGCGGATCGGCCGGACTTCCAAGGACGCGTGGCCCGTCGCCAGTTTGCGCGTCCTCTTCAATTGCGCGCTGCGCGGCGGCGGCGAGCCCGCGCCGCCAGGCGAGGACGAGAACAGCGCCTTTCGACGCGAGCGCGGGCCGTTTCACGCCGACGATCAGCCTTGCGCCCTCGATCGGCGCCGTCTCGCCTTTGGCGAGGGGAAGAAATGCGTCAACGCGCGCGCCGATGTCGACGAAAGCGCCGGCGAGCGGCTTTGAAACTGTCTTCACCTTGCCGAAGCAGATGTCGCCTGCTTCGACGTCGCGAGGCGTGGTTTCGTCGCCACGCGCCGGCGCGAACCAGAATTTCACCGCCTCGTCGCCGTCAAAGAGGGCAGCCCGCGTTTCCGCCACGCCGCATTCGATGACGAGGCGACGTTTCACGGCGCCCGCCATCCGGCGCCCTTCAAAAGATTGGCTGTCTCATACAGCGGAAGGCCGACCACATTCGAATAGGAACCGATGATCGACACGACATGACGCGCGAAGAGGCCCTGAATCGCATAGCCGCCCGCTTTGCCGCGCCATTCGCCAGATGCGACGTAGGCGTCCACATCCGCCTCATCGAGGCGTGCGACCTTGACCCGCGTCTCGACATGCCGCTGCAGGAGCCTCGCATCCTCGCCAGGCGTCGCCACATGCAGTGCGACGCCGGTGAACACCCGGTGGCTTCGGCCAGAGAGAAGTCGAAGGCATGAGCGCGCCGTCGCCTCATCCTCCGCTTTGGGAAGAATGCGCCGGCCGACGCCGACGACCGTGTCGGCGCCAAGCGTAAGAATGAATTCGGTCGAATTCGGCTTCGCGCCGGCGCGCGCCTTTTCGGCGGCGAGCCGCGCCGCATGGTCAGGCGGCGTTTCGCGCGGCAACGGCGTCTCGTCGATTTTCGCCGGCGCAACGCCGTCAGGAACGACCCCGATCTGCGCGAGGAGGTCGAGGCGGCGCGGCGATTGGCTTGCGAGATGGAGAATGGGGCGCGACACGGGGCGCGACATCGGCGCGTTACGCTATTTGAAGCGGAACGTGATCCGGCCCTTGGTCAGATCGTAAGGCGTCATCTCGACTTGCACCTTGTCGCCAGCAAGGACGCGAATGCGGTTCTTGCGCATTTTGCCGGCGGTGTGAGCGATGATCTCGTGGCCCTGATCGAGTTTCACGCGAAAGGTCGCGTTCGGAAGGAGTTCCTCAACGGTCCCCTCAAATTCAAGAAGTTCTTCTTTAGCCATGCAGTCCTCGGTTACGGCGATCCCCCCCTCCTGCGGGGGCGCCCGGACGGCGGGCTGAAGCGGATCTAGGGTCGGGCGGGAAAATGGTCGCGCCGGCCGCCGAAATCAAGGCTTTTCGCTAACTGCCGGAAAGCGCGCGCGAATGCGCCCGGCAAGCTCGTCCCGAACGGCTCGATAGGCGTCCATGACCGCATTCCGGCCGCCGAGCGCAGCGCTTGGATTGTCGATCGGCCAGAATTCGATTCGCTCGCGCGAGACGTGCCGGCTTATTTCCGCCGCCGCCTCCGGCGTCAGCGCGATGACGAGTTCGAATTTGTCGAGCGGAATGTCGCCGAGCGCTTTTGGCTCGTAATCGCCGAGCGACATGCCGATCTCGCCGAGAACGCTTTCGACGAACGGATCAAGGCCGCCTTCATAGACGCCGGCCGAATCAACCCGGAATGCGCCGCGCACGCGGTTCGACAAGATCGCCGCCGCCATCGGCGAGCGCACCGAATTCATGTTGCAGACGAAGAGAACGGATTTCGGCGTCACAGGCGTCATCTCATGTGAAAACTGCAGATCAGCGTAAACAGGCGCCGGGCGGTGTTGAAATCGAGATTGATCTTTTCGTTCAATCGTTCGCGAAGGATTTCCGACCCCTCATTGTGCAGCGATCGCCGCGCCATATCGATCGTCTCGATCTGCGCGGGCGCCGCCGTGCGGATGGCGTCGTAATAACTCGCGCACAGCATGAAATAGTCTTTGATGATCTTGCGGAAAGGCGTCATCGACAGATGAATTTGCCCGAGCGCCTGCCCCGCCGACCCGTCCGCGACGTGACGGCGGACGTCGAGGACCAGACGATTTTCGACGTTTGAAAGATAAAGCTCGAAAGGACCTTCGCCGCCGCCGATCGGTTCGAAGAAATTCTCCTCGATGAGATCGTAGATCGCGACCTTGCGCTCGTGCTCGATATCGGCCGTCGCGCGCGCAAGGCTGCGCTCGTCGAGCTCAATCCGCACGATCTTCATGGCAGCGTTGGTGTCGCCGTCGCCGTTCATCTGGCCCTGCCGGTTTCCCGCCTTCTAGCGGGGACCGGTCCGGCCGTCACGCCTTGGGGCCTTTGGCCGCTGTCGATGCCGCCGCTTCGTCTGCAAACCCCCATCGGGCGCATGGAAATCGACGAATTCCCGGCGCACTCGATTGAGATCACTTTAGCGGCGACGACGGCGAAATCGCCGGGCAGCAAAAGGAACTCCATCGACGCGTTCACGACAAAAAAAGCGCCGTCCGCATGCCCGAAGGCGCGAACGGCGCTTCCCGTTTCCTCCCGAAAACGGGCAGTGGCGCGGCGTTTTCTTTTATTTGCCGCGCATGCCGGAAAGACCGGAAATGAGAGTGAGGAGCCCGCCGCCGCCAGCGGCGAACGTCCCCCATTGAACGCCGGCGATGCCGGCGTCCGATCCAAGGTTCTTCACGATGTAATAGCTGATCGCCGACACCGTGACCGCGCCGGCGAGCGTCGTCACCGCGCTCGTCAGCCTGCCGACGAAGGGAAAGAGGCCGAGCACGCCGACGACCGCCGCCGCCGCCGATGCGAGCACCGACGCGAAAATGCCAAGGCCGAGCGTTCCCGCCGCCGGCGCGCAATCGTCCGCGAGCGAAATATTGCCGGTCGTCCAGCATTTCAGCGTGTCGCCGACATAATCCATGCCGGTGACCGTGTTCGGCTTCACGATGCCGCCGACTTCAGACGTTTGCGCCCCATAGAGCGGCGTCAGCAACAAGATCGCGACGACCGCCAGCGGCAGGAGAATTCTGATCATGCCAATCCCCGTTCAACCCGAATTTGGATGGCGGCAGTTTACGCCGCCGCACGCCTCGAAAGGAAGCGTCCCGTCGGCAACAGACGCAGTCGAATTCTTTGCCGCAGCGCAACATGAGCGCGGCGCGGTTTCGACCTCTCCCAAGGGAGAGATGTAGGCCCCGCCTCTCCCTCGGGAGAGGCCAGCGAGCGCAAAGCGCGAGCGGGTGAGGGGTCACTTCCGCGCGGGCTTCACCCGTTCGAACGCCGTCACGCGTTCAATGAATTCCGCCGGGATCGGCGCCGGCATCGTCGTTCCGGCCGCCACGTAAACGTAGTTGAGCTTGCCGACATTGAGGAGTTCGTCGCCGCGAAAGACCGCCGTCGCGACCTCCATCGACTTCGTCCCGAAGCGCGCGGCGCGAACGCCGATCAGAAGTTCGTCGTCAAACCGCGCGGAGCCCTTGAAGTCGCATTCGGCGTGCGCGGTGACGAATTGCGGCGCCGTCTCCCAGGTCTTGAATCCGAGCGCGCGCGTCCACTCCCAGATCGCGTGGTCGTAAAAGGCGAAGTAATTCGCATTGAAGACGATCCCCTGCCCGTCGCATTCGGCCCAGCGGACGCGCAAGGGGTGGAGGAAGGCGAAGTCGGCTTTTGTTGTCATAACGCTTGGGGCGGAGGCCATTCTTGCGCGCCGTGAAGCACGCGGTCGATGTCGATGTGGTATTCGTCCGGGAGTGAATAGACAACCACGTAAGGCAGTCCGCGTATTAGCAATTCACGCGTGTTTTCCACGCGGCCGGGACGGCCAAGTAAGGGAAACGACTCAAGGGCGGAGATCGCGATGAAAATGTTGTCGATAACGCGCACAGCCGCAGTCGGATTGCGTTCGGCGATGTAATCGTGAATCAACCTGATGTCGGCTCTCGCCCGCCGCGAGAACCTAACGTGCATTGAAGCCGTATACCGCGGCGACCTTGTCGAAGTCCCAATAGTCGGCCTTGCCCGCTTGTTTGTCGTCAAGCGCCTTTTGCACCTCGCGCCGGAACCATGAGTAGTGTCCCGGAACCGGCGGCGCGCCGGTGTCGGTCGTCATTTCTTCCAGCGTCGGCGGACCGTCGGCAGTTCTTTTCAGCAGTGCTTGATCCTCATACGGAGGGGGCGGCTCACCGAAACCGGGCGCGTTTGGTGCTCGCTCCCGGAAACGCCTCAGGCGCTCCTCGACAACCTCGTCGCCATTCGCACGGGCATAGTCCCGCAAATAGTCTCGCACGACCTTTGCGACAGTCGTGCCCCGCAGCGCCGCGACCTTGCGCGCCTCGGCCAGCACTTTTTCATCGAGCCGGAGGGTGAGGTTTTTCATGTGCACATATTATGTGCAAAGCATTAGAAATGCAACGACGAATTATTGAGAATACTGTCGCCACTAAATTCGCAGGCACAGGCAGTTCAACGGAGATCGACCAACTGCAGTTCAAATCGATCATGCGATCGTTCCGCCTGGCGAAACGTGGTTGAGGGTTAAGGTCCGCCGTCCATGATCTAATCAGTTTGACGACGATCCGTCGCTGCAACTCACGCCTTCTAAATATTACCTCCGCAATGACGCCTCGATCAAAATCGATCCACTCGTGCCCCAGCGCGTGATTATTTTCTTGCAGATGCGGTCCTATGAACCGCCATTCGCGTTCATAGAGCCATTGATCGTACTTCGTCAGAAGAATATTTTTGAGAATCTCTATCGCAAGTGCGCCTTGCGACGCATTGAGAAGCGCCGTTGCGCTAACCTCCGGTCTCTGTTTCGAATACTGCATTTCAAACAATGGCTGTAGAAATAACGAGGCGCTTGTGTCGAAGCCGACGCAGAGCCCTCTATGCGAAGACGCATAATGCCCCCACATAAGGACGCAGTCAGGCGGTTCCGAGAGGCAATAAAATCGATCATTTTCGAACGACTTCCTATAGCAACCCGAGGCAATCAATTTAGTCCGGATATAATCGAGAATTGCGGATCGACTTGAATTGGTAGTGTCGAAATGCCGACTAAAAATGCCGCGAGCGGCATCAGCATTGAGATCGTCGATAAGCCGCGGGTGACGCTCGAAGACATCGTTCACTTCTCGGGCGCAGGTCAGTCGCACACTGCCGTGCATGAAAAGCGATTCCAAATTTTCGAAAGCATAGGTCGTCGCGCTGGGCGCGGGCAGGTATTTGTACAAAACTGGAGGCGGAGGTCGTTCGGCGCTTTCCATTTTGGGAATTTGCCGCGACCAGAGTTAAGGATTAGTTGGCCTTCACCCCACCGCCTTCACGATCTTCTGCGCCGCATCCTCAAGATCATCCGCCGGCGTAATCGCCAATCCGCTCTCGGCCAATATCTTCTTCCCCAGCTCGACGTTCGTTCCCTCTAACCGCACGACCAGCGGCACTTTCAATCCGACCGCGTTGACCGCCGCGATGATGCCTTCCGCGATCGTGTCGCAGCGCATGATGCCGCCGAAGATGTTGACCAAAATCCCTTTGACGTTGGGGTCGGAGGTGATGATCTTGAAGGCTTCCGTCACCTTCTCTTTCGTCGCGCCGCCGCCGACGTCGAGGAAATTCGCGGGCTCGCTCCCGTAATGCTTGATGATGTCCATGGTCGACATCGCAAGCCCCGCGCCGTTCACCATGCAGCCGATCGACCCGTCGAGCTTCACATAGGAAAGGTCGAATTCCTTGGCCTTCCTCTCATATTCGTTCTCTTCCGTTTCATCGCGCAGCGCCGCGACGTCCGGGTGGCGGAAGATCGCGTTGTCGTCAAAGCCGACTTTCGCGTCGAGGACCTTGAGGTTTCCGTCCTTCCCGACGATCAGCGGATTGACTTCCAGCATCGCCATGTCTTTTTCGACGAACGCCTTGTAGAGCTGGCGCGACGAGCTTGCCGCACTGTTTGGCGAGATCGCCTTCAAGCGCGAGCGCCTTGGCGATGCGCCGTCCGTGATGCGGCATGATGCCGGTCGCGGGATCGACATGGACGGTGACGATTTTCTCCGGCGTCTCCTCGGCGACTTCCTCGATGTTCATCCCGCCTTCGGTCGAGACGATGAACGCCGCGCGGGATTTCTCGCGATCGACCAGCATCGAAAGATAAAGCTCGCGTGCGATGTCGGAACCGTCTTCGATGTAAATGCGGTTGACCTGTTTTCCCGCCTCGCCCGTCTGTTTGGTGACGAGCGTCGCGCCGAGCATCTGCTTGGTGAAGGCCGCCGCTTCCTGCGGCGATTTCGCGAGGCGGACGCCGCCCTTTTCGCCGGCGGACGCTTCCTTGAATTTGCCCTTGCCGCGCCCGCCGGCGTGAATCTGCGCCTTCACGACATAGAGCGGTCCGGGGAGCGTTTTTGCGGCGGCTTCCGCGTCCTTCGCGTCGAGCACGACGGCACCCTTCGAGACGGGCACGCCAAACGACTTCAAAAGCTCCTTGGCCTGATATTCGTGAATGTTCATCGGGGGCTCCGGCCGCGCAAAAAAAGAGCGCCCCGCTTAGCGCGGGGCGAGAAGGGCCGCAACTGGAGGAGTTCGCCGCCGGCCCTGCAGGGAAGTAAACAGGACCGGCGGCTGACCGGCCGCCTAAACTTGGGAGAGAGGGCGGCCGGAAGTCATGACTAGAAACGCATCCCAAGGCCGACGCCGAAGACGATCGGGTCGATGTCGACATCGACATTGTTGACCGCGGCGCCGGTCGTCAGAATCGCTGTGGTGTCGATGTCGATGTATTTGACGTCCATGTTGAGGAAGACGCGTTCGGTGATGTCGAAATCGACGCCCGCCTGAACCGCCCAGCCGAAGCTGTCGTCGAGGGAGACGTCAGTCGCGCCGCCGAGCGCCGTATCAAGGCTCGTCTTGGAATCTTCGCTGTAAAAGATCGTCCAGTTGACCCCGCCGCCGACATAGGGGCGCACCTTCGCGTCGGGCGCGAAGTGATACTGGAAAGTCAGCGTCGGCGGCAGCGCCATCGTGTCCGCGATCTTTCCGAGACCGGAGAGCGCGTCCGCGCCGGCGATGTCGTGCGGGCTGGTCGCGAGGATCAATTCCGCCGCAATGTTGTTGGTGAAGAAATAGGTGAAGTCGAGTTCCGGCACGATCGCGTCGTCGACGGTGACGGAGCCGGTCGGCACGGCCGGAAGGACCGGACCCGATTCATCCTGCGGCGCGACGTATATGCCGCGAAGGCGGACGAGCCAGTCGCCTTGTTCGGCGGCGGCGGGCGCCGTCATGGCGGCGACGGCGACGGCGGAAACGAGCAATGAACGCATGAATTATCCCCTGCCTGGCTGTTGTTCCGCAGCCTGATTAGGCCCGAACGCAGCGGGGAATTTGATCAGGATCAGATCGCGCGCGACTGGCGGCGAACGAATTGTCGCAGGGTTCAACGACGTTCGATCAGGTCCCATTTCGAGCCGTAAAGATCCTCGAAAACCGCGACTTTTCCGTAGGGTTCGATCCGCGGCGCCTCCAGAAAACGAACGCCGTTCGACGCCATCGTCCGATGGTCGCGATCGAAATCGTCGGTTTCGAGAAACAGAAACACGCGGCCCGCGGATTGCGCGCCAACGGCGGCGCGCTGGCGTTCGCCGTCGGCTTTCGCAAGCAGAAGTGCGGCGCCTTTTCCGCCGCCCGGCGCGACGACGACCCAGCGCTTTGCATCGGAGAGCCGTGCGTCCTCGATGACAACGAAACCCAACTTCTCGACAAACCAGTCGCGCGCTTCGTCGTAATCGCGCACGAGATAGGCGAGCGTTGCGATCCTCACAGGACTATCGCCACGGACTGACGGCGCGGTCATATTGCGACCGTTGAAACGATGACCCGCGTGTCGCCGCCCTGAATTGGCGTCGTCCAATCGGGGCGGGCGTCTTCAAGGGATTGTCCGGCGGCGCCGAGGCCGCGTCGGATGCCGTAAACCGTCCACTCGGCCGGCGCACGGCCGACGACGGCCACGAGCGCGAAAGTCGCGCAGGCGCGTCCGCTGCAGCGAATTGTTTTGTCGCCGCGTTCATCGAATGAATGCTTTTCGCCGTTGATCCCTGCTTCAACGAACGCAGCCTCGTCAGGCACGCGAATGACGATCTCGTCAGCGCCCGCGCCGGAAAAAACCAGCGAGACGGTTCGCCCGACCGCTCCGGGCACGTCGCTGACGATCGAAACGCCGACCGGAACGCCGTCATGCGCCGGCGCCGATGCGGCGTAGCGCTCACCCTCAAGCCCGGCGATCGTCCGTCTTTCAAACGGCGCCACGTCCATGAGTTCCTTCGGCGCTTTCTCATTCGACGGAGAAAGGCTGAAATACGCTTCCTTCGTGTCCGCGACGACGACATGCTGAATGTTGAGCGCGCGCGGCGCGTCCGGCGAATAGGCGTTGACCGTCAACGCAAGCGCAATCGCCGCGACCAGCGCGGACACGAGCGATGTCAGGACGAATGTCCGGCGCGCCGGGAAACCCGGCGAAAGCGCGAGCGCAAGGCTCGCGATCAGCGCGGCGAAAACCGAGAGCGCCCAGCCGACCGAGAGACCGAGCGCCTGTTCGCCGAGATCGAAGGCGGGAAGATTGAGCGCCAGCGCGGCGGCGACGCCGATCGCCGAGAACGCAGCGAGGAGACGCGGCGCGCCGGCGGACGCGATCGCGGCGCAGCCAAAGAGCGCAGCGGGAACGCCGAACAGCACCGTCGCGCCGGGAAGAAGCAACGCCGAGACGACCCCGATCGCCGAAAACCAGAACCACGACGCGGCAAGAACCGCGCGGCGGTCGCCTGCCCGCGCGATGAAAAGGAGCGCGATCGCGGCGCCGGCGATCGCCGCGAGATAAATGACCGCCTGCGCCGCAAAAGGCGACGCGCTCCAGAATATCGTCTCGCTGCGAACCGCATCGACAAGCGTTAGCGATGCAAAACCAAGGGCGCCGGCGAGCGCCGCGCCAGCGACGCGGCGCCGCGGCCGCGCGCCATGGACGCTCCGCCGCCGCGCGCAGGAACAGGACGGCGGAAGCTGCAAGACCGAACAGGGAAAAGAGAAGGCCGGAAATCCGCGGCACGATCAGCAGCGATCGGCCAAAGACATCGCTGAAAATAAAATCGCCTTCGTCGCCCTTCGCCTCGGCGCTGAGAAATCCGTCGAGGGTCGAGAGCGCGGTCGCGCCCATGTGAGCGAGGCTTCGATGATCGAGATTGGCGAGGTTGTCGGACGGCGTGTGATAGAATTGGGGCTTGCCGATGAAGGCGAGATTGATCGCATCCGGCCCCTTCGTCAGGTACTCGGTCATATCGGTGTCGTTCGGCATCAGACGGTAGATGTCGGTCGCCATCGAGTTGGCGAACGGCCGGCGCGTCAATTTGGCGAAAGCGGCGATGTCGCGGCCGTTCGGCTCACTCGTTTGAAACATCAGCGCGGGACCTGCGACGCCGCGCGCTTCCATGTTGATGACGGCGGCGATCCCATTCGCATAGGGATCGGTTTTGACGAAGGAGGCCGCGCCAAGAAGACCCGCTTCCTCTCCGTCCGTCACCAGAAAGATGACCGGCTGCACCGGGCGGCGGTTTTTGAGGATCGCGGCGATCTCAAGCGATGCCGCAAGTCCCGCCCCGTCATCAGCCGGCGCCGGGGCCCGCGGGAACGCTGTCATAATGCGATGCGACGAGGATCGCCTGCCCGCCGGCAGGCCCTGCGCGAAAGACGACATTGCGGACGCGCGCGCAGGCCATGGCGCCGCGTTCGGAGACGGAACGGCAGGAGAAATCGTCGCGTATTTCGGGCTCGTACCCGATCGCGCGAATTTCACCGATCAGCCGATCGCGCACGGCGTCGTTTGCATCCGTGTCGACGGCGTGCGGGCGTTCGTCGCCGAGGATCCGTTGAAGCCGGGCGAAAGCGGGCGCGACGTTGAATTCAGACGCCGAGATCGCCGGCGGCTGAAGCAGCGCGCCTTTCAACATGAAAGACGCAAAAAGGGCTGCGGCGATCGCGAGAAACGCGATGTCGCTCCGCCGCAGACCTGATGTCATGCGAGACCCCGCCGCAATTCTCCTATTTTGGCGCGCCCGAATAGCCGGCGGCTTCGCGAAGCGCCGCGCCGTCGAGCAGCATTCCGGCCTGCATCACCGTCTCGACATGGCGAAGCGCGCCGATCGAGGCTTCAACGTCGCCGTTGACGAGAACGAGATCCGCCGCCTGACCCGGCGCGATCGAGCCGACCTTGTCGCCTTGCCCAAGCGCGCGCGCCGCGCCGTCGGTCGCGGTCTCGAGAGCCTCGCCGTTGGTCATGCCGGCGCGAACATAGAGTTCCATCTCGCGGATGAGGTCCGACGGATAGCCGTCGGTGCCGGCGACGATCGGCACGCCCTTTTCATGCATGACGCGCACGATGTCGACGAGCTTTTCAAAGCTCGCGCGCATGTCGGCGCGCGACGCGTCATAGCCTTCCGGCGCGACCATGCCGCCCGCCTTGAAGCCGCGTTCGACCTGCGGCGGGACGACGCCGACATAGGGGGCGTAAGCGGGCGCGACTTCGCCCTGCTCGGGGACGAAACTTCCTTCGTACACGGTCAATGTCGGATCGACGACGATCTTCTTCTCGGCGAGCGTGTTTATAAAGCTCGCCATCGGCTCGGCGGAAAGATCGATATGCTGCGCGTGCTTGCCGGGACCGAAAAAGCGATTGAGGCCGTTCGACGTCTTGACGACGTCGTCCGGCATCGCGTCCATCGCGATGAAGTTGATGTGGTTGATGCCGTCATAGCCCGCGGCGACCGCTTCCGAGGGACGCATGCCCGCCGGAATGTGCCCCTGCACGCTCATGCCGAGACGGTGCGCCTCATCCGCGAGCGGCTTCACCCAGAGGGGATTGATCGTGCCGTAGAGTTTGACGCCGAGGAAGCCTTCCTCTTTCGCGATCCCGAGTTCCTTGACGCCTTCCTCGACGGAGTGGATGCGCACGAAGCCTTGCGCCGAGAGCGGTCCGTCGCCGTCCATGCCGAGGATCGGATAGGTCGACGGCCCGAGGAGCTCGCCGTCCCTGATGCGCTTCATGCGCTTCAGGAGCGTCGCTTTCTCATTGCCGATGTCGCGCACCGAGGTGACGCCGGTTGCGAGCGCGAGAACGCCAGCGCCGTCGCCGCCCGTGTGATAATGCATGTCCCAGAGGCCCGGGACGAGCGTCTTGCCCTTGCCGTCGATGACGGTCGCGTCCTTCGATTTCGCCTTTTTTCCGACCGCCATGATGGTCGCGCCTTCGACCAGCACGGACTGTTTCTTCCTGAATCCGTTGGTCGCGGCGTCGTAGATTTTGACGTTCTTGAAAAGCACCGGCTTGCCGGGATCTTTCACCAGCGACGCGCGCAAGGCCGGCGCGCGCGCGGCGAGCGCCGTCGTCTCGGCGTCGATCAGCTGCTGGCGGACGCCTTCCCAGCCTTTCGGCAGCCAGGACAGCCAGCCGACGGTCGCGAAGAATTTGTTGTCTTCGTCGACCCAGGCGACCACCGGTTCGAACGACACGCCGTCGACCGCAAGCGCTTTCAGCGTCTTCGTCTTCTTGCCTGATTTGACGGTGAGGCTCGTCAGTTCGCTGACCTTCACCGCGCCGCCGGGCAGCGCGTCGAGCCGGCCGTCGTCATCCGCGAGCAGCGCGGCGATGAGAATCGCCGACGTGTCCTGCGGCCCGCCGAAGCTGATGTAAGAGAGATTGTCGCGCCAGGCGGCCTCGCCCGAATCCGCCGGCGTCTTCCATTTGGCGACGCCGTTCTCGATCGCAAACGTCTCGCCCGCATCGCCTGACGGGGTCACGCCCTTGATGACGATCGATGTCGGGATCCCCTTCTCGTTCAGCGTCGTCGCATGATCGACGTCATAGGTGAGGCCGCGCAGCACGATCTTCATGCGCGCATGGCGGACGCCGTCCTTGCCGGTCCAGACCCGCTCTTCGCCATGGGTGCCGCCGGCCGAGAGAATGTTCCACGTCGCGGAGCCTTTCGGGGCGGTCGCAAGCTCGCCGTCATGGGCGGCGGCGACAGCGAAAAGAGAAGCGCCGGCGAGAAGCGCGGCGAGCGCTCCCTTGGCGGCGAGGCGACGCGGCGAGGACTTCGGCATGGTGCAAGCTCCCGATTGGCGGCGCGCGCGAAACGCGCGCCGGACGATACGAATGACTGGTGACGCGGGACGCTCTCCCCACCCGCGATCTGGATTGAACCCTGATTCTAGCCGGTCGGGAGAACGAGGGCGAGCCGGTCGATTCGGCCCCCTAAATCGCCTGCCGGCGCGACCCCCTTGGTTCGCTCTTTCGCGCAAGGCCCGGCGAAAAAAATATTTTCCTCAAAGGCGCATAGAAATGCGGCGCCGAAAACAAACCTTCCGGAGGCGCGAAACGCCTTGCGGGCTTAACCATTGAGGCGCACTTGTTGCGCCTGATTAAGACTCCCTTAACCAAAAATCCCCTCCCTGTTAATAACTTCATATTGACGCTTGAACGGGCCTCGATCACTATATGTTGTGTCGATGGCGGCAACGGCCCGGTTTGAGTTCCAGCGGGCGGAAAGGCCTCCAAAGACCCCGCAAAAAGCGGCGAAACTGACGAAAAATCCGTGCGACGCCAGAGCCGGCGCGCCCCTTTCGGGCAACCCGGAACCGTGGAGCCGCGCGCCCGGAAACCGGGATGAAGAAGAGGGCGAGAGAGATGTCGGCAGCGATCGAAACGGCGACCTTCCTTGAAACGAGCGCGCCGGAGACGAAGGCGCCCGAACAGCGCCGCCCGGACCTCCGGATCGTCAGGGACATCGTCCTCGATCATTCGCGCGACGCCCTCCTCACCGATTTCGGCAAGAAGACGCTCGACGACCGCTATCTCATCGAAGGCGAGTCCTATCAGGACATGTTCGCGCGGGTCGCGCGCACCTATGGCGACGACGCCGACCACGCACAGCGCATCTACGACTACATTTCGAAAATGTGGTTCATGCCGGCGACGCCGGTTTTGTCGAACGGCGGCGCGTCGCGCGGCCTTCCGATCTCCTGCTTCCTCAACGCCGTCGGCGATTCGCTTGAAGACATCGTCGGCACCTGGAACGAGAACGTCGCCCTCGCCTCGAACGGCGGCGGCATCGGCACCTATTGGGGCGGCGTCCGCTCGATCGGCGAGAAGGTCAAAGGCGCCGGCGCGACCTCAGGGATCATTCCGTTCATCCGCGTCATGGATTCGCTGACCCTGGCGATTTCGCAAGGCTCGCTCCGCCGCGGCTCGGCCGCCTGCTATCTCGACGTCCACCACCCGGAGATCGAGGAATTCCTCGAAATCCGCAAACCCTCGGGCGACTTCAACCGCAAATCCCTGAACCTCCATCACGGCATCAACATCACCGACGAATTCATGGAGGCGGTCGCCGCCGACGCCGAGTTCGGATTGAAATCGCCGAAGAACGGTCAGGTTTTGAAAACCGTCAGCGCGCGCAAGCTCTGGCAGAAGATTCTCGAAATCCGCCTGCAGACGGGCGAGCCTTATCTTGTCTTCTCCGACACCGTGAACAAGGCGATGCCCAAGCACCAGCGCGAGCTTGGGCTCAAGGTCTCAACCTCGAACCTCTGCTCCGAGATCATGCTGCATACCGGCAAGGATCATCTGGGGGAGGATCGCACGGCGGTTTGCTGCCTCTCCTCGATCAACGCCGAAAAATATTTCGAGTGGAAGAACGACGAGCGCTTCGTCGAGGACGTGATGCGCTTCCTCGACAACGTGCTTGAGGATTTCATCAACCGCGCCCCGCCCTCGATGGCGAAGGCGGTCTATTCGGCCAAGCGCGAGCGCAGCGTCGGGCTCGGCCTCATGGGCTTTCACTCCTTCCTTCAGGAGCTCGGCATCCCGTTCGAAAGCGCGATGGCGAAGTCGTGGAACATCCGCCTCTTCAAGCACATCCGCATGGGCGCCGACGCGGCCTCCGTCGTCCTCGCCGAAGAGCGGGGCGCCTGCCCTGACGCCGAAGAGCGCGGCGTCAAGCAGCGCTTCTCCCACAAGCTCGCGATCGCGCCGACCGCCTCGATCTCGATCATCTGCGGCGGCTGCTCGCCTTGCATCGAGCCGATCCCGGCGAACGTCTTCGTCCACAAGACGCTTTCGGGCTCGTTCACGGTGAAGAATTCGGCCTTGCAGAAGATCCTCGCCGAAAAAGGTCTTGACACGGACGATATCTGGTCGTCGATCATCGAGCACGAAGGATCGGTCCAGCACCTCGATTTCCTCTCCGGCATGGAGAAGGACATTTTCAAGACCGCGTTCGAGCTTGACCAGCGCTGGGTCGTCGAACTCGCCGCCGACCGCTCGCCCTTCATCTGCCAGGGCCAGTCGGTCAACGTCTTCCTCCCCGGCGACATCGACAAATGGGACCTCCACATGCTGCACTGGAGCGCGTGGGAGAAGGGCGTCAAATCGCTCTATTACTGCCGCTCGAAATCCGTGCAGCGCGCCGGCTTTGCCAACGGCGCCGGCAAGAAAGCCCTCGACGAAGCCGCGTTCAATCGCGAAGCGGCGTTCGAACCCGGCATGGAGAATGTCGGCGTGATGTTAGCCGCGGCCGCGAAGACGGATTATGACGAGTGTCTGGCGTGTCAGTGAGGGGTGGGTAGGATTGACGACAAAGTACGCGTGATCGGAAACTGCTTTCTGGCCTAAGCGGAAGGTGGACGCCAGCGCGTCTTTCTGGATCCTGGAGAAACAAATAGGAAGGAAATCATTTTGAGGCACGCGGCCCGCTTGCACGATATTATCCAACATCGCGCATGGGTCGCCGAGACTATTCCGCAGATGCGTTCCGCTCCAGCGAATGAAAATTTACGGTTCACCTTCCAAAGTCCAGACGCCGCCGTTACGCTGGATCTGCTCGAAACCGCAAAAGAAGGCGCAGCCGTTTGAGAAAACACGTAATTGCCACTAACGCGCTCGTGTGCGGAGGCTTCGCAGTCGTATACGCCTACTGATCGACGAGGCCTGTTAAACTGTCCGCGACATGAGATTGAGCGCACGCGACGGTATGCCAGCGCCTTGTTGCTGATTTCGATCGAGTCCAAACAGTCCATATTTTATGCGATCGTTTCGTCGAACGCAGATCGCAGCAAACGACATTCTACGGAATTCACCGCTGGACTGAGCAAATGGGCAGAGCTCTTGACTCACGACTGAACGTCTGCTTCGCGCGTCGAATCGATCAGAATCCATTCTGTTCGAGACAAATCACGAACTATCGATCGTGCATCCTCGGCGCACAAGCAAGTGAGACGCATCTGCGCTGTGCGCAGGCGCATTGCGCTTCGCTCAATGCGCCACGGATCATCGGGCGCTACCTAAAAATACTCTCCGCGATTGGCGCCGTCATGGCGGCCGGAGGTCATGCAGCACTTCTTGAAAACGCCTCCGCGATCCGCAGGGGCAGGGGTCATTGCGACCGAGCTTTTCGACGAAGCTCGATTTCGCCGCCCTTGATGGTGCGATGGCCGCGTTTGACGCGCGTCTCAGACGGGAAGCCCTTGCGGCGCTTGACATCGTTTCGAAAGGACGGCGCGTCGTCGAATTGCGATTGCTGGTCATGGCCGCCTCCTCTGCTTGCGAGGGCGGCATGTCATCCATGATTTGACGCTTGTCAATATTCAGCGCGCCGTGAGGATTCGCCTTTGGGGCCTCGCATCGCCCCATCGCGCGCAGAGAGGTGGCCCCCCACAGCGAGCGTAGGGCGGATGAAATCCGCCGTCTTTGATCGCCGCAGGGAAGCGGCGGATTTCATCCGCCCTACTACGAAACGCTGATTTCGCCGCGACCGACGGAATTGCGGCTTTCGCGCGTTGAAAGGCGATGAGACGCCTCGCGACCCAGATCATCGATCGCCAACGACGCAAAACCGCCGCCGCCGATCCCATCGCCAGATCCGGGAAACAGGGTGCGGATAATCCGTACAAAACCGCTGCAAGCCGCATGAAATAAGGAATCGAGGCCCAACCACGCCGCCGCATAGTGCGGATAATACGGCGAATTTGGTCCCCGGCGGCTTCGGCGCGCCCGCTCATGAACTTTACGTCAGGATCGCGCCCGATCCGGGAACATTCCGCCGCGGGCTCGCCCCAAGGTGGAAATCCGGCGTCGAATGCGCTTAGGTCCGACGCGTATCAACCGTCGACAGGAACCCTCGTCATGGGCAGATTTCTAGGCGCCGTTTTCGCGCTCGTCTTACTTCTCGCCGCGATCGTCGTGCTCGCGCCGAACCTTATCCCGGCGCAGACCTATAAGGGCCGGCTCGAGGCCGCCGCGTCGAACGCGCTCGGACGCGCCGTGACGATGGGCGACGACATCTCGTTCAAGATCATTCCGCAACCGGCGTTCGCGGTTTCAGATCTCGTCATCGCGAATGAGGAAGGTTTCGACGGCGACTATCTCGCCAAGGTCGCGCGCGCGGATATCGGCGTCAAACTGATGCCGCTCTTCAAGGGGAGCGTCGAGATTTCGCGCTTCGTCCTGACCGGGCCGGATCTCAACCTCCAGAAAGCCGCCGACGGCGCCGTCAACTGGAACCTCGCGAAATCCGACGCGCCGGCGGCGACTGGCGAAAGCTCGGTCAAGGAAATCAGCCTCGGCGACGTTCGCTTTACCGATGGGCGCGCGGTCTTCGCCGACGCGCAAGCGAAAAAGACCTACACGGCGGAAGATATCGACATGACGGCGAAGCTCGCCTCGCTGGCCGAGCCGCTTGAACTCGACGGAACGATGAAGTTTCAGGGCGCGCCGGCGACCGTGACGGTCGTTCTGACAAACCTCGCCGACATCCTGGCGAAGAAGGATTCCAATCTCAAACTCGACATGAAGCTCGGAGCGGCGACGATCGGCGCTGACCTCGCGCTCGCGGCGGGCGACGTTCTCGGCTATTCGGGGCCGGTCAGCCTCGACGCGCCGGACCTTCCCGCCCTCGCCTCGCTTTTCGACGTGAAGCTCGAAGAGGCGCCCGGCTTCGACAAATTGTCCGTATCCGGACAAGCGGTCGGAACCCCGCAGGCGATCAGCCTTTCGGCCGCGAAGATCCTCTTCGATGCGATCGACGCCAATGGCGACATCAAGCTCGACTGGTCGGGCGCAAAGCCGATGGCGACGGGCGATCTCGCGGCGGGGTCGCTTGACCTCAGGCCCTATATGCCGCCGCCGGCGACAAGCGCCGAGGGTTTCCCGGCGTGGTCGACCGCGAAGATGGATTTCTCGAGCCTCAAGAACCTCGACGCCGACATCGACGTCAGCGCGACGAAGGTCTTTCTGAACGAGATCGAGGCGGGCGAGTTGCGGCTCAATCTCAAAATCGCGAACGGGCGCCTGACCGCGGCGATCCCGCAGCTCGGCTTTTACGGCGGCGGGGGATCTGGAACGCTGGTCGTCGACGCGACGCGCGCGACGCCCGCGATCGCCGGCAAGTTCAAGATGAACTCGGTCGAGGCGCAACCCTTCACCATGGATTTGATGAAGCTCGACAAGCTCCTGGGGCTCGGCGCTTTCAATCTCGACTTCAACGCGAGCGGTTCTTCGCAAGCGGCGATCATGCAATCGCTCGACGGCACGGGCGGGTTCGACCTCAATGACGGCCAGATCAAGGGCGTCAACATCCAGAAGCTCGCGAGCGCGGTCGCAAAACTCTACGAAGGCGGCCTCACCAATCCGGCGTCGATCCAGACGGCGCTCGCCGCCGCGCAGCGTCCGGACGAAACGACGGACTTCTCGAAATTCCTGTCGCAATTCGACATTGTCGATGGCCTCGTCCAGGCGCCGACGATCACGATGGAAGGTCCGTTCCTCGCCATGACTGGCGTCGGCAAGATCGATCTGCCGAAGCAAACGCTCGATCTGCGCCTGCTCCCGAAAGCGTCGACCGCCGCGGACGGCACCGGAAAAATGATCGCCATCCCGGTGAAGGTCGGCGGCACCTTCTCCAAACCAACGATGGGGATCGACGTTGAATCCCTCGTGCGCGGCAAGGCCGAACAAACGCTGAAGGGCCTCCTCGACAAGGCGCTGAAGCCGAAGAGCGGCGACACGGCGGCAGGCGCGGAAGAAAAATCCGACCCCGCGCAGGATCTCCTGAAAGGCATCCTCGGCGGCGGCAAGAAACCGGCGACCCCGGAAACGGCGCCGACGGACGGCGCGACCGGCGCATCGACGACGCCGGCCGAGCCTGAAGATCCGACCGAGACCCTCATCAAGGACGGTCTCGGCGCGCTCTTCGGCAAAACGAAACCTGCGGAGGAGACACCGGCGGAGGAGGCTGAGCCTGACGCAAGCGACCCCAACTAGCCTTGTTGAAAATTCACGAGTGCGGCGGGGCCAAATCGCCCGCTGCGCCCCTAGCCCTTGCGCGCGAACAGGGTACATATTGTGACCCTTGGCGCGTCCCCTACCCAGATTTTGTTGTATTTCGTCCGCGCGCGTCGCGGACGGCTGGCGGGCTTTCAGGAGTTGAAATGAAGCTCGGGGCTAACGATCGGCGGCGGTTTCTCGGGGCGCTGAGCCTTTCGAGCGCGCTTGTCCCTGTCGCTCCGGCCTTTGCGCAGGCGCCTGACGCCGCAGCCGGGACCCAACCGATCCTCCTTGGCCTTCTCGCTGCCGGCGCCCTTGCTGTCGCCGCGATTTCATGGGCGCTTCGCGTCTCCGCCGCCTCACGCAACGCGTCGGTCATCTGGACGAAAAAGCTCGCCGAGATGGAGGCGCAGCTTGAGAAGTCCGACGCCGTCCTTTCCGCGCATCCAGGCCTCGTCCTCGTCTGGGAGGACGATTACGATTCGATCGAGCAGGGCTGGGGGCGCCGAAAATACTCGGCGGCCCGGCGGCGCTTGCCTCGCTCATGTCCTTCGCCAAAGATGTCGACGACCGCGCCGCAACGCCGGTCGCGCGCCTGCTCAACACGCTCGGCGATTTGCCGCTCGAAGACGACGGCCTGCCCGAACACTTCCAGAAGCTGAAGGACAAGGTCCGCGAACTTCGCCAGCACGGCATCGCCTTTTCGGGCTCGGTGATGACGAATGAGGGACGCGCCATCGAAGCCGATGGCCGCGTCGCCGGCGGACAAGTCGCGCTCTGGCTGACCGACCCCGCCGTCCGGATGGCGGAAGACACCGGCATTATGGGCAAGGTTCGCGAAAAGACCGCGGACCTGCACGGCGCGCTCGCGCAGCTTGACCGCGCGCCGGTTCCGGCGTGGCGGCGCACCGCCGATCTTTCGCTCGCCTGGGTCAACGCCGCCTATGTCGACGCGGTCGAGGCGACGAGCGCCGCGGCCGTCCTCAAGGACCAGATCGAACTCGACGCCTCCGCGCGCAAGATCGCCGAACGCGCCGCCGCAGAACGCCGCGCGATCGAGGGGCGCATCGTCGTCAACATCAAGGGCGCGCGCCGCGCGCTGAAAGTCACGGAAACCCCCGTTCACGCCGCCGGCGACGCCGCGATCGCCGGATTTGCGATCGACGTCACCGAGTTTGAAAAGGCGCGCGCCGACCTTGCGCGTCATGTCGAGTTCGAACCGCGCGACGCTCGACCATATTCCGACCGCCGTCGCGATGTTCGGCGAGGCGCAAGACCTTGTCTATTGCAACGCGGCTTTCCAGAAGCTCTGGGGCCTTGAAGACGCGGACCTCGCGCAGCGCCCGTCGCACGGCGAGATTCTCGACCGCCTGAGGCACGCCGGACGCCTCCCGGAACAGGCCGATTACGCCGGCTGGAAGCGCCGGCAACTTGCTCTGTACACGGATGGAATGGCGGCGCCCGGCGCCGAACGCGACGGCCGCGAGCCCGACGAGGTCTGGCACCTTCCCGATGCGCGAACCTTGCGCGTATCGCGCTCGCGCCATCCGCTCGGCGGCGCGCTCATCGTCTTCGACGACGTCACCGAGAAGATGAAGCTCGAAGCGCGCTTCAATACGCAGATCAACGTGCAGCGTGCGACCCTCAACAATCTTTCAGAAGGCGTTGCGGTCTTCAGCGCCGACGGCAGATTGCGCCTTCACAACACGGCGTTCCAGCGTATGTGGCGCCTCGATGAGGCGACGCTCGGGCAGCACCCGCATATCGACGCTGCCATCACTTCGATGACCGACCGCGTGACCGGCGGGAGCGAGGCGCTTTCGCTCGCCCGGCGCCGCGCGACGTCGATGTCGCCCGACGACAGAAAGCCGCTCCGCGACGAAATCCTGGCGCTGTCAGACGGCCGCACGATTTCCCTCGGCGCCGAGCCCCTCCCGGACGGCGCGACCCTTCTCTATTTCCTCGACGTGACCGACAGCCGCGAGCGCGAAAAGGAATTGCAGCAGCGGAACGCTCTTCTCGAAGACATCGATCGTCAGAAATCGAAATTCGTCGATCACGTCTCCTATCAATTGCGCACGCCGCTCGCGACGATCATCGGCTTTACCGAAATGATCGACGGCCAGATGTTCGGCGTCCTCAATGACCGCCAGAAGGATTATATCGCCTCGATCCTCTCGGCGTCCTACCATCTGCGCGACCTCATCACCGACATCATCGACCTTGCGGCGATCGACGCCGGCAAGATGACGATCGACGCCGAAGATGTCGATATTCGCGAACTCCTGACCAACGCGGCGACCTATTCGGCGCTCAAAGCCGAAGACACGCAGGTTTCGCTGTCGGTCGAATGCGAGCGCGACATCGGAATTCTCAAAGCCGATCCGCGGCGCCTGAAGCAGATTCTTTTCAATCTCTTGTCGAATTCCTTCGCCTATACGGGCGCCGGCGGCGCTGTTACGATCGGCGCCGATCGCGCGCCGGGACTTGTTCGCCTCTGGGTTTCCGATTCCGGCCGCGGCGTGTCGCCGGGCGATCAGGCGCGCGTTTTCGATCCGTTTGAATCGAGCGGACCGTCGGCCGGCGCCGGTCTCGGCCTCAGTCTTGTGCAGCGTCTCGTCAGCCTTCACGGCGGCTGGGTCAGGATGGAATCGGCGCCCGGCGAAGGAACGCGGGTCACCTGTTTTCTTCCCGCCGAACCGCGCAAAGCCGAGGCGCCGCCGGAATCGACCGGCAACATCATCGTCACCAAGCCGGGCGCGCGCGGCGGCAAGCCTGCCGCTGGCGAAGCAAAGCCCCGGCCGTCGATCCGCAAGCAGCCGAAGCGCCCAAGCGCCGAAGCGGCGGAATAGACGCAAACTCGAATGCCCTCGCTCAATCTCGCGCCGGCCTCAACCGATGACTACCGGCGGATCGCCGAAAAGCGGCTGCCGCGCGCACTCTTCGACTATATCGACGGCGGCGCGGGCGCGGAAAAAACGCTGCGGGACAATGTCGACGATTTTGCGCGCGTCAGGCTGAGACAGCGGGTGATGCGCGACGTTTCCGCACTCGACACGAAGATCGATCTATTCGGACAATCATGGTCGATGCCGCTCGCGCTCGCGCCGATCGGCATGGGCGGCATGATGCGAAAGCGCGCCGAGGCTCAGGCGGTCCGGGCGGCCGATGCGATCGGCGTTCCTTTCTGCCTTTCGACGGTCTCGATCTGTTCCCTCGAGGAAGTCGCTAAAGCAGCCAAGCGTCCCTTCTGGTTCCAGCTCTACATGCTGAAGGATCGCGGCGCCGTCCGCGAGTTGTTGCAGCGCGCGAAGGCCGTCGGCGTCAGAACGCTGGTGTTCACCGTCGATCTCGCCGTCGTCGGCGCGCGCTATCGCGACATCCGCAACGGGCTGAGCGGCGGGGGCGGCGCCTACGGGAAACTCCGCGCCGGCCTCATCGATTATTTGCTCCACCCGCATTGGCTCCTTGACGTCGGCGTCGGCGGAAAGCCGCATGTCTTCGGAAATTTGAGCGAATATGTGCCGGAAGCGACGACGCCGTCCGATTTTCGCGCCTGGGTCGACAAGCAGTTCGATACGTCGGTGACATGGAACGACATCGAGCGGCTTCGCAAGGACTGGGGCGGCGATCTTGTCATCAAGGGCGTGCTGACCGAGGAGGACGCGCGGGCCGCGGTCGACGTCGGCGCTGACGGCGTCATCGTCTCCAACCATGGCGGGCGCCAGCTTGACGGCGTCGCCTCGGGGCTTGCGGCGCTCCCGCGCATCGCCGACGCGCTGAAGGGTCGATCGAAGGTGCTGATGGACGGCGGCGTTCGCGGCGGCCAAGACGTCCTGCGCGCGATCGCCTCAGGCGCCGACGCGGCCCTGATCGGCCGCCCGTGGATCTTCGCCGTCGCAGCTGAAGGGGAAGCGGGACTTGCGCGTTACCTCTCGCTCGTGAAGCACGATCTTCGCGTCGCGATGGCGCTCACGGGCGTGACGCGGATCGTGGACGCCGGACCGGACATCCTCGATCGTCAGTAAGTTGATCTCACCCGCCGAACGCGACCTGATGCATGATGCGCCCGGGGAGAAAGGCGAGGACGCCGGCGACGACAAGCCCGCCGATGAAAACCCCCGTGAGCGGCGCCGCATGGCGTTTCATCGCAGGTCCGCCGCGGAGCAGAAACACCGTCGCGCTGGCCAACCCGAAATACGTCAGCAGCGTGAAGAGGTGGATCGGCGAAAAGCGCGCCCAGAATGGATCGCCCGGCTCGACGGGTTGCGTGATCCAGATCGTGCTTGTCGCAATGACCGCCATCAGGACCATCCAGATGACCCCAAGCGTCCGATGGGGAAGCGTGCCCTTCGGCGCGATAAACTGGACGACCCCCAACACGAACGCCGCCATCGCGCCAAACGCATGGATCTGGATCACCAGCGGCGCCTGCAAAAGCGGTTCGAAATTCATCTCTTTCTCCAAAGCTGGGTCGCGCGAGGTGTTTCAGGAGTAACTTTAGATTTCAAAGTAGTTTGCCAACATTTCGATGGCAAGACGGATGCGACGGAGTGACTGTCCGCCTCGCCGGCCCGTTCAGGCGTCAGTCGCGTTTGAGGGAAAAGGCGAAAAATACGCCGAGCAGGGCTGCGGCGAGGCCGAACCAGGTCAGGGCATATTCCAGATGACGGTTCGGGATATCGATGCGGGTGAGACCGCCTTTCGGCCAAGCGCCCGCGCTCTCGCGCCCCAGACTGTCGATGTAGTAACCGACGACGTCTTCCTGCGCGGCGCGCGGCAAAGACCCCCGGATCGCGGACGAAATAGAGCTTGTCGGCCGGCTGGTCCTTTGGGGCCAGCCATTTCTCAAACCCTCGCTTCACTTCTGCGCGTCGCAGCAGCCCCTCGACCCGCACCTCTCCCGCGACCGCGGCGTCGGCACGCGTCGCAGAATCAATCAAGTCCTGCGGCGCGAAACCGCGATTGGTGTAGATGTAGCGCCGGCCGCCGGATGCAGGTTCGGGCGCCTCAAGCGGCGTAAAGACATAAACGCCCGCGCGCCCCTCATAGGTGCCAAACACAAATGATTCGAGGTCATGCAGGTAGACGCCGGATTGCACAACGGGCTGATAGTCCATGTTCTCGCCCGCTGCGTCGCGCGCAACGGCGTCGTCAAAGGGGATCGGTGCGGAGGAAAGCCGTTCGGCAATCTGCGCGATGAGATCGCGCTTCCATTCAAGGCGCTGCAGCTGCCATATTCCAAGGGAGCAAAGGATCCCGAACGAAATCAACGTCGAGATCAGGAGCCCCGGCCGCAGGCGAAGGCTCATTCCTCAAGCCTGCCTTCTTCCGCCTTATGCTTGTATTGAAGCGCGATCAGGATCGCCTTCAACGGGCGCAGCAGCGCCAACGACAACGCGACGGCGACTGCGCCGGAAATCAGAAACGCCATGATGATGGGCGCAAACCACACAAAGCGCGCGACGAAGGCGACTGCGACGGCGACGAAGCCGACGATGAACATCACGAAGACCGCGGGACCATCGCCTGCGTCCGCCTTCGCGTAGTCGAGGCGACATACATCGCAATGGTCCTTCAGACCAAGGAACGATATAAACAATGCTCCCTGCCCGCATCGCGGGCACTTGCCTGCGAACCCTGCCGAAAAGGGCGACACCGGCGGATAGTAGGTCATTGCGCCCCGGAGACAGGGGTCAAGGTCACCCAGCTCAAGTCGCCCGCGTTTTCGCCAGCGGCGTAAGCTTTTGCGGCGATTACGACGGCGCCGACCGTTCTTGCATTACAGGTCTGACGATCTTCGTCCGCGTCGATCGCGCCATCCTCAATCAACTTATCGACCAAAGTCTTCGGGAGGTCCTGACACCACAGCATCGCCAAGGTCAGCGCATTGTCGCTCATCCGGCCCCAGTAATAATGAAACCCGTCTTCGTCTTCGCTGAGTTGCACAGCGAAATCATCCTCGTCGATCGCAATCATGCGCATCTCGATGCGATCGTCCTCGACCAGCAGTGTGTAAAGACCGTCTTCAGACAGATCGACCGACATCGGATTGCATTCAGAAGGCTCGCCATCGTTAGACCCGGAACACGCGTCGTAAGCGCCGCCCGCAATCGGCGTCGCTGCTGCGTTTTCGGCGTTGAAAAGCGCGCTGTCGGAAACGATGCATCCGGCTAGCAGCAAAGCGCCAACGGCGGCGATCGGACGGGACAGGGACTTCATAAAACCCCCTTCGCCCGGCGCGCGCCTCCCTACGAGAGGAGGCCTTTGTTGCCGAGCACGTAAACGAAGAAAAACAGGAACAGCCAGACGACATCGACAAAGTGCCAATACCACGCCGCCGCCTCGAAGCCAAAGTGACGGTTCGGCGTGAAATGGCCGGCAAGCGCCCGGAAAAGGCACACGCTCAGGAAAATCGTCCCTATGATTACGTGCAGACCGTGAAAACCGGTCGCCATGAAAAACGACGCGCCGTAAATGCCGCCGCCCGAAAACTTGAACATGCCGAGCGTCAGCGCTTCAGTGTATTCGATCGCCTGAAGCGAGGTGAAAAAGACGCCGAGGATAATCGTCGCCACGAGACCCTGGACCAAGCCCTTCTGGTCATTGTGCTGAACGGCGTGATGCGCCCATGTCACCGTCGTGCCGGAGAGCAGAAGGATCAGCGTGTTGATGAGCGGGAGCCCCCAGGGATCGAGCGGCGTCACGCCCTGCGGCGGCCAGACGCCGCCTGTGGCGTGCTGACGAAAATCATTGCCGAGGAACGCGGGGTCGCCGTTGAGGTTGGCCATCTGCGCGCCGTCGGCGAGCGTCACCGGGTCGAGCGCCGTCGGGAAAAGCGCCGCGCCGAAGAACGCCCAGAACCACGCCGCGAAAAACATGACTTCCGACGCGATGAACAACAACATGCCGTAGCGAAGGCCGAGGCGGACCACCGTTGACGTGTTCTCGCCGCGCAGACTTTCCTTGACGACATCTCGCCACCAGCCGACCATCGTGACGAGGATGCCGGCAAGGCCGAGGAGGAACAACCAGTTCCCTTTCAGCGAAAAAGCATGAGCGCCGTTCGCGTCAGGTGCGCCGAGCACAAGACCCGATTCCCCCGCGCCTGATTTCATCCATGTAACTGCGCCGGCCATCATCATTGTCGCCGCGATCGAGCCGATGATCGGCCACGGGCTCGGGTTCACGAGATGGTATTCGTGTTTGACCTCAGCGCCGGCCATGGGATCGCCCTCTTGGTTTCAGGTTTTCGACGTCTATAGCCCTCTGCGGCCCGGCTTTCCAAGCCCCGGCCGGGGCCTTCGGCTGCGACAAATCCCGCCTTTCAGGAAGCGGGATCCGCGTCGCCGACGGGCTCGTCCGATGGGAAAAACGTATAGGAAAGGGTGATTGTCGACACGTCGTCGAGATTGGGGTCGTCCGCAATCTTCGGATCGATGAAATAGGTGACCGGCATCGACGCCGTCTCCCCTGCCTTGAGGGTCTGCTCGGTGAAGCAGAAGCACTCGATCTTCTTGAAGTAGATGCCGGCCTTGGAGGGTTGCACGTTGAATGTGGCGCGGCCCGTCAACGGTACTCCGGCAGGGTTTGCGGCGTGATAATAGGCGAGCCCGGTCTCGCCGATATGAAGTGTTTGATCGACTTGCTCCGGCTTGAATGTCCAGGGGAGGCCTTCGTTCACGGTCGCGTCGAAGCGGATTGTTATCTTTCGCTCCAGCACGCGATCGGACGCCTTGTCGGCGCGCTGCGTCGTCCCGTCGAAACCGGTGATCTGGCAGAAAGCGCGATATGCCGGCACGGCGGCGAACGACAGGCCGATCATTCCCGCCACGGCCGCCGCGACAATTATAGCGGTTTTTCGGTTCTTCACCTGCATATCGGTTGTCATGTGGCGCCACCAAGATTTCCGCTGATCTTGAGGATGGTGACGAAGAATACGATCACAACGAACGCGGTGATGCCGAGCGCGATCGCGACATTGCGCTGGTCGCGACGTTTCTTCGCTTCGGGTGAAAGTTGCGGCGCGTCGTCAGGCATAAATTGCGAATACATCCTCGATCAGCAGGGCGGCGAAGATCGCAAACAGGTAAAGGATAGAAAAGGCGAACAGTTGCTTCGGCGCGTCCTTCGAGCGCAGCGCGGATTTGAAAACCCGCCACGCGAGCAAAACGAATCCGGCGCCGAAAGCGGATGAAACCGCAAGGTAAACGAGACCCCCAAGCCCGGTGACGTAAGGGGCGACGCCGCCGACGGCAAGAATGACCGAGTAGCCGAGTATCTGCTTTTTCGTCGATTCTTCGCCGGCGACGTTTGGCATCATCGGCACGCCCGCTCGAGCGTAATCGCCTTCGCGGTATAGCGCGAGCGCCCAGAAATGGGGCGGCGTCCAAAGGAAAATGATCGCAAAAAGGATCCACGCGTCGAGCGGCGCCGCACCCGAAGCCGCCGCCCATGCGACGACTGGCGGCAACGCACCCGCCGCCCCGCCGATAACGATGTTTTGCGGCGTCGAGCGCTTCAGCCACATTGAATAGATGACGACATAAAAGAAGATCGTGAAAGCGAGGAGCCCAGCCGCGACATAGTTTGACGCGAGAGCAAGCAGCGCGACCGAAAGCGCGCTGAGGAGCAATCCGAACCCGGCGGCTTCGGACCTCGGAACGAGACCCAGCGGAATTGGGCGCGCGAGCGTCCGGGACATGATCGCGTCGATGTCGGCGTCCCACCACATGTTCAGCGCTCCCGAAGCGCCCGCGCCGACGGCAATCGCGAGCAGCGACGCGGCCGCGAGGCCCGGATGGATTGTCGCGCCGTCCGCGACCGCGGCGACCATGCCGACCAGCGCCGTGAAGATGACGAGCGACATGACGCGCGGCTTTAGCAACGCGAAATAGTCTTTCGGCCCGGCTAGCGAAGATCGTTGGTCTGCCATCAGCGTCACGTGCCGGCTTATGCCTGATGCGTCATGGCCTTACAAATGCGATGGGGCCGCAGGTCTCCCCGCGGCCCCAAGAGTCGATAAATTTCTTCCCTCAGCCTCGATTGAGGGCGGCCTTGGCCCCAAAGACAAGCAGGATCAAAAGCATGAAGGCGATAAAATAGGCCAGCAGATTTCCGGCGGACAGCTCATAGAACTGGCCGATGCTGGCATTGATCTGGCTCATTGCGCGTCCTCCTGTCTGGCTCGCGACCGAGCCGCCGTCGGAGGCCACCGGCCCGCGCATCACCCCGCGCAGAAACCCTCCGAAGGCGAAAAGTGCGAGCGCCATCAACGTCATTGACCCGATCTGGCCTCCGCGCTGCATGATGAACGCGGCGATGATGATCGCCCCGCCGGCGATCACGATGCCGATCATGTCGCCCGCCATGAACGTCGATTTGAATACGCCGATGACGTCATTGAGTATGGTTTCAAGCATTTCGCCCCTCCGTCGCTGCTCCAATTGGTCCGCGGCCGAAAGTCGACCGTCCGGCGAACAAAGTTAACGGCATTCGGTGACGCCATCCAGCCGAATTCAATGCCGCAGTGCGGCAAGAAAAACCCCGGCGGAGGCCCGCCGGGGTTGTGTCGATTGATCGCCGCCCGGCTTTTTCTAGTGGAACGCGTGTGCGTCGCCCTTATCGAACCGCGGCAGCTCGTTGAACTGGTGGAACGGCGGGGGCGAGGGCAACGTCCACTCAAGCGTGGTCGCTCCAACGCCCCAGGGATTTGCCGGCGCCCGCTTCCGATTGATGAAAAACGCGTCGAACATGCAGATCGCGAAGACCACCATGCCGCCGAACATCACATAATACCCATAAGTCGAAATCTGGTTCCAGAAAGCGTAGGCCTCCGGATAATCGATGTAGCGGCGCGGCATTCCCTGCAGCCCGAGGAAATGCTGCGGGAAGAACACCATGTTCACGCCGACGAACATGAACAGGAAGTGCAGATTGCCGAGCCAGTCCCGATACATCTTGCCCGTCATCTTCGGGAACCAATAATACCAGGCCGCAAAAATCGACCACACCGCGCCAAGCGACATCGTGTAGTGGAAGTGCGCGACGACATAATAGGTGTCGTGCAGGAAATGGTCGACGCCCGCATTGGCGAGAACGACGCCGGTGACGCCGCCGACGGTGAAGAGGAAAATGAACCCGATCGCCCAGATCATGGGCGTACGGAATTCAATTGAGCCTCCCCACATCGTCGCGATCCAAGAAAAGATCTTGATGCCGGTCGGCACGGCGATAACCATCGTCGCGGCGATGAAGTACGCCTTCATGTTTACCGTCAATCCGACCGTGTACATGTGGTGGGCCCAGACGATGAAGCCGACAAAGCCGATCGCCACCATCGCATAGGCCATGCCGAGATAGCCGAAGATCGGCTTTTTCGAGAAGGTCGACACGATGTGCGAGATGACGCCGAAGCCTGGCAAGATTAGGATGTACACTTCCGGATGTCCGAAGAACCAGAAGAGATGCTGGAAGAGCAACGGGTCGCCGCCCTCCGCCGGATTGAAGAACGCCGTGTTGAAGTTGCGGTCGGTCAGCAGCATGGTGATCGCGCCGGCAAGAACCGGGAGCGAAAGGACCAGCAGGAACGCCGTTACGAGAACCGACCATGCGAAAAGCGGCATCTTGTGCAAGGTCATGCCCGGCGCGCGCATGTTGAAGATCGTCGTAATGAAGTTGATGGCGCCGAGGATTGACGAGGCGCCCGCGAGGTGGATCGACAGGATCAGGAGATCCATCGCCGGGCCCGGATGGCCGGTGTTCGACGACAAAGGCGGATAAAGCACCCACCCGCCGGCGAAACCGAGATACTGGCCATAGCCGGGCGCGAACATCGACATCGTGGCGAGAATCCCGGCCGCTACATAGAGCCAGAACGAAATGTTATTCATCCGCGGGAACGCCATGTCCGGCGCGCCGATCATTATCGGCACGAACCAGTTTCCAAAACCGCCGATCATCGCCGGCATCACCATGAAGAAGATCATGATGAGGCCGTGGTAGGTGATGAGGACGTTATAAAAGTTCTCGGCTTCAGCTTCGCTTCCTGACGCAACCATCGACGTCAAAATCTGGATGCCCGGCTCGGCGAGCTCCATGCGCATCAGGCCTGACAGCGCACCGCCGAAAATACCGGCGCCTATCGCAAAGAGCAGGTAAAGCGTCCCGATGTCCTTGTGGTTCGTCGAGAAGAGCCAGCGAACGAGGCCTTTGGGCGTATGATCATGCGAATGGTCACTCGCATGGCCGGGAGCATGATCGTGACCGGCGTGTGACTGTTCATGAGCCATGGGTCTAACCTTCGTCCTTGCCCTGAATTATTGTTGACCGACGGCCGCGAACCGCGACGGCGCTTCGTTCGACGCGACGGCGCCAAACATCGGCTCCATGCCTGCTTCCGCGCGCTTGGCGTTCACCCACGCCTCGAACGCCGGCCGCGATACGACCTCGACCGCGATCGGCATCGCCGAATGGCGAACGCCGCAAATCTCCGAACACTGGCCGTAATAAACGCCTTCCTTTTCAGCCTTGAACCAGGTTTCGTTGAGGCGGCCCGGGACCGCGTCGACCTTGATCGCCATGTTGGGGAGCGTCCAGGCGTGAATGACATCGCGCGCCGTCGTCATGACGCGAATGGTTTCGCCGACCGGCACGACCACCCGATTATCCGCCTCAAAGCGATAGAGCTCCGGCGTTGTTTGCTCTTTTGGCAGCATGTTGGCTGAAAATTCGAAGTCGCCGAAATCAGGGTAGGAATAAGTCCAGCCCCACTGATAGCCGATCGCTTTCAGCGTAATCGTTGGCGCGAGCGCTATTTCCTTGTTGGCGCCGGCGCCGACGAGGCTTCTTCCCATCCGGACAAGCAGGCGATCGCCGGCTTGCGGCGTTTGTGCGAGCGTAACGGTGAGTTGGGGCTTGCCGAGCCCTTCGAGCGTATAATCCTTGCCGGACGTAAGGCCGACCACGCCAGACGCGGACCCAAGAAAGACCTGCACATGACGGTCCGCTGCAGCCATGCGGCTTTGCGGGAAATCATTCGCGATCGCGAACACGTTCGTCGCACCGTCGGCGTCCGCAACGACCTGTTTGCCGTCCGGGATGACGTCTTCCTTGTAAAGGAGGTCGAAGGAGGGAAGCGCGATGCCGACGAGTATGACAATCGGGACGCCGGTCCAGAGGATTTCTACCAGCGTGTTGTGGCTGAATTTGTGCGGGACCGGATTGGCCTTTGAGTTATAGCGGACCATCACCCAGATAATCAGCGCCAGCACGAATACGCTGATCACCGTGATGATCGGCATCAAAATGGCATTGTGGAAAAAATGGACCTCCTCCGCGAGCTTGGAGGCAGCGGGAATCATCCCGATGTCGCCATCGACAGGCATATAGCCTGTTTGCGCCGCCGCGCCGCCGAGTAACGCCGCCATCGCGGCCAGTCCGACAAGAATCGCCCTCATGAAACCCTCGAAAGTCAGCGCCCAAGGCCGCGACCGCGCTGGATTGGCGCCGGGGGCCCTAAAGGTCAATGGCGGCTTATAGGCGCTTCCGGTCGCAGGCGTCACCCGCGATCCAACGGGAAAAAAGGTCGCAGAGCGCGGGGCTTGCCGCATTGCCTCACGGCCTGACGCCACTTACCTCTGCGTCATGACCCAGTCGCTATTTTTCCAGAAAACCGGGCTCGATCAGGCCCGCACCCAATCGATCCTCGACGAGGCTCTGCACGGGGCGGATGACGGCGAACTCTTCCTCGAATATTCGCAGTCCGAAGCTTTCGTCTTTGACGACAACCGGCTGAAAACGGCGAGCTACAATATTGATCAGGGATTTGGTCTTCGAGCGGTCTGCGGAGAATCGACCGGCTACGCTCATGCCTCGGACCTTTCCGAGGAAGCGCTAAAGCGCGCCGCGAGCGCCGTTCAGGCGGTAAAATCGGGCCGCGGCGGCGCTGTCGCCGCGGGTCCCGCGAGGACCAACGTCAAACTCTATCCGGATGACAATCCCCTCGATGCAATGCCGTTCGAAGCGAAAGCAAAGCTCCTTGCTGACATCAACGACTACGCCCGGTCAAAGGACTCCCGCGTCCGTCAGGTGTCGGCGTCGTTGTCGGGGGAATGGTCCGCGATCGAAATCGTTCGCCCCGGCGGCGAGATCGTTCGGGATATCCGCCCGCTTGTCAGGTTAAACGTCTCGGTGACGGCTGGCGACGGCGATCGCCAAGAATCAGGATCCTACGGCGCGGGCGGGCGCGAAGGCTATGCCAGATTCGTGTCACCCGAAGCTTGGCGGGGTTATGTCGATGAAGCATTGCGCCAGGCGCTCGTCAATCTGAAGGCGGAGCCGGCGCCGGCGGGCGAGATGGAAGTCGTGCTCGGCCCCGGCTGGACCGGCGTTCTGCTCCACGAGGCGGTCGGCCACGGGCTTGAAGGCGACTTCAATCGCAAGAAGACATCCGCCTTCGCAGGCAAGCTTGGCGAGCGCGTTGCGGCGCCGGGTGTTACGGTCGTCGACGACGGAACGATCAACGGACGGCGTGGATCGCTGACGGTTGACGATGAAGGAACGCCGACGTCGCGTACGGTCCTCATCGAAGACGGCATCTTGAAAGGCTACATGCAGGACCGGTTGAACGCCCGTCTTATGGGCGTTCCTGTGACCGGCAACGGACGGCGCGAGAATTTCGCCTGCCAACCGATGCCGCGCATGACAAACACATTCATGCTGGCGGGCGCGCACGATCCGCAGGATATAATCCGTTCCGTGAAAGACGGCGTTTACGCGGTGAATTTTTCAGGCGGCCAGGTCGACATCACCTCGGGCAAATTCGTGTTCAACTGCACGGAAGCCTACCGCGTGAAAGACGGCAAGATCGGCGCGCCGCTGAAGAACGCAGCCTTGATCGGCGACGGCCCGAGCGTACTGACCCGCGTCTCCATGATCGGAAATGATTTCGCACTTGATCCAGGCATCGGCGTTTGCGGAAAGGCGGGCCAAGGCGTGCCGGTCGGCGTCGGACAACCGACGATCAAAGTCGATCGCCTGACGGTCGGCGGCGCCGGCGGCTAAGCGATCATATCTTTGCGCACATGAAGAGAGCGCAGCCGTCCATCAGGCGGTGGAAGCGAGCATGCCCGTGACGCCAATGGCGCAATGAACCTGCTCAGCATCGTCGATAGACACAAAAGCAAACGCCACTAACGTCAGGTAGACGCGAGGCCGAGCGAAATCCGGTTGAATTTCAAACTCGGCGGCCCATGCACCCGATCGAGAGAGGCTTGATTGTCAAACACCGTCTTCCTCGTCGTCCTGCTCTCGGCGCTCCTGCACGCAGGCTGGAACGCGCTCATCAAGGAGCGGACTGACCGGTTCTTCTCCATTTCACTTCTCGGGATCGCTCAGGGACTGATCGCTCTCGCCGCGCTTCCATTCGTCGAAGTTCCGACCGGCGAGACCTGGATATGGATCGCCGCATCGGCCGCGCTGCACACCGGCTACAAGCTGTTCCTCATCCGCGCTTATACGGCCGGAGATTTGGGGCAAGTCTATCCGCTCGCCCGAGGAACGGCGCCGCTTCTCTCTTCGCTAATCGCGCTATTCATTCTGCACGAGACGCTTGGCCCTTATCTTTGGGCGGGCGTCATCATCCTTTGTCTCGGCATCGGCTTGATGTCCATCAAAGGCGGCGGCGACATCGCCCGCCTCGACCGGGCAGCCGTCGCCTGGGCGCTCGCCACATCGCTTTTCATTTCTGGCTATACGATCGTCGACGCGGTCGGCGCGCGCGGCGCCGCATCCGCTTCGAGTTACATCGCCTGGATGTTTGTGTTCGACGGACTGACCATCGCTACGGTCTATTCATTTGTAAGACGCGGGCGCTTGCGGTCAGTGGCGAAAGAATTGCCGTTCGGCTTTGTTGCGGCGTTGATGTCGCTTGGCGCTTATTGGCTTGTCATCTGGGCGATGACGAAAGCGCCCATCGGCGCCGTCGCGGCATTGCGAGAATCGAGCATCCTGTTCGCGCTCGCCATATCGGCGCTCTTCCTCAAGGAGAAATTGTCGCCATGGCGACTCGCCGCCGCCGCGCTCATCCTCGGGGGTGTCCTCCTGATGCGAGTCGGTTAATCCGAAGCAGCGCGCAGTTCGTTTCGGTGATCGGAAGCGGCCAAAATCGATGTGACGTCCTGCAACTGATAGACGTGCGCTTCATCCCGAAATTGATGCGAGCGCTCGTCTTCGATCGGCGGCAAACCCGCGCCCGCGATCGTCGACAATATGATCCGCCAATTATTGATCGGGGTCTGCGTCAAATGAGGGGAGCCATAGCGTTCAGCGTCCCAGTATAATGCATTGACGATTCCGAACTTGAGACGGGTTTCTTCTTCGGTGAACCCGAACATGTCCATTTCGCCGT
Organism: uncultured Alphaproteobacteria bacterium; assembly: GCA_963765165.1. GTDB lineage: Bacteria > Pseudomonadota > Alphaproteobacteria > Caulobacterales > Parvularculaceae > Amphiplicatus. The sequence continues at coordinate 70,835 of CAVXVQ010000001.1, read as the reverse complement.
TCTCGTGCAGGCGCTTTGGATAGGGGCCCTCGTCCGCCTGAATGACAAATATGAAATCGCGGTCTCTTTTCAAGGCGCGATTTGCATCGAAAATGGCGAGAAGGCGTTCATTGAGATAACCGACATAGTCGCGAAACGCCGCCTTGTATCGGTCATACGAAACGCCGGAGCCGGGATAATAAATGTGGTCGATACACTCGCCGCTCCGATTCATCGTGATCGGGTCATGCGGCATCGTCAGGTGCGCAAAGATGAAAACGGGTTTGTCAGAAACGGTCCTGGCGGTTTTCAAGTAATTGAGCTGCGCCTTCAACCGGTCGCATTCGGCGCGCGCGACAAAACCGCCATGAGTCGCGGTCGTCGCGACAGGCGTCGTCCGGAACAGAGCGCGCTCAAACTCATTCAGTGAAGACCACGCGTTATCGAGGCCGTCGAAATTATAATTGGCGTTTCGATTGCGCCGCGTCGGCTCCCACCAACTGCCAAGATGCACGAAGTCGTATCCAAGGCCGCGCAGCGAGCTTTGCACGGCGCTGTCCTCGATCATCTGAAATATCGGTTGGCGGTTCGTCTCATTCGGCCCCATGACGTCGATGAGGTCGTCGAGGTAGGTCATATTGAGCGACGATGCGAGCGACTGAAATGTTTTGGCGTAATTGGACCGCGACTCATTCCCGACATAAAAGCCGCGCTCCTGCAGCTGTTCTGCGAAAGCGCCGGAATCAATGCCGAACTCCCGATCGAACGCGTCACCTGATCCATAACGGTCCGGCACGATATAAATGATGTCCGGCAAGGCATTGACGTCCGCGCTGAGGCGCGGCGACGGCTTAGTCAGGGACGCCAACACTGGCTCGAACGGGGGATGCGGACGCATGGCGACCGGGGCAAGCGCGCCGACGGACGCGAGCGCTGACGCCCCCGTCACGAAGGCGACGAAAGCCGCAAGCCTTTCCTCGCGGCGGTGAAATGATTGCGCAGCAGCGACGATGATGGCGGTAAGGAACGCCAACGCGGCAAGGAAGGCGTCCTCATTCTTCATGCCGACAGATTCGGCGACGGTCAGGAATCCGACGAATTTGAAGAAGCAGAACAACGCGACCGGGCATATGTACCCGACAAGACGGAATGCGCCGCCCAGCCTGAAAAGCGCGACGGGAGCCGCTATCGCGAGCGACCCAAGCATGAAGAAGGCGCGCGCCGCTTCGGCGAGCGTCGCTTCGCCCTGATTGTCGATGATGACGCCCGCGACCGCCATGATGACGACGGCGACGCCGGCGATGATTGAAAAAAGCATGCCTTTGGCGTCGCGATCGATCGCGGCAGTATGATCTTCAGCGGCGGTCATAGGAAACGAGGACGCGTCCGGCGGCGGTAATCGTCTCCGCACCCGTGATCCGGGCGCGGCGGCTCAGTATGGTCCGGAAAGATTCGAGCGTGTAGTCGGAGAAAATATCCTTCCGGAGCGCCAGGAGGCGGCGCACCATGGGGTCTTCCTTCGGCACAAATTCAATGACGCCGCTCGGCGCGAGTTGGACGAGCCAATCGACCGCTTTTTCGAGCGGAACATTTCGTCCGATCGCGATGTGATGAATGAACGCCAGAGCGACGAGAGCGTCGACGCCGTCGCTCCTGCGCGCCAGGCTGGCGCGCTCCTCCCCGCTCCACCCTTGGCTCGGGCTTGGATTCGAAGCATCCTGGAACAGGGGAAGGAATTCGAGTTTTCTGTCAACGGCGCGCGCATAGGCGCCTTCAAGCGCACCGTGATCGAAATCGAAGCCGATGACGGACTTTGCGCCGTTTTGAAGCGAGAGTTCCGAATACTCGCCCGAATTACAGCCGAAGTCCCACATCAGGCGCGGGCGAACGGCGGCCGCAAAAGCACCGATGAATCCTTTTTTTGCTTCGAATTCGCTTCGGTCGTAGCTGTTGTTTGTCGCGTAATCCGCCCAAACTGTCTGTTTGACGCCTTTCGGCTTCAACGCCGCGATCCAGTCGCGCAGCCCGCTCAGCAAGCCGAGATAGGCGAGTTTCGACAGCGGCCGCGTCACCGCCGCCGACGCCGCTTCGAGCGACTTCTTTCCCGATTGAAGTTGCGCGGGAAGGATGACTTGCGAGTAGAGCCGCCACGAGACTCTGCGGTGAGGCGGAATAAGCTTTGCGAGGGTCGGCGTCGGCACGCCCTCCAGCGATCCTCTGAACCAGTCATTATGCGGCACGCCAAGAATGGCGTGCATGAGCAGCGGGTTGAGAAATTGCTCACAGAACTGGCGGTGGGCGGTCCAATAGTCGCCCTCGCGATACGCTGTGAACGACAATGGGTCGATGAAGATCGGGCGCGGCCCGACGAACTGGATGTTGTAAGCGCTCGCGTCGGAGAGGGCGACGCCGCTCTGAAGCAGCGTCATCTGAAGATCGAGGTGATGAAGCGCCGCCTGTCTCAGCAGCGAGAACGACCATTCGTAGGGATATGAAATGAACGGCAGCCGCGGATGTTCGACGATCTTTGCAGCAGCGACGCGCGGCGCATCTACGTCATTGGCGGCGACTTCGCGGGACTCGATAACGCCGCCGGCGGAAATCAATCGCCTGAGTGTTTCATTGGACCGCGCGAACTCGAAATCGGCGACAGCGCCATCGGTGACCGTGCGGAAGACCCGTCCGTTCTCCAGATAAACACGCCCCGACGGATCGCGAAACGATGCGGGATCTGCGCTCAAGCGTCTGGTCTCGCCTGTCCAGTTTCGCTGGCGACGCTTGCCGCGGTATTTTTACGCGCGCCGGAGAAGAACGCCGTCACTTTCGCCCAATAGGTGCGCAGGATGAATAATCCGCCCGCGACGCCGCCGATTATTCCTTGCAGGATCATGCTGCCGGTGCCGGGGTCGATGTAGGCATAGGCCGGTCCTGATGCAGCGACGAGGATGATCGCCGCGACAACGCTTGAATTTGCTAATCTGCTCACAAACCGCCCCTGCGCCAAAGTGATTGGGTCCGGTCGGCAGAATTAGGCTTTCATGCTGTATGATTCGTTAAGGCCCGCGACAGTCCCGGACACGAAAACCATTCATTAACTGTCTTCCGGGTCACGCAGCGGCGCGCCAGATCTGGTTCGCGATGATCGACCCGACGACTGACGTCAGCACCACGAGATAAATCAAGCTGGCGAATGCTGACGAATAGATCGTCTTCACCCAACCGCGCTTGTAGGCGCGCTTCAGCGCCGTGATGAAATAGACGCCAAGCCCCGCCATCGCCACGGGAAAGACGTAGGGAACGCCAAACTGACCCAGGATGATTGCAAGGCCAATGATCGCAAACGCCGCGGCGTGGCTATAGAGCGACAAGACTAGGTGGTCGAACAGCAAGGCGTCACGCCCACGAATGAACAGCGCCATAATCAATGCGAGCACCGGCGCCATCAAAAACATCACGCGCGGCAGCCACGTGTTGATCTCTTCGTTGAAAACTGCGGGATTGGCCACCATCAAATTGACCCCCGCAAGGACGCGCTGGAAGCCGCGCTCGACATCCTCCTTGGCGATCCCGTTATCTGTGCCTGTCGGCCCGCCCTGTGGTCCTTCGTCGATCTCGACCTTTGCCGCGCTCGCGATGCTGTCGGCACATGCGCGCCATTTCTCTTGGTCGACATTGACATCTTGCGGGCGGACGAAAAACCGCACCTTCGCCTTGATGTCACAGTCGACCGTCTGGCCGTCGATGACGACCGCGCCGTCTTGCTCGACCGCAGTCCGCGCTTCCGCAACAGCCATTTGCGCGTCCGCACCCGCCTCTCGCAGCGCCTCTTCCATTGCGCTCCGGTCGGCGGCGATTTCTTCCGGGGTTTTCGCCTCCACGTCGAAGGCGACAAACATCGTATGCGTCAGCCCGAGCGTCAGGAAGAACAAAAAGCTGACGACAAGGAACAGCCGGACCGGAGGGGTATAACGCGATCGTTTGCCATGGCTGTAATTTGCGGGCACCGTTCCCGGCGCCACCGCCATCAGCCCGAGCGTTCGCCACATGCGCGAATTGAAGGCGAATGTGTCCTTGACGAAATCCATAAACAGCACAAACGAGCTGCGGCGCATGTCGTCATTGCGCTGTCCGCAATTGGCGCAATATGGGCCGACGATTGCGGCCGCGCAGGAAAGGCAGGCGAGCGCCGCTCCGGCCGCAGCCACGACGCCGATTGCGCCACCGCTCGGAGCAACATCAATTCCGTCATCGCCGGGATCGATTTCCGATGTGTCGCTCGCCATATAGTCGCCCTCCGCCGCTACTATATCGCATCTGTGGCGGCCGCGCCAAACCTGGGTGGAGGCGCAGCGCAATAAGTGGTAAAAGCGGCGCCTCGCCATGCCCGAATTCATCACCCGTTTTGCGCCTTCGCCGACAGGGTGCTTGCATCTCGGCCACGCCTATTCCGCGCTTACGGCTTATCGAGCCGCAAAACTCTCTTGCGGGCGCTTCGTCCTCCGCATTGAAGACATCGACCAGGGCCGCTGCCGGCGGGAATTCGAAGCGGCGATCTATGAAGATCTCACCTGGCTCGGCATTGAATGGGCGACGCCGGTTCGTCGGCAATCGGAGCATTTTCCCGATTACGACGCGGCGCTCCGAAACCTCATCGACCGAGGTCTTGTCTACCGGTGTTTCAAAACGCGAAAGGAAATCCTCGACGAAATTGCTAGGGCGCCGCACCTCTCGTCAGAGGGTCCGGAGGGACCTGTTTTTACCGGCGCGCCGCTCGCCGCCGGAGAGGAGCGGTCGCTTCTGGCCGCGGACGCGCCTTATGCGTGGCGCTTGTCGATGGCGGCTGCGCGCGATGCGCTTGCGGCCTCCCATGATGACCTTTCGTTTTTCGAGGAAGGTGTTGATGGCGCCAATCGCCGTTTGGTGCGTGCGACGCCAGAGATCTTCGGCGACGCCATCGTCGCCCGAAAGGACTTGGGCACCAGCTACCACCTCGCTTCGGTTTACGACGACGCATTTCAGGGCGTCAGCCATATCATCCGCGGTGAGGATTTGCGCGCCGCCGCGCATCTCCACCGATTGCTGCAGGCTTTGCTAGGACTGCCGCCGCCCGTCTACCGACACCACCATCTCATCACAGATGATTCCGGCAGGCGTCTCGCCAAACGCGATCAGGCGGCTACGTTGCGCGCCTTGCGCGAAAGCGGCGTTACGTCTTCCGACGTATGCCGAAAACTCGGGTTCATTGACTGAAAGGCGTCGCATTGCCGTCGATCATGATGCGGTATCGGCCGGTCATCGGCCAGGAGAAGAGAACATCTTCGAGTTTTGGTCCCGCGCCGATGTTGTGCACGACCATCGGCCACCCGGAAGCGCCGATTTTGTCCGTGACGATTCCGATATGCGGCAGAAAGCCGGCGTCGCCGCGCAAATTCCAGGCGACGACGTCGCCGGGTCGGTAAGCGCTTGCGTCGAGATTTGGAGCAAGTCGCCAGCCCTTCCGCGTCATGTAGATTTCGAGATTGGGGACGCGCCGATGGTCGATATTCGGGTCTGGCCCGGTCAACCCCCAGAGTTTCGGGTAGGCCTCAAAATTCTTTTTCATGTCGAGATGGACGAGGACCTGAAGATCGACCTCGATGGCGCGGAGCGCACGGATCACTTCATCGGCGCACACGCCGCGATCGGCGGCGACGTCGCCCATCGGATAGCCGATCCGGCGGTAAGAGGGATCGTAAACGACGCTCTCCTTTGTGCGAGCGAGAGCGGCGGCGGATAGGCGCATCCCGAAATCGCCTGGCGGCGGCAGGCGGCAGGAAGGCGAACGAAAGCGCAATGGCGGTGACAACGACCTTCATGCGCGAAGTCTCGCCGCAGACTGCGGCAGGTTTTGGGCGGGCATTTGGCGGTGAACGGGCGCGCCGATGCGGCAAGCCGCGTGAAATTTATCGGAGACTTCCTATATCATACAGCAAAGGAGACCGCCGATGCTTCGCAACCACCCGATCGCCGAGAATGACGCCCTCGACCCGTTATCGTTCATTCTGAACGTCATCTGGCTTGTGGCCGGGGGCGCCATAGCCGCGCTCGGCTGGTTTTTCGCCGCCCTCGTCATGGTCGTGTCTATTATCGGCATTCCCTTCGCGCGCGCCGCGTTCGACAACGGCGTCTACACGCTTTGGCCGTTCGGCGTCACCGCCGTCGCGCGCGACCGGCTTTACGGGGAAGACATCGGCACCGGGGCGTTTGGATTTCTCGGCAACATCATCTGGTTTGCCTTGCCGGTTGGTGGCTTGCGCTCGGCCATGTCGTCGTCGCCATCGTCTGCGCGATCACGATCATCGGCCTTCCCTTCGCGTGGGCGCATTTGAAGCTTGCGGGCTTCGCGCTCTGGCCGATCGGCCGCTCAGTCGTCAGAAGCGATATCGGCCGGCGCGGCTTTTACTGACTGAGGCACCGGCATTTCGGCTTATCGCTCGACGATCGGCTGAAAGCCGCCCCAGAACATCCGCTTGTGGTCGAAGGGCGGCTCGGCGATTCCTTGTTCCGTCATCGTCGCTTCGAGTTCCGGCATCGACTTCGCCATGCCGGCGTCGCGTGTCGATTTCGATGGCCACTCCACCCATGAGAACAGCGCCGCCTCGTCGGGCTTTCTCTGCGTCGCGATCGAAAAGGAGGTGAGTTTTCCTTCCGGCACGTCGTCGGCCCAGCATTCGACGACGCGCGTCGCGCCGTGTTTCTTGAAGATCTCCGCAGCGGTTTCCGCCACCTTGCGATAGGCTTCCTTGTTGGCGGTCGGCACCGCCAGAACGTATCCGTCAACATAGGTCATCGGTTTCTCCTTTTGTTTGCGCGTTCAGGAATCGGCGAGCGTTTCAAACCCGCCGAAGATCATCCGCTTGCCGTCGAACGGCATGGCGAGATCGGTGAGGCGCTTGTCCTCCATCGCTTTCTTCATGCCGGCGTCCCGCGCCGCGCGCGACGGCCATTCGATCCAGCCGAAAACGACGGTCTCGTTCGGCTCCTTCTTCACCGCCATCGGGAACGAGGTGAGCTTGCCGTCGGGCACGTCGTCGCCCCAGCAATCGACGACGCGCAGCGCGCCGTGCTCCTTGAAAACGCGTCCGGCGGTCTTGCAGTGTTCTCTGATACTCGTCCTTGCCCGCGCTCGGCGCGGCGGCGACAAATCCGTCGACGTAAGTCATGGTCTTTCTCCTATTGGTTGATAGGCTTGCTTTAGTTTCGCGATGTCGATCTTCTTCATCGGCATGATCGCGGCGAAGACGCGGGCGCCCTTGAGGGGGTCGGCCATCATCTCGTCGACGCCTTCCGGGACGATCTGCCAGGACAGGCCGAAACGGTCCTTCAGCCAGCCGCACTGCTTTCCGCGCCGCCATTGGCGGTAAGCCGCGTCCACAGCCGGTCGATTTCCGCCTGATTTTCGCAAACTGCGACGAGCGATGCGGCTTCCGTCAGCTTGAAATGCGTCCCGCCGTTGAGCGCCGCAAATTCGACGCCGTCGAGTTGGAATCGCGTCAGCATCGCCGTTCCTTTCGGCATCGGCTGACCTTCGCCGTAGCGCGTCACGCTGATGATTTTCGAGTTCGGGAACAGCGAAACGTAGAAATTCGCCGCCTCTTCGCCGTCGTCGTCGTACCATAGACAAGTCGAGACCCGTTGCTTGATCGCCATTTGATCCTCCCTTCGACTATTCGCCGTCAGGCCGTTCTGGCCGCGCTTCCCTCGCGCGCCTCGTGCGCGCGGAAGACTGAAAGTTGGGCGTCGAGCGCGCGGTTGAACGCCGGGCGCGCAAGACATCGTTTGAGATAGGCGGCAAGATGCGGCCGCGACGACACGAGATCGGTGTCGCCAGCTTCGCGCAAGACCGTCGCCATCGCAATATCGGCGACGGTGAACGGCCCTGCGAGATAGTCTTTTTCGCCGAGCGCGTGCGACAGGCGGTCGAGGCGCACGCCGAGCATCTGCAGAAGGCTTGGTCGCCGAAGCTTCGCCCAATCCTCGCCCTTCGAAAAAATATCGATGTTCGAGAGCTCAAAAAAGAACGGCTCGACGGAATTGAACGCCGCGAAAAGCCAGCTTATCGCGTGCGCCCGCGTCTGCATATCGGCGGGCAGCAATCGTTCGTCCCGCTGCGCAAGGTGCAGGAGAACGGCGCCGCTTTCGAAGATCGTGACGCCGTTCTCGGAGATCACGGGAACCTGTCCCCATGGCTGCTCGGCGTAATACCAATCCGGCCGCTTGACGGCGCTGATCAGGCGTTCGGCGTAATCGAGACCGATTTCCTCGCACGCCCAGCGCGGCCGAAGATCGCGCACGAAGCCTTGCGCGAAATCCGGAACCCAGGAAAAGGCGGTGATCGTCACGGATCCGTTTGGATTGACGGCCATATCGCTAATCCTCGATTTCGGGTTCGACGAGTTTTGCAAGCAGCGTCAGCGATTCCTGCCAGCCGAGATAGCATGCCTCCGGCGGAATGACTTCCGGGACGCCCGACTGGACGATGCTCAATTCCGTTCCGAACGGACGCTTTTTCAAGGTCACCGATAGTTTTATTTCGCCGGGAAGGTTCGGATCGTCGAACCTGTCCGTGAACTCGATATATTCGTCCGGCGTCAGGGCGAGATATGTTGCCGCCGAAAGAATGGCTCTTGCCGGTCGTGAAGTTCGTAAAGCTCATCTTGTAAGTCCCCCCGACCTTCGCGTCGAGGTGATGAACCCTGCCCGTGAATCCGTTCGGCGGAAGCCATTTTTCCTTGGCGCCGGCGTCGAGGAACGCCCGATAGACGCGTTCGGGCGGCGCGCGGAGAACGCGGTGAAGACAGATCGTGTTTGCGCTCATCGTGCTTCTCCTTCGGCATAATCCGGCATCGCTATCCTGTAGAACTCGATAGCGCCGGTGGCGCCATCGCAGACGAGATGCGACGAAGGTCCGCCTTTCCATACGTGAATTGATTTGCTCATCGTGTTTCTCCTTCCTGCAGCCAATCAAGCGTCGTTGGCCATTGGCGGTGCGCGGTCATATTGGCTCGACCGCCATGCGCCTCGTTTACATTTCGGTGCTTTTCGCCAGCACCTCGAGTTGCGCCGCCGCCGCTATCCATCCGTCGCGGAACCCCATGTCGAGATGGCGCTTCGCATCTTCGTCGTTTGCGTGGCGCGCGCCCCAGATCATGCGCGTCCGCCCGTCTGGCTCGTCGGAGAGTTCAACAAAGCCGGTCATGAAATGCCTTTCGGCGGGGATGAAGCCTTCGGTGTAAGCGTCGGTGAACGTCAGGCGCGATTGCGGCTCGATTTCGAGAAAAACGCCCTTGCCGTCGAGGCGCTCGCCATTAGGTCCGACCATCACGACATTCATGCGCCCGCCAGGCCGCAGATTGAGATCCGCTTTTTCGACGCTCCACGGCTTTGGGCAGTGCCATTGCTTCAGCAGCGAAGGCTCCGTCCAGCAGCGCCAGACGGCGGCGCGAGTCGCATCGACCGTGACGACAAGTCTCAATTCACGCGGCTCCGTTTCCGCGGGCGGATGCAAGGTCATGCTCTTCGGGCCTTTTTGCTTTTGCGCTGAAACAGAAGCTCGACGTAGCGCCTCAAATGATCGATGCACTGGATGGCGACGCCTGCGTCGTCCTTCGCCTTGGCGAGAATGAAGGCGCCCTGGATCGTCGCTTGCGTGAAGAGCGCGAGATCTTTCGCATCGACGCCCTCGACGCCATGCTCGACAATGGCCGCTTGAATATCCGCCTCCAGCGTTTCGGCGTGTCCGGAAATCGATCTCCAGCAGGCGTCGCGAATGGATTCCGAAGCGGCGTAGGCTTCCTGCACCATCGTGCCGACGAGGCAGGTGAAATCGGGAATGTCGCCGCGAACAAGTTCCTTTCGGAACTCGATATAAGCGAGAATGCGATCGAGCGGATCTGCGGGCTTATGAAATGGCGCGTCTGCAAACAGCGCGCTTGTTGTTTGCGACCAGTGATCGGCGGCCGCGACCGCGAGCACTTCCTTCGACCTGAAATGATGGAAGAAGGCGCCCTTCGTAACGCCGGCCGCCGCACAAAGCTCATCAACGGACGTCGCGGAATATCCTTGAGCTCGGATCTCGCCGAGGGCGGCCGTAAGGAGTTTAGTTCGAGCGTCTGGCTTCATTATTTTAACATACCGACTGGTCGGTATTACGTCAAGATCCGTGTCTGCGCGCCCAAACTGCCGAATTGCGAGGTCTGGTCGTCGGGGACGATACTCTTGAGAGACGAACGCCGATCGGGACCGGTCACTGGTGGTCACTGTATGGACGTTTGGTTCGGTCCCGGGCTCCAAGGCGCCCGGCGCGCTGCGAACAAAGCGGTCATCCGGTCAAATGGCGTTTCGGCCAAACTCACACACGCGCCATTGCCAAACCCGACGCCGTTGGGGCGGCGGGAGTTCAAACTGAGCGTCGAGAGGCGGCTTACGTCGTCGGCGACGGACGGCATTCCGTCTGTAGTCGGATCATCAATTGGAGCGGGCGCCGGTGCGAGCGGCGGCTGGTCGGCGCTCTAACTCCACGAAAACAGGCATTGGGCCGATGAGGCGGAGCCGGTCGATCAAACTCCCCTCACATAGAGCTTGGCGCCCTCGGCCCGCACGATTTCAACCTCGGAACCTTTTTCGAAATTCTCGCCCTTTTCGCTTTCGGCGGCCCAGACCGTGTCGCCGAAACGCACACGGCCGGCGCCCGACGAAAAGGCCTCATCGACCTTCACGCGCTTGCCGATTTTCTGCGCGCCGCCCTCGTTGAGCGTCAAGTGATCCTTCTGGCTCTTGTGCAGCCATGGCTTCACCTTCGGCGTTGCAAAGATCGTGAGCAGCACGGTGACGACAGCGAAAACGAGAAGCTGAAGACGCCATTCGCCGTCGAGCGGCCACAAATCGAGGAAACCGACCACGGTCGCCGCCGCCGCAGGCCACAAGAAATACGTCGTGCCCGTCGATATCTCGACGATCAGCAAGACGACCGCGAGCACGAACCAATACCAGAACGGCATTGTTTGCAGGAACTCAATCACCGCTGCCTAACCTTCCGCGTGGGAGATATCCTGCGCGGAACGAACCGACAGCGCCTCTCTCAAACGCGTCCCGCGCGAGCGCGCCGACGCCGGCGATAGTGCCGACAAGTGCTGACATCTCTGCGGGAACGATGACGGTTCTTTGCTGCGGCGACAGCGCGAGCTTCTCGAATGCCGCGACGTATTTCTGCGCGATGAAATAGTTGATGGCGTTGACGTCGCCGCGTGCGATCGCTTCCGATACGACCGCCGTCGCCTTGGCTTCAGCCTCAGCTTCGCGCTCGCGCGCCTCGGCGTCGCGGAAAGCCGCTTCGCGGCGGCCTTCCGCCTGCAAGATGGCGGATTGCTTGGCGCCTTCCGCGCGCAGGATCGCCGATTGCTTTTCGCCTTCTGCGGTCAGGATTTCCGCACGCTTCAATCGTTCCGCTTTCATCTGGCGGGCCATCGCTTCGGTGATGTCTGCAGGCGGCGAGAGATCCTTGATCTCGACGCGCGTGACTTTGACGCCCCAGGGCTGCGTCGCCGCATCGATGACGCGCAACAGCCGTTCATTGATGTCGTCGCGGTTGGAGAGGACTTCATCGAGATTGAGCCCTCCGATCACGGTGCGGATGTTGGTCAGAGACAGATTTGAAATGGCGCTCAGGAGATTTCGAAACTTCATAAGCCGCCATCGCCGCATCCATGATCTGAATGAAGGCGACCGCGTCAGTCTGCACCGTCGCGTTGTCACGCGTGATGACGTCCTGCGCAGGAATGTCGAGCACCTGCTCCATCATATTCATTCGCCGTCCGACCCGATCGACGAACGGCGTCAGGAGGTGAAGGCCGGGCTTGATCGTTTTGACGTACCGCCCGAAGCGCTCGACCGTGAACTGAAATCCTTGCGGCACGATTTTTACCGTCGACCACAGGATGAAAATCGACAGCGCGACAAGCGCGACCGAGAATAGACCAAACGCCTCCATGAAGCCCTCCCTCATCGTTTTGGCGACTCAGAGATTGTGACGCTCCGCCGGCGCCGCCAGATCTTGATATTGACCCGCCCCGACAGGTCGGCGCGTTTCCGACGAAATACAACCATCCCGCGAAAACCCAATAGTTTCCTCGAGGATTGTATCCAAAATCCCCCTACCGCGCCGGTAAATCCGCGGTTAACGTGGCACCATGAGTCGTAGGGGAATCGTGCGTCGGATTGGGGCGGCGACCGTCGGTTTGGCGGCGCTCGCGGTCGCGTCTGCGGCCAGCGCAGAGCCGATCAACCAGAGCGACGCTTGGCGCGTGGTCAAGACCGAGTGGAGCGCTGAAGACGAGAACGGTTATTCGGAATTCGTCCAGTTGATCGGCCGGTCGACCTGCACCTCCCTTGAATCCTGTCTCGCCGTTTCGGCGAACCCCTATTTCAGCCAGAGCGATCCCGAATTCACGGGCGACTGCGCGGATATGGCCTATGTGCTGCGCGCCTATTACGCGTGGAAAACGGGCCTGCCCTTTTCATACCAGAATGCGATGCGGACGGCGGACGGCCGACCCGAGGACCTGCGTTATTCGTCGAACGGCAATGTCATCGCTGCGCGCCGTGACGCCGTCGGCGGCCATCCGGTTTCGGCATCGTCCTATATAGGACGCATCGGCGGCGAAGTGTCGACCGCCATGTTCCGCACCCACCCCGACAATGGAGACGGCTCTCTTCACGACGACTTCTATCCGGTGAAGATCGACCGCGAGTTGGTCAAACCCGGCGTTCTCGCCTATGACATCTACGGCCATGTCGGGATCGTTTACGACATTCTCGACGACGGCCGAATCCTCGTCATCGCTTCGCATCCCGACCGTTCGGTGACGCGCACCACTTATGGCGCGAATTTCCTGCGGTCCAAGCCCGACCTTGGCGCCGGCCTTAAAGGCTGGCGCCCGATCCGACTTGATGGCGCGCGCCGCCATGCGGACGGGTCATTCGTTGGCGGAACGATTCGCGCAGCGAAGAACAGCGAAATTCCAAATTATTCGATGGAACAATTCCTCGGAAACCGTCCGAACCCGAGCGGCGACTGGCAATACGGCGATTTCGTCGTCGGCGAGCGCACGGTGAACTATTACGATTATGTTCGTCGGAGCCTCGCCCATCCGGACTTCGCTTACAACCCGGTCGATGAGCTTCGTCACGGCATGCAGACGATCTGCGGCGCGGCGCGCGACCGCAAGGTCGCCGTCGAACGCGCGGTCGCGGCGGGATTTCCAAGACAGCCTCACCCGGAGCGGATGCCGCCGAACATCTACGGCACGTACGGTCCGTGGGAGGGCTATTCAACGCCCTCGCGCGACGCGCGCCTGAAAGTCTCCTTCATCGACCTCAAACGCACGATCAAGGAGCTCGTCGACCACTACAACAGCGGCGACGCGGACGTGCGCTACGACGGCGACAATCTCCCGCGCGATCTTTGGGACGCCTACCAGCAGGAGAAGGACGCCTGCACCTTCACCTACTGGCGTTCGGACGACAGCCGCTTACGCATGAATCTCGGCCATGTGCAGGACAGGCTCTGGGATTTGTCTTTCGATCCCTATCACTGCGCCGAACGACGGTGGGGGGCGTCCGGCCTCGAGCTTGCGACGTGCACGGATGATGAGGTGAAGACGCGCTGGTACAACGCCCAGCGCTGGCTTCGCTATCAGGCGGAGCGCACGTACGACGTGCGCATGGATTTCACCGTCGACGAATTGAAGCCGCCCTCCGTCGCGAGCGCGGCCGAGGGCGGGATCGGCGCGGACGCGCCGGCGGACGCCGACCTTCGCGCCTATCTCGCCGGCATCAATTCGTTCCCGCTGGCCTCGACCACAGAAAAGCCGGAAGTCATCCTCGCCGCCGGAACGCCGGTCGAGCCCGAGCCGCAGCTGCCCGCCTGGCACTCGAAGATCCTCAACGGATGGACGAAGCCGAAACCCTGACAGGCGCATTTTAGGTTCGTCGATGACGCGAACGCCGCCATCCAAAGTCGAGTGATGACGCTGGGCTGCGGGGTGGCTTCTGAGCCGCGTCGCTAATCTAGGAGGCAATCGGCGTCAGGAGACCCGCATGGACCGCCTCGTCTATTTCCTCATTCCGGTCGCCCTCGCCGCGACGCTGATCATCCTCGGCGTCGGCATTTATTCGATGGCGAAAGGGGGCGCATTCGCCAAGGAGAACTCGAACAAGCTGATGCGCCTCCGCGTGATGGCGCAGGGGATCACCGTCCTCCTGATCGTCGTCTTTTTCATGTTGATCGGCGGCGGTCCGGGCCAGTAGGCGCGGACATCGTTCGCCATGATTCGCCGGATCAATCGGCGCACGATCGATCCGGCGATACCAAGTCAGTTCAGAATGAACTGCAGGCGAAATCGCGCAACTACGCGGACGCCGCGATTAACGGGACATCAAGACCCAATTAATCGTCACGGAGACGTCAACCGGAATCGGCGTGCCGTCCTTGCAGGTCTTGTGCTGGATCTGAAATTCCGTCGGCGTCGATTTCAAGACGTTGAAATAGGTGCATTCGCCGGTGGTGGAGTACCCGGCGGTGTTCGAGGGTTGAACGACCACGGAATAGGCCTCATCGACCGCCGGGCTGAGCGGAACGTAAATGCCGGCCTGTCCAATGGCGAACGACGAAACGCCTGCCCGGATTTCGGCGGCGTTGGCGGAACCGGTCGCGGCGAGGGCGGCGACGAACGGCAACGCAACAGCAAATATTGAAAGTTTTCTCATGGTCGCATTTCCTTTTTTTTCTTGTTTTTGATGCGAGTGCGAGGGCCAAATAGCCCCGTCTTCTTTATGATCTTGTGACTATCTGGTCTCCCCGCATTGCGAGGTTCTTGTACGAGCAATCGTCAGCGCAGCCTGTGCGGTTGATCACAGAGAGCTCTAAATCTCTTGCACACGCAGAATTCGCTTTCATAACGGACGAATCCAATGCTTGGCGTCGACCGCCGATCCAGAGGATTCCAGCGGATTTGAAGGTGTTTCTAACCTCGCTCGGTGCGGCACCGGAGAACATTGAACCCATTTCGCCTCGCCGCTATGGTCGCGCCGGTTTCGGGGGCCTCGGCCCCTCTTTTGTCAAAACAAGATGAGGCTCGCCGATGAAAGTCCTCGTGCCGGTCAAGCGCGTCATTGATTACAACGTCAAGGTCCGGGTCAAATCCGACCAGACGGGCGTCGATCTCGCCAATGTCAAAATGTCGATGAACCCGTTCGACGAGATCGCAGTCGAAGAAGCCATCCGTCTTGCCGAGGCGAAAGTCGCGACGGAAATCGTCGTCGTCTCGATCGGGCCGGAGAAGGCGCAAGACCAGATCCGCCAGGCTCTGGCGATGGGCGCCGATCGCGGTCTTCTCATCAAGACGGACGCCGACGTCGAACCCCTTGGCGTCGCCAAACTGCTGAAAGCGGTCTGCGAGGCGGAAAAGCCGGAGCTTGTCATTCTCGGCAAGCAGGCGATTGACGATGATTCAAACCAGACAGGTCAGATGCTTGCGGCGCTGCTCGGCTGGCCGCAGGGCACCTTCGCCTCCAAGATCGCCAAGACCGACGGCAAAGTGACTGTGACACGCGAAGTCGACGGCGGTCTGCAGACCGTCGCGCTATCGCTGCCGGCGGTTGTCACGACCGATCTTCGCCTCAACGAGCCGCGCTACGCGTCGCTGCCGAACATCATGAAGGCGAAGAAAAAGCCGCTCGATATCAAGACGCCCGGAGACTATGGCGTCGATATCGCGCCAAGGCTGAAGGTCGTGAAAGTCGCGGAACCGCCAAAACGCTCGGCCGGAGTCAAAGTCGATAGCGTTGCAACGCTCATCGACAAACTGAAGAACGAAGCGGGAGTGCTTTAATGGCCGTCCTCGTCATCGCCGACCACAACAACAAGGCGCTTGCCGACAGCGTCGCCAAATGCGTCACCGCCGCGGGCAAGCTCGGGGGCGAGATCGACGTTCTTGTCGCCGGCGCCGGCGCCGACAGCGCCGCCGCAGAAGCGTCGAAAATCGCTGGCGTGCGCAAGGTTCTTCATGCCGATGACGCCGTCTACGCCCGCCTCCTCGCCGAGCCGGTGGCGAGACTGATTGTCTCAAAGGCCGCCGCCTATGACGCGCTCGTCGCGCCAGCGACATCGAACGGCAAGAACATCATGCCGCGCGTCGCGGCGCTTGCTCGACGTCATGCAGATTTCGGACGCGATCGCGATCGAGAGCGCCGACACGTTTGTCAGGGCTATTTACGCCGGCAACGCGATTGCGACCGTCAAGTCGACGGACGCCAAGAAAGTCGTCACCGTCCGCACCGCGACCTTCAAGGCGGCGGAGATGACCGGTTCAGCGGCGATCGAGAAAATCGGCGGCGAAGGCGACCCTGGTATCTCGACCTTCGTCGGCGAGGAATTGACGAAGTCCGACCGTCCGGAACTGACCGCCGCGAAGATCATCATCTCCGGCGGAAGGGCGCTCGGCAGCCACGAGAACTTCGAAAAGCTCATCTATCCGATCGCGGACAAACTGGGCGCCGCCGTCGGCGCCTCGCGCGCCGCAGTCGACGCCGGCTACATGCCGAACGACACCCAGGTCGGCCAGACCGGCAAGGTCGTCGCGCCGGCGCTTTACATCGCGGTCGGCATTTCCGGCGCGATCCAGCACCTCGCGGGCATGAAGGATTCCAAAGTCATCGTCGCCATCAACAAGGACGAGGAAGCGCCGATCTTCCAGATCGCCGACTACGGCCTCGTCGGCGATCTGTTCAAAATTCTGCCGGAGCTCGAAGCGGCGCTCTGAGCGCTTCGCAGCGGGAAGGCAGAAAACCCAGCTTCGGCGGGGTCTTTTTAGCCCGCAAGATTCGGGTCGCGTCTCGGCCTCTCGTCCTTCATCGTCACCATGACGCCGAATGTGGAGCGAGCGATGACGTTTGCGATCAGGGGGCTTTCGCCCGAGGAATTCCGGCCGCTGTTCGGCCTTCCTGACGAGGACCTTCGCGCGCGCGGCGTCATCAGAAAACGCGCCGACGCGAAGCCCGGCTTTCCTTGCCGGATCACGCTCGAAGACGCAGAGCCCGGCGAAACGCTCCTCCTCCTCAATTACGAGAGCCACAAGACAGCGTCGCCCTATCGGTCCGCTTACGCGATCTATGTCCGGGAAACCGCGCGGGAGGCCCGGACCTATGTCGACGCCATTCCGCCGGTGATGGAAAAGCGCCCGATCGCGCTTCGGATATTCAACGCCGAAGGCATGCTGATCGGCGCCGATCTCGGGCGTCACGGCGAAGAGACGAAGGCGAAGATCGAGGCGATTTTCGCGGACCCGAACGCCGCTTACATCCACGCGCACAACGCCATGCATGGGTGCTTTGCCGCCGCTATTGAACGGGCCTGAGCGCCCTTTTGCCCGGTCGGCTCGCGGGTGTTAGGCTTTCCATTCCCGCTTGGGGGCGCGCGTCGGGCGCGCTTCGGGAAAAGGAGGCATGCATGGCCGTCGCACGCGTGACAGAACTGATTTGCGGATCGCCGAAGAGCTTCAAGGACGCCATCGAAGGCGGCATCGAGCGCGCCAACAAGACGCTGAAGAACATCGAGGGCGCCTGGGTGAAGGATCAGTCGGTCGCTCTCGATAACGGAAAGATCAAGGAATACCGCGTCACCCTCAAGGTGACGTTCATTCTCGACGATACGATGTAAGCGGAGCGGCTGCGCCAAAGGAAAAGGGCGGCCGATCGGCCGCCCTTTTCGCATTTTGCGATATCGCCGCAGCGATTACTGGCCGCCGTTTTCTTCCGCTGGCGCTGCCGGCTCCGTCGTCGCCGCCGCGGCAGGTTGCGCGGTCGGCTCTGCGGCGGCGCAGCTTGACTTCTTCGCGGCCGGCCCGGCGTCCTGCATCGCTTTCAGCTGCGCCTCAAGCTGCGGGCAATTGGCCCCGCCCTGCAGGCGGCAAACCTGCACCGCGGTCTTCAGGCGTGCGATCTGGTCCTGGCGCGCATCTTCATTTTGCTGCCACTCAAGCTGATCCTGGCGGCGAACCGTGTCGTTGATGGCGTCGATGTACTTCACCCAGTCCGACGCCTGCTTCGATGATTTCGGATAACGCTGCGCGTTGACGAACGCCTTGCGCGCTTCTCCGCGCTGGTTGCAATCGTCGGGACCCGCGCGGCTGAACCTCGCGGTCCCGAGCAGCATCCAGGCGTCGCCGACCTTCTCCGCCGCCAATCCGCCCTTGTTGATCGCGCTCGTCAGCGCGCGCTCGGATTCAAGATACTGCTCGTCGGCGAGCAGCACCTGGCCGAGACGGTAATAGAGTTCGCCCGTGCCGGCCGATTGGGCGGCCGAGCGAAGCACCGGAATGGCGCGCTTGTGTTCGCGCGACTGGCTCCACAGCTGCGACAGCAGCGTCAGGTTCTTCGTGTTGCGCGCAATCCGTCCCGCTTCCATTTCGCGCTCCATCAGCCGCGCGCCGCGATAGGGATTGTCGAAGAAGGAGTAGTAATTGACGAGCGTGACGAGTTCCGACTCCTTGGTCAGAAGGCCCGCGCGATAGGCGACTTCGAGAACCGAAAACGCGTCCTGGTCCTTGCCGGTGTTCGAATAGAAGCCCGACAGCTGCACCCAGTAGGACCGCTCGTTCGGCCAGTTGTTGATCATCTTTTCGAGAAGCGGCCCGCGCTTCGTGTTCTCGCTCAGCTCCGAATAGATGAGGTTCAAAATGATCGTAGTCGGATTTCTTCGGCTCCGCCCGCGCAGCGATCGCCTGCTCCGCCGGCCCCACCGCAGCGCGCCAGTTCGGCGGCGTCACCTGGGTATAAGCGGCGGCAAGAAGGTAATAGGCGTTGGCGTCGACCGGGAGCCCCGCCGCTCGCGCGCCCGAAATCCACGCGTTGAGGCCCTGGATCGCCGCCTGATAGTTCTCAAGCTGGAACTGAATCTGCGCGATGTAATAGCGAAGCTGGTTGTTCTGCGTCAGCTCAAAACCGTTGGCGTCGAGCGCCGCCTGGAAATCGCGCAACGCGCCCGGATAATCCTCAAGCTGCACTTTGACCGAGGCGCGCATCTGGTAGGTCGTCGCCTTGTCGATACGGCTTCATGTTCGGCCGCGCGGCGATCAGCTTGTTCAATTTCGTCGAGCGCGGCCTGCATATTGCGCCGGCTGCAGGTTCAGAAGTTCGAAAACCTCGCTGAGAACTTTCGGCGACCGCCGGATCAAGCGTCTGCGCGCGCTTGCGCGGCTGCTCTTCGCCCGCTGCGCTCTCGCCTTCCTGCGCCGCAGCCGGCCCCGCAGCGACGAACGTCGTTGCGACAGAACGCGCCCGATGCGACGGCGCCCGAGAGGAGCAGACTGGCGATCTGTTTTCTCAGTTTCATCTCATGCCGCCTTAAACGAACGATCCCGAACCTGCGTGCTTCCGACGCGCGTCAGCATCAGCCTTCGGTCAATTCGAAGGTGATCGCCGTCTGAACGCCGCGCCGCCATTCGGCCTTGTTCTCGACGATCTTCGGCTGATACTTCCAGCGTTCGACCGACTTCGTCGCTGCGCTGTTGAGGCAACTGTTTGTCGAGTCGACGACGCGAATGTTGGTCGTCGTTCCTTCCGGCGTCACGTCGAATTCGACGAAGACGCTTTCTTTCGGCTTTGCGCGCTGCATGCAGCGTTCGGGATATTGCGGCGGAATGCGCACCAGCGGCTGCGCGTCGCGGTCCGGATTGAAGCCGGTGCCGATCTTCAAATTGGGATTCAACATCGGGCACCGCAGCCCCGACGCCGTCGAGCGCCGGCCGGTTCGACGGGTCGGTGACGGCGGGCGGCGGCGGCGGCGGCGTGTCGAGCGTCGGCCGCTTGAAGTCCTTGTTGGCGTTCGAAGGTCCGTGTCCTGCAGCTGCTGCGTGATGTTGATGTTAAGCGAATCGCGCTCCTCATCCAAGCTGCGCCTGCTGCCTCACCATGTACGCCATGGCGAGAAACAACAGCGCGGTGATGAAGATCGGCGCCCGGAACGCCAATGATCAGTCGAAATAGGGATCCCATCGGTCAGCGCCCCTCTTAGCTCGGGTCTTCGGTCGAGACGGCGATGTCTACGACGCCGCGGCGCGGATCTGGTTGATGACCTCGACGAGATAGCGCGAGTCCGCGTTGCGATCGACCTGAATCGACCGCCGTCCCCTTCGGGTTTTCCTGCTTCAACTGCTCGACCGTATTGTGCGCACGGCGTCGAGCTCGACCAGGTCCTTGTTGATCCAGATTTTGTTTTCCGCGGTCGACCGCGACAAGGATCGGTCGCGAATTTCCTGACCTTTGCCGGTCATCGCTTCGGGCCGATTGATTTCGACGCCCGGCTCTTTCACGAAAGTCGAGGTGACGATGAAAAAGATCAGCATGATGAACACGATGTCCATCAGCGGCGTGACGTTGATGTCGTCGCCGCCGCCTTCTCCGCCAACTTTATAACGACTCTTGGCCATACCAGTTTCGCCTTTTCCTCGGCGTTGTCGACTTCGGTTACGCGGAACGCGGTCCGCGCGGTTATTCCTGCTGCAGGGCGAGCGACACGGCCGACGCCTTGCCGGCCCATGCCTGATCCATCACGGTGACCGCGATGCCGGCCTTTGATGTCGGCGCCGCGCTGACGAGAACGACGCCCTTCGGCTCGCGCGCCATGAATTCCTCGACGACCGGCTTTGCCGATTCCGCGTCGATGATCCTGACGTTGTTGACGCGGACGAAGCCGTCTTCCTGGATCGACAAGAGCAAGCGCCGGCGGCGGAACCGTATCAGGCTGGATCCTCCGAATTGTCCGGGACGTTGATGTCGATGCCTTTTTCGCGCGTAAACGTCGCGGTGACGATGAAGAAGATCAGCATGATGAACACGATGTCCATCAGGGGCGTGACGTTGATTTCGTCGCCGCCGCTTGCGCCTCCGCCGGAACGTCTTGCGTCTTTTCATGGTTCCGGATCCCTACTTCATTTCATCAGAAAGGCTGGTTGACGCCTTCTGCACGAAGCGGTCGAACCAGTAGGTGAACAGAACGCCGGACACGGAAGACCATGAGGCCCGCCATCGTCGGCAGCGTGGCTCGCGAAATGCCTTCCGCCATCAAGCGCGCATTGCTCGACCCTGTGACGGCCATGACGTCGAACACGAACACCATGCCCGTAACGGTGCCGAGAAGACCAAGGAGCGGCGTCACGTTGACGAGCACCTTGATGATATCGTTGAAGCGTCCGGCTTCCTGACGCACTTCAGACAGCAGCCGCTCGCTTGTAGGCGTGCGCATACCAGGAGTCCTTGTCCTTGCGCGCGGCCCAGGCGCGTTTGGCGCGCGCGGCGACCGATGCCGTGCGGCCATCGTCCAATAGAGGCCGCGCTCCAGGATGAACCCCCACAGGAAGAAGGTGAGGATCATGATCGCGAAGAGCACGGGCCCGCCGCTTCCGATGAACGCCTGCAGCGACTCGAAGGCGACGCGTGGATTGAATAGTTCCAACATGTCTCGCCCTTTCTGGCGGTGCTGACGGTCTAGCGGCGGCCGTCAGCGTGCTCGGCGATGATGCCCGCAGCCTGTTCTTCGAGGATCTGGGCGACGGTGTTGGCGGCGCCCGCCGCGAAGGAATGCAGAAGCACGAGCGGGATCGAGGTGACGAGACCGATAACCGTCGTCATCAGCGCGATCGAGATACCGGACGCCATGATCTGCGGGTCGCCGGTGCCGAACAAGCGTGATCGACTGGAAGGTGATGACCATGCCGACGACGGTGCCAAGGAGACCAAGCAGCGGCGCGACGTTCGAAATGATCTTGATGAGGTTTAGCCCGCTTTCGAGCTTCGGAACCTCTTTCAGGATCGCGTCGTCGAGCGCAGCGGCAACCGCCTCGGTGTCGTTCTTGTTGCCGACCGCTTCGTACGCCATCATGACGCGCCCAAGCGGGTTCGACTTCGACGCCTTGCCCTTGCGCGATTGCGCCTTGACCGCACTCACCGTGCTCGAGAGCGTCACCCAGCGGAAGATGCCCCAGATAAAGGCGCCGACGCCAAGGACGATCGTCAGGTAACCGATCGAGCCGCCCTGATCGATCCGCTCGCGCGTGCTCGGCGTTTCGACGATCAGCGACAGAAGTTGCGCCGAGCGAGGGGTCGATGAAGCCGCGGACAAAGCCGTCGCCTTTGGCGTTCTCGACGGCTTTCGCGCCGCCCGTGACCGCGCCTGCCGGCTGGCGGGCGAGGAACGCGAGTTGCCCAATCGTGTCATCGTAAACAAGGTATCGGCCGCCCGAGAACGCCACATAGGGCCCGATCCGGGTGATTTCGCGCGCAGCGGCTGTGCCATCCGGCTGTGACAACGTTGGCGGAAAAGGTCGAAACCTTCGACTGTTCGGTGATCTGCTGAACCAGCGTTTCCCAAAGGAAGCGCAGTTGCGTTTCCGTCGGCAGCGTGTCGGTCTGCGCGACTTCGCGCAGCTCGTCCGCGCGGCCGGGGAATTCGGCGCTGATGATCGAACGCTCAAGTTGGGCAGTCAGATCGGCGGCGGCCGAACGGCGCGGCGCCGAAGAGTTCCTGGAATTCGCCCTGCTTGTCGGCGAGTTCCTGATCGAGGGCGTCGATCGCGTCCTGGTTCGCCGCCATCGCGCCTTCAAGGCGGGTCGCTTCGGCTTCCGCCGCGCCGACCTGGCCGCGGACGCGAGCCGAGCTCGGCCTGCTGATTGTTCCGGTCACGGACGAAGCGCTCTTCACGAGCCTTGTTCTCGGCCGACGAATTCCCCGCGTTCCTTGCGGACCGACTGGAGCACCTGATCGAGCGTCAGCTGACGCGCGGCGGGTTGCGCCGGCGCCGGCGTTGTCGTCGTGTCCTGCGCGGAAGCGGAAAGGCTGAGGGCCGCAACGCCGACGAAGAGCGAGACGCCTGCAAGTTTGAGGAGTTTCATGATCGTATTTCCTTCGAAATCGTTGCGTTACTGACCAGCGGCGGCTTTGGTCGGCGCCTTGACCGGAACCGGCAGAAGGCCCGGTGCGGTCTGCTCTTTGGCCATGCGAAGGCCGAGGCGGACGTCCGGCAGATAGGATTTGTTGAGATTGACATAGGCTTTCTGAGTCGCGGTCCCAGATCTTGAGGACCGAGTCGTCGGCGGTCTTGAACATCAGCGCGATGCGGCCGACGCGGAGGAATTCGCCGGTGCGAAGCGTGCCGTCATCGTCGATCGAGCCTTCATAGGCGCCGATCGTGCGGCCGTATTCGTTCTCGATCTGATAGGCTTCGACGATCAGGCGATAGCGCTGCGCCGCCGACATGTTCGGGTCGCCCATCACCTTGTTGAGACGCTCGACCCGGCCGCGGCGATCGTCGAGAGAAAAAGGAAGGTCGGCTTCGACGACATCGCCGAGGGTCCCGAGCATGTCTTCCATCAGCGGCTGCATGGCGCGCTGGAGGCCCGACACGTTCTCGATATCGAGGCGAAGGCGCTCGAGCTGGCGCTGCTGCGCCGCGATGTTGCGCGTGAGCGAGGCGTTATAGCGCGTCGCCGCTTCGAGCTGCTTTAAATTGGCGCGGTAGTCGTTGATCAGCGCCGTCGTCTGGTCGTCAAGCTGTTCGACGCGCTGCTGGGAGGCTTTGGCCTCCTTCGCCGTCGCTTCGCTTTCATTCAGCGCTGACGAGAACTGCGCGAATGCGGGCGCGCCGATGGCGACGAGCACCGCCGCAGCTGACCCCAGAACAAGAGCTCTTTTCTTCATTGCCTCACCTAACGGTTTGCTACGGCTTCGATTGGTTAGACGGCTCATCCGTGAGCCGATGATTTCACTTTGTAAGGAAAAAGGAAGAGGGCGCGTGTCCGCCGACAGACGATCTTCGCTACGTACCCCAACGAATTCCCCTTCACAACTCATGTTTGGATGAAGCGTCCGGAATTTGCAATGGCGATGCTCGCCGCGCGCAAACCGAACATTCCCTCCGTGTCCAAACGGCGACAGACTTACGACGTCGCCGTCGTCCCCTGCATCCATCGCCCCGTTAGCTTGTAACAAGCGCCCCGGCCCCGCGCAATATGATTTCCGGGCGCTCGCGCGGACGCTATTTTCGTCGATGACTTCGAGATTCTTGCGTGGGAAGCCAGCGAAATCACAGACACTCCCGTTGGATGAACTCCCGGCAAGTTCGCCAAGCAGGCGTTCAACGACACGCCCGCGTGAAAAGCCCTCAATGGGGTACCGTCATCGCCAGTAAACTCATCAGTTTACACCGTCGCGGACGCTGGGAGAAATGGCTGGGGCGCTAGGATTCGAACCTAGGAATGGCGGTACCAAAAACCGCTGCCTTACCACTTGGCGACGCCCCAAGAGGTCGCGCCTGATAGCGCCGTCGGCGTTGGAAATCAACGCCATTTCCGCGCCTTCCCAAGCGGCGGCCCACCTTCGATTTAAGGCCGCCAACGCTTCAATTGCATTGCCGAAAGCGCACCGCTATAGGGGCGCACCGTCGGAGTGTAGCTCAGCCTGGTAGAGCACTAGCTTCGGGAGCTAGGGGCCGGAGGTTCAATTCCTCTCACTCCGACCATCGTGTCATTTCCCGGTATTCGAACTCTCCAAGATTGTTTCGCTCGGGCGCCTGACGATTGCGGTTAGACGGCCCGGAGGCGTCTAATCTCCGATCATCAGGAAGGGTTCTTTAATGCGCCGCATGACTGTGCCGCTCTTTTCAGCGCTCTGCTTCCTCGCCGCCTGCCAGCAGCCGGCGCCAACGCCGGAGGAAGTCGTCGCCGCCGAACGCGCTTTTGCGGCGGACGAGGGCCCGCTTGGGTTCAAGGGGTCCTTTCTGAAGCACTCCGCCGAAGATGCGATCATTCTCGGTCCCGATCCTCAGAACGCGCACGAATCGCTCGGCGCGCAGCCTGACGACGACCTCACGGAGCCAAGGCCGCACCTTAACTGGTGGCCGCTCTACGCGGGGATCGCAGGCTCGGGCGATCTTGGCTTTACGACTGGTCCTTATGCGATCGATGACGCGCGAAGAGGGCATTACTTCACGATCTGGAAAAAGCAGGCGGACGGAAACTGGAAGTGGGTTTTCGACGGCGGCGTCGGCGCCGACGCTTACTCTGAAGCGCCGAGGAATTCCGAAGTCGCCTTTCTTTCGACGAGCCGCGAAAAGTCCGCCTCGCCCGAAGACGCGATGTCGGCGGTGGTCGCGCTCGAGGCCGATCTCGCCGAGCGCGCCGCGATCGATCTTGTTTCCGCCTACGGATCTTTTCTCGATGAGGATTCGCGCCTGCACAGCGCGGGACCGCCGCCTGCCAAAACACCGGAAGGGCGCGATGCGGTTTTCAGGGCGCGCCCCGTCAAGGCCGCGTTCAATCACATCGGCGGCGGCGCCTCAGCAAGGGGCGATCTTGTCTGGACCTATGGCGGCGCGCGCTCGACTGACGACGGGGCGACGGGCATGGGCTATTACGTGCGCGTCTGGCAGAAGCGCAAAGCCGGCTGGCGTCTCGTATTCGATCAGATAATTCCGCCCCCGCCGCCGCGTCCGGCTGAATGAAGCGCGCGCGGCTGGCGCGCGCGCAGCTCATCCCTTAGCATGGCCCCATGAACAAGCTTGCATGCGGCCTCGCCGCCCTCACCGTCATTTTTTCCCTGGCCGCTTGCGGCAAGCGCGACGCCGAAAAGCCCCGCGCCGCGCCCGCAGACGCTGCGGAGCGCGTTTTCGTCGGCGGCCCCATCTACACCGAACTCGCCGGCAAACCGATCGTCGAAGCGATCGCGGTCAAGGACGGACGGATCGCCGCCGCCGGCGCGCGGGCCGATATCGACAAGTCAATTGGTCCCGATACGGAAATTATCGACCTTGAGGGCGCCGCGCTTTACCCCGGCTTCGTCGATGCTCACGCCCATCTCCTCGGCATCGGCATGCGCGAGCTGACGCTGAACCTCGAGGGCGTCGCTTCGATCGAGGAAATGATCGACATCGTCGCGGCGGCCGCGCAGGAAACGCCGGAAGGAGAAACGATTTACGGTCGCGGCTGGATCGAAACGCAGTGGCCGGAGAAGCGATTTCCAAACCGGCAGGACATCGACGACGGCGAGCACGCTCCACCCGATCATCCTTGAGCGCGCGGACGGCCATGCGCTCGTCGCCAATTCCGCAGCGCTTGCAAAGGCAGGCGTGACGCGCGCGACGGTTGATCCTGAAGGCGGACGTATCGAGAAAGACGCGGCGGGCGAGCCGACGGGTATGCTCATCGATAATGCGATGAACTTCGTCGCCGCGCTGATCGCGGCCCCCTCTGAAGCGGCGAAACGCGAAGCCTTCGACGTCGGCGCCGAGGTCTACGCCGCATACGGCTGGACGGGCGTCCACAACATGTCGGTCGATCCCGCCGATCTGTCGCTGATCGACGAGGAAGCCGCAGAGGGCCGTCTCGCCATTCGCGTCTACAATTCGATCGACAAGAGCGGTTACGACGCAATCGCCGCCGCGCCGCGCCAGAACAATTCCGGGCGCATCGTCACGCGGGCGGTCAAACTCTATGTCGACGGCGCGCTCGGGTCCCGCGGCGCGGCGCTTGTCGAACCTTATGCTGACCGGCCGGATACCAGCGGGCTTCTCATGATGACCCACGAGGAAGCTGCGCCCTTTTTCCAGAAGGCCCTTCGCGACGGCGTGCAGATTGCGACCCACGCGATCGGCGATCGAGGCAACAAACTTGTCCTCGACTGGTATGAAGAAGCGCTCAAGACCGTTCCCGCCGAGGACCGCAAGGTCGCCAACCCACGCTGGCGCATAGAGCATGCGCAAATTCTCGACCCGAGCGACATCGCGCGTTTTTCAAAGCTCGGCGTCATCGCCTCGATGCAGCCCTCGCACGCGATCGGCGATCTTTATTTCGCGCCCGCGCGCCTCGGCGACGCGCGCCTTGACGGCGCCTACGCTTGGCGGAGTCTCCTTGATTCAGGCGCGATCATCGCCGGCGGCTCCGACGCGCCGGTCGAGCGCGGAGATCCCTTGATCGAGTTTTACGCCGCCGTCGCGCGCAAGGACCTCGAGGGAAAATCGGGCGACAACTGGCGCCCCGAGGAGAAAGTCACGCGCGCCGAAGCGCTCGCCATGTTCACCTCCGCTCCGGCCTTCGCGTCCTTTCAGGAAAGCGATCTTGGGACGATCGAAGTCGGCAAGAAAGCCGATTTCACCGTCTTCTCGAAGGACATCATGACGGTCGCCGGAAGCGGAAATCCTGACGGCGAAGCCGGTGATGACGGTGGTCGACGGGGAAGTCATCTATCGGGCGGAGTGATCCGCCGAAGGACAGATGAATTCCGCTTTTCGTCCGCATCGATGAACTCGACGCAAATTTCATCCGCCTACGCCTAATTCGGCGCGCCTGCTTCCAACCTTCTCAACAAGAGGATTTCGGGCAATCCCCAAAGCGCGAACGAAGCGATAAGGAGGGCAACCATCACAATCGTCAAGAATTTCCCTACTCTATCTGCGTAGGTTTCGGCCGCATAGGGAGTTTGTTCATTTCTTACCTTCGCCGAGCCATTAAGCGGACAAAAAAGCGCCAATGATGAACCCGAACAGAATCAACCTTGGGCGCCAAATTTGGGAAAACCGGATGATGCATGATCCATTTGACGCCATAGTCGAAGCTGCATTGGTAACGGCCCACAATGGCGCAACCCGTCAAGTATGAGCCGACGGCAAGCGCAAATTGGATGACGGCCACGAACGCGGCCATCTCTATCGCAAATTGCCAATTTAGCCTTTTCAATCCGTCCCCCTTGCCCGCGCACTACGTCGCAAACAGCTGACCCATATCCTCAAAGCACTTGAACTCAAGCGCGTTCCCCGCCGGATCGCGGATGAAGAACGTGCCCTGCTCGCCTGGCTCGCCCTTGAAGCGGATGTCCGGCTCGATGATGAAGTCGGCGCCGGCTTTTTGAAGCCGGGCGGCGAGCAAGCGCCAGTCCTTTGGCTCCATCACGACGCCAAAATGGCGCGCCGGCACGTCATGGCCGTCGACCTCGTTCGTCCTCGCGGCGGCGCAGTCCGCGGGCGAGAGGTGCGCGACGAGCTGATGGCCGAAGAAGTCGTAATCGATCCACGCGTCCGACTGGCGCCCGCGCGGACAGCCGAGCAAGCCATGATAGAAAGCGTCCGCTCTCGCGAGGTCGTCGACCGGGAAAGCGAGATGAAAGGGCGGCATGCGCGAATTTGTCATGGGCTCCAGCCTAGCGCCGCCGCGGGCGGCCCGCCATATGCTCGGCGGCGACCATCCAGGTGAGCGATGACCGGACCTTTTACCGAACTTGCGGATCAGTTCTGGGTTTCGCCCCAGATCACCCCGGACGATGTGACCACGGCGGAAGCGCTCGGGATCACCTTGATCATTAACAATCGGCCGGACGGCGAAGAAGCGGGCCAGCCATTGGGCGCCGACATCGAAGCGGCGGCGCGCGCAGCCGGGCTGAACTACATAGAGATCCCCATCAGCGGCATGGGCATAGATCCCGGCCACCTCGACGCGTTTGATAAGGCGATCGCCGAAAACGGTGGCGGGGTTCTGGCATTTTGCAGGTCCGGCACGCGATCGACGGTCCTTCGCGCTTTCGCACGAGCGCGCGCGGGAGACGACGTTGATCAGATCATCGATGAGGCGGCTAACGCCGGCTACAATATCGCCGGGCAAAGGCGCGTGCTTGACGCGCTGCGGCGCAGCTAAAAGTGAACGATGATCCGCGCGCTGGTCGATGCCGCCGGGATGACTATCGTCTCCGTCAGCGTGACACCGCAGGTGAGCGCCGCGACATCTCGGCCCGAGGAATCGGTCTTGCGGATTTCCTGCCCTTCTCCGCAATCGAGGAAACTGCCGCGCTCTTTTTCGACGACATAGAGCCAGTGCGGCGGCGCCATCACATAGGCCTGGTCGGTGATGCCCCCATGGCTTTCGCCGAGCGCGAGGCCGCCGGCGGAGCGTTCGCCTGCAAACGCCGGGGTCGAAGCGGCTCCGACCAAGAGGCAGGCGGCGATCAGGTTAAGGATTTGTTTACGACTGGCACACATGGCCAGGCCATCGCAAAGTCGAGGCCGTTAACCTTCGGGCTTCAACCCGGCGCATTTCCTGATCGCGCGGTCTTTATTTCCCTGTTACCGCAGCGCCAGCCATGGTGTAGAAGCCAGGACGTGGGCGGACCCTTCGGGCGATCTCGGGAATGACCTTTTTTTCGGAATTTGAATTTACTGGCGGGGGCATCCTCGCCAAGGAAACCGGCGCCGAGATTCGCTGGAGCCCGGAATTCGCGCGCGACGCGTTAAGGATCGCGTCCTTCATCGGCCTCGTCCAGGGCGTGCGCGCTGCGCGGGTCGTCAAGGGACGCGAGCCGCGCGCCAAGATCTGCTTTTTTCCAAAGAAGCCCCGCTCCTATTACGCGATCTGGCCGGTCTGCCAGCTCGCCGACGTGAAGATTGTCGATGATCCCGCCGAAGCCGACCTCCACTTCTATTTCGAGGATCGCGAGTTCCGCACCGCGCCGCTGCGCGCGCCGTCGAACAGGCCGGCCTTCAACATCGGCTGCCATGACATCCGCAAGAGCGTCGTCAGCCGGGTCTTCGGCGAAGTTTTCGGCTATTCGCTGACGGTCGACCCCAGGACGCATCGCGGCCTCGCCGTCGAAAAGTCGGAGCTCAACGGCAAGCATGACGGGCGCATCGTCGAATGCCCGATCGAAACGCCGAGGAGCGACCGCGTCTATCAGCGGCTTGTCGACAACACCTTCGACGGACGCGACTTCGTCGATATCAGAACGCCGGTCGTCGGCGGCAAGGCGCCGTTCGTCTACCTGAAGCGCCGCACGCGCGATCTGCGTTTCTCAAACGAGAACCACCGCGTCGATCTTGCGCCAGTCGACGCCATGCTGTCGAAATCGGAGCAGGAGAAAATCGCCGAATTCACGCGCGCCATGGCGCTCGATTTCGGCGGGCTCGACGTTCTGCGCGATCGCGAAGACGGCCGCATCTACGTCGTCGACGCCAACAAGACGGACATGGGCCCGCCATCCACGCTTTCGGGCGACGACAAGCTGAAGGCGATACGCGGCATCGCGAGCGCTTTCGCAAGTCTTGTCGACGAGCGCCTCAAGGCTGCAGCTTGACGGCGATCCCTTTCGTCAAGGAATTCCCGTTCGACTACGGCGCGCCTTCCCGGCTGTCACCCCTGATCCGGCGCGTCATTGCGAAGAACCCGGGCCCGTTCACCTATACAGGGAGCGGAACCTACATCGTCGGCCCGGACGAGGGCCCGCTCGCGGTGATCGATCCGGGCCCGATGATCGAGGCTCACCTTGACGCGCTTGTCGCCGCCATCGGTTCCGCGCGCGTCAGCGACATTCTCATCACGCACACGCACAGCGATCATTGCGGCGGGGCGCGCGCATTTGCTGAGCGGGTCGGCGCGCCGATCCGCGCTTTCGGGCCGCATCCCGTCGCCGACGAAAAGCTCGACGCACCGGCGCTCGACGAAGGCGCCGACTATGCTTTTAAGCCGGACCTCATTTTGAATGACGGAGAAAAAATTTCAGGCGCCGGCTGGACGCTCGAAGCGGTGGCGACGCCGGGGCATCTCTCAAACCATCTCTGCTTCGCATTGCACGAGGAGCAGGCGCTCTTCACCGGCGATCACGTCATGGGCTGGGCGACGACCGTCGTCGCGCCGCCGGACGGCGACATGGGCGCCTATCTCGACAGCCTCGACAAGCTGCTCGCCCGCGACGACGCGATCTATTACCCGACGCACGGCGCCCCGATCATCAAGCCAAAAGCTTTCGTCCGCGCGGTCAGGACCCATCGCCGCATCCGCGACGGGCAGATTCTCGACCAGCTCAAGAAGGGCCGCACACGGATCGAGGAGATGGTCCCGGAGATGTATGCCGACATCGACAAGCGTCTCCGCGGCGCCGCCGCGCTCAACGTCTACGCGCATCTGATCCGTCTGGTGAAGATTGGCGCCGTCCGCTGCAAGGGCGCGCCTTCGATGGGCGCCGAATACGCGATCGTCAGCGAGGCGGCAGCAACACCCGCCGCGTTTCGGCGATGAGGCGATTTTGCACGTCCGACACAGGGCCTTCGATTTCAGCGGCTTTAAGCATCATATCGACGAGTTCGCGGCGTTCATCGGCCGAGCACGCAGCCTCGATGGGTTTGAGGATTTTCTTGAGGCTGTTCGCGGCGTCGTTGATTTGTCCGGTCGCGGCGCGCGCGAAGGCGAACAATCCTTCGGCGGTTTCATCATCCGCCGCGAAGGCCCGCTTCATGTCGGCGATGATCAATTGACGCTGGCGGTCGGTCACCGCGCCGTCATAAGCGGCGATCTGATAAAGAAGGACGGCCGCCGCGTCACGCGGATCGGTGAGGCCCTCGATAAGACGCTGGCCGGCGCGCTTTGACCATTTGGCGCCTCGGAAAGCGCCTTTGACGTCGCGAATGGCGTCCTGACCTTCGCGCGCGGCGTTGACGAAATAGGTGAACGCCCAGAACGCTGCGGCCATTGCGCCGAGAACGGCGATCAGAATGTGCATGTCATCCCCCTCATCGCGGGCGACATCTTTCTACAATTCCGGTTACGGATAAAGCTTTAAGGTCCTCCACCCCTCGCCGGAACGGCTGAATTGCAGCCGGTCATGCAGGCGGAACGGCCGGTTCACCCAGAATTCGATTTCGACGGGCGACAGGCGAAAGCCCGACCAATGCGGGGGGCGGGGTACGGGCCCAAGACCGAAACGCGCCGTTTCTTTCATGACCTCTCTTTCAAGCGCGAAACGCCCTTCCACGGGCCGCGACTGCGCGGAGGCCCAGGCGCCGATCTGCGCCGTCCGCGCGCGCGTCGCGAAATAGGCGTCGGCCTCTTCGGGCGCGACCGGCGAGACCTGCCCGCGAAAACGCACCGAGCGCCTGATCGACTTCCAGTGAAAGCAGAGAGCGGCCTTCGGATTCGCGGCGAGTTCGCGACCCTTTGCGCTTTCAAGATTGGTGAAGAAGGTGAGGCCCGACTGATCGATGTCCTTGAGCAGCACCATGCGGACATTGGGGAGTCCGGTTTCGTCTACCGTCGCCAGCGCCATCGAATTCGCGTCGTTCGGCTCCTTTTTCTTGGCGAGTTCGAACCATTCGAGAAAAAGCGCGAGCGGCTCGTCCTTCGTGAAAACCTCGCCCTGATCTTCGTCCGCGCGATAGGCCTCGGCGGACGGGCTCGGCGGAATGACGGATTTTCGGCTCATGTGATAGTCCGGCGTTTCCCAATCGCAGGCGGATCGTTCTATAGGATCGGCCGCACGATTCATAACGCGTTTAAGGGCGCCGCGCCGCCGATGTCGCATAATACGTTCGGACACCTCTTTCGGGTGACGACCTGGGGCGAAAGCCACGGGCCCGCGATCGGCTGCGTCATTGACGGTTGCCCACCGGGAATAAGCCTTGCCGCGGCCGACATTCAGGCGGCGCTGGATTTGAGAAAGCCCGGCGGATCCAAATTCGTCACCCAGCGGCGCGAACCCGATGAAGTCAAAATCCTGTCAGGCGTCTTCGAAGACGATCGCACCGGAGGCCAGCGAACGACCGGAACGCCGATCAGCCTTCTGATCGAAAACGTCGACCAGCGGTCCAAGGATTATTCCGACATCCGCGACACCTACCGCCCCGGACATGCCGATTTCACCTACGATCAAAAATACGGCTTTCGCGATTATCGCGGCGGCGGGCGATCGATCGGCGCGCGAAACGGCTTGCCGCGTCGCGGCGGGCGCCGTCGCGCGAAGAGTCCTCGCCCAATTCTACAAGAGCGTCTCGATCCGAGGCATGCCTCGTCCAAGTCGGCAAGATTGAAATCGACCGTGCGCGTTTCGACTGGCATGAAGTCGGGAACAATCCGTTCTGGTGCCCTGATCCCGGCGCCGCAGCGCAGTTTGAGTTAGCGGTTGAGAAGGCGCGCAAAGCAGGGTCTTCGATCGGCGCCGTGATCGAGATCGTCGCGAGCGGCGTGCCGGCGGGGCTCGGCGCGCCAGTCTACGGCAAGCTGGACGCGGACCTTGCCGCCGCGATGATGTCGATTAATGCGGCCAAAGGCGTCGAAATCGGCGCCGGGATGAAGGCCGCTGAACTCACCGGCGAAGAAAACGCCGACGAAATCCGGATGAAACGGAAGAAGCCGCATTTCCTGTCGAACAACGCCGGCGGGATCCTCGGCGGCATTTCGACCGGACAGGACATTGTCGTGCGTTTCGCGGTGAAGCCGACATCGTCGATCCTGTCGCCGCGCAAGACGATCACACAAGGCGGCGAAGAAACCGAGATTGTCACCAAGGGTCGCCACGATCCTTGCGTCGGCATTCGGGCCGTGCCGGTCGGCGTCGCGATGATGGCGTGCGTTCTCGCCGATCATGCGCTGCGCCATCGCGGACAGTGCGGATGATTTTGCGGTTGGGAATCCTATGAAACGAATTCTCGCATTCGCTTTTGGCGCAATGGTCGTCATGCTTGCCGCATTCATGTTGCTGCGCACGCCAGATACGGATCGTGAGGATATGATCCGGGCCTACGGCGGCGAAAATTCGATGTTCGCGGACGGCGCCGGGGAAATGCGCGTTCATTGGCGCGATCAGGGATGCCGGGAGTGTCCGGCGGTTATCCTGCTTCATGGGTCGAATGCGAGCCTGCACACCTTCGAACCGTTGATCGCCAGTCTCGCCGGCGAATACAGGGTCATCACTTACGATCAACCGGGACACGGCCTCACAGGCCCTCATCCGCGCGACGACTACAGCGCCGCCGGCATGTTCGAGGCGCTGAACGCCGTCGCAGGCGCCGCAGGCCTCGATCATTTCTACCTCGGCGGCAATTCGATGGGCGGTTGGGTCGCGTGGCGCTACGCCCTCGCCTATCCGGAACGCGTCGACGGATTGATCCTCATCGACGCCGGCGGGGCGCCGCTTCGCGATGGCGAGACAGCGCCGCCGCTCAATATCGGCTTCCGCCTGATGCGAAACAGAATGCTACGCCCGCTGGTCAGCCAGATCACGCCGCGGGGCCTCATCAAGAAGTCCGTGCTCGACACGACGGCTGTCGAATTCGATCGTCACTGAAGATATGGTCGACCGCTACTGGGATCTGTTGCGCTTTCCGGGCAATCGCCGCGCAACGGCGATCCGCGCGACATCCGACCGGGAGGAATCATTCGCTGACAGACTCGGCGAAATAGCCCAACCGACGCTTATATTGTGGGGCGCGGAAGATCGGCTGATCTATGCGACCGCCGCGCAAACGTTCGCCGAACGGATGCCGAACACCGAAGTCGTCATTCTCGAGGGCGTCGGACACCTTCCGATGGAAGAAGCGCCGGAAGCGAGCGCCAATGCGATCCGCCGTTTTCTTGAAGCGCAGGTCCCGGAAGCCGTCGACACGCTGAAACTGGAGCAGCCGCAATAGCCCTTACGGCTTTTCGAAAACCGATATCTTGCTCAGAAAGGCGATCATCTCGCTGCTTTTCCGCAAGCCGGTTGAGGCGAAGTGTTCCGTCAAATCAAGTCGGCAAAAGCTGTCATAATAGGGCTCGTGAAAACCGCGCGGGAAATTCTCAAGCAGCACATCCATTCCCGCCTCGTCGCCATACTGAATTGTATCGACGAGCACGAGGACGCCGCCCGGCCTTAACAGCCGCCCGATTTCCGCCGCGACATCGACGCGAATTTTCGGCGGCAATTCATGAAAGAGATAAACGGCGGTGATGATGTCGAATGACGCGTCCGCAAGTCCGGTCGCCTCCGCCTTCGAACTCGACGAACCGGACGTTGCGAAACCGCGCTAGCCTGGTTCTCGCTTTGCCGAGATAGGCGGGCGAGAGGTCGAGCGCCGTCGCACGCACGTCTGGCCAATTGTCGAGCACGTCCTCGAGAAACCCGCCGGCGCCGCAGGCAAGATCGAGAATATCGACTCTTGCGGGATCGCGTCCCTTAAACGCGCGACGAACGAAGGGCAGCGCCTGTCGGCGCATCGCCGATGCAGCGCCGGTGAACAACGTCTCCACCTGCATGTCATAAATGTCGGCGGAGTCCGCCGACAGCCAGCCGTCGGTCTGGAAATGAAAATTCTGCAGGTAATATCTCGGATATTTGTCCTTCAAGTCGTCGCGCAGCACCTCGGAATGTCCGTTCGCAAATTTGCGCCGCGCGACTTTCTCGGTGTCGCGGAGGTAGTCGCGTGACAGCCGCGCGAGCTTCATCAACGAAGGCGGTCGTCGAAGTTCCAGCGGCAGCTTGTATTCGCCCGCCTCGATATGGCGCCAGTCGGCGCGGAAAAGCTCGCGGAAGGACTGCTTTAATCGTTCCCGGTCGAGCGGCGCAAACTCGTCGGCGTGCGGCGCCTCGCCCGGCCGCGTGAGCGGACCCATCCGCCGGCGGCCTGCGAGATAATGACCTGTGTACCACGCGATCCGCGCGAGTTGGGATGCGCCGTAGAAAGCGCGTCTTGCGCCGGTGATCGCTGGCGACACGGGTCAACCCCTTCGGAAAATCCCGACGATCTCAACGTGGGCGGAGTAGACGAACTGGTCAACCGGCGTCGCCTGCGACAGCGTGTAGCCGCCCTGGACAAGGATCGCCGCATCGCGCGCGAAAGTCGTCGGATTGCAGGAAACGCCGACAACCGTCTCCACCCCGCTCCTGGCTATTTCGGCGGCCTGCAACGCAGCGCCGGCGCGTGGCGGGTCGAACACGATCGCATCGAAAGCCTTCAGCTCTTTCGCTGGCAGCGGCCGCTCGAAGAGGTCGCGCGCTTCGGCCCGGACGGGATTTATCCCTCCGCCCACACGCTGCGCCGCGCCGGCAGACCGCAGGAGCGCCTCGATTGAAATACGATCTGAATCATACGCGACTAAGGTCGCAGACTTTGCGAGCGGCAAGGTGAACGTTCCGCACCCGCAAAAGAGATCAGCGATCATTTTCGCATCGCCAGCGGCCTTTTTGACGAGCGCGATGAGCGCACTTTCGCCGTCACGGGTCGCCTGCAAAAAGGCTCCCGGCGGGGGCGTCACGGTGATGGCGTCGAAGCAAACGATCGGCGACGCGAATTGCACAAGCGCCTCATCGCCAAGCGACAACCGGACAACACCGGCGTCGCGCGCGGCCGCGATCAACGCGGAGCGGTCGAGGCCGTTCGGGGATCCGACCTTTCCCATAATCACGACATCAAGGCCGTTGTCGGCGAGCGTGACCGAGAGGTCGAAGGAGGACGCGGCAATTTTCGACGCG
This sequence comes from uncultured Alphaproteobacteria bacterium, assembly GCA_963765165.1. Classification (GTDB taxonomy): domain Bacteria; phylum Pseudomonadota; class Alphaproteobacteria; order Caulobacterales; family Parvularculaceae; genus Amphiplicatus. Next base: position 34,510 of record CAVXVQ010000001.1, on the reverse strand, counting down.
AGCGCGCGAAGCGCGGGAAGGCGCGCAAGCAGATCCGGGTGCAGGATAACGCAGCAGTCAATATCGACGACATCAAACGACCGGCGCGGGTTGAATCCGAGAATAACCAGATCGCGCGATTTCCTTACCGCGAAGACGGCGCGCCGTCGCGATGCGGCGGGCGTTTCGATAATCGGCGCCACTGCGGCGTCGCCGAGGCCTTCCCGGGCGAGGGCGTCGATGACGCGGAGGCGCTTCCAGTTTCGATAGAATTCGGCCGTCAAATGCTGCAGTGAGCATCCGCCGCACGCACCATAATGGGGGCAGGGCGCGTCGGCGCGATGGGGGCTTGGCTCGTTGATATGGACGAGAGTTCCCCGCTCGCCGCGGACGTCAACCTCGATAACGTCGCCAGGAGCGGTCGTTGGAATGTAGACGCGCCCGCCATCGATCAGCGCCACGCCGTCGCCCGCCGAAGCAATGTCATCGATCCGCGCGGTGACGCGACGCGCCGGGCGCTCCGGCTTTTTTTCCCTATGCCGACTTGATCGCGCCAATCAGGAATTCCCTGCTTCTATCGCCCCAAGAGCGGACTTTGGGTGATTACGATCTTAATCCAGGCAAGCCTTCTCAACCAGTCCGCCAAGTCGTTCGTAAAGCGCATGAGTTCCGTATCGCTTGCAACATCGCCGGCGACATCGATGACGGCGATCGGCGTGACCAACGACGGCGCCGTCGACGCGGACGAGCCCAGCCCTGATCGCGCCTTGCGCGCGCGACAGGAAAGCGCCGCGTTCCACGGGAAGCTGGTCAAGGCGACGCGCATTGGACGTGGCGCGCTCAATCCTCCTGCGCTAGAAGGCCTTATGGCCAAGATTTTCGACCTCATCTTGAAGAATGGAACCGTCGTCAATCACGATGGCGAAGGGAAACGCGATATCGGCGTTTCCACGGGGCGAATCGCGGAAATCGGCGATCTGTCGCGCGCGACGCGCGGGCGAGGCCATCGATTGCCCGGGCCTTCACGTGCTGCCGGGCGTCATCGACACGCAGGTTCATTTCCGCGAGCCGGGCCCGACGCACAAGGAGGACCTGGAGTCAGGAAGCCGCTCGGCGGTGCTGGGCGGCGTCACCGCCGTCTTCGAAATGCCGAACACCAATCCCTTGACGACGACAGCGGCGGCGATTGAAGACAAGCTGAACGCGCGCGCGCCAGCGCATGTATCTGCGATCACGCTTTTTATGTCGGCGGAACCCACCACAACCCGAAAGACCTCATCGAACTCGAGCGCATGAAAGGCGTCTGCGGCGTCAAGATTTTCATGGGCGCGTCGACTGGCGATCTGCTCGTTGAGGATGATGCGGCGTGCTTGCGGTTTTGAGCCATGGACCTCGGCGCGTCGCCGTCCATTCCGAGGACGAGTTCATGCTGCGCGACAACAAGAAGTTCGCGCGCGAAGGCGACTGGACCTCGCACCCCGACGTCGGACCGCCGAGGCCGCCGTCGCTTCGACGATCCGGCCTCTTGCGCCTCGCGCGCGAGACGCGCCGGCGCATTCATGTTCTCCATGTTTCGACGGCGGATGAACTGCCGCTGCTCGCCGCAGCGAAGAGACATTGCGACGGCGGAAACGACGCCGCAGCATCTGACGCTTGCGGCGCCTGATTGTTATCGCGACCTCAAGGGATTGGCGCAAATGAACCCGCCGGTCAGCGACGCGCGGCATCGCGACGGGCTTTGGGCGGGCCTTCGACAAGGCATCTTCGATGTCATCGGCTCCGATCACGCGCCGCACACGCTCGAGGAAAAATCGAACCCCTATCCGGCCTCCCCGTCCGGCATGCCGGGCGTGCAGTCGCTCGTGCCGGTCATGCTCGATCATGTCGCCCAAGGTCGCCTGTCGCCTGCCCGTTTCGTCGATCTTGTGTGCCACGGGCCGAACCGCATTTTCAGATCGCCGGCAAAGGGCGCATCGCCGGCGGCTATGACGCTGATTTCACCATCGTCGATCTGAAGCTCCGCGAGACGATCACGCATGAGTGGTCGAAGTCACGCTGCGGCTGGACGCCGTTCGACGGCATGAACGTGACGGGCTGGCCGGTGATGACGATCATCCGTGGGCGGACGTCATGCGCGAGAACGAGATCCTCGGGACGGCGGCGGGCGAGCCGGTGCGCTTTCAGGAAGCGCTCTAACGCCGCTTACTCGTCCTGCGGCTCCGCCGGCGGCGCAACATCGCCGCGCACGACGTCGACGCTGTCGTCCTCCTCGCCGCGGGCAGCGGCGTACAGCGGCGCCGACAGGTTGTCGACGAGCGCCCCGCCCGACGCGGCTCTCGCTGCGGCGTAATCTTCCGCGTCATTGTCGCAAAAGGAAAAGCGATCTTGCGCCGAAGCGTAACCGGCGTTGAAAGCCCCGACCATTTCATCGCGAAGATCGAAGGACGGTTGCTCGAGATCGATAAGGCGCTTCATCTGATCGCGCCACAGATCGCCCTCACGGTCCGGGTCGCACATGCGACGGATATGATGAAGCTCGCCAAAAATGGTCGACAGGCTGGTCAGCGCATGGCGCCGCGCGTCGAAATCGTCCTGCGCCCAGGAAGGGCTCGCAAGTAGCAACGCAAAGGCGACTAGAAGTTGTTTGCTCATACTGACCGGAGCCTACGCGCGATTAGGGCCGATCCATGACGATATCGCGGAGTTTCACCGCCTGTTCAATGGCGCGTCGCGTTTCGTCCCAGGCGACACGGGCGAGCGCTTCCTCGATCGAAACGAACTCGGCGGCGGCGGCATCGTCCGATGCGACGGGATCGCCGGAGACCCACTCCCCCCAATAGTCGACCATCACGACGTGGCGGTTGAAATCAGGGTCCGGCTGCAGTCCGGGCAATGCTTCAAAGGCGCCGACCAGACCGCAAATGCGCACGTCGAGGCCGGTCTCCTCCAAGACCTCGCGCCGCACCCCATCCTCGAGGCGTTCGCCATAGTCGAGGCCGCCGCCTGGAATGGACCAGCGCCCCATGAACGGCGGCTTGCCGCGCTTGATGAGCAGGACAGCCTCGCCCTTGAAGATGACGGCGCCGACGCCGATGCGGATTTGCCGGTCATTCACGGGCGCCCTTATACTTCCTCCATTCATGTGTGGAAGATTCCTTTTCACGTCGCCGCCGGAAGCCGCTCGTCATATGTTCGACGTGGCGATCAAAAGCAATTTCCCGCCGCGCTACAATATCGCCCCGACGCAACCGATCGCCATCGTGCGCATGAACGAGAGACGCGAGCGAGAGTTCGCGCTCGCCCGCTGGGGCTTCGTTCCGTCTTGGGCGAAGAAAGATTTCCTCGAAAAGACCGGCGGCAAGCCGCTCATTAACGCGCGCGGCGAAACTGTCGCCGAAAAGCCGACGTTCCGGTCGGCTTTCAGGCGTCGCCGTTGCCTCGTGCCGACGGACGGCTTTTACGAATGGAAAACCGAGAAGGGCGGACGCCAGCCCTATTTCATCAGACCGGCCGAGGGCGGGCTGTTTGCTCTCGCCGGCGTCTGGGAGACGGCGGTAGATCCCGACGGCGGCGAAATCGACACCGCGGCGATCATCACGACGGAAGCGGGACCGGACATCGCTCCGCTCCACAATCGCGAGCCGGTAATTGTGGCGAAGGATGATTTCAGGCGTTGGCTCAATCCCGAAGAGCAAAGCGCCGGCGATGCGCTGGCGCTTATCGCGCCGCCGCAAAAAGGATTTTGGACCGCTCATCCGGTCTCAAAGGCGGTAAACAATCCCCGAAATGAGGGGGAAGAGCTGGCCAAGGAGATCGGTCAGCGCGACATGTTTTAGCCGGGGCACGGCGCGCGAGCGTAAAGCCTTTCTCAACCTGCCGACTGCGATTAGGAACGCTTTAGATCAAGGCGTCAGGGAATGCAGGGATTGCTGGACGACGACATCGCGGAGGCGCTGGCGCGACGCTTGAGGCGGCCGATCGTCAACATGGCGAAGCTCAATCGAGTTGATCGCGGCGCAACCCTCGTCATCCATATCGGAAAATGCGGCGGAACCACCCTCAAGAAAGCGCTTCGCGCCGCCGGGATGAAGGATCAGTTCAACGGCGTGCATATGCGCCGCCCGCCGGTCCGGCGCGATCTCCGCTACTACATCCTTGCTCGAAATCCGATCCGTCGGTCGCTCTCCGCCTTCAACTGGCGTTTCAAGCTTGTCGTCGAAGACGGCGCCCAAGCGGACCGGTTTTCTGGCGAATTTGACGCGCTGAAGAAATACGGAACGCTAACGCGCCTTGGCGAAAGCCTTTACGGGCCGGACGGCGTCGCAAACCGCGAGGCGCATCGCGACATCCGGAAAATTCATCATCTTCGCGAGGACATCAATTTCTATCTCGGCGACCTCCTGAGTTTCGCGGCGCCGAGCCAGATCATCGATGTCCTGATGCAGGAGACATTGGACGCGGATATCCTTCGCGTGTTCAACGTCGAAAACACCCTCCGCGAAAGGAACAATCCGGTCGACAAGCCGTCAGGCGGCGAACAGCGCACCACGCTCTCGGACGCCGCCGAACGGAATCTTCGCCGTTTTTTTCACCGCGACTACGAATGCCTCGCGCGCCTCTACGCCATGGGCAAGATCAGCCGCGAAACATTCGCCAGGGCGCTCTGACGGCGGCGTCAGACGTCGACGATCTTCTCGACGCCAGGGACGCCGTGCTTGCGACGTTGTTCGTTGAAAGCGCCTTCGTCGTAGGGGCCGCGGACCGTCCGCGCGAGGTCGGGGTGAGGACCGTCGAAATCGCGCACGATATAATAGTAACGTTTCTTCAGCGGATCGTCGGAGGGCGCGCCCGGCGCCCTGACGCGCGCGCTGATGAAATCGTCGTTGACGCCAACCGCATCGACCGACGGCGGAACGCGCAGGTCGCAGGCGCCGGGTTTCCTCATAATAGCAGATCATCTTTCCGCCGGCCGGGCTCAGGATCGACGACGACAGATAATAAGGGCCGTCGATCGCGTCGCCGCCCGCAACCGGCGTCGCGTCGCACCCAGCCGCAATGATCGCGGCGCCGATGAAAAGTCCCAATCGTCCCTTGATGCGCATATGTCCCGCCCCGCTGAGACGGCCGCAGGCTAGCACGTCGGCGAAACTAAATCATCTTGCCGGGGTTCATGATGTTCTGCGGATCGAGCGCCGCCTTCACCGCCCGCATCATGGCGATTTCCACCGGTTGTTTCCGCCGCGCAATATCATCCCGCCGGGCGAGTCCGACGCCATGCTCCGCCGAGATCGAGCCCTCATAGCGGTCGATCGCATCATAGACCGCCTCTTCGATCGCTCCTTGCGCCGCCGCGAAAACAGCCCTGTCGCCGTCTGCGGCCTGCAGCACGTCGTAATGGATGTTGCCGTCGCCCATATGGCCGAAGGCGATGACGCGCGCGCCGGGACAAAGCCTGTCGATTGCGCCTCCCGCATCGGCGAGAAACGCCGGCACTGAGGCGACGGGGACCGAAACGTCGTATTTCGCCTGCGCCCCTTCGGGCCGCATCGCCGCCGACATCGCGTGCCGCAAGCGCCAGAAAGCGCTCGCCTGCGCCTCGTTCTCGGCGATTGTCGCATCGAGGATTTCGCCGGCGTCCAACGCCTCACCGAGCATAGCCTCGACGTCCCCGCGCAGCGCGCCCTTGCGTCCCGACGAAAATTCGACGAGCGCATACCATGGATATTCCGTCGCCAGCGGATCGCGCGTGTTCGGAATGTGCTTCAGCACGAGGCCGATCGAAAAGCGTGACATCAACTCGAAGCTGGTGACATCGCCGCCGCTCGCGCCCTGCGCACGCGACAGCAATGAAAGCGCCATTTCAGGCGATGCGAGGCCGGCGAAGACGGTGACGCGCTCGCGCGGTCGCGGATAGAGCTTCAGCGCGGCGCCAGTGACGACGCCGAGCGTTCCTTCGCCGCCGATGAAGAGCTGCTTCAAGTCGTAGCCGGTGTTGTCCTTGCGAAGGCTCTTGAGGCCGTTCCAGATTTCGCCGCTCGGCAGCACCGCCTCGACGCCGAGCACAAGATCGCGCATGTTGCCGTAACGCAGCACATTTACGCCGCCCGCATTGGTGGAGATGACGCCGCCAATCTGGCACGTTCCCTCTGAGCCGATGGAGAGGGGAAACAGGCGATCGATCGCCGCCGCCGCGTCTTGCGCCTCTTGCAGGGTGACGCCGGCGTCGACGGTCAGGGTCATCCCCTGCGCCGATGCGCTTCTTATCTTCTTCATCCGCTTCATCGAAATCAGGATCTCGCCGCGCTGCGGCATCTGGCCGCCGACCAGTCCCGTGTTGCCGCCCTGCGGCGTCACCGCGACCTTCTCCGCAGCGCATACGCGAACCACTCGCGACGTCTCCGCCGCATCCGCGGGCGCGACGATCATCGACGCGCGCCCCGGCCATTGGCCGCGTAGCTCATGCAGATGCGGCGGCCATTCGCCTTCCGGAACGACGCCCTTGGGGCCGACGATTGCGGCTATTGCCTCAATCACTTTTGCGGGAGCCGTCATCGAGTGCCTGCGGAAATTGCTGTGGTTGGCATCTTTCTCTCCGGTCGCATGACGTCAAGGCGGCAGGTCCGCCCGCTTCGCGCCCGGCGTCGACTGGTCTAAGAGGGTTGCGGGCGCAATGCACGATCGAAACGCATTCAGGGGATGAAATCAATGAACCGCACACGCACTATCGCTATCGCTCTCTTGGCGTCGACCGCAATGCTCGCCGCCTGCGCCAAGAAGGATGCAGGGCCTGAACAGGCGACTGAATCCGGCCAAGCGGAGGAAGCGGCGCCGGCCGAAGACAGCGTCGCCAACGCCGGCGCTGTCGTCGACTATGCAGCCGTCGCGAGCGCCGCTGTCGCCGACCCCGCCCGCCCTGAAGCCGATCGCGCCGACGATGATCGTCGCAAACCCGCTATCGCGCTTGAATTCATGGAGATCGCGCCCGGCATGACCGTCTTCGAGATCGAAGCGGGGGCCGGTTGGTATACCGAACTTTTGTCGCGCGCGGTCGGGCGAATCGGGTTCCGTGGTGATGCAGAACCCGGAGGGCTTCCGCGCCTTTGTCGGCGAGCAGATCGACGCGCGCCTTGCGAACAACAGACTCGCCAACGTTCGCCAATCTCTTTCGAATTTCGACGCGCTCGATGGGCCGGACGGCGGCGTCGATCTCGTCACCTGGGTGCAAGGACCGCACGAACTTTATTTCAAGCCGAGCGACGGCGTCAGCCTTGGCGACCCGGCGCGCTCTTATGCGGAAATTTACCGCATCCTGAAGCCGGGCGGCGCGTTTGTCGTCATCGATCATTCCGCCGCGTCGGGCGCACCGGAAACAGTCGGCGACACGCTCCACCGGATCGACAAGGTTGTCGTCATGCAGATGGCGGACCAGGCGGGATTCCGGCTCGTCGGCGAGAGCGATTTCCTCGCCAATCCGGCGGATACGCGCGAAATCACGGTCTTCGACCCGTCTATTCGCGGCCATACTGATCAGTTCGCGCTTCGCTTCATCAAGGACTGACGACCCGGCGACGCGTCCCGCCGGCGTCAGGCCGGCAGGACGTAACCCTTGAATTTCTTGCGGAGCTCCGTCTTCAGCACCTTGCCGGTCGCGCCAAGCGGCAGCTCCGGCAAGAACTCGACCGCGTCCGGCCATGCGATCTTGTCGAGCTTGCCCTTCAGGAAGTCCTTGATCTCGTCCGGCGACGGATGCTGCCCGTCACGCTTGACGATGATGAGAAGCGGCCGCTCCTGCCAGCGCGGATGGGCGACGCCGATGACGGCGGCGCTGGCGACGCCAGGATGCATCATCGCCGCGTTCTCGATATCGATCGACGACACCCACTCGCCGCCGGTCTTGATGACGTCCTTGGCGCGGTCGGTGATCTGCATGAAACCGTCCGCGTCGATGATCGCAACGTCGCCCGTGTCGAACCAGCCGTCAGCGGTCAGCGTCGATTCCTTCGCCTTGAAATAGGATCCGACGATCGACGGGCCGCGAACCTGAAGGCGCCCGTCCGATACGCCGTCGCGCGGTAATTCTTTTCCCTCTTCCGATACGATGCGCATATCGACGAAGGGGAGCGAGCGTCCCGCCTTCAACTGGTACTTGATGCGATCGTCCTGCGGCAGCTTCATGATCGACGGCGGCAGAACGTTGACGGTGCCGATCGGGCTCATTTCCGTCATGCCCCATCCCTGCTGCAGCTCGATACCGTGCTTTTCAAATCCGCGAATGAGCGCTTCTGGCAACGCAGAACCGCCGCAGAGCCCTTTGCGCAGGTGCGGCAGCGTCTTGCCGGTCTTTTCCATATATTGAAGGAGGCCGAGCCAAACCGTCGGAACGCCAAGCGAATAATTCACCTGCTCGGCGGACAAAAGCTCATAGAGGCTCTCGCCGTCGAGCTTGGGCCCCGGAAACACCTGTTTGGCGCCGATCATCAGGGCCGAATACGGCGTGTTCCAGGCATTCACATGAAACATCGGGACGACCGGCAGCAGCGTATCGCCTTCCCGGCAGCCGAGCGCCGTCGGAAGACAGCTCGCAAAGGTCTGGATCACACAGGACCGGTGCGAATAGACGACGCCCTTCGGATCGCCGGTCGTGCCGGAGGTGTAGCACATGGCGAGCGCTGAATTCTCGTCGAACTCCGGCCAGTCGATGTCGCTCGCCTCCCCCTCTATCAGGCTCTCGAACGATTCGTCGCCCGTCCCCGCGTCCTGCGCATGCTTCTCGTCCGTCAGCAAAACGAACTTCTTGACGGTCTTCAGCTTGCCGCGGAGCGCAGAGACCAGCGGCGCGAAGGTCGTATCGTAAAAAAGGAATTCATCTTCGGCGTGATTGATGACGAAGGCCGCGTTGTCCGGACCCAGCCGCGGATTGACTGTATGTAGCACCGCGCCAAGACCGCCGACGGCGTAATACATTTCAAACTGGCGATAGGTGTTCCAGCCGATGACGCCGACCCTGTCGCCCTGCTTCATCCCAAGCCGCTTCAGCGCATTCGCCAGCTGAGCGATCCGCTTGTAGGAATCGGCGATCGTATAGCGGTGGATAGGCCCTTCGACCGTTCTTGTGACGATTTCCGTCTTTCGAAAATTTTGCGCCGCATGTTTGAGGATTTCCGTCGTCAGCAACGGACGGTCCATCATCAAGCCCCTCATAGCGTCTCCCAACTTTCTCGATTGCGCCTTTTTGAAACTATCGGGTTTTCGCGCAGGCCGGTCAAATGCCTCACCCTTCTTGCAAGGCGTTCCGGCCGCTTTATGGTCCCCGCTATGACAAAAAAAGCTTCAAGCGCCCTTGAGGGCGTGCGCGTCCTCGACCTTTCGCGCGTTCTCGCCGGCCCCTGGGCGAGCCAGCTGCTTGGCGATCTGGGCGCCGAGATCATCAAGGTCGAAAAGCCCGGGCGACGGCGACGATACGCGCGGCTGGGGTCCGCCGTTCCTGCAGAACGCAGCGGGCGAAACGACGGACGCCGCCTATTTTCTCGCGGCGAACCGCAACAAGAAATCGGTCGCGATCGACATCGCCGATCCCGACGGCGCCGCGCTTGTCCGTCGTATCGCGGCGACAAGCCACATCTTTCTGGAGAACTTCAAAGTCGGAGGACTGAAGAAATACGGGCTCGATTATGCCAGCCTGTCGACGGTCAATCCGCGCCTCGTCTATTGTTCGATCACCGGCTTTGGCCAGACGGGTCCTTATGCGCCGCGCGCCGGCTACGACTACATGATCCAGGCGATGGGCGGCTTGATGTCGATCACCGGCCAGCCTGACGGCGCGCCGGGCGCCGAGCCGATGAAGGTCGGCGTCGCGGTCGCCGATCTTTTCTCCGGCATGTACGCCTCCGCCGGCATACTCGCCGCGCTTCGCCACGCCGAACGCACGGGCGAAGGCCAGCATGTCGATGTCGCCCTGCTCGATTGCCAGATCGCGATGCTCGCGAACCAGGCGTCGAATTTTCTCGTTTCCGGCAAAGCGCCGGGGCGGCTCGGCAACGCGCATCCGAACATCGCGCCGTATCAGGTTTTTCCAACGCAAGACGGGCACATCGTCATCGCCGTCGGCAACGATGGACAATTCGCCGCCTTCGCTCGCGCGATCGGCGCCGGCGCGATCGCCGACGACGAGCGCTATCGCACGAACCGCATGCGGGTCGCCAATCGCGAAACGCTGATTGCTGCGATTTCGCCGAAGATGCGCGAAAAGACGACGGGCGAATGGCTGGCCATCATGGAACAGGCGACCGTTCCCGCCGGTCCGATCAATTCGATCGACGCCGTCTTCGCCGATCCCCACGTCGCCTCGCGCGCCATGGCGACGCCCATCGATCGCGCCGACGCCGCCGGAACGCGCATGGTCCCGCATCCGGTCAAATATTCGAGAACGCCGGCGCGCGCCGACGGAAGCCCGCCGACGCTGGGCGCGCATACGGACGAGGTGCTCGCCGAATTCGCCGATCAAAACGAACGCACTGCGCTCAAGGCGCGCGGCGTCATCGCGTAGCGGTGACGAACGCGCCGGTCAGGCGTCGAGTTCCGTCGCCGGTTTCCGCTTTTCCATCATGCGGTCGAAGTTGGCCCAGACCCCTTCGTCGCCGTGCCATTCACCACGCGTCGCCGCCTTCGAATATTCGGTCGCGCGCGCCTCAAAGAAGTTCGCGTGCTCGACGCCGTTGAGGATCTCGGTGAGCCACGGCAACGGATGCTTTTCGACGCCGAAAAGCTTTGGAAGGTCGAGTTGCGCCAACCGCCAATCGGCGATGTAGCGGATATACTGCTTGATATCGTCCGGCTTCATCCCCTCGACCGGCCCCATCTCGAAGGCGAGGTCGATGAATTTGTCTTCAAGGCCGACGACCGTCCGGCAGCATTCGACGATGTCGTCCGCGACCGTCTTCGTCACGCAGCCCGTCTCGCGCGCGAAGGCGTGATACATCTTGATCATCCCCTCGCAGTGCAGCGATTCGTCGCGCACCGACCACGACACGATCTGGCCCATGCCTTTCATCTTGTTGAAGCGCGGAAAGTTCATCAGCATCGCGAAGGACGCGAAGAGCTGCAGCCCTTCGGTGAAAGCGCCGAACATCGCAAGCGTCCGCGCAATGTCCTCATTCGACTCAACGCCGAAGCGCTGCATGTAGTCGTGCTTGTCGCGCATCGCCTTGTAATCGAGGAACGCCGTGAACTCGGATTCCGGCATCCCTATCGTTTCAAGGAGGAGCGCATAAGCGGCGATGTGGACGGTCTCCATGTTGGAGAAAGCGGCCAGCATCATCTTCACTTCGGTCGGCTTGAAGACGCGGCCGTAGCGCTCCATGTAATTGTCGTTCACTTCGACGTCCGACTGCGTGAAGAAGCGGAAAATCTGCGTCAGCAGATTGCGCTCCGCGTCGGAAAGCTTGTTCGCCCAATCCTTGCAGTCCTCGCCGAGCGGAACCTCCTCCGGCATCCAGTGGATCTGCTGCTGGCGCTTCCAGAAATCATAGGCCCACGGATAGCGGAACGGCTTGTAAGCGTAGGACGGCGTCAGGAGCCCGGATTTATGGTCCGTGAAAGTCGGGGCGGCGGATGCGTCAGGCATGATGTCTCCTGCTCGATCGTCGGGACGTTAGAGCGAACCTGAATGAATGGACCCGTTCGCGCCGGGCGCCAACGCCAGGGCCGGGTCCGATCATTCCCCGGAATTCACACCATGATTCGACCGACTTTTGGGGAAGCAGGGGAAAATGTTGCCCGGCTATTCCGTCGCAAGTCCGAGGCTTGGCGCGAGTTTCGCCCAATTGCGGTCGAGCGCGCCAAGCGTCGACGCGTAGCCGTCGATGACCGCGCGATCATATTCCTTCCAGTCGCGAAGCTGGACGCCCGGAACTTCGGGAAGGATCAAGATATCGGCGGGGCTGTCCTTCGGGCGAAGTTCCTGCCGCGCCGTCGCCGCGCGCATCAGAAGCGAGACGATCGGCGGCGCGGAGCGAAAGCCGTGACGCCAGACCCATTCGAGAAATTCCGGCGGGCGGGCGAAGGCTTCCGGAGCAATCGTTCCCGCGCGCGCGACATCGATGCCGATCGTCACGCCGCGGTGAAATCGCGCCATCAGATCTGTCGGGAAATTGTTCATGACCGCCCCGTCGACGAGAAGCAATCCGTCTGAAACGACGGGCGGCAGGATTCCTGGAAGCGCGATCGAGGCGCGCAGCGCGTCGCGCAGGAGGCCGCGACGGTGAATGTATGTTTCTCCACGGGTCATTTCCGACGACACGCAAAAGAAAGGCATTTCCAGATCCTCAATTCTGGCGTCGCCGAAATGGCGCTTCAGGCGCGCTTCCACCCGCTCGCCGCGCGTCAGCGCGACGACGGGAAGGACGTGATCGCCGAGCGGGTTGGACGAAACGAACCCATCGCGAATGCGCTCTTCGATTTCCCCGTCGCTCCAGCCCATGGCGACGCAGGCGGCAATGATCGCGCCCATCGAAGCGCCTGCAAGGAAGTCGATTGGAACCTTGCGTTCGCGAATCGCCTTGATCGCGCCGATATGCGCATAGGCGCGCGCGCCGCCGCCGGACATGACGATCCCGACCGACCGGCCGGCGATCGCGCGGGCGAGCCGTTCCTCGGTTCTCGTGCCGCTGAGATGGAAAACGCGATGGGCGTCGACAGCGTCGACCCAATCCGAAACGCCGCCCGTTTTCATCCCTTCATGCAGCATGACGATGTCGACAAGACGGAACCGGCGCGCTGGCGAATCTTCCGTCGGCGTCAACGTGAACGGGCGCGGCGGGCGGGCGTCCTGACGGGCGAAAACGAAGAAGCGGTCGGCGTGGCGGAGCGCGAACAGGAAAGCGGCGGAGGCGCCGACGCGCGCGGTGAGGAGGACGACATCGTTCGCTTTTTCGATTTCGTCAAAGTCCCCCTCATCGAGCGTTTCCGGATTTTCGACGATCGCGGCCGTTCTTCCAAGGCGGACGACGATCCGGGCAAGGCGACGCGCCTGCGCTTCGATGTCGATCGACGGCGAGGACCCGATCAGCGCGAAGACGCGCGGGCTCGCGCGTTTGAAGCTTTCAATCGGGTGACGCGCGCGCGCGACGATTGAACCGGCGAGCGCGCGTGAAAAATCCGCGACATTGTCAAGCAGCCAGTCCGCATCTTCCTTGTCGACGGCCAGGAGCTCGGTGTCACGCAGCGCATAGGCTGACGCTGAGTGGTCTTCGCCGGCGAGGAGCGACATTTCCCCGACCGGCTCGCCTGAGCGAACGTAGCCGAGGACCTCTTCGTCCCCCTCTGATGCGCGGACGACGACGAGTTGGCCCGCGAGCACGAAGTACACGGCGCTCGACGCGTCTCCCTGCCGGAACAATTCGTCGCCGCCGCGCAAGGAAAACCATCGGGCGCGTCCGACGAGCCCTCCGAGAGAAGCGTCGTCAAACAGCGTGAAATAGGGAAGCTCCCGGCAGCGGTCGAAGACGGCCTGCATCGCCTGAGCAAAGACCGATGCGCGCAGGAAGACAAGTCGCGTCGGCGCCGCGCCTAGTTCAGCTTTTTCTTGACCTCGGGCGCGGCAGGCGCCGGCAGGGGCGCGATCGACACGCCTTCCTCAACGAGTTCCTTCACTTCGACGCCGGTCGCCTCGCCAAAGATGCTGCGCTCTTTCGTTTCGCCGTAGTGAATTTTGCGCGCCTCTTCCGGGAAGCGGTCGCCGACATAGTCGAAATTCTTCTCGACATAATCGCGGGCGCGGCGGGCGGCGTCCGCCATGGTTTCGCGCATCACCGCGAGGCGTTCGTCACGGCGAGCGCCGCCGCCGGACACGATCGCCGGCGCCATGATGGCGCGCGAAACGTCGCTCGACGCGCAAAAAGGGCATTCGAGCGCCCCTTCCGCCGCTTGAACGTCAAAATCGCCGCTCGACCGGAACCAGCCTTCGAAGGAACAGCCGGCTCCGCACTTCAACTGGTACTTGATCATGCTTCTATAGTGAGGACTTCGACGGGCGTTTCAAGGGCGAGGCTCGGTATCTGCTCGCGCGCCTTTTTGACACGCAGGGGATCAATTTCTGCAAGAATGACGCCAGGTTCGTCCCCTTTGGCCTCCGCCAGTATGTCTCCCCACGGAGAAATGATCAGCGAATGGCCGAAGGTTTCTCGTCCATCCTCGTGAACGCCCCCCTGCGCCGCAGCGACGACAAAGGCGCCGCATTCGATGGCGCGGGCGGTCAGAAGCGTCTTCCAATGCGCGCGGCCAGTCTGCCGCGTGAACGCCGCTGGAACGCAGATAACCTCCGCGCCCGCTCTCGCCATCGACCGGTACAGGTTCGGAAAGCGGACGTCATAGCAGATCGAAAGCCCGATCTTCGCTAGCGGCGTTTCAACGACGACCGCGCTTTCGCCGGGCCGGTAAATGCGCGACTCGCGCCAGCTCTCGCCGTTCTCGAGATTGACGTCGAACATGTGAATCTTGTCGTAGCGCGCGGCGATCGATCCGTCCGGACCGAACAGGAAGCTGCGGTTCGCCAAACGCCCGCCGCCCAGATTGACCGCCATCGAGCCGATCAGGAGCCAGAGACCATTTTCCGAGGCGAGATTGGAGAACGCGGCGACTTCTTCCATCTCCTCGCCGATCGGCAGCGCGGCGGCGAGTCGCGCGGCGTCCCGATCGACGGCGTTCGTCATTTCCGGCGTCACGATGAAATGAGCGCCTTTTTGCGCGGCCTCGCCGATGAGCCGCATCGCCTCTTCGATGTTTCTATGACGGTCGATGCCCGACCGCATCTGAACGCAGGCCGCCCTGAAGACAGTGCGATCCGGGACGGCGTCAGCCATTCAGCAACGGACCCAGTTTGCCCGCCCCCTCCAGCGCGTAGAGCTCGTCGCAACCGCCGACATGCGTATCGCCGATGAAAATCTGCGGGTAGGTGCGCGCGCCGTTCGAGCGCTGATGCATCTCGGCGCGTTTCTGGTTGTCGAACGCGGCGCTGATTTCCTTCACTGCGGCGCCCTTCTTCTTCAAAAGCGAAATCGCCCGAACGCAATAGGGGCAGAGCGGCTTGGTATAAACGGTGACGATCTTCATTTCATCCTGCATCTTGCGGGGCGGAGGGGCGATGATCCATGATTTTCGCCTCAGCGCCTAGCGGCCCGCTGTTTAATTTTTTGCGCTATGCGAGGGCCGAGCCGCCCCTGACGACGCGCGCCAGGACGAGCGCATCGACACGGGCGGCGCGCGCCTTCTTCACCGCCCGCGCGCACGCGGAAAGCGTCGCCCCTGTCGTCAGAACGTCGTCGATCAGCACAATATGCGCACCCGCGGCGACGCCCGCTTTCGAGGGCCGTACGGCGATCGCGCCAGCGACGTTGCGCCGGCGCGCGTCGGGAGAGAGGTTCTTTTGCGGCGGCGTCGGGCGCGTGCGCTGAAGGAGCATGGGTTCGAACCGCGCGCCCGTCTCGCGCGCGATCGCGGCGGCGAGGATCGCCGCCTGATTGTAACGACGCGAGAAGAGCCGCGAGCGGTGAAGCGGCGCCGGAACGACGATCGAGGCTTTGCCGATGAGACCGCGTCCCGCCCTGATCAGGAATGACGCAAAGAGCGGCGCAAGTTCGGTCCGGTCGGCGTGTTTGAAGGACACGATGAGATCGTGGCTCGCATCGTCATAGACGATGGCAGCCCGCGCGCTGTCGAAATCGGGCGGCTCGGCGATGCAACGCGCGCAGACGATGTCGTCGCCATGCTCGTGCGCGAACGGCGCTCCACAGCCATTGCAAACCGGATCGTCAATGAACTGGAGCTTCGACCATGCCGCGGGTGCAAGCAGCCCCGGCGCCGCGACACGCTCGCTCGAAAGCGGGCACAGCGGCGGAGCGAGCGCGTCAAGAACGCGCGTCGACGCGAAACGAAGTAAAGCCGGCGCCTTTGCAAGCATCATCCTTACTAGATCATGCGGCGATCGACGGGAAGCGGCGCTGGTCTCCGGGCGGGTCGAGCGCTATCAACGGACGCTATGACCACGCCGCCCTTGATATTCGACCGTCGCCTCTACGCGCGTCGGCGAACCCGCGCATCGGCGTCCTTCGCCGCGTATGACTTCTTGCACCGTCGCGCGATGACGGACGTTGTCGACCGGTTGGAGACAGTCCGCCGCTCCTTTCCACGCGCCCTCTTTTACGGCGTGGGCCGCCTTAGATCCCTGCTCACGCTCAAAGCGGGCGTCGGCGGCATCATCGACGGCGATTTTGCGTCAGATCGCCTTGCGCCGCCCGCGATCGTTTTCGATGAGGAGGCCTCGCCCTTCGCCCCGGGATCCTTCGACCTCATCGTCAGCCTGCTGACGCTTCACACAGCAAATGACTTCATTGGCGCGCTGACGCAGATGCGTATTGCGCTGAAGCCGGACGGGCTCATGGTCGCGGTGCTGTTCGGGGAGGAAACCTTACGAGAATTGCGGACCGCGCTATATGAGGCGGAAAGCCGCTTCGCCGGCGGCGTGTCGCCGCGAATCGCGCCGTTCGCCAGCGTGCGCGATCTTGGGCAGGCGTTGCAGCGCGCAGGCTTTGCGCTTCCCGTCGCCGATGTCGACCGGGTCGAAGTCCGGTATCAGGCGCCGGCGCGCTTGCTTTCGGATTTGCGGGGGATGGGAGAAGCGAGCTGCCTCGTCCGCCGCGGCCGCGGTTTGCGGCGCGACACGCTCGACGGCGCGATTGAGGCGTTAGCCGCAACATCGGTGGCGACGTTTGATCTTGTAACGCTGACCAGTTGGGCGCCGCATCCGCGCCAGCAAAAGCCCTTGAAGCCGGGAAGCGCGTCGCACTCCCTCGAGCAGGCGATCAGGAAATTCTAGTTTTCGAGCGCGCTCTGGATATCGGAATACATGTTCTTTGTTTCTGCCGTGTATCCATTGACCGCCGCGGTGATCGCAAGAAAGATCAGAGAAACAATCAGTCCGTATTCGATCGCGGTCGCGCCGCGTTCGTCTCGCGCAAAATCGTTCACGAGCTCAAGAGAGACCTTCAGTCGATTGCGCCCGATCATAACAGATCCCTCAATTGAGCCGCCAGCGGCCGATCCGCAGGGGGCATTTCATACCCCTGAAAATCCATCGGCCTGACCCACGCCAGCGCTTCCGCTTCGAGCGGACGCGCCACGCCCTTCCATTTCCTGCAGACGTAAAGTGGCATCAAAAGGTGAAAGGCGCCTGAATTCGTCGAGGCAAACGCTACCGGCGCGAGGCAGGAAGCCTCAACGTCAATGCCCAGTTCCTCTTTCAGCTCTCGCACCAGAGCCCCCTCAGGCGTTTCACCGTCATCAAGCTTGCCGCCAGGAAACTCCCAGAGGCCCGCCATCGCTTTACCCGTCGGTCTTCGAGCCAAAAGCACCCGCCCGTCGCCGTCGATCAACGCGCACGCCGCCACGATCAGCAGCCTTGCCATCTTTCTGCCTCAATCAATAAGCCACCCGGCTTACCCGGTGCTTGAGATACCCAGTCGAATTTTATCTATCGTCGAGCGTCGTCGTCGCTGTTCGGCGGGAAATAGGTGACGCTTTCCTCGTCCTTGAGAATTTCGATCGTCTGGTTGATCGCCCGCAAGGTTAAGAACCGCTTTACGTTGTCCTCGACGGCGGCAAAGCCGACGCCAGAAGACGGCCTCCGTTCGAGGACTTCCAGAATGTGCCAGCCATATTCGCTGGAGAAGGGCTCGGCGACCTCGCCCGTCGCCGTTGAAAATGCGGCGCCCGAGAACGGCGGCGTCATCATGTCTTTGGTGAACCAGCCGACCTCGCCGCCCAGCGGCGCCGTCGCCCGGTCGAGGGACCGGCCCCTTGCGATCGCCGCGAAGTCGGCGCCCGCTGCAAGCTCGGCGGCGATCATGCGCGCCTCACCTTCCGTCGCGACGAGGATGTGACGCGCCCTGACCTCGTCGCCGAGCCTGGTCACGTCCGACTGGCTTTCATAAAGGCGGCGAACGCGTTCGGGCGTCACCGCCGCAGCGATCCGGTCTTCCATAAAGGAAGAGGCAAGGATTCGGTCGCGCGCGGCGTTGAGACGCCGCTGGACCGCCGGATCGCGCTGAAAGCCGTCCTCGATCGCGGCCCGCGCCAGAAGACGTTGCTCTACATAAGCGCTGACAAGATCGCGATCAAAGGCAGCGTCCAGCGTCAATTCTTCGCCGTCGCGGATCTGACCGCTCGCCCGCGCCGCTGCGTCAATTTCGCTGAGGTGAACGAACCGGCCGTCGACGCGCGCAACGATCGGATCGTCGAGATCGACCGGGGGGCGAAAAATCGTATCGAGCGAGCGCGCCTCCGCCCGGGCGTTGCGGATTTCATCGCCCGCCCACAACACGCAGAGCACCAAGACCACGGCGGAACCGGCGGCGTAGGCGCGGCCGCCGCGGGACGGCAGCCAGCGAAACACATCCGCGAACGCGGCCGCCGAGGCCCGAGCCGAGGACGAAACGAACGTCGTCGTCGACCAGACGCCGAGCTTCACGCCGCGCCAGAGAGCGCTGTCGAGCGCTTCAGCGAGGCGCCAGACTGTCCTTACCAAGGTCCAGATCGCGCCAACGAGGCGGCGCAAGATCGAGAGAGCGCCGCGCAAAGCCGCGCCCGCATCCGGCCCATGGTCCGGCGTCTTGAAAATGCGCCCGTCCGGGGCGCGAACTAACGCCTCGGCGGGGTCTTTGTCGTTAAGGTCTTGGGCCATCGGAGGAATTCCCGTCTTCGTTGACAGCCCTAGGGGCGGTCACTATCTCTCCGGCGCCCATCTTGGCGGCTCCGCCTTTGCGCCCGCTGACTTCGCCGCAAAAACCCGGCTCCCGCCTGGCGACACGGCTTTTCATACTGAAGGTGCGTTCATTCATGGCGCTGTTCGGCCTCGCGAAAAAGATTTTCGGTTCCTCCAACGAGCGACGCATCAAGCCTCTATGGCGCCGCGTCGAAGCGATCAATGCGCTCGAATCCGACCTTCAAAAGCTTACGGACGCTGAAATCATTGAGCGGACGCAAAAACTAAAGGCGCGCGTAGGCGAGGGAGAGAGTCTCGACGCCGTCCTGGAAGAGGCCTTTGCGACCGTCCGGGAAGCCGCCAAGCGCGCGCTCGGCCAACGCCATTACGACGTGCAGCTCCTGGGCGGTATGGTGTTGCATGGGGGCAGCATCGCCGAAATGAAAACTGGCGAAGGAAAGACGCTCGTCGCGACGCTCCCTGTCTATCTGAACGCGCTGGCCGGCCGGGGCGTTCACGTCGTCACGGTCAACGATTACCTCGCAAGCCGCGACGCCGAATGGATGGGCCGCGTCTATGAGCGCCTCGGCATGACGACGGGTTGCATCGTTCATGGCCTTTCCGACGCCGAGCGCCGCGCCGCCTATGGCTGCGACATCACCTACGGCACGAACAACGAATATGGGTTCGACTATCTTCGCGACAACATGAAGGCGACCCGCGAGGAAATGGTCCAACGCGGCCATCACTTCGCGATCGTCGATGAGGTCGACTTCGATCCTGGTCGACGAGGCGCGGACGCCGCTGATCATCTCGGGCCCGACCGACGACAAGTCAGAGCTTTACATCGCGATCGACAGCTTCATTCCGCGGCTCGACGCGGACGATTTCGAGATCGATGAAAAGCAGAGATCGGTCACCTTCACCGAGAAGGGCAACGAAAAGCTCGAGGGCATGCTGAAGGAGGCGAACCTCCTTCAGGGCGAAAGCCTTTACGACGCGATCAACATCTCGATCGTCCACCACGTCAATCAGGCCCTCAAAGCGCACAAGGTCTTCCACAAGGACAAGGACTACATCGTCAGAGGCGACAAGGTCGTCATCATCGACGAATTCACCGGGCGCATGATGGAGGGCCGCCGCTGGTCTGAAGGCCTGCACCAGGCGGTGGAAGCGAAGGAAAAAGCGGCGATCCAGCCCGAGAACCAGACGCTCGCGTCGATCACCTTCCAGAACTTCTTCCGACTCTACGAAAAGCTCGCCGGCATGACCGGCACGGCCCTTACCGAAGAGGCGGAATTCGCAGACATCTACAAGCTCTCCGTCGTCGAGGTGCCGACCAACAGGCCAATCGATCGTCTTGATGCGGACGACGAGCTTTACATGACGGCCGCCGAGAAGAACAAGGCGATCGCGGTCCAGATCGCGGAATGCCACAAGAAAGGCCAGCCGGTTCTCGTCGGCACGGTGTCGATCGAGAAGTCCGAGCAGCTTTCGACGCTGCTTGGCGACAAGGCGTTCTGGCGCGAGGTCGCGGAGACGCTGAAGACGCGCGCCGGCGAATTGAAGGAGAAGGAAGCCGACGCCAAGAAAGACCTTCTCGACCGCGCAGAATACATTGAGACGTTGTCGATCAAAAAAGCGCCGATCCCCCACAATGTGCTGAATGCCCGCTTCCACGAACAGGAAGCTTCGATCGTCGCGGAAGCGGGCAAACCCGGCGCCGTGACCATCGCGACAAACATGGCCGGCCGGGGCACCGACATTCAGCTCGGCGGCTCTGTCGACAAGCAGATTCTGGACAGCCTCGCTGAAGGCGACGACGCCGAGACTATCGCGCGCAAACGCGCTGAGATCGAAACCCGCGTCGCAAGTGAAAAGCAAAAGGCGCTCGACGCGGGCGGCCTTTATGTTCTCGGCACGGAACGCCATGAAAGCCGGCGCATCGACAACCAGCTTCGCGGCCGTTCGGGCCGTCAGGGCGACCCCGGCGCGACGAAATTCTACCTGTCGCTGCAAGACGATTTGATGCGCATCTTCGGCGACGGCATGGAGAAGATGCTGAAGCGCTTCGGCATCAAGCCCGACGAGTCGATCGAACACCCATGGTTCACCAAGGCTGTCGAGACCGCGCAAAAGAAAGTTGAACAGCGCAACTACGACATCCGCAAGAATCTTCTGAAATTCGACGACGTCATCAACGACCAGCGCAAGGCGATCTACGAGCAGCGCAAGGAATTCATGGCGGCGGCTCAGGTCGACGACATCGTCGCCGACATGCGCGACCAGCTCGTCAACGACCTCGTCGCCGAGCACATTCCGCCGAAATCCTACGCCGAACAGTGGGACGTCGACGGTCTTGAAAAGAAGCTTGAAGAAATTTTCGGTCGGACGTTTCCGGTCGCCGAATGGGCGAAACAGGAAGGCGTCGCCGACACCGAGATCAACGAGCAGCTGACCAAAGCCGTCGACGATCACGCCGCCAAACGCGCGAGCGGAGATCGGGCCTGACGTCGTGCGCACGGATTGAAAAGTCGATCCTTCTTCATGTTCTCGACACCAACTGGCGCGAGCATCTGCAGATGCTCGATCATCTGCGCTCGGTCGTCTGGATGCGCGGCCATGCGCAGCGCGATCCGATCAACGAGTTCAAGACCGAGGCTTTCGCGCTGTTTAAGTCGCTGCTCGACGGGCTGCGCCGTGACGTAACGCGGCATGCTGATGCGCATTCAGGTGCAACGGCCCGAAGACGCCGCGCCCCGCCCGCCGGCGCCGCGGCGCATCGTCGAAAGCCACGTCAATCCGCAAACCGGCGAGGACGAAATGGCGCTCGCCGAAGCCGCCGCAAAGGAACGGGCGAAGCGCGGCGCTTCTGCCGGCATTGGCACCATGACCGGCCTTGAACGCGCGCGCGCCGTCGATGTCACGAACCCGGAAACCTGGGGCGTCGTGCCGAGAAACGCGCCCTGCCCCTGCGGTTCCGGCCAGAAATACAAGGCCTGTCACGGGAAGATTTGACGGCGCTCGCCTGCGCAGGATTACGCCATGCCCCGGAGGTCTGACGGCGATACCCTGTACATTCGAAAATAGCCGCAACAAGCCGGCGGCGGCTAAAGGGACAAAAGGTCTCTCAGCTTGCTTTTGACCGCCTTCGCGTCGGCGGCGCCCAGCCGGCCGATCCGGCGAATGATGCGGGTCCGATCGACCGTCGCGAGTTTGACCGGGCGCACGAGCGACGGCGCCGGCAACGCCGCTGATTTGAGATCGCCGATCTCGACGTCGCACGCCCAACGCTGGTTCGCCGCGCTCGTGATCATCGCGAGCCAAAGGAGACCGTATTCTGCCTGCATCGCCGCGCTGCTGACGACGAGCGCCGGCCGCCTCTTTTCCGCACGCCGGTCGGCGTAGGGAAACGGCACGACGACGACATCATAGGGGGCGAAATTGTCAGAGGTTGCAGTAGGCTTTTTCATCCGCCTCGCCCGACCATTCATTGAATACCGCGAAGGGATCGTCGTCAGCATCGCCGGTCGCGCGTTCAAGAACGACGCTGTCGCCTTCCATCCGGTACCGGAGAATATCGCCCGGCTTCAGCCCCAGCTTTTCGCGCACGGCCTTGGGGATGACCGTTTGCGATTTGCTCGTGATTTTGGAGACTGGCGCGTTCATAAGTAAGAAAGTAAGACTTCTTACCTCGGCCGTCAAGAACGATTGCGGCGCGCCCTTGGGCCGGCGCAATCTACCCGCACTGGAGGGCGTCCGATGCAAAACACCGCCGTAATCCTCGCCGCACTCGCGCTCGCCGGTTGCGGCAAAATGACGACGTCCTCTCGCGAAAGGCCTGGGGACGGCGCCGTCATCTACGAGGCGACGATCATCACGATGAACAAGGAGCGGCCTTCGGCGAACGCGGTCGCCGTCAAGGACGGCGAGATTCTCGCGGTCGGCGACATCAATGATCTCGTCGAGGGGTATCCGGGCGCCGACGTTGACGAGAGTTTCGTCCGGAAGACAATCCTGCCAGGCTTCATCGATCCGCATGTTCATATGGCCCTGTCGTCACTGATGTACGCGACCGAAACGATCGCGCCCTGGCCGATCGCGGGCGCGGACGGAATGGTTCCTGGCTATCCGGACCGCACGGCGTTTCTGGCTCGACTGAAAGAAATCGAAGCGTTGGCTCCCGTCGGAGAGCCCCTTGTCGTTTGGGGATTTCACGACCTTGTTCACGGTGATCTGACGCGATCTGATCTCGACGCGGTGACGACGTCACGCCCGCTGATCGTCTGGCATTATTCCGGGCATGATTTTTATCTGAATTCCAACGCCGTCGAATGGGCGAAGATCACCGGCGATCTGCATGAAAAATTCGAGGGCGTCGCAGTGGACGCAAAAGGGCAGCCGACGGGGCGCGTCTTCGAGGATGCTATCCCCTATCTGATGCAAACGCTGGCGCCAGTCGTGCTCGACCCCGCCCGGGTGAAAAAGGGGCTTCAAGGCTTTTCGCATCTTCTGAACGCCGGCGGCGTGACGACGGTCGCCGATCTCGGCTACGGAATTTTCGGCCTTCCGTTCGAAGACGCCAACATCGCGTCGAATTGGGTCTCGCCCGAACAATCCGGATACAGACTGTATCTCGTGCCGGAACACCGCGCTTTCGCCGCCGCCTTCAAGGAGAAGGCGGTCGACACCGTCCTCAAAATGGCGTCCGGCGAACAAAAAGCGCCGGCGCCGGTTCTGCCGCAGGTCAAATTCTTCACCGACGCCGCCTTTTATTCGCAGACGATGCGCCTCTCCGATCCCGGCTACCTCGAGGGCCAGTCCAAAGGATCAAAGGGTCTTTGGGTGACGCCGCCCAATGCGATCGCCGAGACGATCAAGCCCTATTGGGACGCCGGCCTCGCCGTGCGCATTCATTCGAACGGAGACGAAGCGCAGGACGCGACGCTCGACGCGTTCGAGACGCTGCGCGCATCGAGCGCCGATCAGCGCTTCGTTATCGAGCACGCCGGCCTCTTCTCGCCGGAAGAAGTTCGCCGCGCAGGCGTTCTTGGCGCTGCGGTTTCGGCTGCGAGCCATTACGTTTTCTATCTCGGCGAAGCCTACCAGAAGCCGCTCGGCGAAGAACGCGGCGCGTGGATTTCTCCGCTCGCGTCGCTGTCGGCGGCGGGCGTCAAAGTCTCGCTGCATTCGGACGCGCCGCTCGCCCCGCCTCTTCCCTTGCACGCAGCGAGCGTTCACCTGACGCGCGCGACACGCGAAGGCGGCGTCTTGACGCCGGAAGAACGTCTGACACCGCAAGAAGCGCTCGAAGCGATGACGATCGACGCCGCCTATGCGCTCGGTCTCGAAAGCGAGATCGGGTCGATCGAGCCCGGCAAGCGCGCCGATTTCACGGTGCTTGAACGAAGCCCGCTCGCGACCGCCGGCGAGCGGTGGGGCGACATAGAGGTCTGGGGCGTCGTCCTTGGCGGTGAAAAGCGTCCGCTGCCTTGACCCGGCTTTCGGCCTTGTGATTCGCATCGACGTCGAAATCAGATAAGAAAAGTCGCCATCACCATGCGAATTTCCATGAAGCCACGTTCGATCGCCCTCCTCGCCGCTTCTGCCGCGGTCCTCTGCGCGTTCGCGCTTACTGGCCGCGCGCCGGCGAGCTCGTCGGCGCCCTATGACGGAAAGCCGGAGATTGTCGCGGCGACTTTCGCGTCGGCCTGGTGTTCAGCTTGCAAGGTTCTTGAGCCGACGCTAGCGAAAGTCATTCCGCAAGTCGCGGGAGAGCCGGTCGCCTTCGTCGAGTTCGACTTCACCTTCGGCCCGCGCGACGAGGTGAAAGCCGAGGCCGAGCGCTATCGCCTCGGCGACCTTTACGAACGCAACAAGGGCGCGACCGGCTTCACCCTGCTCGTCGATTACGAAACTGGTGAAATTCTCGACACGCTGACGATGAATTTCTCGGAAGACGCCATGCGCTCGGCCATCGCCCGGGCCGTCGCAATCGCATCGTATACGGATGAATCGGCGGCGACGACTCCAGTCGCGAAGCGTTAACGCCGTGACGGTACGGCGTCGATTTCACTTGCCGAGCGATCATTTTTGAGTCAGCATCCGTTTGTTCCGAGGGGCGTCCCGCCTGTCGCCTATCGACGACAGCTCGTGCGACGCGCAACCTCTCCGGCCTCCCTTGCGATCACGTCGCCAAGCGGGGCGAAGAGAGCACTACGCGCCAGGGAGCAAGGGCGTTAAGGGACTGAGAAGCACCCTTCGAACCTGATCCGGGTCATACCGGCGTTAGGGACGGAACGATCGACCTGCGCCGTCCGGCGGTCGCCGTGCGTCGCATAATGATAGTCGCCTTCCTCGCCGCTGGGCCCCAAACGCGATTGCGACGGTGAGGAAGCGACTTGATCCGGTTGCGTTCAGGTTTCTGAAGGTGCGTCTGACTCTGCCGGCCGCCAAACGCAAGCAGGCGTTTTGCGGGCGAGCTCCCCGTCATCATTTGAATCCTGTGCCGGGCCGCGCCATTCTGCGCGTCCAATTCCGCGCGATCTTGGCCGCGCAAGACGAAAAGGGTTTGTCGATGAAATGGATGATAGCGGCGGCGGCGGCGATCGCCATCGGAATGGCGTCAGCGCACGCGGCGCTCTCTGCCGACGAGCAAAAGATCCGCGATGCGGTCGCGGCGCGTGAGACCGAAGCGATCTCGTACCTTGAGCGCGTCGTCAATATTCCTTCCGGCACGATGAGCCATGACGGCGTCAGGGCGGTCGGCGCCGTGTTCTCGAAGAGCTTTTCGGACCTTGGTTTCGAGACACGCTGGGAGGACTTCCCGGCGGAGATGAACCGGGCAGGTCATCTGATCGCGAAACATGAGGGCGCGCGCGGGCGCAAGATCTTGTTGATCGGCCACCTCGACACGGTGTTCGAAAGCGACGACGGCGCAGTCGCCTATCGGCGCGACGGCGACACGGCGCATGGGCCGGGCGTCGCCGACATGAAAGGCGGCGACGTCGTCGTGCTTTTCGCGCTGAAGGCGCTTGCGGACGCGGGCGCGCTCGACGGCGCCTCGATCGAGGTCGTCTTCACGGGCGATGAAGAATTCACCGGCAAGCCGATCGACGTTTCGCGCGCCTCTTTGATCGACGCGGCGAAACGCGCCGATGTCGCGCTGAATTTCGAAGGCGGCGAAGAGGGCGTTGCGGTCACGTCGCGGCGCGGCGCGTCGGGATGGCGCCTGACGACCAGCGGCAAGCGCAACCATTCGAGCACGGTCTTCTCCGATGAGGTTGGCGCCGGCGCCATTTACGAGGCCGCGCGGATCGTCAGCGCCTTCTATGAGAAGCTGCGCAAGGAGAAGTATCTGACCTTCAACGTCGGCGCGATCGTCGGCGGCAGCGATGTCGACTACGACCCCGAAGCGAACAAGGGCTCGGCGTTCGGCAAGACGAACGTCGTCGCGCAAAAGGCGGTCGTTGACGGCGACCTTCGCTTCATTTCGGAAGAGCAGAAGGAAACCGCGCGCAACGCCATGCGCAAGATCGTCGACAAGCACCTGCCGCTGACCGGCGCCGAGATCGAGTTCATCGATTCCTACCCGGCGATGTCGCCGACGACAGGGAAACGACGCGTTGCTGGGTTTCTATTCCGCGGTGAGGAGGACCTTGGCTACGGCCCCGTCGTCGGCAACGACCCCGCCCTGCGCGGCGCCGCGGACATTTCCTTCGCCGCGCCGCATGTGGCGGCGTCGATGGACGGCCTTGGCCCCATGGGCGAGGGCGATCACACGCCGGAGGAATTGCTCGATCTTGCGTCGCTTCGCGAGGCGACGGAGCGCGCGGCGATCCTGATCTATCGCCTGACGCGCGAGGACGCGCCGGCGTTTTGACGGGAGCGGGGTACCTACTGCTGGCGTCCGCCTAAGGTCGGATCTCGACCGTCGTCCCGGCACGAACGAGCCGCCAGATCTCTTCGATCTCGTCATTGGAGACGGCGATGCATCCAAGCGTCCAGTCGCGCCGCGGGACCTCCGCCGCCGGAACGCCGCTGGTGCCCGGCGTGCCATGGATGAAGACGTCCCCGCCCGGATCGACGCCGCGCCGTTTCGCCTCGGCGCGGTCCGTCGCGTCCGGGTAGGATATTTTCAGCGACAGGTGAAACTGCGAGCGCGGGTTCTTGAGTTCGATGCGATAGCGCCCTTCAGGCGTCTTGCCGTCACCCTGACGCGTTTTGTCGCCTTCCGGCGCGAAGCCGAGCGCGATGCGGTAGCGGGCGACTTCCTCGCCGTCTGCAGACAGCGTCATCACACGGTCGGATTTGTCGATGAGGATGAAATCGACCGACGCGGCGGTCAGTGCGGCGGCGGCGAGGAGCGCGGCGGACATGGCCCTGTTCCTTGCGCAAGAGTGCGGCGGTTTTTCGGCGCCGCGCGCGGGTCCGGATTGATCCCGGACGGCCCCGCCGCTAGGGTCCTTCCAGATCCGAGGGGCGCGGGCGTCACCCGCTGAGATCGCGTTGATCACGCGAGCACCCTTTGAACCTGATCCGGGTAGGACCGGCGTAGGGACGGGCGTTCTCAGAAGTCTCCGTCAGTGCGTCCGGCAGCGATTGGAAGGGCCGCCGTGCCGCGTTTGTTTGCCGCCTTGATCGTATTCGCCGCGCTGTCCGGCGAGGCTGAGGCCGCATGCCGGGAAGACGCGCATGGCGAGGCGCGTTACGTCGTCTGCGAGGTCGATCCGGCGACAGACGATATCCGCCTCTTTCTCAACGATGCGGCGGGAAAGCCTTATGGCGATTTCGGCCCCGTCGCAGCGGCGCTGAAAGCGAAAGGCGAAATGCTCGTCTTCGCGATGAACGCCGGCATGTACCACAAGGATCGCTCGCCGGTCGGCCTTTATGTCGAGAACCGCGAGGAATTGAAAAAGGCTTCGATAAAGGACGGCCCGGGCAATTTTCACCTGAAACCGAACGGCGTCTTCTGGATCTCCGATAACAAGGAAGGGTTTGTCTCCGCCCATGTGAGCGAGACGTCAGAATTCCTTGACGGCGCGCATTTCATCCGCGAAGCGACGCAATCCGGACCGATGCTCGTCATCAAGGGTGAGATCCATCCGAAATTCCTGACTGATGCGACATCGCGCAAGCGCCGCAACGGCGTCGGCGTCCGCGAGGATGGAAGCGTCGTCTTCGCGCTCAGCGATACGCCGGTGACGTTCCACGAATTCGCCGCTTATTTCCGCGACATGCTGAAAACGCCGGATGCGCTCTATCTCGACGGAACTATTTCGCGGATCTACGCGCCGGAGCTCTCCCGCAACGATCCCGGCCTCGCCATGGGGCCGATCGTCGGCGTCGTCATTCAAATTTCCGAAGAAGGGAAAAAGCCATGAACAAGATGATCCCCCAGTCCGAATTCAAAACACCGACGGTGACGACCGGGCCTCTCCCCGCGTCGCGCAAGGTTTATGTTGCTGGCGACATTCATCCTGACATCCGCGTGCCGGTGCGCGAGATCGATCTTCATCCGAGCGCGAACGAGCCGGCGCTCCCGTTTATGATCCGACCGGGCCTTACACCGATCCCGCCGTTGCGATCGATGTCGAGAAGGGTCTGGCGCGCCCGCGCACGGCGTGGGTGAACGCGCGCGGACGGCGTTGAGGAGTATGAAGGCCGCGACGTGACGCCGGAAGACAATGGCGGCGCGAGCGGCAAGCATCTCGCGCGCCAATTTCCGGTGAAACATCGCCCGCTGCGCGCGCTGGAGGGCGCGCCGATGACCCAGCTTGAATTCGCGCGCGCCGGAATCATCACCAAAGAAATGGAATATGTCGCAATCCGCGAAAATCTCGGGCGGAAGAAAATGCTTGAGAACGCGCAAGAGACCGTCGCGCTCGGGGAATCATTCGGCGCGGAGATTCCGCCCTTCATCACGCCCGACTTCGTGAGGGACGAGATCGCGAAGGGCCGCGCGATCATCCCCGCGAATATCAACCATGCGGAACTCGAGCCGATGATCATCGGCCGCAATTTCCTGGTGAAGATCAACGCCAATATCGGCAACTGCGCCGTCGCGTCGTCGATCGCCGAGGAAGTCGACAAGATGGTGTGGTCGATCAGCTGGGGCGCCGACACGGTGATGGATCTCTCGACGGGCCGCAACATTCACAACACGCGCGAATGGATCATCAGGAATTCGCCGGTCCCGATCGGCACCGTGCCGATTTATCAGGCGCTCGAGAAAGTCGGCGGCGTCGCCGAAGACCTTTCATGGGAAGTCTATCGCGACACGCTGGTCGAGCAGTGCGAGCAGGGCGTCGATTATTTCACCGTGCATGCGGGCGTCCGCCTTCCCTACATCCATCTGACCGCGAACCGCGTCACCGGCATCGTGTCGCGCGGCGGCTCGATCATGGCGAAATGGTGCCTTGCCCATCACCGCGAGAGTTTCCTCTACACGCATTTTGACGAGATCTGCGAGCTGATGCGCGCCTATGACGTCTCGTTCTCGCTCGGCGACGGGTTGCGCCCCGGCTCGATCGCCGACGCCAACGACCGCGCGCAATTTGCCGAACTTGAAACGCTCGGCGAACTGACGAAAATCGCGTGGAAACACGGCGTCCAGGTGATGATCGAAGGGCCGGGCCATGTCCCGATGCACAAGATCAAGATCAACATGACGAAGCAGTTGAAGGAATGCGGCGAGGCGCCGTTCTATACGCTTGGGCCCCTGACGACCGACATCGCGCCCGGCTACGATCACATCACGAGCGGCATCGGCGCCGCGATGATCGGCTGGTTCGGCACGGCGATGCTTTGCTATGTGACGCCGAAAGAGCATCTGGGCCTTCCCGACCGCAACGACGTCAAGATCGGCGTCATCACCTACAAGCTCGCGGCGCACGCGGCGGATCTCGCCAAGGGCCACCCGGCCGCACAGTTGCGCGACGACGCGCTGTCGCGCGCGCGCTTCGAATTCCGCTGGGAGGACCAGTTCAATCTCTCGCTCGATCCCGAAACCGCGCGCGATTTCCACGACCAGACCCTGCCGAAGGACGCCCACAAGCTCGCGCATTTCTGCTCGATGTGCGGCCCGAAATTCTGCTCGATGAAGATCACGCAGGATGTGCGGGATTATGCGGACGGCTTGAGCGACAATGAGAAGAAGGCGCTCTATCCTCATCCTGAAGAGGCGCGAAGCGCCGTCTCGAAGGACGAAGCCGCGCGCGGCATGGCCGAGATGAGCGAGAAATACCGGGAGATGGGCGGGGAGATTTATCTGGAGGCGGATGCGGTGAAGAAGGCGAACGGGGCGCTTTAACCGATGGAAGATGGTGTAACAGACATAACTTTGTTGCAACTCGCCAAGGCTGAAGAAGCGGCCCGACGTGGCGCCTATAATCTTTATGATAAAATATCAGCACTTAAGAAGCGACGAGATATCAGGATCATCGAACGGGCAATCTATTGGTGCGCAAGCGACGAGGAAGTGATCAAATTTCTGGGCGTTGAAACGCTTGAATCGTGGGAGAATTTCAATGATACGGAAATTGAAGTTTTAGGCTCTCTTACTGTAAATGAAAATCCGGAGGTTCGCAGCTGGGCGACATTTTACCTTGGCGTCCAATGCAACGTTGACAGTGAGCGCGTTAGGGAATTTCTCTTTGATCGAATCGCCGACACGCATGAAGAGACGCGCGGCGAAGCGCTTGTCGGATTAGCAAAGCGAAAAGACGAGCGGGCCAGTATGCTGATTAGGAATGAACTTGAATCTGACGATGTCAGCTTGCTAGCAGTCGAAGCAGCAGAAGAGCTCGCCGATGAGGAACTTCTTTCAGCCCTTGAATCGCTGCGGTCATGGTGGGACGTTAATGACGAGTTGCTGCAAGACGCGATCAAGGCGTGCAAATCAAATAGCAAGGGAGCGTAGGCGGGTGGAGCGATATCGATACAAGCCGACCTCCTCTCGCCATTGAAGACCGCGGGTTACGCCTGCGGCTAACCTGCCCTGCAAATTTCAAGCGACCCAATCGCCCGCGCGTCCCGGCGAAGGCCGGGATCCAGTCTCTTTATGCTCTCGCGAATCCTCTTTCATGCGCGCTGCCTGGCGGCGCTGGATCCCGGCATTCGCCGGGATGAGCGGGTCTAACGATTTCCCTGCTTCCCCTCACTCCCGCCGGTTGACGCTCCGCCTACGGAGCACCTGCCGGCGGATGGCGAAAATTGGAATCTTCTGCTACGATTTTCCGGCGCGATTTTTCGTTAACCAATCTTTTTTCGTTAACCATGAAGCGCGTTGATTCCGCGCGATAATAAAAACTTATCCTACATATCCCCCACTTATCCCCCTACTTTTCCGGCCTTATGTATCAAGAGCACCAACTTACCGCGCGCCGGGGCGGCGGTGAATCCGTATCTTTCCCCGCATGTCCAAACCCCATGCGATCAGTGCGCTCGAAAAGAAGCGGGCGGCGTTAAAGGGCGAGACCCGGCGTCTCGATATGCTGCGCGCCAAGGCCGCTGAGAGCATCCGGCATATCGACGCCACGCTTGCCTTTGTAAGAGAGAGGCCAAGCGCCACGGCGCGCCCCACGGCCGTCAACGGCGCTGGCTATTCAGGCGCGGGGAACTCAGGCGGCTGATCCTCACGATTGAGCGCGAGCGGGGCGAACCGCTCACCCATCCCGACATGGCGCGCGCCATCCTCGCCCGCATGAACTGGGATCGCGACGACGGCGAGCTTGCAGCGATGTTGACGATGAAGGTCAGGAACGCGCGGCGGTTTATGCCGCCTTGCGTTGCCAGTAGCCTTTCCACTTCCGGCTGACCGGCGCGGCCATCGCGTTGCGGACGATCCGGCCCGCAAGCGCGCCGTTGCTTTCGCGGCGGTGATCTTCAAGCCAAGCGGCGTGAGCCGCGTACTGGTGAAGGTATTGCGGGCTGAACATGGTGATGCTGGCCGCCGACCATCCGGCGAAGGCGGCTGAAATAGCTCTCCGCCTGATTGGTGCAGACGCCGTCCGGGAATAGGCCTCTGAGTGATTGATCGCGGCCGACCGGGAAAAAGGCGTCGAGATTGTCCCAATGGCTCGCTTCGTCGGCGTGAATGAAGGCGGTCGGCGCGACGCGCTGGCGGGCGATCTCGACGCCTTCGGTTCGGCGCGACGAACGAAGGTCAGGGTCCGGCCCTTGCGCTGGCGAAGGGCGATGACGACGCGGCGCTTGCCGGTTTGATGCTCCGCCAAGCGGCGGTCAATGCGCTTCGGTTTCAGATTGGCCGGGCGGATTTTGCCGCCGACGTAGGCAGCCGTCGATTTCGACTTCGCCGTGATAGCGTCGCGTCGCTGCGTCTCAGGCGCGAGGGCTTCGCGGATTTTGTGCGCGAGCACCCACGCCGTTTTGTATTGAACGTCCACATCGCGGCGGCAATTGGACCGCTGAGAGGCCTTTCGAGGCGTTGGCGATGATGCAGATCGCCGCCAGCATATCGACGAAGGAGATTTTGCGGCTGCGAAGATCGTCCCCGACGTGACGCGAGAACTGGTGATGGCAGGCCCGGCACTTGAACTTGCGGCGGGTCGCGATCTCGTAGGCGTCGCAGCAGCCGCAGCGCGGGCAAACCGGCTCGCCGTCCGTCTCAGGCCAGCGCAGCTGCCCGGAACTTGGCGTAGGCGGCTTCCTCGCCAGCCTTGAAGATGTCCTTCAGCTTCAGGGTCTGGGCAGCGGCGGAAAGGAGGAAGTGCTGGCTCATTGTCTGCATTCGTTGTTCTTGTGCAATACATATATGATGCTTGCAATTGCGCACGGTTCAAGGGGCATATGTAACATTATTGATGCTTTAGCCACTAAAGGACGTTACTGTTATGCCCGACGATAAATGGGAGCACAAAGCCAAAAAACTCTTACTCCGGTGTTGAGCTTACCGAAGCAGGGCCTTTCCTACAAAGAGACCTCTCTAGGGTAAGCTCGCAGCACATCGGGGTGGTCGAGTGATAGAACCGGCCATCAAGAAACAAGGTCGGGGAGGGGGAATTTATAATCTATGTTCTTGCTCCAATGTCTGAGCCGCAATCGGCTGTACCAGCTTTGCGGCTCTCGGAGCCTTAGGCGCAGCGCTATTCACCGCCATCGCAGCTTTGTTGCAGCCTAACGGGCTAGTTGCCTGCTATGCGGCCCGCCAGCCCCAAGCAGAGGCCCGCACAGGCCTCCAAGCCTGCCCCGGGTGAAGGCGAAGTGAGACCTGCAAATGCTAAAACTGCCCAGGTTACTTTCGCCTTTGTGCGACAATCCGTTCATATCTCCCAGTATCGAAGCGAGCAAGCAACAAGAACGCCAAGCCCGCTAGAACAAATGCCGGCGCCATAGCCTTGAAGAACCGTGACCTGATTGCGCAATGCCGCATGGCCCATTGGGCGTATGCTTCTCGCTGGCCCTCACCGCTCTTGGTGTTGTTGCTGGATCGCGGGCACGCTTCCTTGGTGAGGCGATGGAGTGGCCACGAAAGCCGCCATCGCTGCGGCCTGAACCCGCCGCTCCGCGCCACCAATGATACCACGCGCGAAATGGCAATGGCTCAAAGCGCTGCCTATCTTATCATTCAGAGACGTCTTCTTCCGACTTTAAGTCTCAACGTTGACCGGACGTAGGACCCCGCATGCGGAGTTCAAGTGCCACAACACAAAAGGGCAAACTCCAGCACGATCGCCGAGAATGGTCGTCAGATTTGTGTCTCTCTGATTGATGAGATAACGAAGGTCGCGTTGTGTCCTAATGCTCCTTTCACCAGCGACGAAATTGGAGCGGGGTGCAACTACATGGTTATATATCAATTTTCCACCATGGAAGCCCGGATGAGTTCGTCAAGATGAAATGGCTCGATTGGAATAATGTCTGTGAGGCTTTACATCACGATGACCAATTTCGACGTTTTTGGTACCGCTAGCAGTCTCACGTGGTTAGGTATGATGTTGGAGTGCGACAGACGAGGTGAGTTGGGAAACCTGCTGCATATGCGGCGGGAGTCCAGCTTGAAAGACTGAGAGCGCAGCGCCCGCCGCCATCAGCAGTCCGTGACACCCCCTCAATCATGCTACGCCAAATATGGTGGTGGACGCGGCTTGGTGCTGTCTGCTACATAAGGCCGACCTTATCCTACAATTTATCCCCCTCTTTCGGCGCGGGCGTATGATCGCTTCCAGTCGAAGCAGGAGAGGCGTTGCGCCACCGTTTCAGCGGCTTCGACCCAGCGCACCGGAGACGCGCCATCCGCGTTACGGAGGATGCAAACGATCCGGCCGGCGTCAGGCCCGGGCCGTACCTGTTCCGCGAGGAGCGGGAGCAAGGGCCGCGCGGGAGACCAACCGTATAAGCGCCGGCTCTGCCGTAGGTGGTTGTCCTTAGCCGGACGATATAGCTCAGCTTCCGGAGGAGGCGCGGGACGCAGGGTTGTCCCTACTGAAAATACTCAGACTGCACGGTCCGCGTCCCGCGTACCCGCACCATTCTATTTGTCGACCAGCGAACTGCCGGGAGCGTCTGCTCCGCGGAGACGGGAAAATGTTGGGTGAAGAAGATGAACGGCACAAATCGGCAACCGTGAAGAGGGATGTAAAATCAGTGAACGCTCCGTCACCATTACCGCTCATCCCGGCGAAAGCCGGGGATCCAGCGCGCGCCGGCAGGCGCGCAGGCCAAGGATAGCCGCTCCCCGCATAATAAGATGGATCCCGGCTTTCGCCGGGATGTGCGGACGATGAGGTTGGCGCCGCGCGCATTATCTGCACCAGA